>JAIBEI010000050.1 GCA_019459055.1 Thiobacillus sp. | reverse complement strand
CCCGGTACCCGGGCATGCTGCAACTGCGCTACAGCACCGCGGATTCGCTATTGGTGATGGACGGCTGCGTGGGTTGGGTTAAATTGGCCGATGGCAGCGTCTTTGGCCTGGATGCCCTGTATGCGCGCAATTCACAGGATGTCGCCGACCAGACCACCGGCGAAGCCGGCGCCCTGCTGGTGGGCAGCGCGACCGGAAACCTGTTGAGCGCCAGCGGCGGCGGCTCCGTTTTACGGGGTGGACGCGGCGACGACACTCTGGTCGGCGCAGGCGGAGGCAACGTTTATCTCTATGAGCGCGGCGACGGTGTCGACCATATTTATGACACGAGCGGACACAGCATGCCCGATGGCACCCCAGCGCCCAATCTGGTGCGGTTTGGAGTGGGTATCGGCATGCAGGACGTGCGTCTGGCGCCAGGTGAAGCGGGCACCCTGGAAGTGTGGATCGGCGGCGACCCCGCGGGCAAGTTGATCCTCCACAACTTCGATGCCAACGATGCGGCCAACAGCTGCTCAATCGAGCTCTTCGAGTTTGCCGATGGCACGACGGTTTCCTACACGGATTTGCTGGGTAGCGGCTTTCATGTGGAGGGGGGCGCGGGCGACGACACGCTTCGGGGGAGCAGCCTGCCGGATACCCTGCTGGGTAATGGCGGCAACGATGCGCTTTATGGCGAAAGCGGCGATGACACCCTGGCCGGCGGCGAAGGCAATGACCTGCTGATCGGCGGAGAAGGTGCCGACCTCTACGTCTATTCCAGTGGGCAGGGCAGCGACACCATCGTTGAAACCGACGATGGCAGCATCAACACGCTGCGGCTGGAGGCTGGCCTGACTCCCGATGATATTTCGCTGGGCGCCGACGCCGCGCAGAATCTGCTGCTCAATATCACGAGCACGGGCGACACCCTTGTGTTGTCCAATTGGCTGGCAACCGGCGCTGCCCTGGTGCAGCGCATCGAGTTCGCCGACGGCACGGTATGGATGCCCGAATGGATCCGGCAGAACCTGACGGTGCAAAGCGGTACGGGGGGCGACGATGTACTGACCTCGCTGCCCGGCCAGGCCACGACTCTTTACGGCCTGGCGGGTAACGATACCCTTAATGGCAGCAGCGGTAACGACCAACTGGTCGGCGGCAGCGGCAACGACAGCCTGGCCGGCGGCCTAGGCGATGATAGCTATCGGTTCGAACTGGGTGATGGTCAGGACAACTTGGTGGAAACAGGAGGCCAGGATGCAGTGATATACGGTGCCGGAATTGCGGCTGAGGATGTCCTGGTCAGCCGGGTGGGCAGCGACTTGCTGCTGGCCCATGTCAACGGCAGTGACCGGGTTACCGTAAAGGGCTGGTTCAGTTACACCGATGGCCGTGCCTGGGTGGATGAAATACGCTTCGCCGACGGCACCGTGTGGAGCGCCGATGCGCTGACCCGCCAAGCGTTGACCCAGGTGGGTACGACCGGAAACGATGCCTTGTACGGCATCAACAACTTCAGCGATACCCTGCGTGGTGGTGACGGCAACGACACGCTGTATGGCTACAGCGGAGACGATATTCTGGAGGGGGGCACGGGCTACGACTCGCTATATGGCGGCGACGGCAATGACATCCTGGCGGTGGGTCCGGGCGGCGGTTATGCCTCCGGTGGTGCGGGTGATGATCTGTACCTGTATGACGCTGGCGATGGCAACCTTAATGTCAGTGAAGGCGGCGGCAACAATACGCTGCGTTTCGGCACAGGTATCCATCTCGAGGATGCGCAATTCGAGAAGCAGTATGGCAGCTTGCAAATCACCCTGTCGGATGGCGGCCAGATTGTCATCTATTCCTGGTTCAACTCCAGCGACTACAGCCAGATAATCGAACGCTTCGAGTTCGCTGACGGTACGGTGCTCCTGGCAAGCGAACTGAACCAGGTTCTGTTGGTGCAGGAAGGCACGTCCGGCAATGACACACTGTACGGAACAGCGCTCGATGACACACTGATCGGAGCAGACGGCAACGACACGTTGTGGGGCGAATTTGGTAACGACCTGTTGCGTGGCGATCAGGGGCAGGACCTGCTCTACGGTGGATACGGAGACGACCATCTGTACGGCGGGGAGGGCAACGATGTTCTGTACGGCGAGGACGGAAACGATCGTCTCGACGGTGGGGCTGGCGACGATTATCTGGTGGGCGGTGCCGGGAACGACGATTACCGGGAACTGGGTCTGGGTCAGGACCGCATTCTGGATAGCGCCGGCGTGGATAACCTGTACTTTGCCAGCGATGTTCTCCCCGAGCACATGATCATTTCACGCGTCAACGCCGATTTGCGGATTGGCTTTGCCGGCCGGGAAGACAGTGTCACCCTGCAGGAATGGTTCAGGCAGCCGAGCAATAGCATCGAGGCTTTTTTCTTCGCCGATGGCAGTCAATTGAGCGCCGCGGATATCAACAGCCCCTTCAGCTTGGTCAGCGGCAACGGCAGCATAACTGGCACCGCCGGAGACGATTTGCTATACGGCGGCGCGGGGCAGGACACGCTCCAGGGCGGTGCCGGCAACGACCTGCTGGACGGCGGTGCCGGCGCGGACAGCCTGGTGGGAGGCGCGGGCGACGACACCTATATCGCCGATGACAACGACACCATCGTCGAATTGTCCGGTGAAGGGATCGACACCCTGGTATGGACCAGCAGCGCGGCAGTGCTGTTGCCGGCCGAGCTTGAGAATCTGGTGCTGGCCGAATCGGCGGGTTATCAGGCGACCGGCAATGCGTTGGATAACCGGATTATCGGTAATAGTCGAGATAATTCTCTGGATGGCGGGGCGGGGGCCGATGTTCTGGAAGGCGGATTGGGCAGCGACACCTATTACGTCGACAACCCGGGTGACTTGGTGGTCGAACGAGCCAATGAGGGCGACTCTGACAGAGTCCTTGCCAGCATTTCTTATAGTTTGCCTGAACATGTGGAAAATTTGACTCTCACCGGCAGCGCCGCGATCAATGGCGTTGGCAATGAGTTGAACAATTCTCTAACCGGTAACGATGCTGCCAACGTGTTGATGGGCGGTGCGGGCAACGACTATCTGACGGGCCGCTTGGGTATCGATACCCTGGTGGGGGGCAGTGGCGATGATGTCTATTATCTGGATGGTTACGACGACATCCTGGTGGAGGGGGAAGGTGAAGGTTATGACCGAATAGTGATCAATGCAGTCAGCGAGGAAAAAGGGAATCTTGGCTATACCGGAACTTTCACGATGGCCGGCAACATCGAAAGCCTCAGGATGTCCGGTTATGTCTCGGACGCATCCCTCTATGGGAATTCTCTGGACAACATAATCGATGCGCGGGGATCAAAAGTGTTTTCTCACCAGAGTGGGAATACAACGTATTACTACCAGGCTGCCGTGGACATCTATGGCGGTGCTGGGAATGACACGATTTATGCAGCCGAAGGGGGCGGCGTTCTTGACGGCGGGCTTGGTGACGATGTAATGCAAGGGGGTGGCGGCGGGGACGCCTACTATGTGGATAGCGAATTTGATCAGGTTATCGAGAATTCATCTTCGAGTACGGACAGCGTGCATTCGACCATCTCGTATACCCTGGGAGGCAACCTCGAAAATCTTTACCTGCTTGGAAGCTCTGACATCAACGGCACCGGCAACGAAAAGAGCAATAATCTCTATGGCAATAGCGGCAATAACGAACTGACCGGAGGCGCCGGCAATGACCGGCTGGTGGGCGGCGGAGGCAACGATACCCTGAACGGCGGCGTCGGCGACGATATTTATGTGCTGAGTTCCAACAGCCTGATTGTCGAGCAGGCCGATGAGGGCATGGACAAGGTCGAAGCCAGCATTACTTATAGCTTGGGCGCGCATCTTGAGCAGCTAACCCTGATTGGTAGTATGGCCATCAATGGAACTGGCAACGATTTGGACAACCTGATCACAGGCAATGGTGCCAACAACAGGCTGGAAGGCGGCTTAGGTAACGACACACTCGATGGCCAGGACGGCAACGACACCATGCTGGGCGGGGTGGGCGATGACAGATATTACGTCAGCGAAACTAAAGATGTGGTGACTGAATATGCCAACGAAGGCGCCGACACGGTATACAGCAGCGTTTCTTATCAGCTTAACAACAATCTGGAGAACTTGGTCCTGACCGGCTATAGCTCGATTAATGGAACGGGCAATGCTCTGGATAACACGTTGATTGGTAATGCCGCCAATAACACCCTGACTGGCGGCGCGGGCAACGACTGGCTTGACGGCTTGGGCGGCACCGACAAAATGTTGGGTGGGCTCGGGAATGATACATATGTAGTCGATGTTTCGACGGAAACTATTACTGAACGATCGAATGAGGGCACGGATCTGGTGCTGGCCAGTGCGACCTTCACTTTGTCCAGCAACGTCGAGAATCTCACCCTGACCGGTGCTGCAGCGATCAACGGCACCGGCAATGCGCTCGACAACGTACTCATCGGCAATGGCGCCGTTAATTCGCTGTCTGGTGACACCGGCAACGACACCCTGGATGGCATGGGCGGGGCCGACATCCTGGCCGGTGGAAAGGGCAATGACACGTACATCATGGGACGCGACTATGGCGCCGATACCGTGGTTGAAAACGATACAACCGCTGGGAATACCGATATCGCACAATTTTTGTCCGGTATTGCCGCCGATCAGATATGGTTCAGCAAAGTCGCCAACGACCTGGAGGTCAGCATTATCGGTACTGCCGACATGCTGGTGATCAAGGATTGGTATCTCGGCACTGCTTATCATGTCGAGCAATTCAAGACCGCGGATGGCATGACACTGTACGATAGTCAGGTCGACAATTTGGTGAATGCGATGGCAAGTTTTTCTCCGCCTACCGCAGGGCAGACCACGCTACCGCCAGCCTATCAGTCGAATTTGGATTCTGTGATCGCGGCCAACTGGCAGTAACTCTGTTGTTGATTCCCCATGCCTTTCGACCCACATGGGAAGCAAGGCAGCGGGGGGTTCTTACACCCACATCGAGTTACCCATGACAGAACAAGAATCCCCGCGAGCCGCCGCGTTGGACACCGGCCTCACCTGCCTGGTGATGCTGGCGCGCTTCCACCAGATTGCCGCCGACCCCGGCCAACTCGCTCATCAGTTCAAGGCATCGGGCGTGGATTTTGGCGAGTCCGAAATACTGCTCGCCGCCAAGCACCTCGGTTTGCAGGCCAAGACTGCCAAGATCTCACTCGACAGGCTGGACCGTACCCCGTTGCCTGCCATGGCGGCGGATAATTCGGGGGGCTATTTCATTCTCGCGCGCTACGATTCCGACAAGGCGCTGATTCACGACCCCAAGGCTGAGCGTCCAACGGTGGTTTCGCGCGACGAATTATTGTTGCGCTGGAACGGCAAACTCATCCTGTTCTCTTCACGCGCCTCGATTATCGGCGAGATGGCGAAGTTCGATTTTTCCTGGTTCATTCCTGCCGTTGTCAAATACCGAAGGTTGCTCTACGAAGTGCTGCTGGTGTCATTTGTGCTCAATCTCTTTGCGCTCGTCACCCCATTGTTTTTCCAGGTGGTGATGGACAAGGTGTTGGTGCATCGGGGATTGACGACGCTGGATGTCATTGCATTTGGCCTGCTGGTGGTATCGATCTTCGAAGTGGTGCTGTCCGGCCTGCGTAGCTACGTCTTTGCTCATACCACCAGTCGAATCGACGTGGAACTGGGTGCGCGGCTGTTCCGCCATCTGCTGCATTTGCCACTGGGCTATTTCCAGGCACGCCGGGTGGGCGATTCGGTCGCCCGCGTTCGGGAGTTGGAAAACATCCGTACTTTCCTCACCGGCAACTCGATCACCGTCGTGCTCGACGTGCTGTTCTCGGTGGTGTTCATCGGTGTGATGCTGTTCTACAGCGGCTGGCTCACGCTGGTGGTGCTGGCGTCTTTGCCGTTGTACTTCGTGATTGCCCTGCTGGTCACGCCGCTATTGCGCGCCCGGCTGCACGAGAAGTTCAATCGCGGCGCCGAGAACCAGGCCTTTCTGGTCGAAGCCGTATCCGGCATCGATACCCTCAAAAGCATGGCGGTGGAGCCACAGATGCAGCGCCGTTGGGATGCCCAGCTGGCAAATTATGTGTCAGCCGGATTCAAGTCCGCGACGCTATCGACCGTGGCGCACGAGAGCACCAATCTGGTGGGCAAGCTTGTCACCGTGGGCACCCTGTGGCTGGGCGCCAAGCTGGTGATCGAAGGCCAGCTTACAGTCGGCCAGTTCATCGCCTTCAATATGCTGGCCGGTCGCGTGGCGCAGCCCATCATGCGGCTGGCGCAGCTGTGGACCGACTTCCAGCAGACCGGCATTTCCGTCCAGCGCCTGGGCGATATCCTCAACGCTCCCACCGAAGCGGCCGGCTCCAAGAGCAGCCTGCCGCCGATTGCTGGGCGGATCACCTTCGATCAGGTGCAGTTCCGTTACCGGCCCGACACCCCCGAAGTGCTTAAAAGCATCGCCCTCGATATCGAGCCCGGTGAAGTCATCGGCATCGTCGGTCGCTCCGGTTCGGGCAAGAGCACACTGACCAAACTGATCCAACGCCTATACGTGCCAGAACGCGGCCGGGTATTGATTGACGGCATCGACTTGACCCTGATCGATGCGGCCAGCCTGCGCCGCCAGATTGGCGTGGTGTTGCAGGAGAACGTGCTGTTCAACCGCACCTTGCGGGAGAACATTGCGCTGGCCGATCCTGGTGCGCCGCTGGAGCAGGTGATCCAGGCGGCCAAGCTGGCCGGTGCGCACGAATTCATTCTGGAACTTCCCGAAGCCTACGACACCATGGTTGGCGAACATGGCTCGACCCTGTCCGGTGGCCAGCGTCAGCGCATCGCCATTGCGCGTGCACTGATCAGCGAGCCGCGCATCCTGATCTTCGATGAAGCCACCAGCGCGCTGGATTACGAATCCGAGCGCATCATCCAGAGCAACATGCAGGCCATTTGCCAGGGCCGCACCGTCATCATCATCGCCCACCGCCTATCAGCCGTGCGCCACGCCAACCGAATCCTGGTGATGGATCATGGGCAGATTGTCGAGGCCGGTACGCATGCGGAATTGCTGGAACATGAGGCGGGGCATTACTCGCGGCTGCATCGGCTGCAACATGCTTGAGGGCACTTCATAATAATGTCATTTTTCGTTATTGCGAGCGAAGCGCAGCAATCCAGCGCTTTGTTTAAACAGGAATTTCTGCATCGCCACGTCGCTTCGCTCCTCGCGACGACGGTTTATAGAAGCGCCTTTAAGAGTTGCCGATGAAACGCCACGCCTTCGCCGATCTCTTCAAGCGTTACGCCAAAATTTTCCGCCACGCCTGGTCGCAGCGGAAAGCAACGGACAGCCCAAGTCTCCAACCCCACGAAGCCCAGTTCCTGCCCGCAGCACTCTCCCTGCGCGACACGCCAGTGCATCCCGCACCACGCATCGCACTTTGGCTCATCATGGCCTTCGCCCTGATCGCCGTGTTGTGGGCCATTTTCGGTCGCATTGATGTGGTGGCCACGGCGGTCGGCAAGATCATTCCCAACGACCGCACCAAAGTGATCCAGCCGATGGAAACTGCTGTGGTCAAAGCGATTTACGTACGTGACGGACAGGTGGTTCAGTTGGGGCAGGTGCTGATCGAACTTGATGCCACCACCGCCACCGCCGACAGCGACAGGCTGCACAACGAAACCCTGACTGCGCGGCTGGAGGCGCTTCGTGCGCAAGCCCTGCTGACTGCGCTGGCGAGCGGTGCCCCACCCCGGCTGCAACCGCTGGTCGGCGCCGATGCTGCCCGCCTACTTGCCGAGCAAAGGCAGGCCGCTGCCCAATACCAGGAATATCAGGCACGCCAGCTGCAATTGCAGGCCGAACTCGCCCGACGCAAGGCCGAACTTCAATCCACGCAGGATCAGGTCGTCAAGCTTGAACAAACTGTTCCCATCGCACGCCAGCGCGCGCAGGATTATCAGAAGCTGGTGAAGGAAAACTTTATCTCCCAGCACGGTTATCTGGAGCGCGAACAGGCCCGCATCGAGCAGGAACAGGATTTGGCAAGCAGCCGATCCAAGGTTGTTGAAATCCGCGCCGCCCTGATGGAAGCGCAACGGCAGCAAGCCACGCTGGCCGCCGAAACGCGCCGGCAATTGCTGGATCAGCACAACCTTTCCACACAAAAAGCCGCCTCGCTGGAACAGGAACTGGTCAAGGCCGATCAGCGCGGCCGCCTGATGCACATGACCGCACCAGTTGCGGGAACCGTACAGCAACTCGCCGTGCATACCGTCGGTGGTGTGGTGACGCCTGCCCAACCTCTGATGGTGATCGTGCCCACAGACAATGTGCTCGAAGTCGAGGCCATGCTGCCCAACAAGGACATCGGTTTTGTGAACCCGGGGCAGGATGCTGACGTGAAGGTGGAAACCTTCCCGTTCACCAAATACGGCACCCTGCACGGCACCATCACTCAGGTGTCGTCCGACGCGATTCAGGACGAAAAGCTGGGGCTGATTTATTCCACGCGGGTGAAGCTCGCCAAGGACACATTGCGCGTGGAAAACAAGACGGTGCGGCTAAGCCCCGGCATGGCCGTGACGGTCGAGGTCAAGACGGGTAAGCGGCGGGTGATCGAATATTTCCTGAGTCCCCTGATGCAGGTGACGGGAGAGAGTTTGCGGGAGCGGTGAACGCGCCTGCGGCCATTCAGCGCGGCACCTGCGAGTAACCCATGTAGCGTTTGATGACCGCAACACGCCGCTGATACGTGCGCGAGCCGCGGTTGTTTTCATACAGGCGCGGGTTGGGCACCATCGCGGCCAGGCGGGCGGCCTGGTCGCGGCTGAGGTTGGCGGCGGAGGTTTTGTAATAGCGGCGGGCGGCGGCTTCGGCGCCGTAGATGCCGTTGCCCCACTCGATGACGTTGAGATAGACCTCGAGGATGCGCTGCTTGCTCCAGGTGGCTTCGATCATCAGGGTGATGACCGCTTCCTGGCCCTTGCGGATGAAACTGCGCTCGCCGGAGAGGAACAGGTTCTTGGCGAGCTGCTGGCTGATGGTGGAGCCGCCGGCTACGAGTTTTCCTTTCTTCAGGTTCTTTTCGACGGCGGCCTGGATGCCCTCGACGTCGAAGCCTTCGTGTTCGATGAATTTCGCGTCCTCGGCGGCGACGATGGCGCGCTTGAGGTGGATGGAAATGCGGTCGTAGGGCACCCACTTGTGGCGCAGCTCGGCGTCGGGGTTCTTGTCCTGCTGGCGCGCGAGGCCGGCTGCCATGAAGGCGGTGGAGGTGGGGTTGTGGTCGGCCCACCACAGCACATGCGCGAAGACCCACAGCTGATACAGCAGCACCAGCGCGATCGCCAGGGCGATGCCCTTGCCCAGCCAGCGTAACGCTGCGCGCATCATCCTGGAAACCACGGTGAACGCGTGGCGGATTCGCCCGGATGGGGAAGCTGGCCGAAGGCAGATAAATCAGAATTCATGCGCAAGTCCATAAGGGGATGGGCGGTCAACTGTGGTTTCCGGGATCTAGCGCAGACCCCGCAGGGGGGACGCCGCCAGACTCTCGCCTTCCAGGCGGTCTTGGCGCAGGCTCGCGATGACGGGGGTGGTGTCGGGGCGCACGCCGCGCCACAGATAAAACGCCTCGGCCGCCTGTTCGACCAGCATGCCGAGGCCGTCGGCGGTGGCCGCGCCGTGCGCGCGCGCGAAGGCGAGGAAGGGGGTGTCGCGTCCGTACATCATGTCGTAGGCAAGGGTGTCGGCGGTGAACAGGCGCGGCGACAGCGGCGGCAGTTCACCGGCCAGGCTGGCGGCGGTGGCGTTGATGACGAGATCGAAGGGCGCGTCGAGGCCATCGAAGCCGCATGCGCGGACGCCGTGGCCGAACTGTTGGGCGAGTTCCTGGGCGCGGCTGACGGTGCGGTTGGCGATGACGAGCGCTGCGGGTTGCTGGTCGAGCAGCGGCCCGATCACTCCGCGTGCCGCGCCGCCGGCCCCCACCAGCAGGATGCGTTTGCCGGCAAGCGGGCAGCGCAGGTTGCGGATGAGATCGGCCACCAGTCCGGCGCCGTCGGTGTTGTCGCCGAAAATGCCGTCGGCATCGAACGCCAGCGTGTTCACCGCACCCGCGTGTTCGGCGCGCGGGCTGAGACGGTTCGCCAGCGCAAACGCCTGTTCCTTGAACGGCACGGTGACGTTGGCGCCGCGCCCGCCCGCCGCGATGAAAGCGGCCACGCTGTCGGCAAAGCCGTCGGTCGGCGCGAGGATCGCCTCGTACGTCATGTCCTGACCGGTCTGGCGGGCAAAGGCGGCATGGATCAACGGGGATTTGGAGTGGGCAATCGGGTGCCCGAATACGGCGTAGCGGTCGGTCATGGCGGCCGTATTTTAGCGGCTAAGCGGCCGCGCCGGGTTTTCCGTTCAGCTTTGGGCCCAGGGCAGGCCGCGGTATTTCCAGCCGTTGAGCTCGTTGCGGTGGCCGGTGGCCTTGTTGAGGTCGCCCTCGAAGCCTTCCAGCACGTTGTAGCAATTGCCACGACCGGTCTCGGTGCAGGCGGCTGCCGCACCATGCGAACGCGCGCCATTGCGGCAGATGAAGATCAGCAGCGCTTCCGGATCGGTGGCCTGGGTGAGCTGTGCCATGAAATGGGGATTGAGCACCCAGCCCGGCCAGGATTGCCATTCAACATGCAGTGCATCTGGAATGACGCCGCTCAGTTCGAGTTCCGCGCGCGAGCGCACGTCGATCAGGCGCGTCCCGGGTGCGAGTTGCCTCAATTCGTGCGCTTCGTGCGGAAGCATGGCGCCCGCAAAAGACCAGGAATGAGCCCGGCTGCGGCTGTGGGCGGTGTCAAGCAGCTCGGTGATGCGTCCCATGTTGGGCTCCTTTATTGTTAAACCAAGATTGTTCATTCGGGCGAGATGCTTTGCGTAGGGTGCACTCTGTGCACCTTCGGGCGTCAAACGGTGCACGGAATGCCCCTACGCGCCCCAACAATCTGGGTTAATCCAGTATA
This sequence comes from Thiobacillus sp., assembly GCA_019459055.1. Lineage (GTDB taxonomy): Bacteria > Pseudomonadota > Gammaproteobacteria > Burkholderiales > Thiobacillaceae > Thiobacillus. The sequence continues at coordinate 200,143 of JAIBEI010000050.1, read as the reverse complement.
TGAAAATTTGAAATTCCCTGCGACCGGTTCAATTTGCACCAAAACGGTGCGCTAAATTTCGTTGGTGCATGGTAATGGTGCGTAGACAAAAGCGGGGCCGTACTATCCCGTGGTAAGGGCCTTGTGGCACAATGCCCTACGTTCGATTTCATACATGGCACGGTTGCTGCTATGTTCCAAAAAGTTTTAATACATCATTGCGGCGCTCCATCGTGGTGCCGTTATTTACTTCAGCGAGGAGATTCAGCATGGATGCGTTACACGTGATCAAGATGATTCAGGACAACGAAGTAAAATTCGCTGACCTGCGCTTTACCGACACCCGCGGCAAGGAGCAGCACGTGTCGATTCCTGCACGTCTTGTGACCGAGGAGTGGTTCGAGGATGGCCATCCCTTCGACGGCTCCTCGATTGCCGGCTGGAAAGGCATCCAGGCTTCCGACATGCTGCTGAAAGCCGATCCCGATACGGCCTACATGGACCCCTTCTTCGACGAGCCCACGATCATCCTGACCTGTGACGTGATCGAGCCGTCCGACGGCAAGGGCTACGAGCGCGACCCGCGCTCGGTGGCCCGCCGCGCCGAAGCGTATTTGAAGTCCACCGGCATTGCCGACACCGCCTACTTCGGCCCCGAACCCGAATTCTTCATCTTCGATTCGATCACCTGGCACGAAGACATGTCGGGCTGCGGCGTGAAAATCAATTCCGAGGAAGCGGCCTGGTCGTCGGCTGAAAAATTCGAGGCCGGCAACATCGGCCACCGTCCCGGCGTCAAGGGCGGTTACTTTCCGGTGCCGCCGGTCGACAGCCTGCAGGACATCCGCGCAGCCATGGTGCTGGCGCTGGAAGAAGCCGGCGTGCCGGTGGAAGTGTTCCATCATGAAGTCGCCACCGCAGGCCAGTGCGAAATCGGCACCCAGTTCAGCACGCTGACCAAGCGCGCCGACTGGACGCAGATCCTGAAGTACATCGTGCACAACGTCGCCCACGCCTACGGCAAGACCGCGACCTTCATGCCCAAGCCCATCGTCGGCGACAACGGCTCCGGCATGCACGTGCACATGTCCTTGTGGAAGGACGGCAAGAACCTGTTCGCCGGCAACGGGTATGCCGGCCTGTCCGAGCTGAGCCTGTACTTCATTGGCGGCGTCATCAAGCACGCCAAGGCGCTGAACGCGATCACCAACCCGTCGACCAACTCGTACAAGCGTCTGGTGCCCGGCTTCGAGGCCCCCGTGATGCTGGCGTACTCGGCACGTAACCGCTCGGCGTCGATCCGCATTCCGATCGCAGCCAGCGAAAAGGCCCGCCGCATCGAGACCCGCTTCCCCGATCCCATGGCCAACCCCTATCTGTGCTTTGCCGCGCTGATGATGGCGGGCCTGGACGGCATCCAGAACAAGATTCACCCCGGCGACCCGTCGGACAAGAACCTGTACGATCTGCCGCCGGAAGAAGAGGCGCTGGTCCCGAAGGTCTGCCACAGCCTGGACATGGCGCTGGACGAGCTCGACAAGGATCGCGAGTTCCTGACCCGCGGCGGCGTGTTCACCAATGACATGATCGACGCCTACATCGAACTGAAGATGGAGGATGTCACCAAGTTCCGCATGACCACGCACCCGGCCGAGTTCGCGATGTATTACTCGCTGTAATCGCGGCGTGCGCAACAAGCGGGGCGGCTTCGGCCGCCCTTTTTTATTGCCGGCCTTCGGCGGTCAAGATTGCCGGCGTATGGCCGTTAACAAATGGGACGTTACACTTGATCCCATGCCAATCGCCCGCTTTTCCTTCCTGCTGTGTCTGATCCTGGCTGCGCCCGCGCAGGCGGAAATCTACAAGTACGTCGACGAAAGCGGGCGGGTGACGTTTACCGATGTCTACAGGAAGGGCGCCAAGCGCATCGAACTTCCAGGCGCCCCAGCGCCGCTTCCGAACCGGGAGAAAACACCCCGGCGGGCATCCTACAATCCCAGCCCGGCGGATTTTCCGCGCATTGATACCGGCACGCAGAAACGCCGCGACGATATCCGCCGCCAGGTGCTGCAGGACGAAATTGCCGACGAGCGCCGCAATGCCGACGAGGCGCGCCGCCAGTTGGCGCTGGGCGAGCGTCTGCAGCCCGGCGAGCGCGCGACCGACGCAACGTATCTCAATCGCGTGAAAAAATTGCACGCCACCGTGCAGCAGCACGAGCAGAACGTCACCTCGATCCAGCGCGAACTGGCCAGTCTGAAGTAAACGCCCGGCTCCCTTGCTCTGGCACAATCAGTGCTTCAGTGAGTGAATGAGCATGATGCCGCCTTCCCCAAGCGAATTTTCCGGACTTGATTGCCTGTCCACCGGCGCCTTGGTGCTGGATGCGGACGACCGCATCCTGTACGTCAATCCGGCGGCCGAAACGCTGCTCGGTGTATCGGGCGCGCTGCTGGTTGGAGACGCCGCCGATCATGTGTTTGAACGCAGTCCCGAGCTGCGCGCGGCAATCCGGACCGCGCGCAGCGAGCAGGAAACCGTCATCGAATACGAACTCGAGGTGGCCGTGAGCAGCCATCCGCCGATTCGCCTGGGGTGCAGCATTTCGCCGCTGGATACGCCGCTGCATGCGATCTTGATCGAGATGCGGGCAGTCGATCCCCACCTGCGCATCGCCCGGCTGGAGCAGGCGCGCCTGCAGCAGGAGGCCAACCGCGACCTGCTGCGCAACCTGGCGCACGAAATCAAGAATCCGCTCGGCGGCATTCGCGGCGCGGCGCAATTGCTGGAGTACGAACTGCCGCGCGAGAGCCTGCGCGAATACACCCAGGTCATCATCAAGGAATCGGACCGCCTGCAGTCGCTGATGGAGCGTCTGCTGACGCCACACCGCATGCCCCGTTTTGGTGCGGTCAACATTCACGAAGTGCTGGAGCGCGTGCGCAGCCTGATCCTGGCCGAAACGCCGAGCGTGCTGCTGCGCCGCGACTACGACGTCAGCCTGCCGGAAATCCGCGCCGACGCCGAACAGCTGATCCAGGCCACGCTCAACATCGCGCGCAATGCCGTGCAGGCAATGCAAGGTAACGGGCATGGGCATGGCCAGGGCGAAATCATCTTCAGGACCCGGGTGGCGCGGCAGATCACGCTGGAGAGCCGCCGCTACCGGCTGGGCCTGCGGGTCGAGATCATCGACAATGGCCCCGGCATCCCCGAAGAGATCCGCGAGCAGATTTTTTATCCGCTGGTATCCGGGCGCGAGGGCGGCAGCGGGCTCGGGCTTGCCGTCGCGCAGACGCTGGTTGCCCAGAACCACGGCACCATCGACTGCGAAAGCCGCCCCGGCCATACTGTATTTTCGATTTTTCTTCCGCTTCCCACCTGAACGCCATGACGAAACCAAGCTGCGTCTGGATCATCGACGATGACCGCTCCATCCGCTGGGTGCTGGAAAAAGCCCTGTTGCGCGAGGATATTCCGTGCATGACCTTCAGTTCGGCCAGCGATGCGCTGCGTGAACTGGAACGCAGCACACCTGCCGCGGTGCTGTCCGACATCCGCATGCCGGGCGTGTCCGGCCTGGAGTTGCTGCAGGCGCTGAAGGAGCGCCTGCCCAAGGTGCCGGTCATCATCATGACCGCGTATTCCGACCTCGACAGCGCGGTGGCGGCGTTTCAGGGCGGCGCGTTCGAATATCTGCCGAAGCCGTTCGACGTCGATCAGGCGCTGGAGCTGGTGCGGCGCGCGCTCGCCGAAAATGCCAGCCGCGACACGCCGGCGCCGAGCGAGGCGCCGATGACCGAAATGCTCGGCCAGGCGCCGGCGATGCAGGAAGTGTTCCGCGCCATCGGACGCCTCGCCCAGTCGCACGCGACGGTGCTGATCACCGGAGAATCGGGCAGCGGCAAGGAGCTGGTCGCGCGTGCCCTGCACCGCCACAGTCCGCGCGCCAGCGGGCCGTTCATTGCGTTGAACACCGCAGCCATTCCCCGGGACTTGCTGGAATCCGAATTGTTCGGCCACGAGCGCGGCGCCTTCACCGGCGCGGCGGCGCAGCGGCGCGGCCGCTTCGAGCAGGCCGATGGCGGCACCCTGTTCCTGGACGAGATCGGCGACATGCCGGCCGAACTGCAGACCCGCTTGCTGCGGGTGTTGTCGGATGGCCAGTTCTATCGCGTCGGCGGGCACACGCCGATCAAGGTCAACGTGCGGGTGATCGCCGCCACCCACCAGGACCTGGAGGTGCGGGTGCGCGAAGGGATGTTTCGCGAGGACCTGTTTCACCGCCTCAACGTCATCCGCCTGCGGCTGCCGGCGCTGCGCGAGCGGCGCGAGGACATCCCCCTGCTGGTGCGGCATTTCATGCAAAAAAGTGCGCGCGAGCTGGGAATGGAGGCCAAGGGGGTGTCGGAGGCCGCGCTCAGGACGCTGGTCAACCTGCCGTGGAGGGGCAACGTGCGCCAGCTCGAAAACGTCTGCCATTACCTGACCGTGATGGCGCCCGGTCAGGTGGTCGAGACAAGCGATCTGCCCGCCGACCTGATGCAGGGCAACATCGTGCCGCAAGCGGGCGACTGGCTGCAAAGCCTGGCGGCCGAGGCGAGCGCACGGCTGGCGCGGGGCGAGGCGGCGATTCTCGACGATCTCACCCAGGCCTATGAAAAAACGCTGATCGAGGTGGCGCTGCGCCATACCGGCGGGCGGCGGATTGAGGCTGCGCACCTGCTCGGCTGGGGCCGCAACACCCTGACGCGCAAGATTCACGAACTGGGAATGGATGCCGTGCCCGAGGCGGATGAAGTCCGATGATTGCCCGGGAACGCGGATGACGGGGCAACAAAAAAGCCGACACGCAGTCGGCTTTTTTGCATTCCGGGCGCGGCGTCAGGCGGCCTGCGCTTCTTCCAGAAGTTTCTGGATTTCGCCCTTCTGGTACATCTCGATCATGATGTCGCAGCCGCCGACCAACTCGCCCTTGACGTAAAGCTGGGGGAAAGTCGGCCAGTTGGCGTAGTACTTCAGGTTTTCAAAAATTTCCGGGTCGGCCAGCACATTGACCGCCAGAAAATCCTTCAGGCCGCAGGCCTGCAGCACTTGCGCCGCGCGCGACGAAAAGCCGCACTGCGGAAACTGGGGCGTGCCCTTCATGTACAGCACGACGGTGTTGGTGGTGACTTGGTCACGAATGCGGTCTAGCGCGGTCATCTCGGGGCTCCTGAATAATACTTGACTTGAATGCTCGGGAATTATACGCGCGCTGCGGCCGGCGTCAAGCCGCTTTTGGGGTGCGCGGATAGGGGCTGACGAAGGCTTTGTGAAAAAGATGCGGAACCAGGTGCGCGGGAATGCGCAGCCAGTGGGCACGCACGAAGGCGGCCAGGCGCGCAATCGCGGTGAAGGCGCCGGCGCAGCTTGCGTGGTCGGGGGCCAGCACGCGGGTGAAGATGCTGTTCTTCAGTGCGAGCGTGGCGCGATTGGGACCGCTTCTTTCCGCCCGACTCTTATCGACCAGCCATCAGGCTTTGAATTTCGCTCCATCCGGTCGCTCAAGCGCACAAGATCTGAGTGGAGCCATCCGCGGCGCTAACGTAGTCCGTTTTTCAGGGGTGCAGGCTCTTGAAATAGGTAAGCACCTGAGAGGCGTCCAAATTCAGGCCTAGTGGATCGTAGGTGCCTCCGGAAACAATCACCGCGTTGAACATTGCAATCACCTGTTCTCCTGTAACAGGAAATTTGGTCTGGTCAAAGGCGTTCATGTAGGCGGCGACAGCCTCCTGACCGAGTTCTAGGCCATAGGTCGAATTCATCCCGGGTTTCACTTCGAGAACAGCGTTAGGTATGGGGTTGCCATTGTTGTTTTTGACCGGCACGCCTTTCAACATATCCCACACGGTCGCGTCTTCGAAATTTGTGTTGATTCCATTTGTAAGCTTGCGACGGAATGCGTCCGACCATTTGGTCGGCTGACTTCCTGGCGCCAAGCGGAACAACAAAGGCCTGCCTTGGTCGTCGAGGAAATCCTCCGTGGCATTTGGCCATGCGTCCGGCGAAAGGCCTGCGTAGTAACTTGGCGGAAGCCCCAACGTAGAACAGACCCCTTGCTCGTGCGATGACACATTGCCGGACATCTGGCCGGACAACGTGCAGTTGTGCGGCGCTGCGCCCAGCACCGGGCGGCTAAGCAAGGTGCCGATGACGACGGGTGCGATCAAGCCGCCTTTGGTCAGGCGGCGGCGCTGCTCGTCGACTTGCGGATGGGCGTTGGTTTCGCTAGGTGTATTCATGTGCGGCTACCTTTCATGATTGCAAATTATTTAAGCAATTTATGTGCCGAAAAATAACCAACATACAAAACAATGCGTTGGATTGTATGGCAAGGATGAGTGTAAAAAAATCCGACGTTCGGCCATCAGTTTTTCTCACGATCCCGTCTCAAGGCCTGATGCAGTAGGTGCGGCAGCAGCAGGTGCCAAGGCATGCGCAGGTAGTGGCCGCGCACAAACAGGATGAATGTGGCCAGTTTAACCAATCGGCCTTGGCAAGTGGGAAGCGCCGAAGCCAGTCCGGCATCGAAAAGCTGCCGCATCAGCGGGCGCTGCCAGGGGGACGGTCGTGATGGACAGGTGGCAATGATGTGCGCCGGAATGGGCGTATGCAACCAGCGACGGCAGCAGTCCAGCGCGTAATACAGTGGACGGCCCAGATTGAGGGCTTGCGCGCGTGCCAGCAGGGACGGCCAGAATTCCGGTTCGGCAGCGAAGGCGCGCAGCATGGCATCGAGGTCGACCAGATCGCGCAGGCCATGGCCCCATTCCCCTTCGTGGAACAGATGGCAGGCGGAATGCAGCACCAGATCGGTGTTGGCCGGGATGCTCAGTCCTGGCAGATCGGCCAGAGCCTGGGCGGCGGCCAGAATTGGGCCGGCATGGGTGCGGATGCGCGCGGTTTCCGGCAGCAGGTTGTGATGCACATCCAGCACGGTGCCGCGGCGGATGTGAGTCAGCGGCGGCAGTTCGTGCATCCAGCGCCGGTAGTAGCGCTGATCGTAGTCGTCCTGCTTCTGCGCGTGCCAGCCGGCGAGCAGCAGCGCGCCTTCGACCTGACCCAGTTGGGCGCGCGGCACCAGAATATCGATGTCGCTAAACAAGCGGCCCGCCGCAGGGGGCAGGCCGGCGATGGCATAGGCGGCGCCCTTGAGCAGCAGAGCGGGGCCGTCGATATCCGCCAGAGTCTGCGCTACGCGCCGTGCTTCCCAACGGACAGCCTGACGTTGCTTGGTGGCCACGGTACGGGCGGCGGTCAGGTGTGGCTTTACTGCATCCGGCAGGCTGGCGTCCAGGCCAAGCGTCTCGGCTTGCACGGCGATCCGGGACAGCAATCCGGCCGCGCCGGCCTGACGCAGCAGCAAGTCCCAGTCTCCCAGGTCGAGCGTGGTCATGTGCGCGGGATCGCGCAGGACATCGAGCAAGGGTCGGCAGTTCATGCCGCCAATTCCGCAAAGACTCGCAGCGCATCGTCCAGGCGCGAGTATTCGAAGTCGTGGCACTCGCAGGCATCCATCAGCGCAGCGTTGAGTTCGAAACCCAGACCGCCCAGCAGGCTGTAATTGAAGGCGTGACTGGCCGTGTGCAAAAATGCGTCGGCGCGGGAATGCGGACTCAGGCGAGCCGGGCTGCCCTCGCGCCAGCGGGGGAACACGACCCAGGCCGGCTGCACTTTTTCGCCGACGCGCTCGATGCTGTCCGCGCTCGGTCGCACATGCGCCACCGTGCCCTTGTGCGTGTCGTACGCAGGTGCACCGATCACCGCGTCGGGAAAGGCCCGACGGATGACATCGATGGAGGCGTTCTTCAGGCTGACCGGGCGTGCCAGGCCGACCAGCAGACCGTCGTTGCGGTCCACCAGGGTGATTTCGTCGGACAGCAGACGCCAGCCGGAGAGCATCAGCGCAGCGGTGAGCGTGCTTTTTCCCGCGCCAGGGTCCCCCGGCAACACCACGGCGCGGCCGTTCTTTTCCAGCACGGCGGCGTGCAGCATCAGGTAATGGTGGGCGTGGCCCGCGACGCACCAGTTCAGGCCCCATTCCAGCAGGGCGAAGGCATGGTCGGCGGGAAGCGGCTTGAACGGCGAGTGGCCGTCGAGCCAGAAATTGATTTGCGGCCGCAGCCAGCGACGCGGGCCAGGCGGCGGACCGACGCGGACATGAAAGTCGCAGAATTCGCCGGCGTCGAGCTGAAAATCGGCATAGAGCCGCAGCAAGCCGTCGGCGACCTGCGGCATTGTGCTGTGGATGCGCGTGACAAAGGGGCCGGTGCGCAGTGCCAGATCGTTGTCGGCAAGGCGATGGCGCAATTGCAAAAGCGACAGGTCGCCCAGTTTCATCCGGCCGGCTCCGCGAATTCCAGTCTGGCGAGTTCCCTCAGAATATCGGTAAGGGCCGCCGCGGCTTCAGCAGGCTCGACCGCGGCGGCCTCGGCCAGCAGGGTGGCCAGATCCGACTCGTCGGTCGGGGCAGCCATCAACCGCTGCAGGACCATGGTGGCGGCCTCGGAAAAGCGGTGGGTGTCGCCGCCGCCGCCGTGGTAGAAGACGTGTTCGCCATCCCATTCGCGGTGGTGCAGATCCGCTTCCGGGGGAATGCGCCAGAGGTGGGCGGGTTCAGGAGTCATCGTTGATAACAGGGAGGACATCGGCGCAAGTGTATCCGCACGCCCGGCCCACCCCGCCCGGTCGGCGCCCGCCGCTGACCCGATTCAGACCGCCAAGATCGCGCAGCGTGCAAGTCTGCTCGAAGCCATGTTGGCGCAGTAGTTCGATAACGGCGTCCGCTTGGTCGTAGCCATGTTCCAGCAGCAGCGCGCCTCCGGGCTTGAGGTGGTCGCAGGCGGCGCGGATCAGGCGGCGCAGGTCGTCGAGGCCGTCATGGCCGGCGGCCAGCGCGGTCAGCGGCTCGAAACGCACGTCGCCGCGCGCAAGGTGGGGATCGGCGGCGGCGACGTAGGGCGGGTTGCTGACGATGAGGTCGAAGCGCCGCCCGGCGAGTGCGGCGAACCAGTCGCTGGTCAGAAATTCGATATGGGCGTTGAGGATGTCGGCATTGCGCCGCGCGATGGCCAGTGCCGCCGTGGAGCGATCCACCGCCGCGACCCGCGCAAGCGGGCGCTCCAGCGCAAGCGTGATGGCGATGCAGCCGCTGCCAGTGCCCAGATCCAGAACGTCCACGGCCTGATCGGATGGGATGCATGCCAGTGCCCGCTCGACCAGCAATTCGGTATCGGGGCGCGGAATCAGCACATCGGGCGTGACGCGGAAAGGGCGGCCATAAAACTCGCGTGTGCCGACGAGGTAGGCGATCGGTACACCGTCCAGGCGGCGCAACAAAAGAGATTCAAACGCTGCGACATGCGTGTCCGCGAGCGGGTCGGTGTCATGCGCGATCAGCCAGGCAGTGTCCGTCCCCAAAACATGCGCGGCGAGCACGCGGGCGTCGAGCCGCGCGTCGCGGTGCGCAAGGCCGAGTGCGGCAGCGATGCGGGCAGTGGCGTCGTCGAGCAGGCCGGCAACCGTCGCCGCCTCACGCCTCACGCCTTATCCCTCACCCGACAGTGTCGCCAGAAGCTCGGCCTGATGTTCGGCCGCCAACGCATCCAGCAGTTCGGTGAGGTCGCCGTCCATCACCGCATCGATCTTGTACAGCGTGAGGTTGATGCGGTGGTCGGTGATGCGGCCCTGCGGGAAGTTGTAGGTGCGGATGCGATCGGAGCGGTCGCCGCTGCCGACCAGCCCCTTGCGGGTGCTCGCCTCGGCAGCGTGCTGTGCCTGGATTTCGCGGTCTTTCAGGCGCGCCGCCAGCACGCTCATCGCCTGCGCGCGGTTGCGATGCTGCGAGCGGTCGTCCTGGCATTCCACCACCAGCCCGGTCGGCAGGTGGGTGATACGCACCGCCGAATCGGTCTTGTTGATGTGCTGGCCGCCCGCGCCGGAGGCACGGTAGGTATCGATGCGCAGGTCGGCCGGGTTGATGTCGACTTCGCCGACTTCGTCGGCTTCCGGCATCACCGCCACCGTGCAGGCCGAGGTATGGATGCGGCCCTGCGATTCGGTTTCCGGCACGCGCTGGACGCGGTGGCCGCCGGATTCGAATTTCAGCCGCGAATAGGCGCCGTGGCCGACGATGCGGAGGATGGCTTCCTTGTAGCCGCCGACCTCGCCGGGGTTTTCCGACATCACTTCGACCTTCCAGCCCTGCCGCTCGGCATAGCGCGTGTACATGCGCAACAGGCTGCCGGCGAACAGCGCGGATTCGTCGCCGCCGGTGCCGGCGCGGATTTCAAGAAAGATGTTGCGCTCGTCGTTGGGATCCGTCGGCAGCAGCGCGGTTTGCAATTCGGTTTCCAGTTGCGCGATTTTTCCTTCGGTGGCGGCGATCTCGGCTTCGGCGAGCTCACGCAGCTCGGGGTCGGCCAGCATTTCGCCCGCGGCTCCCCGGTCGGTCTCGGCCTGCCGGTACTGGCGATACAGCGCCACCACCGGAGTGAGGTCGGCATGTTCGCGGGTGAGCCTGCGGTAGCTGTCCATGTCGCCGGCGATTTCCGGCTGCGACAGCAGGGCGTCGAGTTCCTCCAGCCGCTCGTCGGCGCGAGCGAGCTTGTCCGCCAGTGTGGCTTTCATTCCTGATGCAGTCCGTAGAGCTGGCTGATGAGGCGAGCGAACTGGTCGCGCTCGTCGCGCGTGGCGTGGCTGAGCGCGTGGGTCGGCGCGTGCAGCAGCTTGTTGGCGAGCGCGTGACTCATCGCGTCGAGCACCGCGCGCGGGTCGTCGCCGCGCGCCAGCGCCCTTTCCGCCTTTTCGATTTCGTGGCGGCGGTGGCGCTCCGCGGTGTCACGCAAGCTGCGGATCACCGGCACCAGCTCGCGGCCTTCCATCCAGTGCACGAAGCTTTCAACGCTGGTCTCGATGATCGCTTCGGCCTGCGCCACCTGCGCCACGCGGTTGTCCATGCCTTCGCGCACCACCTGTCCCAGGTCGTCCACGCTGTACAGGAAAACGTCGTCCATGTCGGCGACTTCGGCCTCGACGTCGCGCGGAACCGCCAGGTCGACGATGAAGATCGGGCGGTGGCGGCGCTGCCGGATCGCGCGCTCCAGCATGCCCTTGCCGAGGATCGGCAGCGGACTCGCGGTGGAGGTGATGATGATGTCGTAGGCCGGCAGCTCGTCGGGCAGCGCGGTCAGCGGGATCACCCCGGCGCCGAAGCGTTCGGCCAGCGGGCGCGCGCGTTCGGCGGTGCGGTTGGCCACCGTCATGCGGCGCGGATGCTGCGCGGCAAAGTGGGTGATGCACAGCTCGATCATCTCGCCGGCGCCGATGAACAGGCAGGCCTGATCCTTGATGTTGGGGAAGATGCGCTCGGCCAGGCGCACCGCTGCAGCGGCCATCGATACCGAGTTGGCGCCGATTTCGGTGCTGCTGCGCACCTCCTTGGCGACCGAGAAGGTGCGCTGGAACAGCTTGTGCAGCAAGAGGCCGAGGGTGCCGGCTTCCTCGGCGGCTTGCGCCGCCTGCTTCATCTGCCCGAGGATTTGCGTCTCCCCCAGCACCATCGAGTCGAGACCGGCGGCGACGCGGAAGGCATGCTGCGCGGCCTTCTCTCGCGGCAGCGCATACAGGTAGGGCGCGAGTTCGCGCTGCTCGATGTGATGGAAATCGGCCAGCCATTGCGCCACGTCGTCTGGCGAGGGCGTGTTGACGTACAGCTCGGTGCGGTTGCAGGTCGACAGGATGGCGACTTCGGAGGCGCGCCGGCTCTGCGTCAGTTCGTGCAGCGCCTGCACCAGCTTGTCGGGGCCGAACGCCACCTGCTCGCGAATGGCGAGTGGCGCGGTGTGATGGTTGACCCCGAGGGCGAGAAGCTGCATGACGGCAGATGGCCGAAAAATGAAGACTGCTATTTTACTTTACCCGCCGTCCAAGCTGTGCGCGCGGGTGGATTCAAATCAAAGCGCAGGCGGTCGTAATAGCGCCCGCGATAGAGCAGACGGCGGTGTTGGGGGGAATCGGAAAACCCGTTGCGGGTGTGCAGCACATTGTTGCAGACGAGGCCCATGCCGGGGCGCAGGCGGGCGGTAAGGGTGTATTCCGAGCTGGCGAGGATGTCGGCCAGGATTCTGACCGCGGCTTGGGTGACGGCGTCCTCTTTCCACACGATGGAGCGGGTGCGCGCGGTGTAGCGCATGGTAAGAAAGCCCTGCTCGGGATCGATCGCGAACACCGGCCCGCACTGCTCGGCCCGGGCAATGTTGCCCTCGTCCATGCGCGCGGGGATGGTCATCGCGTCAGGTTGCATCAGCGCGGCGACGTAATCGGGGCTGGCATCACGCAGCTGGATATAGGCGATTTCATGATCGAGCAGGGCGTTCTCGCCGCCTTCTTCGGCGTCCTGCGCGCAGTGCAGGGTCATGCCGAGGATGCGGCGGTCGGGCGCATTGTAGTAGCCGTCGGTGTGCCAGTTGATCGGCTTGTGGGTGTAGGGAATGAATTCGCCGCGCCCGCCGCCCTCGTCGTCCGCCGGGGTGATGCTGGACAGCCCGTCCTCGTCGGCAAGGTAGTTGCCTTCCAGGCGGACCAGGCCGAGCTGCTGCCCTAGCTGTTTGGGGATCGACTTGTCGGCGGCGGGCAGGTGCGGCGCGCTATAGATCGCCATGTTGGCGCGCGCGCAGCGGGTTTCGAGGGCGTCGATTTCGTCTGGCGTGAGATGGCGCGGATCGGCCAGCGGCACGACCAGTTCGTCGACGCTGCGCGGGTAGGCGGCAAGCCGCGCAGCGCGCCAGGCGCGGTAGCCGCTCTCGTTGGCCAGATCGAACGGCGACGGCATTTGAAATTACTCTGGGGGCAGCATGTCGGGCGAGCCGAAACCGCGCTTGACCGGCGCGTCGGACAGCAGGCCCTTGAAGCTCTTCCTCACCGTGCCCATCATCTCCGGCATTTCGATGTCCATGATCTGGTCCATGATCCAGGTCTTGTCGTCGTCGCCCATCTCCTCGCGGATCTGCAGGCTGAGGAAGCGCAGTGCGGGGAAGCTGGCCTTGTCGTCGTCAGGGAACTCGAACTCGGCGTAATCGGCAAAGCGGCGGTTCAGGAAGTCGATGAATTCGGCCTTGAAGTTGCGGCTGGGATCGGGGCCGGCCGACTCGATGATGTTTTCCTCCATCACTTCGCCCAGCCGGTTGGCGATCGCCTGCAGCACTTCGATGCGGCGTTCGGGCGTCTGCGAGGTGTAGGCCATGCGGTCGCAGTAATGCGCCAGGAAGGCGACAAACTCGGCGATCAGCTTGAACCCGCGCGCCGGGGTGATGATGTCGTAATTTTCGCGGCCGAGGTTGTCGACGGCCTTGTCGGCAACGCGCCAGATGGTCGAGGCAACCGCGCTGGCGATTTCCCCGGCGCTGCGTTCGCCGTCCTTCTTGAACCAGATGGTGCGGACTTTGACGGGTTTGACCATGAGCGTTTTCCTTTATTCGCCGGTGGCAACGGGGCGCGCTGGATCGGTGATCCACTCGCTCCATGAACCGGGGTAGAGCCGTGAACCGGGAAGGCCGGCGATTTCCATCGCCAGAATATTGTGGCAGGCGGTGACACCGGAGCCGCACATGTGGATGACCTGCCAGGCCGGCTTGCCTTTCAGCAGCGCCTGATAATTTTCGCGCAACGCCTCGGGCGGCAGATAGGTGCCGTCCACGTCGAGGTTTTCGTCAAACGGCCAGTTGATGGCGCCGGGCACGTGCCCGGCCACCGGGTCGAGCGGCTCGAATTCGCCGGAGAAGCGGCGATCCGGACGCGCGTCGATAATGAGTTGCTCGCCGGTCTGCGAGGCACGCAACACTTCGTCCGTCGCCACGATCTGGGTGGGTTCGGGCAGGCAGGCGCAAGCCGCCTTGTGCGGTGTCGGCACTTCGGCATTGACCGGGCGTTTTTCGCGCAGCCATTTCGGATAGCCGCCGTCCAGCAACGCCACCCCGGGGTGACCGAGCCAGCGCATCATCCACCACAGCCGCACAGCCATGGAGCCATAACTGTCGTCGTACACCACCACCTGCTTGTTGACACCGACCCCCCACGTGCAGAGCTTTTCGGCCAGCGCGTGGGGGTCGGGCAGCGGATGCCGCCCCGTGGTTTCGCCGACGGAGGCGGAAAGATCGTCGTCCAGATGAACATAGCGTGCGCCCGGGATATGGGCTTTCGCGTAGGCCTGGCGGCCGGCATCGGGATCGGTCAGGGTGAAACGGCAATCCAGAATGACCCAGTTCGGGTCATCCAGATGCGCGGCCAGGTCTTCGGTGGTGACGAGGGTATTGGTGAACATGGGGCGTAGGGATCAGGATACAGGGGCCAGGGGTAGTACGGCTTCGCCGCGTCATGTCTGAATCCTGATTCCCGACCCCGTAATCCTGAATCAGTAGCCGCCCTTGCCGAAAGGCTTGGGCAGGCCGGCGACGCGGCAACCCTGGCGAGCCGGCATGTTGGGGAACAGCTCATACAGTTTTTTCTTCCAGTCGGTGCCCGGATGGAGTTCCTGTATTTCGGCCAGCATGTTGCGGAAGTTGGGGGTTTGGCCGTCGTCCTTGTATTTTTCGCGCAGGTAGTTGATGACCTGCCAGTGCTCGTCGGTCAGCGTGATTTTTTCCGCCGCGGCGATGACCGGGGGAACATCGTCACTGAAATTGGCTTCCAGCAGAAAGTCCTCATCGCCGGTTTCGAGCTCTTCACCATTTACAACATAAGACATGTTTTCTCCTTTCGGTTGGTTTCAAAAATTCGCCTGAGCCACAGGCGCGATGGATTTATGCGGGATGAAAATCCCGCAGCCTAACAGGCGGTTGCGCCCCATGCCCTCGTCCTGCAATTGCAGCGACTTGTGCGGCGGTACGTCGTGGAGCATCAGGCTGTAGCCATGGAGGGGGCCGGATGCGCTATGCAGCGTTTGCGGCATGCCGCAGATAAACCCGCAACGTAGCTGGAAATGGCCATCCAGTTCGTGCATCACGTCCTGCACGAATTGTTCTTCAGTGGCGCTGCCCGTGTCAACGAAATGGGCGTAGATGTTGCTGAACGGGCTGAATTCACGAGTCTTGAAACTGCCGATGTGCAGGGCGTGACCAGCCAAGTCGAGCCTTTGTCCGACCAGTTTCTGCATGTCGGCCACCCGCGTCCTGGGCACGCGCACGAACAGTTTGGTGCGCCGGTTGATGTTAAGCGAGGCGTCGCCACTGTTGGTTTCCGCACCTTTCAGGTGCTGGATGCCGGTGCCGCTGTCCTCGTTCAGCCACGGCAGCAGGTCCTGCAGCGCATCCGCCAGCATCTGCGCATTGTCGGTCGGGATGGTCGTGCCGACCAGATCGAACTGCAGATCGGTCATGTGGGGCGTGTAGATCTCGGGCTTGTTTTCCGGCCAATCCCAGTTCATGGCGCGTCTCCCGCATGATCGCGGGCCCAGGCCTGCATGATGTCGGCCCATTTCTGCGCGCTGACCGGGTCGACGTCAAAAATGGTGAAGCGCTTGTTTTCCCGGATACGGATACGCAGGAAGGGCACGCCGCCCGATTCGTGGGTCAGGTGCTGGAATTCGACCTCCTGGCCGCCGAAGGGCAGGCGCATTTTGTCTAGGGGGGTGATTTCAGGCATGGGATTTCATCCGCGGTGCTCCAAGTTTCATCGGTGTCCTGTTTTGCCTGGCGCACATTGTGTGTAAAGACTGGTATGCGTTATGAGGGCAACGCATGGTATTTCAACCCTGTTTTTGGCAAGGGCTTGCCTTAGCGGTTATATTTTAATACTCTTATCGGTTCCGGTGGCAGGCGTGTAATGTCTCATTCTTTGCCTGAATGGGGCATACCCGTGTTGGGGAAATCGCCATACCCCATGTGGGTAGGTGCCGACCTACCGCAATGGAGTAGGTGATTTACCCATGAGAATGATGGTGGCGCGGCTGCCCAGTCAATAAAATATTAGATATACCGTTGAGCCATCTGCTGAGCGGGCACTTCGAATTTTCTAGGAGAGAAGAGAATGGCAAAGCAAATGATTGATACGCCCAATCTGGACGAGCTCGAGAAAGGCCCGTGGCCCAGCTTCGTGACCGGCTTCAAGCGTCTGGCCAAGGATAACGACATGATGGTTGACCTGATGGGTCAGCTGGAAACGTCCTACCAGCATATGAAGGGATACTGGAAGGGCGGTACGGTCGGTGTGTTCGGTTACGGCGGCGGCATCATTCCGCGCTTTACCGAGCTGAAGGACGAGAATCACAAGCCGCTGTTCCCCGAGGCGGCCGAGTTCCATACTCTGCGCATCATGCCGCCGGCCGGCATGCATTACACCTCCAACCTGCTGCGCGAGATGTGCGACGCCTGGATGGAGACCGGTGGTTCGGGCATGATCGCGTTCCACGGCCAGTCCGGCGACATCATGCTGCAGGGCTGTAAGACGGAGGATGTCCAGAAGGCTTTCGACAGGTTCAACGATATGGGCTTCGACCTCGGTGGCGCCGGCCCTGCTCTGCGCACCTCGATGTCCTGCGTGGGCGCTGCCCGCTGCGAAATGTCCTGCTTCGATGAAGCCAAGGCCCTGCGTATCGTCATCAACAACAACATCGACGACATGCACCGCCCGTCCCTGCCGTACAAATTCAAGTTCAAGTTCTCCGGCTGCCCGAACGACTGCGTCAACGCCATCCAGCGTTCCGACATGGCCACCATCGGCACCTGGCGCGACAACATCCGCGTCAACGAGGCGCAGGTTCAGGATTATTACAAGGCGCACGGCATGTCCGATCTCGTCAACGACGTGATCAGCAAGTGCCCGACCAAGGCCATCACCCTGGTTGCCGCTGACAAGGTTGTCGCCAGCGACACCGTGTCGGTTGCCAAGCTGGGCGACGGCAATGCCCTGTGCATCGACAACAAGAACTGCGTGCGCTGCATGCATTGCCTGAACGTCATTCCTGGCGGCCTGCTGCCCGGCAACGACAAGGGCGTCACCATCCTGGTGGGCGGCAAGAGCGTTCTGAAGATCGGCGCGACCATGGGTACCGTGGTGATTCCGTTCATGAAGATGGAGTCCGACGAGGACTTCGAAAAGCTGAACGAGCTGTCGCGCAATGTCATCGACTTCTTCGCGGAAAACGCGCTGGAGCACGAGCGCACCGGCGAAATGATCGAGCGTATCGGCCTGGCCAACTTCCTGGAAGGCCTGGATATTCCGGTCGATCCCAACATGATCAGCCAGCCGCGCGCCAACCCGTACTTCCGTGGCGACGACTGGGATGAGCAGGTCGAGAAGTGGAACGAGAACAAGCAGTCAGCCGCCTAATTTTTGCTTACCCCGGGCCCCGGCGCGAGCCGGGATCCGTGTATAAATCAAGTTGGAGATAAAACATGGCAGAACTACGTCCGCCTATCGAGTCCGGCGCACCGGATCCGATGCCCTACATGCACCCCGTGATGGTGAAGAACTATGGTAAGTGGGCTTTCCACAACCATCCGAAGCCGGGTGTCCTGTATCACCGCGCCGAGTCTGGCGACGAAATCTGGACCGTCAAGGCCGGCACCCAGCGCCAGATGGACCACTACACCATCCGCGAACTGGCCGACATTGCCGACCAGTATGCTGACGGCTTCGTGCGTTTCACCGCGCGTTCCAATATTGAGTACATGGTGGCCGATGGCTCCAAGGTCGAGCCGCTGATCAAGGCGCTCAACGACAAGGGCTACCCCATCGGTGGCACCGCCAACTCGATTTCCATGATTGCGCATACCCAGGGTTTCCTGCATTGCGACATTCCTGCTACCGACGCTTCCGGCGTGGTCAAGGCGCTGATGGACGAGCTGTACGACGACTTCGTCAAGTGCGAGATGCCCAACCGCGTCAAGCTGTCCACCTCCTGCTGCGAAATCAACTGCGGCGGCCAGGCCGACCTCGCCATCATCGTGCAGCACACCAAGCCGCCGAAGATCAACCATGATCTGGTTGCCAACGTGTGTGAGCGTCCCTCCGTCGTGGCACGCTGCCCGGTGGCGGCGATCCGCCCCGCCCTGGTGAATGGCAAGCCCTCGCTTGAAGTCGACGAGAAGAAGTGCATCTGTTGCGGCGCCTGCTTCCCGCCCTGCCCACCAATGCAGATCAACGATCCCGTGCATTCCAAGATTGCGATCTGGGTGGGTGGCAAGAACTCCAATGCCCGCTCCAAGCCGACCTTCCACAAGCTGGTCGCTGCTGGCCTGCCGAACAATGCGCCGCGTTGGCCGGAAGTCGCCGAGGTGGTCAAGAAGATCCTCATGACCTACAAGGAAGACGGCAAGCCTTGGGAGCGCATGAATGACTGGATCGATCGGATCGGCTGGCCCGCATTCTTCGAGAAGACCGGTCTGCCCTTCACCAAGTATCACATTGATAACTGGCGCGGCAGCCGTTCAACGCTGAACGCTTCTGCTCACATCCGCTTCTAATCAAGCAGGTTGCCTCCGCGAGGGTTGCGGGGGTTAATCTGGATTTAAGAATCGATTTTTCGGAGTGGTTACATGCAATTCGGTATTCTTGTGAACGAAGGGCCCTACAGCCATCAAGCCAGTGACTCGGCCTTTCTTTTCGCGCGCGCTGCGCTTGAAAAGGGCTACAAAGTCCCGCGCGTTTTTTTCTATCACGATGGCGTGTATAACGCTTCGCGTCTCGCAACCCCGCCGCAGGATGATCGCAACGTCGGTGCGCGCTGGTCCAAGCTGGCTGCGGATCATGGCGTGGATCTGGTTGTCTGCGTGGCGGCTGCACAGCGTCGCGGCATCACGGACGGCGTGCTGGGCGATAACTTCCGCATCTCGGGTCTGGGTCAATTGGTTGAGATGGGCATTCAGTACGACCGTCTCGTGACGTTCGGAGATTAAGGAAACGAGATGAGCGATATGGATGAAATGGAAGACGGCTCCGGCATCGTCAAAAAATTCATGTTCCTGAACCGCAAGGCGCCGCATGGCACCGTGTACGCCCTGGAAGGGCTGGAAGTGGTGCTGATTACGGCTGCTTTCGATCAGGATGTGAGCATGGTGTTCACCGATGACGGTGTCTACCAGTTGATGAAGGGCATCGACAGCAAGGGCATCGAAGTCAAGGATTTCTCCAAGACCTACCGTGCGCTGGAAGGCTACGACATCGAGAAGCTCTATGTCGACCAGGCGTCGATGGATGCGCGTGGCTTGACCGAGGACGACCTGATTGTGGATGTGACGGTGCTCGCCGTCGATGAGATGGCAAATCTCATGGCTGAGCAAGACGTCGTGATCAGCTTCTAAGGGGATGGATATGCTGCATATTGTGAACAAATCGGCTACGGATCGCGGCTCGCTGGAAAGCTGCCTGCGCATGGCCACCAAAGGTTCTGCTGTACTGCTGATCGAAGACGCGGTGTACGCCGCGACAACCGGCAATGCGGCGGCAGCGAAAATCCAGGCAGCAGCGGCTGACCTCAAGATTTACGCACTCGGTCCTGATCTGGCGGCGCGCGGCATGGCCGGGCGCGTGCTGGACGGAGTCAATGTCGTGGATTACGGCGGTTTTGTGGATCTGGTCGCAGAGCACAGCAACTGTCAGTCTTGGCTGTAACTTTTAATTAAAGGAGTATTGCTATGCCCATGGTGAACATCGCCGGAAAAGAAGTCGAAGTCGACGAAGAAGGCTATCTGGTCGACCTGTCGCAGTGGAACGAAGACATTGCCAAATACATGGCTGTCGAAGAAAAAGTCGAGCTGACCGACAGCCACTGGGAAGTTGTCAACTTCCTGCGTGAGTACTACGCCGAATACCAGATCGCGCCCGCTGTGCGCGTTCTGACCAAGGCCATCGGCAAAAAGCTCGGACCTGAAAAAGGCAACAACAAGTACCTGTACGAGTTGTTCCCCTACGGCCCCGCCAAGCAGGCTTGCAAAATCGCCGGCTTGCCCAAGCCGACTGGCTGTATTTAAGTTGTAACACCATCGGGTTGCCCCGGAGTTTCCGGGGCGACTCCGATTTTCAGGCTGTGTTTCCCAATCGAATGCTGCCAGGCTGTGCCGGCGCTCGCGTTTGATTCGTAAACATAACGTTGTTGGGAGATGGGTTTGTCTACTGTGACGATGATTTATGCCGGGATGTTTTACATCGCCACCCTGTTGCTGGTGGTGGGCCTGGGCTACAAGATTTTTGATTATAGCCGCACCCCCGCGCCGTTGAAGATCCCGACCACGCCCGCACCGACCACGCAAAAGGGTGTCGTGTACCGGATGGCGAAAGAAGTGGTGCTGTTCGAATCGCTATTCAAATCCAACAAGTGGATCTGGGTATTCGGCTGGCTGTTCCACCTGGGACTGTTCCTGGTGCTGGTGCGCCACCTGCGCTATTTCACCGAGCCGGTCTGGTTCTGGGTCGACATCATGCAGCCGTTCGGAAAATACGCCAGCATCATGATGGTGATCGGCCTGACCGGCTTGCTGGCGCGCCGTTTCCTGGTCGACCGGGTGCGCTACATTTCGACCCCGTCCGACTACCTGATGCTGGTGCTGCTCATTGGCATCGGCCTGTCGGGCATGTTGATGACCTTCGTCGTGCATACCGACATCGTGGCGCTGAAGGCCTTCTTCATGGGTCTGATGTATCTCGACCTGCAGCCGGTGCCGCAGGATCCGATCCTGCTGGCCCACCTTGCCATGGTGGCGCTGCTGATGGCGATCTTCCCGATCAGCAAGCTGCTTCATGCGCCGGGCCTCTTCTTCAGCCCGACCCGCAACCAGGCGGACAATCCGCGCGAGCATCGCCATCTGGCGGCTTGGGCGGCCCGGCTCGAACAGAAAAACTGATTCGTTGACATCGATTGACGAACGCGTAAGTACGGACAAAGGACCCTCAAGTGGCTGCTGCTGAATTTGACATTCCGGTAATCAAGGACGACATCGAAGTTCCCAAGCTGCGGGAAGGTGCGATGGCGCATGCCAAGACCTTCCCGGCGGCCAAGCCGGTCCAGGACTCCATGGGCTACCCGCATGAACTGGGTGAGGACTGGAAAGAGCGTGCCCTCGACAAGATGGGCGACCTGCTGGGCAAGTACCGTTCGCTGAAAGTGTTCATGGATGCCTGCGTGCACTGCGGAGCGTGCACGGACAAATGTCATTATTACCTGGGCACATCCGACCCCAAGAACATGCCGGTGGCGCGCCAGGATCTGATGCGCCAGGTCTATCGCCGCTACTTCACCACGGCGGGCAAGTTGTTCCCCAAGCTGGTGGGCGCCAAGGATCTGACCAAGGAAATCCTCGACGACTGGTACAGCTATTATTATCAGTGTTCGGAATGCCGTCGTTGCTCGGTGTTTTGCCCATACGGCATCGACACCGCTGAAATCACCATGGCCGGTCGTGAAATCCTCAACCATGTCGGCATGGGGCAGAAGTATTCGAACGAGATTCTGACCAAGGTCCACAGGATCGGTAACAACCTCGGTCTGCCCGGCCCCGCGCTGGAAGACACCCTGGAGGGCCTGGAAGAAGATATCGAGGCCGACACCGGCGTGGCGGTGAAAATGCCGCTTGATGTGAAAGGCGCGGAAGTGCTGCTGGTCACGCCGTCGGCGGACTTCTTCTCCGAGCCGCACGTCGAGTCCTTGATCGGCTACGCCAAGGTGTTTCACGCTGCCGGCATCAACTGGACCCTGTCCACCCACGCTTCGGAGGCCGGCAACTTCGGCCTGTTCAACGGCAACTACGAAAGCATGCGCAAGGTCGCCATGCGGATTCGCGATGCCGCGCTCGAACTCGGCGTCAAGCGCATCGTGGTCGGCGAATGCGGCCACGCCTGGCGTGTTGCCTACAGCTTCTGGAACACGCTGACGGGAATCGGATACGGCGGCAACGATCCGTTCTCGATCGAACTGCAAAAGCAGCTCGATCCGGCCTATCCGCAGCCGCAGCACATTTGCGAACTGACCAACGATCTGATCAAGTCTGGCAAGATCAAGGTCGACCCGTCCGCCAACGACAATCTGGTCGTGACCTATCACGACTCGTGCAACGTGGCGCGGGCGTCGCGCATGGGTACGGAGCCCGGCGGCCAGTTCACCATTCCGCGCGAATTGATCAAGTCGGTGGTGAACAATTTCCACGACATGGCGGACGAAACCATCGGCGAGTCCACCTTCTGCTGCGGCGGCGGCGGCGGCCTGCTGACCGACGACCTGATGGAAGTCCGGGTCAAGGGCGCATTGCCGCGCGCCACCGCGCTGAACAATGTGGTCAAGGAACACCAGGTCAATTTCATGGCCATGATCTGCGCCATCTGCAAGGCGCAGTTCACCAAAGTATTGCCCAAGTATGGCTTCGACATGAGCATGGTGGGCGGAGTGCATCAATTGGTTAGCAAGGCGATCAAACTGGACTGAAGTCGGCTGGTTGATTGCGTTTTATCTATTTTAGTTACACAGACATTAGGAGAACCACCATGGCTGTCACGACGAGCAAAGCAAAAACCGAAGGCGTTACATGGCGTCGTTATAAGGATGGCGAATCACTGGGTGACATTCGCTCTGCCCAGGACATGATTTTTCAGGCGGGCTGGACGCACAAATGCCCGGAGTACATGCTTTCCACGCCGCCCTGCCAGGGCTCCTGCCCGGCCGGTGAAGACATCCGTGGTTACCTCAACATCGCGCGCGGCATCGAGAAGCCGCCCGCAGGCATGACCTGGCAGGAATACGCTTTCCGCCGCGTGACGGAAGCCAACCCCTTCCCGGCCGTGATGGGCCGCGTCTGTCCTGCGCCGTGCGAATCCGGCTGCAACCGCAACATGGTCGAAGACCATGTCGGCATCAACTCGGTCGAGCACTTCATCGGCGACTGGGGCATTGAAAACAGCATGGCCTACACTTCCACGGCTGCCGAATCCGGCAAGAAGGTCGCCGTGATCGGTGCCGGCCCAGCCGGTCTGGCTGCCGCCTATCAGCTGCGCCTGCGTGGCCATGGCGTGACCATTTTCGACGAGCATGAAGAGCTCGGCGGCATGATGCGTTACGGCATTCCCGGTTTCCGCACCCCGCGCGAAATGCTCGATGCCGAAATCAAGCGCATCATCGACTTGGGTGTCGAAACCCGCCTGAAGACCCGCATCGGTTCCGACGTGACCTTCGACGAAATCGAGAAGGAATTCGACGCCATCTTCATGGCGATGGGCGCCCAGGCTGGCCGTCCGCTGCCGGTGCCCGGCGCCGAAGCGCCCAACTGCGTGACCGCCGTGGCGTTCCTGCGCGCCTTCAACGAAGGCCGTCTGCAGCACGTCGGCAACCGCGTGGTGGTCATCGGCGGCGGCGATACCTCGATCGACGTTGCGACCGTTGCCCGTCGTCTGGGCAATGTCACCAAGTCGGGCACTGCGGATGATCGTCCGGAAGCCGTCATCGCCGGCCACATGGCCCATGATGTCGCCGCCATCTCCGCCCGCGGCGGTGCCGAGGTGGTGCTGGTGTCGCGCTCCACCATCGACAAGATGGCCGCCAACAAGCACGAAGTCGAGCAGGCGATGCAGGAAGGCATCGAAATCATCGGCGGCGTGACCCCGGTGGGCGTGGTCGTCGACGAAAAGGGCCGTGCAACGGCGTTGCGCGTCGCCGACTTCGTGATGGAAGGCAAGGAAACCAAGATTGTCGAAGGCACCGAGCGCGACCTGCCGGCCGACCTGATCGTCTCAGCCATCGGCCAGGGCGTCGACTTCACCGGCCTTGAGCAATTCAACAACAACAACGGCCTGATGAAGGTCGACAAGAACTATCGCTTCCCCGGCAAGGAACACATCTTTGTCGGCGGCGACGTGCTGCGCCCGCACCTGCTGACCACCGCGATCGGTCACGCATCCATTGCAGTTGACGGCATCGACGCTTTCCTCAAGGGCAAGGAACTCGACAAGCGTCCGAAAGTGGACGTTCACCACTTCGATGAAATCCGCAAGTGGCTCGAAACCGGGCACGAATACAGCGAAGACCTGCATGGCGGGATCTGGGGCACGTCCGATCGCAAGGACATCCTGCACAACTTCGATGACCGTTCGGCGCGTCACATCATCCCGCACAACGACCTGTTCCTGGGGCATTTCCCCAACGTGCAGCGTCATGTTCGTGGAGTGATCACGCTGGACAAGGAAGGCGCACTGGGCAACTTCGAAGAGCGCCTGCGTGCGTTGTCCGAAAAGGACATCGTCGACGAAGCCAAGCGCTGCATGTCCTGCGGCCAGTGCTTCGAATGCGATAACTGCGTGGTCTATTGCCCGCAGGGTGCCGTGTTCAAGGTGAAGAAGAAAGACAACCCGACCGTTGGTCGTTACGTCGACACCGACTACGGCAAGTGCATCGGCTGCCACATTTGTGCCGATGTCTGCCCCACCGGTTACATCATCATGGGTATGGGTGACTAAGCGTGGCAGGCAAAATAAAAAGCCTCCTGGCGCTGGGTGCGGTCGTGCTGACGACGGCTGCCCTGGCCTGGGCCGGGGCGGACGCTCCGGCCCAGGCCAACGGTGCCCCCAAGCCGGTAATCACCAAGGCCGTCAAGGGTGAGCAGTGCGTGGAAGATACCGACTTCATGCGGCGCAACCACATGAAGTTGTTGAACCATCAGCGCGACAAAACCGTGATCGAAGGCGTCCGCACCAAGAAGCACAGCCTCAAGGAATGCATCGAGTGCCACGCCAGCGAAAAGACGGGCAGCGTTGCCGCCGCCAAGGATGATTTTTGCGTGAGTTGCCACAGCTATGCCGCGGTGAAGATCGATTGCTTCGAATGCCATTCCACCAAGCCGCAAGGCCCGATGTCGATGCATCCGCTGAACGCTGAAACGGCGCATTACAAGCACAAGCTGGCCGCCCGGACGACAAGCGAGGCCAGCGCAGAAGAGATGGCTGGGGTTGCCCAATGAGCGAACTGAATTCAATGTCAAATCAGGCGCCTGAATCGCCCGAGCGTCGCCGCTTCGTCGGCGCCGCCACGGCTGCGGCCGGCCTGGCGATTGCCCCAGGCGTGATGCTGTATCAGGTGGCGCATGGCCGTCCGGACGACCAGCCGGCCAGCAGCGCTGTGCGCTGGGGCATGTTGGTCGATTCCACCAAGTGCGCCACCGGTTGCAACGACTGTGTCTCCGCGTGCAGCACCGAAAACGGCTGGACGCCGGTGGCCGAAAGCGAGCATCCAAGGCAGGCACCCCAGTGGATCCGCAAGCTCGAACTTGAGGATCCGCTGACGCAGAGGGAAACCAATCTGCCGATGATGTGCCAGCATTGCGCCGAGCCGCCCTGCGTGGATGTGTGCCCGACAGGGGCGTCGTTCAAGCGCGCCGACGGCATCGTGCTGGTCAATCGCCATACCTGCATCGGCTGCCGTTACTGCATGATGGCCTGCCCCTACAAGGCGCGTTCGCTGGTGCACGAACCGCTGAATGACACCCAGAAGCCGGATGTGCCGCGTGGAATGGGCTGCGTCGAGGCCTGTACCTTCTGCGTGCAGAAGGTGGATCGTGGCGACGGCAACACCGCGTGTGCCGAGGCTTGCACAGCCGCCGGCCATAACGCCCTGCTGTTCGGCGACATGAATGACCCCGAAAGCGAGATTTCCCGGCGTCTGCGTGAACTGCCGACCAAGCAGGTGCGCGCCGACCTCAATCTCAACCTCGGCGTTCGCTATCACGGAATCTAAAACGATATGGCAAGCATTACCTTCCGCGAAGTAGAGGGCAGCAGCCTGAAATACTGGCTGTTATTCGGTTTTCTCGGCCTGTTCGTGCTGTTCGGCGCGCTGGCCTGGAACTACATGCACCACTACGGGCACGTCGTGACCGGAATGGACAACCAGATTGTCTGGGGCCTGCCGCACGTGTTCGCGGTGTTCCTCATCGTGGCGGCCTCCGGCGCACTCAACGTCGCGTCGATCGCGTCGGTGTTCAACAAGCCGATGTACAAGCCGTTGGCGCCGCTGTCGGCGATCCTGGCGCTGGCGCTGATGCTCGGCGGCCTGCTGGTGCTGGTGCTCGACCTGGGACGCTCCGACCGCCTGATCGTGGCGATGACCCATTTCAACTTCAAATCGATGTTCACCTGGAACGTGTTTCTGTATTCCGGCTTCTTCGGCCTGGTGGGCGTCTACCTGTGGACCATGCTGGACCGTAGCGTCAAGTCCTGGTCGAAGGCGGCGGGCACCGCGGCCTTCATCTGGCGCCTGATCCTGACGACCGGTACCGGCTCGCTGTTCGGCTTCCTGATCGCGCGTGAACTGTACGGCACCGCCATGCTGGCGCCGATGTTCATCATCATGTCGTTTGCCTATGGCCTGGCCATCTACCTGATGGTGCTGGTCGCGGCCTATGCCTGGACCGGCCGTACCCTCGGCGATGCCGTGATGACGCGCCTGAAGACCCTGCTCGTGGTGTTCGTCGCGGCCGTGCTGTATTTCGTCGTCGTCCACCACATGACCAATCTGTATTTCGCCAAGTATCAGGCGGTGGAAGCCTTCATCCTGCGCGATGGCGGCCTCTTCACCACGCTGTTCTGGGTGGGCCAGATCATCATCGGCTGCGTGGCGCCGCTGGTGATCCTGCTGAGCGGTCTGGGCAAGCAGCGTGCATGGATCATGATTGCGTGTGCCCTCGTCATTGTGGGCGGTGTGGCGCAGATGTACGTCACCATCATCGGCGCGCAGGCATTCCCCCTGGACATGTTTCCCGGCCTGACCGAGCAGAGCAGTTTCTTCGATGGCGAAGTGCACGGCTACATGCCCAGCGTGCCCGAACTCTTCCTCGGCCTGGGCGGGGTGGCAATCGCGCTGCTGGCGACCACCTTCGCAGTCAAGGTGCTGCGCCTGCTGCCAGTCAGCCTGGACGACGCCACCGTCGCCAAGCTGGAGCATTGATGCATCCCCTGCCAGGCGCAAGCCCGGCAGGAGATCGTCCGGTATGAGCCAGCAAGCCACCACGAACGAACCAGCGAAGCGCGGGACTCAATTGTCCCGCGTCTTCATTTCCGCTGCGCATAAATCGTCCGGCAAAACCACGCTCACGCTTGGCCTGTGTGCGGCGCTGCATGCGCGCGGCCATCGGGTGCAGCCTTTCAAGAAAGGGCCCGACTACATCGATCCGCTGTGGCTGGGGATGGCGGCGCAACGCCCCTGCTACAACCTCGATTTCCACATGATGCGGCGCGATGAAATCGAGCGACAGTTTGCCCGCGCCGCAGCGGACGCCCGCATCAGCCTGATCGAGGGCAACAAGGGCCTGTACGACGGGCTCGATCTCGATGGCAGCAACAGCAATGCGGCGCTCGCCAAGCTGCTGGGCGTGCCGGTGGTGCTGGTGATCGACGCGCGCGGCATGACCCGCGGGGTGGCGCCGCTGATTCTGGGCTACCAGGCGTTTGACCCGGACATCCGCATCGCCGGCGTAATCCTCAACAACCTCGGCGGCAGCCGCCACGAGTCGAAGCTGCGCGCGGTGATCGGGCATTACACCGACGTCGAGGTGATCGGTGCAGTCCAGCACGACCCCGGCATTCGGATCGCCGAGCGCCATCTGGGGCTGGTGCCGGCCAACGAGCAGGATGCCGCACGCGCACGGATTCGGCATGTCGGCGAGCGCGTGGCGGCGCAGGTCGATCTGGATCGCTTGCTGGCAATTGGCGACAGTGCGCCGGATCTGGACATCGACCTACCGCCTGAAACAGAAATCCGCGCCGAGCGGGTGCGTATCGGCATCGCGCACGACCAGGCCTTCGGCTTTTACTACAGCGAGGATCTCGACACACTGCGTGCCGCCAACGTGGACCTGGTGGAAATCGATACCCTGCATGCGCAGGCCCTGCCCGAGGTCGATGGTCTCATCATCGGCGGCGGTTTCCCCGAGGTGTTCATGGCGGAACTGGAGGCCAATACCGCTTTACGGAAGCAGATTCGCGGCGCCATCGAGGCCGGCTTGCCCACCTATGCCGAATGCGGCGGCCTGATGTATCTGTCGAAGAGCCTCAGCTGGCAGGGACAGACGCGCAATATGGTGGGCGTGGTGCCGGGCGACACCGTGATGCATGAGCGTCCCGTCGGCCGCGGCTATGCGCGTCTACAGCCGACCGGAGACGATCGCTGGCAGGAGGCTGCGAGTATTCCGGCGCACGAATTTCACTATTCGAGCTTGGAAAATCTGCCTGCCGACTCCATATACGCTTATCGAGTGACGCGCGGCCATGGCATTGATGGCCAGCACGACGGGTATCAGCAACACAAGCTGCTGGCCGGTTACGTGCACCGCCGGGGCGCCGGGGCGCAGGGCTGGATTGCGCCGTTTTTGAACGAGGTGCGTGCGCACAAGGCGCGCGTCGCCGCTTAATTTCTGAAGGACATTCCATGATCAAGATTACCGATGCAGCTGCCGAACAGATTCGTGTCGCCGCCAACAATCCAGACGTCCACGGCATGGTGCTGCGCGTCGCTGCCTATCAGGAAGACGACGGCAGCGTGAACTTCGGCATGGGTTTCGACCAGGAGCGCGAAGCGGACGAGCAATTGATCATCAACGGCATCGAAGTGCTGATTGCCAGCTCCAGCACCCCCTACCTGCAGGGCGTCACGCTCGATTTCGTCGAAATGAGCCCGGGCGACATGCGCTTCATCTTCATTCCGCCGTATTCCGCCGAGCCGGCGGACGAAGCTGCCTCCGCCGAGTAAAAACCCCATGAATTACCTGCCCATTTTCCTCGACCTGCGCGACCGCCATTGTCTGGTGGTGGGCGGATCCGAAACCGCCGCGCGCAAGGCCGAACTGCTGTTGCGCGCTGGCGCCCGGGTCGATGTCGCCGCCCCCAGCTTGCATGAAGGTTTCGCGCGCCTGCCGCATGCCGAAAATTTGAACCGGGTGGCGGATACGTTCACGCCCGCTCTGCTCGACGGCAAGGATGCGGTGATCGTGGTCGAGGAGGATGTGGATGCCGCCAAGGCCATCGCCGATGCGGCGCGCGCGCGGCACATCCCGGTCAACGTGGCGGACAAGCCGGCGCTGTGCAGCTTCATCCTGCCGTCGATCATCGACCGTTCGCCGATCATGGTGGCGGTCTCAAGCGGCGGCGAATCGCCGGTGCTGGCCCGCATGCTGCGCGCGCGCCTGGAAACCCTGGTTCCTGCCGCCTACGGCCGCCTCTCCACCCTGGCCGGGCGCTACAAGGACCGTGTGCGCGCGGCGATCAAGCCGGAACAGCGGCGCGCCTTCTGGGAAAAGGTGTTCCTCTCGCCCGTTGCAGAAATGGTGTTTTCCGGGCGCGACGTCGAAGCCGAGTCGCAGCTCGACGCCATGATCAAGGATGGCGCCGAACACGAGATCCCCCGTGGCGAGGTCTATCTGGTCGGCGCCGGCCCGGGCAACCCGGACCTCTTGACCTTCCGTGCGCTGCGGCTGATGCAGCAGGCCGACGTCATCGTGCACGACCGCCTCGTCTCGCAGCCGATTCTGGACATGTGCCGGCGCGATGCCGAGCGCATCTACGTCGGCAAGGAACGCGACGACCACGCGGTGCCGCAGGAGGAAATCAACCTCATGCTGGTGCGCCTGGCCCAGGAAGGCAAGCGCGTGCTGCGCCTCAAGGGCGGCGACCCCTTCATCTTCGGCCGTGGCGGCGAGGAAATCGAGACCCTGGCCGAGCACGGCGTGCCTTTCCAGGTGGTGCCCGGCATCACCGCAGCCGCCGGCGTGGCATCCTACGCAGGGATTCCGCTCACCCACCGCGACTACGCGCAGTCGGTCGTCTTCGTCACCGGCCACCTGAAGGAAAATACCTTCAACATGAACTGGGAAGGCATCGCGCGGAAAGACCAGACCATCGTCATCTACATGGGGCTGAAAGGCCTGCCGCTGCTGTGCGAAGAACTGGTCAGGCACGGTCTGGCGCTCGACACTCCGGCCGCCATCGTGCAGCACGGCACGCTGCCGACCCAGCGCGTCATCACCGGCGACCTCGACACGCTGCCCGCGCTGGCGGTGGAGGCCGGACTCAAGGCACCCACCCTCATCATCGTCGGCAACGTCGTCAAGCTGCGCGAAAAGCTCGGCTGGTTTCAGCCCGAACTGCACGGCGGCAAGGCACCCCGCACCCCGCTCGAAGCGCCGGACCACCTGTCCTGACCAAGGGATGGCTGCGCGCGTAGCCGGCGTTGGCCAGGACCTGGCATCACACCGAAGGCGCGAGGCGGCAGCGTGCGGTATTCCGCTGGCGTGCAAAACCGTAGCGCGCCTGCCCCATAGCCGGGCGTTGACGCGTTACTGCTGCAGCGTACGCATCGGGCCGATTCGCCGCCTTTGACTGGTCGATTCGCAGCACAGGTCTAGAATGCAGGATGGATTTGTCCTGCAAGTACCTGCCATGACC
The DNA here is from genome assembly GCA_019459055.1 of Thiobacillus sp. Lineage (GTDB taxonomy): Bacteria > Pseudomonadota > Gammaproteobacteria > Burkholderiales > Thiobacillaceae > Thiobacillus. The sequence goes on along the minus strand of JAIBEI010000050.1, from coordinate 169,717 downwards.
ACCACACTTCACCCGCAAGGGGTAGGCAGTGGTTCTACAGACGCTATCCCAAGGGATACCCCTTCGGATCAAGCGTCAGGAACCACGCTTACCATCGACGGCAACGAGGCCGTTGCCCGCATCGCCTACCTCGGCAACGAGGTGATCGCCATCTATCCCATCACCCCGGCGTCCAGCATGGGCGAGTGGGCCGACGAGTGGGCCGCGCAGGGCCGTCCCAACCTGTGGGGCGCGGTGCCGAAAATCATCGAGATGCAGTCGGAGGGCGGCGCCGCCGGCGCACTGCACGGCGCGCTCACTGCCGGCGCGCTGGCGACCAGCTTCACCGCCAGCCAGGGCCTGCTCCTGATGATTCCCAACCTCTATAAGATCGCCGGCGAGCTGACCCCGTTCGTGCTGCATGTTGCAGCGCGCGCGCTGGCGACCCATGCGCTGTCGATCTTCGGCGACCATTCCGACGTCATGGCGGCCAGGGCTACCGGCTGCGCCATGCTCGCCGCCAATTCGCCGCAGGAAGCACAGGATTTCGCCCTGATCGCGCAGGCGATCACGCTGGCCGGGCGCATCCCCGTCATCCATTTCTTCGACGGCTTCCGCACCTCGCACGAGGTGGCGAAGATCGTCGCGGTGGAAGCTGACACCGTGTGTGCCATGCTCGACGCCGGACTCATCGCCGCACACCGGGCGCGCGCGCTGTCGCCCGAGCATCCGGTGCTGCGCGGCACCTCGCAGAACCCGGACGTATTCTTCCAGTCGCGCGAGCGCGCCAATCCTTTCTACGACGGATTTCCGCGGATCGTGCAGGACGCGATGGACCACTTTGGCGCGCTCACCGGGCGGCATTACAAGCTGTTCGAATACGTAGGCGCAGCGGATGCCGGGCGGGTGATCGTGCTGATGGGCTCCGGCGCCGAAACCGTGCATGAGACCGTCGAGCACCTCAATGCGCACGGTGAGCGGGTCGGCGTGCTCAAGGTGCGGCTGTACCGGCCGTTTTCGCCGGGCGCGCTGCTCGATGCGCTGCCGCCCACGGCGAAGTCCATCGCCGTGCTCGACCGCAGCAAGGAGCCTGGTGCCGACGGCGAGCCGCTCTACAAGGACGTGGTGACCGCGCTGGCGCAGGCGGCGGCGGACGGCGCGCGGGCCATGTCCAGGGTCATCGGCGGCCGCTACGGCCTGGCGAGCAAGGAGTTCACCCCCGGCATGGCGAAGGCGGTGTTCGACGAACTGGCGCAGGCCGCGCCCAAACGCGCGTTCACCGTCGGCATCCACGATGACCTCACCCACCTGTCGCTGGCATGGGATACGGACTTCCGCACCGACGCCTCGCGGCAGCTTCAGCACGCCGTGTTCTGGGGGCTCGGCGCCGACGGCACGGTGTCGGCCAACAAGAACTCGATCAAGATCCTCGGGGAGACCACCGCGCTGCAGGCGCAGGGATACTTCGTCTACGACTCGAAGAAGTCCGGCGCGGTGACGGTGTCGCACCTGCGCTTCGGCCCGGCGACGATCCGTTCCACCTACCTGGTGGAGGCGGGCATGGCCGGCTTCGTCGCTTGCCACCAGCCGGTGTTCGTCGAACGCTACGACCTGCTGGAACACGCCGCGCCGGAAGGGGTTTTCCTGCTCAACACCCCGGCGGCGCCGGATCGGGTCTGGGACAGCTTGCCGCAGAAGATGCGCGCGCAGATTCGCGACAAGCGCCTGCGGCTGTGGGTGATTGACGCCTACGCCGTCGCCGCGGAAGCCGGCATGGGGCGGCGCATCAACACCATCATGCAGACCTGCTTCTTCGCCATCTCCGGCATCCTGCCGAAGGACGAGGCGATTGCCGCGATCAAGCACGCGGTCGACAAGACCTACGGCAAGAAGAGCCGTCGCCTGGTGGAACTGAACTACCGTGCCATCGACACGACGCTGGCGGAGCTGCACCAGGTCGCCATTCCGCCAGCAGAAGCCATCGGAAGCGAGTCCGGGCCGGCACCGGATGGTGCGACGGATGCGGGCATTCCCGACTTCGTGCGCGACCTCACCCTGCCGATCTACCGGGGCCATGGCGATCGCCTCCCGGTGTCCCGGATGCCCGCCGACGGCACCTATCCGCTTGGCACCGCGCAATACGAGAAGCGCACCATCGCGCTGGAAATCCCGGTGTGGGATGCGGATCTGTGCACTCAGTGCGGCAAGTGCGTGTTCGTCTGCCCGCATACCGCGATCCGCGCGCGCGCCTTCGATGCGGCGGCAGCGAAGGATGCCCCGCCGACCTTCAAGCACGTTCCGGCGAAGAGCAAGGACTTTCCCGTCGGCACCCACATCAGCTATCAGACGGCGCCGGAGGACTGCACCGGCTGCGGCGACTGCGTCGAAGCCTGCCCGATCCACGATAAGTCGAACGTCAGTCGGCGCGCGGTGAACATGGCGCCGATCGCGCCGCTGCTGGATCAGGAACGTGACAACCTCGCCTTCTTCCTGCGCCTGCCCGAGTTTGACCGCGGCACGATCAAGCACAACACCATCCCCAGCGCCATGCTGCTCGATCCGCTGTTCGAGTTTTCCGGCGCCTGCGCCGGCTGTGGCGAGACGCCCTACATCCGGCTGGCTACGCAACTCTTCGGCGACCGCATGCTGATCGCCAACGCCACCGGATGCTCGTCGATTTATGGCGGCAACCTGCCCTCCACGCCCTATACGGTGAACGGCGCCGGCCGCGGCCCGGCGTGGAGCAATTCGCTGTTCGAGGACAATGCCGAATTCGGCCTCGGCATGCGCCTTGCCGCCGACCAGTTGATGGGCTACGCGCAGCAGCTGGTGAAAGAGATGGCCGGCGAAATCGGCGGCGACCTTGCCGAAGCGCTGGTCAAAGCGGACCAGCGCGAGGAGGCGGGGCTTTACGAGCAGCGCGGCCGCGTCGCCCTGCTACTCGAAAAACTGGCGGCATCAAATCACCCTCGTGCGAAGGAGCTCGCCAGCGTCGCCGAGTGGCTGATCCGCCGCTCGGTATGGATCATCGGCGGCGACGGCTGGGCCTACGACATCGGTTTCGGCGGCCTCGACCATGTGCTGGCGCTGCCGTACGACGTCAACATCCTGGTGCTCGACACCGAGGTGTACTCGAACACCGGTGGCCAGACCTCCAAGGCCACGCCGATCGGCGCGGTCGCCAAGTTCTCTTCCGGCGGCAAGGCCACGGCAAAGAAGGATCTCGCCCGGCTGGCGAGCAACTACAACCACGTCTATGTCGCCACCGTCGCCTACGGCGCCAAGGACACCCAGACTCTGCGCGTGTTCCAGGAGGCCGAAGCCTATCCCGGTCCCGCGCTCATCGTCGCCTACAGCCCGTGCATCGCCCACGGCTACGACATGCTCTACAACCAGCGCCAGCAGGAACTCGCGGTGAAGAGCGGGCACTGGCCGCTGTTCCGTTTCGACCCGCGGCTGGCGGAGGCGGGCGGCAATCCCTTCAAGCTCGATTCCGCCGCGCCCAGCCAGCCGATCAAGGCCTTCATGGAATCGGAAACCCGCTTTGCCATGCTCGCGCGCAGCCATCCCGAAGCCGCGCAGCATTTCCTGGAAGAAGCGCAGAAGGAGGCCGAACGGCGCTTCAAGGCCTATCAGGACATGGTGCAGGGCCATGCCGACGAACCCAAATCCGGAGCCTGATATGATCGACCTCTCCACCGACTACCTCGGCCTCAAGCTGAAGAACCCGCTGGTGCCCTCCGCCTCGCCGCTGTCGAAAGATATCGACACCGCGCTGCGTCTGGAGGACGCCGGCGCCGCCGCGCTGGTGATGTATTCGCTGTTCGAGGAGGAATTGCGGATGGAGGACGCGATGTTGGACCGTTTTCTGCTGCATGCCGGTCTCGGGCATAGCGAAGCGGATGGCTTTCTGCCCGATCATGGTGAATTTCAGGGCGGTCTCGAACGTTATCTGACGCACCTGCATCAGCTCAAGCGTCGGCTCGAAATTCCCGTGGTGGCGAGCCTCAACGGCGTGTCCCCGTCCGGTTGGGTGGAGCTCGGCCGCGAACTGGAGAAAGCCGGGGCCGATGCGCTGGAGCTCAACGTCTACCACGTCGCCGCCAGTGCCCGACATTCCGGCGTGATGGTGGAGGCGCGTTATCTCAGCCTGCTCATCGAATTGCGCCGCGCGGTGAGCCTGCCCATCGTGATGAAGCTGTCGCCCTATTTTTCCTCGCTGCCGCATTTCGTGCAGCAGCTCGAACATGCCGGCGCACAGGGCGTCGCCCTGTTCAACCGCTTCTATCAGCCGGACATCGACCTCGACGCGCTGCGCATGACCGATCAGCTGCATCTTTCCTCGGCCGCCGAGGCGCTGCTGCGCATCCGCTGGATCGCCATCCTGCACGGCCGCACCCGACTGACGCTCGCCGCCACCGGCGGCGTTCACAGCGAAAGCGAGGCGCTCAAGCTTTTATTGGCCGGCGCCGACGTCGTGCATCTCGCGTCCTGCCTGCTGCAGCACGGGCCGGACAAGCTGACCGAAATCCTGGCTGCGATGCAGAACTGGATGGAGGAAAAGGAATACGAATCGGTCGCCCAGATGAAGGGCAGCATGAGCCAGCAGAACCTGCCCGACCCCTCTATCGTCGCGCGCGCCAGCTACCTGCGGGTGCTGGACAGTTTTTCACCCCGGCCGGGGGTGTGGTCGTAGGGAGGTACGGGGCGGGGCACCATATTTATCATTCCGGTGTATGCCGGAATCCAGCCAAAGTAGATGCCTGGACCCCGGCCTTCACCCGCAAGAGGTACGCGGTTGTAAAAAACTAAAGCTGTAACAACCGTGTACCGTCGGGGTGACGACGATGCAGCGCGTCCCTACGCCTTCCTCACGAATTCCGACTTCAGGCCCATGGCGCCGATACCTTCGATCTTGCAGTCGATATCGTGGTCGCCCTCGACCAGGCGAATGTTCTTGACCTTGGTCCCGACCTTCACCATCGACGACGACCCCTTCACCTTCAGATCCTTGATCACGGTGACCGTGTCGCCGTCGTGCAGTTCGTTGCCGTTGGCGTCGCGCACCACGCGAGCCTGCTCGACGCTCTCCGCCGCGTTCTTCGGCCACTCCTGTGCGCATTCCGGACAGACATACTGGTCGCCGTCTTCGTAGGTGAATTCGGAGCCGCATTTCGGGCATGGGGGGAGGCTGCTCATGATGATCCTTTGGTGTGTGCGCGAGCGGCCATGCTTCCGCCGGGCGGACGCGCGCGGTGCGCCGGCTGGAAGCGATGGAGGGGGCACAATTCTAAAGCTGTAGCCGTGCCGCTCAAAATCGAGGGCCTCGCGGAGATGGATCGGGCTGCGTCTGCCTGGTGTCCGGCGACGCATGCTGCCCGACTCGAAGTGGCTGCTAGTGTCGTGAATCAGAAATAGCGGGACAAATAAAACGGATGGATTTTTTCGCAGGGCAAGGCGCGAGGAGGCGACATAGCCCGGACTATGGCAACGACGAGCAACGCCGTCATGCGGAAAAAGACGCCGTTTTAGGTTTCAGATATTTCTGATTCACGACACTAGAATGCGCCCCGGTTTGGCTCATAGCCTTCATATTGCGGCAGGTCATCGGAGATCTCTTCCCAGTTGGCCTTGGAGCTTGCAAAAATATGTGCCGTGGGCCGTTCCACAATATCGGAGTCGATGGTACCGAGCCGTACGCGCACCTGCTCCGGCAGCGATTCGGTTCGACTCAGGATCGGGGATCCACATGTCTTGCAGAAGTACTTGGTCTGTCCGGGCGACGATTCATAGCCGGTGAGGAGCTCGGCGCCGGAGAGGAGCGTGAACTCGTTGGCGCGCACAATGCCATTGGTGGCGAAGGCGCTGCCTTGCGCCTTCCGGCAGCGGGAACAATGGCAGTACACGATGTTGCGGATCGGCCCCTGGATCGCGAATCGGACGGAGCCGCACAGACAACCCCCTGTGTACATATCGACCTCCTTATTCAGGCCACAGCATCTGACATGCGTCACACTCCCGCTTGCGGGCGTGATAGGCAAGGAATTCCAAGGTAAAGCTTATCTTCCCTCGCCGCGCCCCCCCGGCGCCACCCGGTGCTCCACCGCGAATACCGCCGCTTCCACCCGCGACGACAGGTTCAGCTTGGCGAGGATGTGGCGCACGTGCAGCTTGACGGTGTCGTGGCTGATGTCCAGGTTGCGGGCAATGGCCTTGTTGCTCTCGCCGCGCGACAGATGGGAGAGGATTTCGCGTTCGCGCGGAGTCAGCGCGTCGAGCAGGGAAGTCGAGTCCTGGCCCTTCTGGTCGTACAGATTGACGAGCTTGGCGGTCATCGCGGGGGCGACGACGGTTTCGCCGCGCTGGGCGCGCAGGATGGCGTCGACCACTTCGTCGGGTTCCATGCTCTTCAACAGATAGCCGTTGGCGCCGGCGCGCAGGGCCCGGGCGAGGTCGTCCTCGGCTTCGGAGAGGGTGAGGATCAGCACCGGCAGCTCGAAGCCGTCGGCGCGCAGCTGCTGCATCAGGGTGATGCCGTCGGTGCCGGGCATGTTGAGGTCGAGGATCAGGACGTCGGGGCGATGCGCCCGCAGCAGCATCCCGACTTCGTCGGGATTGCCGGTGAAGGCGGTGACCTCGATCTCGCCGCTCTGCTCGAGCAGTTCGGCCAGGCCCTTGCGGAACAAGGTGTGATCGTCGACGAGGATGATGCGGGTGAGGCTCATGCGGTGTGCTCGGATTTGCGCTGGGGGAAGACGAGGCGGATGACGGTGCCGCCGGCGGGGCGGGACTCCACGATGAGCTTGCCGTTCAGCCGGGCGGCACGCTCGCGCATGATGGTGAGGCCGAAGCTCTTGCCCATGGTGGACGATTCGTCGTTCTTTTTCTGCACGCCGACGCCGTCGTCGGCGACGTTGACGATGTACTGGCCATTTTCGAGGTCGAAGGTGATGACGACGTGGCGCGCGCGGGCGTGCTTGGCGATGTTGTAGAGCGATTCCTGGATGATGTGGAAGACCTGGATTTCCTCGTCGGGCGTGAGCGACACGTCCTGCACCAGGTTGAGGAAGTCGACGTCGGCATTGGCCTTCTTGCGGAAGCTCTTGGCGAGTTCCTGGATCGCCGGCACCAGCCCGCGCGGGTTGATGCGGTCGCGGTACTGGGTGATGAGGTCGCGCAGATCGGCGTACGCGAGGTCGACGGCTTCCTCGACATCGCCGAGATAGCGGTTCGCCTTGGGGTAGTCCTCGTGGCGCATGGCGTCGCTCAAAACAGTGAGCCGCATCTTGGCGTAGGCCAGCGTCTGCGCCAGCGAATCGTGGATCTGGTTGGCCAGCATCTGGCGTTCGTTCATCAGCGAGATGCGCATGTTTTCGCGGGTCAGCCGCGCGTTTTCCAGCGCGATTCCGAGGTGCTCGCTGATCGAGCGGAACAACAGGCGCACGTCCTCGGGAACGGCCTTGCCTTCCTCCATGAACAGGTTGTAGACCCCCATGACCTGGTTTTTGTGCATCAGCGGCACTGCCACCACGGTGTTGCAGGTGTCGCTGAAATAGGCGTCGTTGGCCTGGCGCTTGCAGTAGGCGACGTTGTTCCAGCTGCTTACCGTCACTTCGCGCGCGGCCTTGCCGCACACGCCGCAATCAACGCTGACGATGCTTTCGTGCTCGACCAGGTCGGGCGGCAGCCCCACCGATCCGATCAGCCGCAGGTGGGTGCGATCGTCGGTGATGACGCGCACCGCACCTGCCTGCGCGCCGGCCAGGCGGATCATGGTCGACAGGAAACGCCCCAGCAACTGCTCGACATTGGCGTCGGAGGACAGGCTGGTGGTGATTTCCGACAGCACCCGCAACGCCGGGATGCTGTCATTGCCGGCGTCGGCGGGGGCGTGCCGGATCAGGGGGTGGATGTCATTCATGGGGAATCCGTCTTCAGCATATCCGATTTGTACGCAATCTCCTGCCGGGCGTCACGGCGCCGGGAGGGCCGGTTCGGGCATAAGTGGGACCGGCAGCACCACGCTGGGTTCAAGATCCTCGGGGAAGCCGCCCTGAGACGGCGCGGGTTGTTTGACCGGAGGGTCGGCCTGGCTGGTCGAGCCGTCGGGTTTTTCCTGTGCAGGCGCTTGTGGCCTGGGCGGCACAACAACGGCGGGCAGGGGCTCGGCCGCCGCGTCGGCGGCAACCCTGGGTGGCGCCGACGGTTGCAGATTCAGAAGTGGCTTCAGCTGTGGCAACAAGGTTTTCAGGATCTGCGCAGTGAGTGAACTGGTGAAGCCGAACTGCCCGGCCTGCTCGCCCTGAACCAGTGCGGTCAGCGTGCCGAAGTGGTGGTCGCCCAGGTAGAACACGAAAGTGGCGGTGCGGTTGACCACGCGCGATTCGAGCAGTTGGCCGGCCTTGCCATAGCGTTCGAAACGGTGGTCGCCGGTGCCGGTCTTGCCACCCATGGTGAGCGGCTGGCCGGCTGAGTCCTTGAGTGCGCCGGCCAGACGGACAGCGGTTCCCGTTTCCACCACCTGGGCCAGCGCGCGGCGCACCGTCTGCGCGACTTCGGCGGGCATCAGCCGTTGGCCCTTGGGCGGTTTGGGCGAGAGCCGCGTGTCGTAGGGCGTGTTGGCGGCGAAGCGCAGACCGCTCAGGCTCACCATCGGCACGCGCATTCCGTCGTTGACCAGAATGCCCATCAGCTCGGCCAGCGCCGCGGGACGGTCGCCGGAGCTGCCGATCGAGGTGGCGTAGGATGGCGTGATGTTGTCGAATGGGTAGCCGAGGCGCTTCCAGTCGACCAGCAGGCGGTCGAAGGCCTCCACTTCCAGCAGCGACTGGATGCGAATGTCCTGCGCATTCTTGCGGCTGGTCTTGAATAGCCATTCATAGACTTCGAGACGCACCCCGGTGCCGGATTCGTACAGGCCGCCGAGGTCGGTTTTCGGCGCGGCGCGCAGGGTTTTCACCACCCACAATTCGAGCGGATGGATCTGTGTGAGATAGCCTCGGTCGGTCAGGCTGTAGGCATCCGGGGCATTGGTTTCGTACAGCGACTCGAGCGTTTTCTGGCTCAGGCTGGCGCTGGCGGGCACCTGCTCGTGCAACGCGCTGACATAGGCTTTGAAACTCGCCCGCGGTTCCAGATAGCGGTACACCGAGGTGAAGCGGCGGGGGTTGAGGCGGGCGCGCGCGTACAGGTCCTCGGCCATTTGTGCCGGCGTGCGTTTTTTGTGGCGCTGGTAAAAACGGTTGGTGAAGACGCGGCCTTCCTGGTCGACGAAGCGGGCAAGATAGCTTTCCCGCAGCGGATTGCTGGCGTCGTCCATGATTCGTGCCGCCGCCCCCGGGGTGCTGCTGGCGTAATGGCGGACGATGTCGCGCATGATGCGGATGAACACCAGGTTGACCGAGTTACGCGTGGCCTCCGACACGTCCATCACGCGGTCGTTGTCCTTGACGTCGAAGTTGGCGAAGTTGTGCAGGCCCCCGCCGGTGAAGAAGGTTTCCGGCGAGGCGGAATAGCGACGGCTCATTGCGCCGTTGAGCAGATCGCCCAGCGCGATGTCGGGCTGGCTCAGCAGCCGCGCGGCCACCCATTGGGCCAGAACGTCGCGCTGTGGCTGCGCCTTCTGCTTGAGCGTTGCGGCATCGAGCGAACGGTAGTCGGCGTGCAGCCGTGCAATGATTTCCAGATAGGTCACCAGGGTGCGCAGCTTGGCGGTGGAACCGAGGTCCAGGCGTGCCTGGCTGTTGATGTCGAACGGCTGGTTGAGGTTGTCCGCCTGGATGCGCAGAAGATTGCCGGAAGGCGTTCTTTCGTACAGCGTGAAGCTGTAGATCACATTGGCCAGCGGGTTTTCGGGTTGCAGGAGACGATGCCCGATCAGGCCCGATGCGGCGGCGGCTTCGGGCTTGGCCAGGCTTTGCAGATAGGCGCTGACGATTTTTTGCGCCGGCTGGTCGATGGTGGTGACGACTTGCAGGTCGAGCCGGTCGAGGTCATACAGGCGCCGCTCGCCCAGTAGCGCGGCGACGCGGATGCGCTGCGCATTGGCGGCTTTCTGCTCGACAAAACGGGGCGGCGGCGGGTCGACGCGCTGACTGGTCGTGCGCAACACGACCTGCTTGGCCTGCTCGGCCAACTCGCGCGGAATCAGTTCGGCACTGGCCAGCAGAGCAAGGTGGTCGTCGGTCAGCGCATCCAGGGCCTTGCGGTTGGCAGCGAGGTAATACGACGGACGGCGTTCGGCAACGATCAGCGACAGCGTGTGCTTGAGCATGCTGGCATAGGCGGCGTCCTTGCCGCGCGGCGGCTTGGCCAGGATGCGGTTGACTTTGTCGAAATCGAGGCCGTACCACGCCCACAGGCCGTCGCCGATACCGTTGACTTCGCCATAGCGCGGCGCGGCCGCCAGCGGCACGGTGTTGAGGTAGGCGGTCACGGTTTCGCGCCGCATTTCAAGCGTGTTGGGCCCGTTCAGGTAGGCGCGCAGGCTGGCGGTGCCCATCTGCCGGAGTTTCTCGCCCATGCTGGTGGTGAGGCCCTCGGGCGAGTGGCGGTATTTCTCGATCTGCGTCGGCAGGGTGCTGCCGCCCGGCACATTGCGATTGCGGTCGACCAGGCTGATGCCCTTTTCGAGCAGGGCTTGCGCCAGGCGGCTCCATTCCACCGCCGGGTTGCGGGTGGGGTACTGCTCGGTCAGCAACTCGCGGTTCTCGATGTGGAGCAGCGCGTTCACCAGTACCGGGGGAATGTCCTCAAAGCGGCTATAGCCGCGTGTCGGATATTTCGCCTGGTACAGCGGCTTGTCGTTGCTGTCGACCAGGCTGAGGCCGGCCTGGTTCTTTTCGTGATAGGGCAGGAACAGGCCGAGGTCGGCCGCCCGTGCCATTCGGATACTGATCCTGGCCTGCTGGTCGATCTGCCAGCCAGCCTTCTCCAGCCGTGCCAGATAATCCGGCAGCTTGCTGTAGCCGAGGCGTACGTCATACGGCCCCTGGCCGGGGTAGCGAATTCGACCGGACGGCCCCGGCCGGATTTGCCAGGTCATCTTCTGCGCCGCCTGGGCGAGATATTTCGCTTCCAGCGCGGACGACAGCACCTCCCAGGCGACGAGCCCGATCAGGCCGACGACCAGCAGCAGGATGCCAATGCCGATGAGGATGCGACGCGGGATTTTATTCATGCCAGTCGCGCGCGATCAGGAAATCGGTGTACAACGCCGCCTCTGGCGTGCCCGGTTCCGGGTGCCAGTCGTAGCGCCATTTCACGACCGGCGGCAGCGACATCAGGATCGACTCGGTGCGCCCGCCCGACTGCAGGCCGAACAGCGTGCCGCGATCATACACCAGGTTGAATTCGACGTAGCGCCCGCGCCGGTAGGCCTGGAAATCTCGCTCGCGCTCGCCGTAGGCGGTGTCGCGGCGGCGCTGAAGGATGGGCAGGTAGGCGCCGAGGAAGGCGTCGCCCACGCTTTGGGTCATGGCGAACGCGTGCTCGAAGCCGCCTTCGGCGAAGTCGTCGAAGAACACGCCGCCGATGCCGCGCGGCTCGTTGCGGTGCTTGAGGAAGAAGTAGCGGTCGCACCCGTCCTTGAAGCGCGGATGCAGGTCGGTGCCGAAGGGGTCGAGCGCGTTCCTGCAGGTGGCGTGAAAGTGGCGCGCGTCATCCTCGAAGCCGTAGTAGGGCGTGAGATCCATGCCGCCGCCGAACCACCACACCGGCGCTTCGCCGTCCTTCATCGCGACGAAGCAGCGCACGTTCATGTGCACCGTCGGCGCGTAGGGGTTGCGCGGGTGCAGCACCAGCGACACCCCCATCGCCTCCCAGCGCCGCCCGGCAAGTTCTGGCCGATGCGCGCTGGCCGATGGCGGCAGCCGGCTGCCGAGCACGTGCGAGAAGTTCACCCCGCCGCGCTCCAGCACGTTTCCCTCTTCGATCAGCCGCGAAATGCCGCCGCCGCCTTCGGGGCGCTCCCAGGCATCGGTGCGGAAAGGCAGGCCGTCGGCGGTTTCAAGCGCGGCGACGATGCGCGCCTGCAGGTCGAGCAGCCAGGTTCTGACGATTGCGGTATCGAAGGTGTTGGCAGGCATCAGGGGCGAAGGATGTTTCCGGTGGCAAGGTCGATCAGGGTGGACGGGCGGCGGCGGCGGCCGATGCGGCCGACGATCACGCGCACCCGCGCACCGAATATTCTGCGGCATTCCGCTGCGGTTTTGGCTGGTTTATTGCCACTTTTGTTGGCGCTGGTGGAAACCAGCGCCATGCCGAGGCTGCGGCAGAGTTGCGCCGCAACGGGATGGGCGGTGACGCGTACCGCGATGGTGGGGCGCCCGCCGGTGAGCAGCGGCGGACAGGCGTTTGAGGCCGGCGCCACCCAGGTGACGGGGCCGGGCCAGGTGTGCTGCATCCGCGCCAGGTCGGCCGCATGCAAAGGGCGAACAAAAGGCTTCAGTCGCTTGAAACGGTCGGCGATCAACAGCATGCCCCTGGCGGTGCTGCGGCCCTTGAGCCGGATGAGCCGTTGCAATGCATGTGGGTTGCGCGGATCGCAGCCGAGGCCGTAGCAGGATTCGGTCGGGTAGGCGATGATGCCGCCGCGCCGCAGCCAGGCCCGCAGGTCCGCCGCATCGTTCCTCACGCCTCACGCCTCACTTCTTGCTGCGATCCAGCGCGCGCCAGCCGATGTCGCGGCGGTATTGCATGCCGTCGAAGTGGATGGCCGCCACCGCTTCGTAGGCGCGTTTCTGCGCCATGCGCACGCTGTCGCCGAGCGCGGTCACCGCCAGCACGCGGCCGCCGCTGACCACGGTCAGGCCGTCCAGTTCCGTGGTGCCGGCGTGGAAGACGTGCAGGTCGTCGGCCGCGGCGGGCAGCGCGCTGAGGACGGCCCCCTTTTGCGGCGCGTCGGGATAGCCGGCTGCAGCCAGCACCACCGCGAGCGCGGTGCGGCGGTCCCATTCGGCCTCGACCTGGTCGAGCCTGCCGTGGACGGCGGCTTCCAGCAGGGTCGCCAGGTCGGACTTCAGCCGCATCATGATCGGCTGGGTTTCGGGGTCGCCCATGCGGCAGTTGAATTCGAGCACCCTGGGCGCGCCGTCCGCCCCCACCATGATGCCGGCATAGAGAAAGCCGGTGTAGCGGATGCCATCGGCTGCCATGCCTTCGACGCTGGGGTGGATGACCTCGCGCATGATGCGCGCGTGTAGCTCCGGGGTGACCACCGGCGCCGGCGAATACGCGCCCATGCCGCCGGTGTTGGGCCCCTGGTCGCCGTCCAGGAGGCGCTTGTGGTCCTGGCTGGAGGCCAGCGCCAGCACGTGCTCGCCGTCGACCATGACGATGAAGCTGGCTTCCTCGCCCAGGAGGCATTCCTCGATCACCACCCGATGGCCGGCGTCCCCCATGCTGTTGCCGGCGAGCATGGCGTCGACCGCGGCGTGCGCCTCGGCGGCAGTCGACGCGACGACCACGCCCTTGCCGGCGGCCAGCCCGTCGGCCTTCACCACAATGGGCGCGCCGTGTGCGTCGATGTAGGCATGTGCCGCGGCGGCATCGGTGAAGGTGCCAAAGGCCGCGGTGGGAATGCTGTGACGTGCCATGAACTGCTTGGCAAAATCCTTCGAGCTTTCGAGCTGGGCGGCGGCCTGCGTGGGGCCGAATATTTTTAGTCCGGCGGCGCGGAAGGCGTCGACCACACCGGCCGCCAGCGGGGCTTCCGGACCGACCACGGTGAATGCAATGTTCGAGTCGCGGCGGACAAATTCAACCAGCGACGAAATCTCCATCACAGGCACATTGATGAGCCCGTCCTCGGTCGCCGTGCCGCCGTTGCCGGGCGCGACAAAAACCTGCGAGACGCGGGGGGATTGCGCAAGCTTCCACGCCAGAGCGTGTTCGCGTCCGCCGGAGCCGATGACAAGGATTTTCATGAGTGTGTGAGGGGGGGCATGGGTATGGTAAGGCGTGAGGCGTGAGGGAAGGCTCGAAGCGGTGGCGGAATGCCCTCACCCCTTACGCCTCACCGGCATATCAGTGTCTGAAATGCCGCGTTCCGGTAAACACCATCGCGATCCCGTGCTCGTTGGCTGCCGCGATGACTTCGTCGTCGCGCATCGAGCCGCCGGGCTGGATCACCGCCTTGATGCCGGCGGCGCCAGCCTGGTCGATGCCGTCGCGGAAGGGGAAGAAGGCGTCGCTTGCCATCACCGAGCCGGGCACCACGAGGCCGGCGTGCTCGGCCTTGATTGCGGCGATGCGCGCGGAGTTGATGCGGCTCATCTGTCCGGCGCCGACGCCGACGGTCATGCGGTCTTTCGCGTAGACGATGGCGTTGGACTTGACGAACTTGGCGACGCGCCATGCGAACAGCAGGTCGTCCATTTCCTGTGGGGTCGGCGCGCGGTCGGTGACGGTCCTCAGCTCGCCGTGCAGAAGAATGTCGGCGTCCTGCACCAAGAGGCCGCCGGCCACGCGCTTCATGTCGAGCTGGGCCACTGCGCCGCTCCATTTTCCGCATTCGAGCAGGCGCACGTTCTTCTTCGCAGCGACGGCGGCGGAGGCCTCGGGGCTGACTTCGGGCGCGATGATGACCTCGACGAACTGGCGCTCGACGATGGCGGCGGCGGTCGCGCCGTCCAGCCGGCCATTGAAGGCGATGATGCCGCCGAAGGCCGACTCGGGGTCGGTCTGGTAGGCACGGTTGTAGGCATCCAGCAGGTCCGCGCCGTAGGCGACGCCGCAGGGGTTGGCGTGCTTGACGATGACGCAGGCGGGCGCGGTATCGAACAGCTTGACGCATTCGAGCGCGGCGTCGGTGTCGGCGATGTTGTTGTAGGACAGCTCCTTGCCCTGGATCTGCCGCGCCGTCGCAATGGTGCCGGCCGGCGCATTGGCCTCGACGTAGAAGGCGCCGGCCTGGTGCGGATTCTCGCCGTAGCGGCAGGTCTGCGCGCGGGAAAACTGCAGCGTCAGTTGTTCGCCGAAGGTCTCGCGTTCGCCGTTTTCGTTCAGCGCGGTGAGGTAGTTGCTGATGTGGCCGTCGTACTGCGCGGTGTGGGTAAAGGCCTTCTTCGCCAGATTGAAGCGGGTGGCGTCGGTCAGCGCGCCGCCGTGGGCCTGCATCTCGGCAACCAGCGCCGGGTAGTCGGCGGGGTCGGTGACGATGGCGACATGGTGGTAGTTCTTGGCCGACGAGCGCACCATCGCCGGGCCGCCGATGTCGATGTTCTCGATGGCGTCGTCCAGCGTGTGCGGCTTCGATACCGTGGCGACGAAGGGATACAGGTTGACGCACACCAGATCGATGTAAGGCATGCCGTGCGCGGCCATGGTGGCGACGTGATCCGCGAGATCGCGCCGCGCCAGGATGCCGGCATGCACCTTGGGATGCAGCGTCTTGACGCGGCCGTCGAGCATTTCCGGGAAGCCGGTGTACTCGCTGACATCGATCACCGGCAGGCCGGCATCGCGCAAGGCTTTGGCGGTGCCGCCGGTGGACAGCAGTTCGACGCCGGCATCGGCGAGCGCGCGGGCGAAATCGACAAGGCCGGTTTTATCCGATACGGAGAGGAGGGCACGCTGTATTTTCGAGGGGGCGATGGTCATGATGGATTTCAGTCGGAGAGGCCGTGTTCGCGCATTTTCTTGCGCAGGGTGTTGCGGTTGATGCCGAGCATGTCGGCGGCGCGGGTCTGGTTGCCCTCGGCGCGGTCGAGGATGTAGGCCAGCAGCGGTTTTTCAACCGCGCTTACCACCATGCCGTAGATCTCGTTCGGCGCTTCGCCGTCAAGATCCTTGAAATAGCGATTGAGCGACCGCCGCATGCAGGCGGCGATCTCGTTTTCTTCGATCATTTTGAAGCTCCCCTTATGCTGCGAGCCGGGATGCCGGTGGCATGTCTTGCGCGCAATTATTTTCGTGGCCGATCGCGTAGCGCAGGCGGCTGTCGGCACGTGCCGCCTGGGCAAAGTATTCATTGACGACGGCGAGTTGCTCAGCCACCGAATCAAGCCGGTTCATGGTGTGGCGGAAGGCGCTGCTGCCGACCAGACCGCGGGTGTACCAGGAGATGTGCTTGCGTGCCACGCGCACCCCGGTAACGTCACCATAAAACAAGTATAGGTCGTGAATATGTTCGAGCAGGACGGCGTGGATTTCGGCCACTTCGGGCTGCGGCAGGTGAACGCCGGTGGCGAGGAAATGCGCAATCTCGCGGAAGATCCATGGGCGGCCCTGCGCGGCGCGGCCGATCATCACGGCGTCGGCGCCGGTGTATTCCAGGACGAATTTCGCCTTCTCCGGGGTGGTGATGTCGCCGTTGGCGATGACGGGGATTCTGGCTTCCGCCTTGACCGCGCGGATGGTGTCGTATTCGGCCTCGCCGGTGTAGCCGCAGGCGCGGGTGCGGCCGTGCATCGCCAGCGCCTGCACCCCGGCATTCTCGGCGATCTTCAGGATGTTGAGCGCATTGCGGTGCTCGCGGTCCCAGCCGGTGCGGATCTTCAGCGTCACCGGCACTTCGGGCACCGCTTTGACCACGGCGTCGAGGATGCGTCCGACCAGCGCCTCGTCCTGCAGCAGCGCGGAGCCGGCCATCACGTTGCACACCTTCTTCGCCGGGCAGCCCATGTTGATGTCGATGATCTGCGCGCCGCGGTCGACGTTGTGGCGCGCGGCTTCGGCCATCATGGCCGGGTCGGCGCCGGCGATCTGCACGCTGATCGGGTCGACTTCGCCTTCGTGGTTGGCGCGCCGCGCTGTCTTGGCCGAGCCGTACAGCAGCGAATTCGACGTCACCATCTCGGACACCGCCATGCCCGCGCCCAGCCTCTTGCAAAGCTGACGGAAGGGCCGATCGGTCACCCCGGCCATGGGGGCGACGATCAGGCGGTTCTTGAGGAGGTGGCTGCCGATGCGCATAAGGGATGGCATTTTACCCTCCCCTCCGGCCCCCCACCAAGCCGGGAAGAATTTACATTCAGTATTTGCGGTAGGCCTTTGCGCTGCCTACTATGAGGCGGGTGCCTTACATCAATAGAGGGGGAAGCATGAGTATTGTTTCGGAATTCAAGGAGTTCGCGGTCAAGGGCAACGCCATGGACCTGGCGGTGGGCGTCATCATCGGCGCGGCCTTCGGCAAGATCGTCGACTCCATCGTCAAGGATCTGATCATGCCGATTATCGGCGCGGTATTTGGCGGCTTCGACTTTTCCAATCTGTTCGTCGCCCTCGGGACCGTGCCGGAAGGCGCGGTGATGACGCTGGATGGCTTGAGGGAAGCCAACGTGCCGGTGTTCGCCTACGGCAATTTCATCACCATCCTGATCAATTTCATCATTCTGGCGTTCGTTGTCTTCCTCATCGTCAAGCAGCTCAACCGGCTGAACAAGGAAGCCCCGCCTGAAGTGCCCGCGGCCACGCCGGAAGATATCGTGCTGCTGCGCGAGATCCGCGACAGCCTGAAAAAGTAAGGCGACCCACGCGGGCCAGAAGGGCATCCCGGCTTGGCCGGGCTGCCCTTCTTTCATGTGCGCGACGGATTCAGTGCGCCGCTTCCCAGTTGCTGCCTACCCCTACGCCAACGCGCAATGGCACCTTGAGCGCGGCAACATTGCACATGTGCCCAGGCAGCTCGGCGCGCACGCGGTCGAGTTCACGCTCGGGCACTTCGAGGATCAATTCGTCATGCACCTGTAGCAGCAGGCGGCTGGCCAGCTTTTCGCTATCGAGCCAGCCCTGCACCGCGATCATCGCCAGCTTGATGAGGTCGGCGGCGGTGCCCTGCATCGGCGCGTTGATGGCGGCACGCTCGGCACCCTGGCGGCGCTGGCCGTTTTTGGCGTTGATCTCGGGCAGGTACAGGCGGCGGCCGAACACGGTCTCGACGTAACCCTGGCTGCGCGCGGCCTCGCGCGTGCGCTGCATGTAGTCGGCCACCCCGGGATAGCGCGCGAAGTAGCGGTCGATGTAGGCCTGCGCGGCGGCGCGCTCGAGATTCAGCTGCGACGCCAGGCCGAAGGCCGACATGCCGTAGATCAGGCCAAAGTTGATCACCTTGGCCATGCGCCGCTGATCGTTGCTCACGTCCTCCAGCGGCACGCCGAACACCTCGGCGGCGGTGGCGGTATGGATGTCCAGATCGTGGGCAAATGCGTGCAGCAGGCCGGCGTCGTCCGACAGGTGCGCCATGATGCGCAGCTCGATCTGCGAATAGTCGGCCGACACCAGCACATGCCCCGGCGGCGCGATGAAGGCTTCGCGGATGCGGCGGCCCTCGGCGGTGCGCGCGGGGATGTTCTGCAGGTTGGGCTCGGCGCTCGACAGCCGCCCGGTGACGGCAGTCGCCTGCGAATAGCTGGTGTGCAGGCGCCCGGTGAGCGGATGCACCATCTGCGGCAGCTTGTCGGTGTAGGTCGATTTCAGCTTGGCCATGCCGCGATAATCGAGAATCGCCCGCGCGATGGGGTGGTCGAGCGCCAGCAGCGCCAGCGTTTCCTCGTCGGTGGACGGCGCGCCGCCGGGGGTTTTCCTGACCACCGGCAGGCCTTTTTTCGTGAACAGGATGTCGCCGATCTGCTTGGGCGAGCCGAGGTTGAACGGCTGCCCGGCCTCCTGGTAGGCGCGCTGTTCCAGTTCCAGCATCTTGCGGCCGAGCTCACCGCTTTGCACCGCGAGCAGGTTGCGGTCGAGCAGCACGCCGGCGCGCTCCATGCGGAACAGGATCTGCGCCACCGGCAGTTCGATGTTGCGATAAACGAAGGCGAGCTTGTCGGAGGCGGCGATCTGCGGCGCCAGCGCATCGCGCACGCGCAGCGTGATGTCGGCGTCTTCCGCCGCATATTCGCTGGCGCGCGCGATGTCGACCTGCTCGAAGCCGATGCGCGACGCACCCTTGCCGGTGACGTCGTCGTAGCGGATCGTCGCCAGGCCCAGGTGGCGTGCCGCCAGGTTGCCGAGCTCGTGCGACTGGTGGGCTTCGAGCACGTAGGACTGCAGCAGGGTGTCGTCGACCACGCCGCCGAGCGCGATGCCGTAGTTGGCAAAGATGTGGCGGTCGTACTTGAGGTGCTGGCCGACGATCCTGGGTGCCGGGTTTTCCAGCAGCGGCTTCAGCCTCGCCAGCGCGGCCGTGCGGTCCAGCTGCGCGGGCGCGCCGGCGTAGTGGTGCGCCAGCGGCAGGTAGGCCGCGCAGCCGTGGGTGATGGCGAACGAAATGCCGACCAGCTCAGCCTGCATCGGGTTGAGGCCGGTGGTTTCGGTGTCGAGCGCAAACGCCGGCGCCGCATCGAGCCTGGCGATCCAGGCGTCGAGCGCGGCCTCACTGAGGATCGTTTCGTAGTGGGCGCGATGCTCGCCGCTGCAATTCTGTTCCGGCAAGACAGGCGCATCCGATCCCGTTCCGTCTTGCGCGGTCTTGGCGCGGGATGGGGCGGCGTCCTTTTGGGCTGCCGGGGCGCCGGCGGTATCGAGCTCGCGCAGCCAGGCGCGGAATTCGTAGCGCTCGAACAGCGCCCGCAACGCATCGGTGTCACGCGGCTTCAGCACCAGATCGTCGAAATCGAACGGCAGCGCCACATCCATCTTGATGGTCAGCAGCGCGCGCGCTTGCGGCAGCCAGTCGCTAGCGGCGCGCAGGTTGTCGCCGGCCACGCCCTTGATCTCGTCCGCGTGCGCCATCAAGTTGTCGAGCGTGCCATATTCGGCCAGCCACTTGACGGCAGTTTTTGGGCCGACCTTGGCGACGCCGGGCACGTTGTCGACGGCGTCGCCGATCAGCGTGAGGTAATCGATGATGCGTTCCGGCGGCACGCCGAACTTGGCGGCCACCCCGGCGGCGTCGAGCGTCTCTTCGCTCATGGTGTTGACCAGCGTCACCCGGTCGTTGACCAGTTGCGCCATGTCCTTGTCGCCGGTGGAGACGATGCTGTGGATCCCTTTTTGCGTCGCATGCTGCACCAGGGTGCCGATGACGTCGTCGGCCTCGACCCCGTCGATGATGACGAGCGGCCAGCCCTCGGCGCGGATCAGCGCGTGCAGCGGCTCGATCTGGCAACGCAGATCGTCCGGCATTGCGGGACGGTTGGCCTTGTAGTCGGGATAAAGATCGTCGCGGAAGGTCTTGCCCTTCGCGTCGAACACGCAGGCGATATAATCGGCCGCATGGTCGCGGCGCAGTTTGTGGAGCATGGACAGCACGCCCTTGATCGCATTGGTCGGTTCGCCCGCCTGGTTGCGAAAATCGGGCAGCGCATGAAATGCGCGATACAGGTAGGACGAACCGTCCACCAGCAGCAGGGTTTTTCCGGCTTGACTTACACTAGATTCGTTCACGAGGCGCTCGAAAATGCACTTTGATAAATTGCCTGCCGCCGCCGACCCGCGGCGCACCGCCGAGATCGACTATTCGGCGCGCGAGTCGTGGCGGATGCTGGGGATTATGGCAGAGTTCGTCGAGGCGACCGAACGGCTGGCGTCGATCCGCCCGGCCGTCTCGATCTTCGGCAGCGCACGCACGCCGCCCGACCATGCGAATTACATGCTCACCGAGGAGATCGCGCGCAAGCTTTCCGACGCGGGGTTCTCGGTCATTTCCGGCGGCGGCCCCGGCGTCATGGAAGCCGCCAACAAGGGCGCGTATTTCGGCAAATCGCCTAGCGTCGGCCTCAACATCCAGCTGCCGCACGAGCAGAGCGCCAATACATATCAGGACATCAGCCAGACCTTCCGGCATTTTTTTGCGCGCAAGGTCATGTTCGTCAAGTTTGCCGCCGCCTATGTCGTCATGCCCGGCGGCTTCGGTACGCTGGACGAGCTGTTCGAGGCGCTGACCCTGGTGCAGACCGGGAAAATCGCGCCCATCCCCATCATCCTGGTCGGATCGGCGTACTGGGCGGGACTGGCCGACTGGGTGAAGACCAGGATGGTGGATGACGGCATGATTTCGCCCGAGGACATCAACCTCATGCGTATCATCGACAAACCCGAAGAGGTGGTCGATGCCATCTTCAGCCATTATGAGAAACGCGGCTTCATGCCGTCGCCTGCCGAGCGCGAAATCCAGTTCAGTCTGTAGCGTGCCCGAATGCCTGTGATCCAAGTGTCATAATTCTTTCCTGGAGCCTGTCATGCGTACCCCTGTTTTGCTGTTGACTCTGCTGCTGAGTGGCCTCGCCGTTGCCGCCTCGCCGTCCGACCGTCCGCCCGATCTGAATCCGGTTCCCGATGGTGCACCGGGCCCCGATGATGCCCCGCCGGTGACGATCAAGCCGAGCAGCGCGGGACGCGTCGTCGAATACCGCGCCAACGGCAGGCTCTACATGCTGAAAGTCATCCCCAAGTACGGCAAGCCGTATTACCTGATCGACCAGCGGGGCGACGGCCAGTTTGCGCGTCAGGACAGCCTCGATTCCGGCATGCGGCCGCCGATGTGGGTGGTCAAGGAGTTCTGAATCTTTGCTTGTGCGTCGGGTAAAATCCGCCGCATGACTTCCGCATCCAATCAAGACATCCCGCGCAAGGTCGCGGCCAGCCAGGGTTTCCAGTGGGTGGCCGCAGGCTTCCGCCTGTATCGCAAGACCCCCCTGCTGCTGTCCGCCGCCTTCGCCATGCTGTTCGGCGTGGTGATGGCGCTCGGCCTGATTCCCATGGTGGGGGGTGCGCTGTCGGAACTGGCTTCGCCCCTGATGGTGGCAGGTTTCCTGGCGGCGTATCGCGCGCTCGACGGCGGCGGCGAACTCGAACTGCCGAATTTTCTGGCCGGCGTGCAGGGTCCCGCGATCCCGTTGATGGCGGTCGGCGCGGTGCAGTTGCTCGGCACCTTGCTGATCGGCAAGATCATGCTTGGCATGGGTTTCGATCCGCAGGCCGTCATGACCGCGGCGCAATCGCAAAAAGACCCGGCCGAAATGCAGACGATCTTGAACCAGGCCATGCCGGCGGTGCTCACCGGGCTGGTGCTGTTTACCCCGCTGATCATGGCCACCTGGTTTGCCCCCGCGCTGATCCTGTTCGGGGGCGCCCGTCCGGCCACCGCGCTGGGCGTGAGCCTCAAGGCCGTCGCCAGGAACTGGGCGGCGATGATGATGAACGGCATCGCGCTCGGCCTGCTACTGTTCCTCGCCGCGCTGGTGCCGATGCTGCTCGGCCTGCTGGTGGCGATGCCGGTACTGTTCGGTTCGCTGTATGCCTCGTACCAGGCGATATTCGCGGTGTGGGCGGACGACAGCACGCCGCCTCCCGACAACGTGGTATCCCTCTAAAAGGGCATTGCGTTCAGGCCGGCGCCAGCTTGGCGTACGCCAGCGCCAGCCACTTGCTCCCTGCGTTGCGGAATTTCACCTGCACCCGCGCGTCAGCGCCGCGGCCCTCGAAGTCGATGATGATGCCGGTGCCGAACTTGGCATGGACGACGCTCTGCCCCACCTTGTAGCCGGTGTCGTTGCCTGTCTGTGGGCTGCGCGGTGCTGCGGGCGCACTGTAGCCGCTCGCGCCTTTATACCCTTCAGCGGGCTTCGGGCTGCCTGACGAATAGGCCGGCTCGTTGCGGCGGTTGAGGTTGAGCAAGACCTGCTCCGGCAGTTCGTCCAGAAAGCGCGACGGCAGGCTGTAGCGGGTCTGTCCGTGCAGCATGCGCGACTGCGCGTGCGACAGATACAGGCGGCGCCGGGCGCGGGTGATCGCCACATACATCAGCCGCCGCTCTTCCTCCAGGCCGCTTTCCTCGTTCGCCCTAAAGGACTCCGATCCACTACGTGCTGAAGCACGTGTGGAATCGTATGCACTCTGCTCGTGCGGGAACAGCCCTTCCTCCAGCCCGGTGATGAACACCGCGTGAAACTCCAGCCCCTTGGCGGCATGCACCGTCATCAGTTGCAGCGCGTCGTGGCCGGCGCCGGCCTGGTGCTCGCCGGCTTCCAATGCGGCGTGGGCGAGAAAGGTGTCGAGCGCCCGGAAGGACTCCGCTCCGGCAGGCGCTGAAGCGTCGACGGCGTCGTAGGTTGCCGCCTCGGATTCCTCGGCAAACAGCGCGGCCGCGTTGATCAGTTCGTTGAGGTTCTCCAGACGGTCGGCGCCTTCCTTGTCGGCGCGGTAGTAGTCGGCCAGCCCGCTGGCCTCGATCACATGGTCGATCGCCTCGGCCAGCGGCAGGTCGGCGGTGACCTGCTTGATGTCCTCGATCAGCTTGGCGAAGCCGGCCACCTTGCCGCCGGCGGTGCAGGCCGCCTGCCACAGGCTCGTGCCTGCGCGCGCAGCGCCGTCGGCCAGCTGTCCCAGGGTGCGCGCGCCGATGCCGCGGGTGGGGAAGTTCACCACCCGCAGAAACGCGCCGTCGTCTTCCGGGTTGGTCAGGAGGCGCAGGTAGGCCAGTGCGTGCTTGACTTCCTGGCGTTCGAAAAAGCGCAGCCCGCCATACACCCGATACGGCACGCTGGCTGAAAACAGCGCGTGCTCCAGCACCCGCGACTGCGCGTTGGAGCGGTACAACAGCGCCATGTCGGACAGGTTCATCCCCTCGCGGTTGAGCGCGCGCACCTCGTCGACCACGAAGCTCGCCTCCTCCTGGTCGGAATAGGCGTGGAACACGCGGATCGGCTCGCCTTCGCCTTCCGCCGTCCACAGGTTCTTGCCGAGGCGGTGCGCATTCTGCGAGATCAGCGTGTTGGCGGCGGTGAGGATGTTGCCGTGGCTGCGGTAATTCTGCTCCAGCTTGATCACGTTGCCGTGCGCGAATTCGCGCTCGAACTCGGCCATGTTGGCGGTGTTGGCGCCGCGGAACGCGTAGATCGACTGATCGTCGTCGCCTACCGCGAACAGCGCCGTGCGCGGGCCGGCGAACAATTTCAGCCAGCGGTACTGCAGCGTGTTGGTGTCCTGGAACTCGTCGATCAGGATGTGGCGGAAGCGGTCCTGGTAATGCTGGCGCAGCGGCTCGTTGCGGTACAGCAGTTCGTAGGCGCGCAGCAGCAGTTCGGGGAAATCCGCCACCCCCTCGCGCTGGCATTGCGCGTCGTAGGCCTCGTACAGCTCGGTCATGCGCATCGAGTAGTCGTCGAACGCCTCGACGTCGCGCGCGCGCAGCCCGGCCTCCTTGTTGCCGTTGATGAAGCGCTGCACCTTCTTCGGCTCGTACTTCTCGGTGTCGACGTTCATCGCCTTCATCAGCCGCTTGATCGCCGACAGTTGGTCCTGCGAATCGAGAATCTGGAACGACTGCGGCAGTCCCGCCTCGCGGTAATGCGTGCGCAGCAGGCGGTTGGCGAGGCCATGGAAAGTGCCGACCCACATGCCGCGCGTGTTGATCGGCAGCATCGCCGAGACGCGCGTCATCATTTCCTTCGCCGCCTTGTTGGTGAAGGTCACCGCCAACACTCCCAGCGGCGACACCTGGCCGGTCTGGATCAGCCACACCATGCGCGTGGTCAGCACCCGCGTCTTGCCCGAGCCGGCGCCCGCCAGGATCAGCGCGGACTCGTGCGGCAGCGTCACCGCGGCGCGCTGTTCGGGGTTGAGGTTTTCCAGCAGGGAGGCAGACATACGGGGGTAGAATCGGGCGATCGAATGCAGATTATAAAGGGCTGGGGATGGTGAAGATTTTGTTTTTCGGCGACCTGGTGGATACGCTCGGCATGGCCGCCGACGAAATCCCCCTGCCGCCCGACGTGACCGACGTCGAGCGCCTGCTGTTCGTGCTGTCCAGGCGCGGCGAGATGTGGAAGAAAATGCTGCTCGGCAACCCCAAGCTCAATATCACCATCAACAAGCAGTTCGCAGAAAAGTCCGCGCCGATCAAGGATGGCGACGAGATCGCCCTGGTGGGGTTTTCGGTGGTCTGACCCGGCACAGGCCAACACCCACCGGCAAAACGAACTATATTCGCCTTAGGGATCTGACGGAGTCTCTCTCTCGCGAAAACAAAGCGGCAGCCTATTCGTCCCGCCATCCTGCGACAACCGGTACACGCAATGGCAGCATCAAACACCCGTAACCCAATCGTTCCGCTGATGGTGGGGTGGCTCGTTTTTCTGGTTGCTGCCATCCTGTCGGGATTGCTTGTCTGGCAGCTGGACCAGCATGCCCGCCAACACGAGCGCGAGCACGTTGCCCGGGTGGCCGGCTACCATGCCCATGAGGTCGAACGCAGCCTCCAGCATGTGATGTATGCAGCGCATGCCCTGGCAGCGCTGGTGCGGCAGGGCAACGGCAGCGTCCCCCAATTTGAAGCGATTGCCGGCGCCATGTTGCCGTTTTACCCCGGCGTCTCCCACTTGGCGCTGGCGCCTGGCGGGGTTGTCCGGCACGTCATGCCGATGTCCGGCAACGAGGCGGTCATCGGCCTGGACCTGTTGACCGCCCCGACACAACGCAAGGAATCCCTTCACGCCCGCGACAGCGGCAAGCTCACGCTGGCTGGCCCGCTGGAACTGGCGCAGGGTGGGATGGGAGTGATCGGACGCTTGCCGGTGTTTCTCGACGACAGCCAGGGCAAGCCCTTTTTCTGGGGCTTCGCCCTGGTGGCCATACGCCTGCCCGAGGGCCTGAATTTGGCCCATATGTCCCGTCTGGACGAGCAAGGCCTGGCCTATGAACTCTGGCGTATCCACCCGGACAGCGAAAAAAAACAGGTCATTGCCCGCTCCTCACCCGCGCTCCTGATCGAACCGATGAATCAAGCCCTGCAAGAACCCAATGCAAGCTGGACACTGAGTCTCGCCCCGGTCAAGGGCTGGGCCGATCCGCTCGGACTCTCGTTCAAGCTGGCGCTGGGGCTGCTTTTCAGCCTGATGCTGGGTTATCTGGCAAAGCTGTTCGTCGAGATGAAAGCGAGTAAACACTTGCTCGAAGCGAGGGTTGCCCAGCGCACTGCCGAATACTCGATGCCCAGCACAATCTGAAAGCCACGCTCGATGCGCTTCCCGATCTGGTCTGGCTGAAGAATACGGACGGGGTCTATCTCAGCTGCAATCCGATGTTTGAGCGCTTTTTCGGCGCCAGAGAGGCCGCAATCGTCGGCAAGAGCGATTACGATTTTGTCGATCGCGCGCAGGCCGACTTCTTTCGCGAGCACGATCGCCAGGCAATGCTGTCCGGCAACCCCATCATCAACGAGGAATGGCTGACTTTCGTCGAGGATGGCAGTCGGAGATTGTTCGAGACGATCAAGACGCCCATGCTGGATGGCGAAGGCAGGCCCACCGGGGTACTTGGCATCTCCCGCGACATCACCAAACGCGCCCAGGCGGAGCAGGCGTTTCTGCAATCCCGGCAGCAGGCGCAGCAATACCTGAATGTCGCCGGCGTGATGCTGATTGCAATCAATGCGGAAGGGCGGGTGCAACTCGTCAATCGCAAGGGCTGCGAAATGCTGGGTGCAGCCGAGGCGGATATTCTGGGAAAAGACTGGGTCGAGCATTTCCTGCCCGAACGCATGCGAAACGGGGTCCGGGCGTCGATCATCCAGATGCTGGCGGGCGAGATTCCCCTTGTCGAATACATGGAAAATGCAATATTGACCTGCGGCGGCGAGGAACGCGAGGTGGCATGGCATAACGCGGTCTTGCGGGACGAGACGGACAGGATCAGCGGCGTGCTCGCTTCGGGCGAGGACATCACCGAGCGAAAACGGGCGGAGCAGGCCTTGCGTGACTCACGCGAGCGCCTGCAACTGCTGCTCGATTCGATGGCTGAAGCAGTCTACGGGGTCGATTTTGAGGGCAATTTCACCTTCGTCAACCGGACCTTCCTGAGACTAATGGGCTATCAGGATGAAAACGAGGTGCTGGGCAAGAATTCCCATGCGCTCATTCACCATTCTTATGTCGATGGCAGCCACTATCCGGAAAACGAATGCAAAATGTATCGCGCCTATCTGTCCAATCAGTCAATCAATGTGACCGACGAGGTGTTCTGGCGCAAAGACGGCACGGCAATACCGGTCGAGTACTGGTCAAACCCCATCGTTGCCGATGGCGTGGTGGTGGGTGCGATCGCGACGTTCGCCGATATCACCCAGCACAAGGCTGCCCAGGCGCACATTCAGCGGCTGGCGCATTTCGATCCGCTCACAGGGTTGCCGAACCGGGCCTTGCTCAGCGATCGCGTCAGCCATGCACTGAGTGCCGCCCGGCGCCACCATACCCAGCTGGTCGTCATGTTCGTCGACCTCGATCATTTCAAGAACGTCAACGACACACTGGGACACTGTATCGGCGACGCCTTGCTGATTGCGGTCGCAGCCCGCCTGAAAGCTGTCGTGCGCGAAATCGACACCGTTTCGCGCCAGGGCGGGGATGAGTTCGTTCTGATCCTGCCCGGCACCAATGCCGACGGCGCGGCGCATGTGGCCGGGAAGTTGCTGGAAGCCGTCGCGCAACCGTATCAGATCGAGGGTTTCGAGTTGACCGCGACGCTGTCCATCGGCATCGCCCTGTATCCCAGCGACGGCGGGGATTTTGAAGTATTGTCCCAATACGCGGACGCCGCCATGTATCGTGCCAAGCACGACGGCCGCAATACCTACCGCTTTTTCACCGCGGAAATGCAGGCGCGTTCGGCCCACAACCTGCACATGGAAAACGACCTGCGCCGCGCGCTGGAGCGCAAGCAGTTGCTGATGCACTATCAGCCGCAAATCTCGCTGCGCGACGGGCGCATCGTCGGCGTGGAAGCGCTGGTGCGCTGGCAGCATCCCGAGCTGGGCTTGATTGCACCGGCCGACTTCATCCCGATCGCCGAAGAAAATGGCCAGATCCTGCAAATCGGGGAATGGGTGCTGCGCAGTGCGGTACGGCAGATGAAAGCGTGGATGGAAGCCGGCCTCGCGCCGATGGTGATGGCGGTGAACCTGTCTGCCGTCCAGTTCCGTCACCCGCACTTGCCGGAGCTGGTCACGCAGATTCTCGAAGAAGAACAGCTGGCACCGCAGCATCTGGAACTGGAACTGACCGAAGGGGTGGCCATGGAGGATGCGCCCGCGGCCATCGCGGTGATAGATCGCCTGCACGCGTGCGGCATCCGCCTGGCGATCGACGATTTCGGCACCGGCTATTCGTCGCTGAGCTATCTGAAGCGTTTCAAGGTTTACAAGCTCAAGATCGACCAGTCCTTTGTGCGCGACATCGGCGAAGATTCGGAGGACCGGGCCATCGTCGTCGCCATCATCAGCCTGGCGAAAGGCCTGGGCCTGAAGACCATTGCAGAGGGCGTCGAGACCGAAGCGCAGCTGGCGTTCCTGCGCGAGCATGGGT
Organism: Thiobacillus sp.; assembly: GCA_019459055.1. Lineage (GTDB taxonomy): Bacteria > Pseudomonadota > Gammaproteobacteria > Burkholderiales > Thiobacillaceae > Thiobacillus. The sequence continues at coordinate 141,500 of JAIBEI010000050.1, read as the reverse complement.
GCGACGAAGTGCAGGGCTATTACTTCAGCAAGCCGAAGCCGGCCGACGAATTCGAGGCATTCGTGCGCACGCGTTATCCCGCGGTCTGGTGAGCGTGAGTAGGTATGGGGCCGGACACGATTGTTTCCCGGTAAGCGGTCGGTCGTGAAATTGGTGCATACTTGGACTGTTCGGACAAGGCAGACGCAGAGGCTTTGCACGCGTACCTACAACGAAATTTTTTAAAGAAATTGGAGTCATCGAATGAAAAGAATCATTGCTTCTCTTAGTGCCGTGGCATTTGGCCTCAGCGGTATTTCCGGTTGCGCCAATATGTCCGAAACGCAAAAAACCACCGGCACAGGCGCGGGGATTGGCGCAGTTGCCGGAGCGGTAATTGGCGCCGCGACAGCCGGCGGCAACAAGGGCAAAAGCGCCGCGACCGGCGCGGCGATCGGCGCGGCAGTGGGTGCGGGTGGTGGCTACATGTGGTCGAAGCACATGGAGAAACAGAAGGCCGAGATGGAGCAGGCCACCGAGGGAACCGGCGTGAGCGTGAGTCAGACCGCCGACAACCAGCTCAAGCTGGACATCCCGAGCGATGTTTCGTTTGACACCAACCGCTATGAAATCAAATCGAACCTGCGTCCGATCCTCGATCGCTTCGCCACCACCCTGAATCAAAACCCGGTGACGATGGTGACTATCATCGGCCACACAGACAGCACCGGCACGGATGCGATCAATAACCCGCTTTCGGTCAATCGCGCCGCCTCGACGCGCGATTACCTCGTTGCGCGCGGGGTGGCGACAAACCGCATCGCCATCGATGGTCGCGGTTCGCGCGAACCGATCGCTGACAACAACACGATAGACGGCCGTGCGAAAAACCGCCGCGTCGAGATTTTTGTGGCAGAGCCCGCACGCTGACGATCGCTTGTTCAGGCATACGCAAAACAAAAACGGAGCCCGCAGGCTCCGTTTTTCATTCAGGCAAACCTTCTTTCTTACTTGCCCTTGCCGGCGATCATGTCCTGGATGATCGGTGCCAGGATCAACTCCATGGCGAAGCCCATCTTGGCGCCCGGCACCACGATGGTGTTGCGGCGCGACATGAAGGAGTTCTGGATCATGTTCAGCAGGTAGGGGAAGTCGACGCCCTTGGGCTCGCGGAAGCGGATCACGATGAAGCTCTCGTCCGGCGTTGGGATGTCGCGGGAGATGAAGGGGTTGGAGGTGTCGACGGTGGAGACGCGCTGGAAGTTGATGTCGGTGCGCGAGAACTGCGGGGTGATGTAGTTCACGTAGTCCGGCATGCGGCGCAGGATGGTGTCGACGATGACGTCGGCCGAATAGCCGCGCTCGGCGCCGTCTCGGTGGATTTTCTGGATCCACTCGAGGTTGACGATGGGCACCACGCCGATGCCGAGGTCGACGTGCTTGGAGACGTCGACGTCGTCGGTCTTCACCAGGCCGTGCAGGCCTTCGTAAAACAGCACGTCGGAGCCGGCCGGCACGTCTTCCCACGGGGTGAATTCACCGGGATTGAGGCTGGTGCTGAGGCGCTTGTTGTGCTCGGCGGCTTCTTCGTCGCTGTGGATGTAGTAGCGCTTTTTGCCGCTGCCGGTTTTGCCATAGGTTTCGAACAGTTCGGCCAGCTTGTCGAAGCGGTTGGACTGCGGGCCGAAGTGGCTGAACGACATGTTTCCTTCGGTTTCGGCTTTCTTCACGGCTTCCTTGAATTCGACGCGCGACAGGCTGTGGAAGCTGTCGCCTTCGATCACGGCGGCGTTGATTTTTTCGCGGAAGAAGATGTGCTCGAACGCGCGCTTGACGGTGGTGGTGCCGGCGCCGGACGAACCCGTGACCGCAATGACGGGATGCTTCTTGGACATGATGTTGGGACTCCCTGAAGGATGGGTGAAAATTGGGCGAAAACGCCGCATTTTACCCGCAAGGGGCAGGCCGTGGTAGTAGGGCGCTGAGGCCCTAAAGGACTCCGATCCACTATGGGCTGAAGCCCATGTGGAGTCGTATGCGCCAACAACCACGCACTCCCCGCGCGGGGCAGGGCTTGTCACCCGCGTGCGAAAGCCCGGCTGGCCGGTCCTACAGGGCGAACTCCAGCCTTTCCTCGACTTTTTTCAGCGCAGCTGTGGCGCAGGCAGCGTCTTTTTCGCCGCCTGGCGCGCCCGATACTCCGACGGCGCCGATCAGGCTGCCGGCGGCGCGGATCGGCAACGCGCCGTCCATGACGATGAGGCCGTCGATGTGGTTGAGCTCGGGGCGGATGTCGCCGCGGGCGGCGCGGAATTCGCCGGAGCCGCTGCCGGACATGATGCTCATGCCGGCCTTGCGCTCGGCGATTTCCAGAGTGTGGCGCGCCGCCAGGGTGTCGCGCAACGCCACCTGGAGGTTGCCGGCGCGGTCAAGCACCACGGCGGCAACGTTGTAGCCGTCCTGGCGGCAGGCCTCGATCGCGGCCATGGCGATGTCGCGCGCCAGTTCCAGTCCGATCTGCCTGACCGGCAGCACGTCGGGCTGGGCGGCCATGGCAGGCAGGGAGGCGGCAAGCAGGGCAAGCGGAAGCAGCGTTTTCATGAGGGACTCCTGTGGGGGATGAAAGCAAACCGGCCGGGCACGTTTGGGGGGGCGTCCGGGGATGATAAATGCCCCGTGCAACAGACGCCAGATGGCGTGGCTCATCGCGCGCGTTCGGCCGATGCGGCCGGGCGGGCGGGTATAATCGCCGCCTTGATTCCATGCGGTTGTTGCGATGCAAGAAAAATACCTTCCTACGGAAATCGAACACGCCGCCCAGGCGCGGTGGACGGCCAGCCAGACCTACCGCGCCCGCGACGACTCCGATCGCCCCAAATACTATTGCCTGTCGATGTTCCCCTACCCGTCGGGCAGGCTGCACATGGGCCACGTGCGCAACTACACCATCGGCGACGTGCTGGCGCGCTACCACGCCATGCGCGGCTTCAACGTGATGCAGCCGATGGGCTGGGACGCCTTCGGCCTGCCGGCGGAAAATGCGGCCATCGCCAACAACGTGCCGCCCGCCGCCTGGACCTACGCCAACATCGACCACATGCGCACCCAGCTCAAGGCGCTGGGCTTCGCCATCGACTGGTCGCGCGAGCTCGCCACCTGCAAGCCGGACTATTACCGCTGGGAGCAGTGGCTGTTCACCCGCCTGTTCGAGAAGGGCGTGATCTACAAGAAGATGGCCACGGTGAACTGGGATCCCGTCGACCAGACGGTGCTCGCCAACGAGCAGGTGATCGACGGGCGCGGCTGGCGCTCCGGCGCGCTGGTGGAAAAGCGCGACATCCCGATGTACTTCTTCCGTATCACCCAGTACGCCGACGAGCTGCTGTCCGGCCTCGACAACCTGCCGGGCTGGCCCGAGCGGGTGAAGACCATGCAGGCCAACTGGATCGGCAAGAGCGTCGGCGTGCGGCTGGCGTTCAAAATCCCCGCCGCAGGCGTCAAGGCCACCCCTCACCCCTCGCCCCTCACCCCTGACGATTTATTGTGGGTATTTACCACCCGCGCCGACACCCTCATGGGCGTGACCTTCGTTGCCGTCGCCGCCGAGCATCCACTCGCCACCCGCGCGGCTGAAAGCAACCCAGAACTCGCCGCCTTCATCGCCGAATGCAAGCAGGGCAGCGTGGCCGAAGCCGACATGGCGACGATGGAAAAGAAGGGCATGGACACCGGATTCAAAGTGACCCATCCGCTCACCGGCGAATCCATCCCGGTATGGGTCGGCAACTACGTGCTGATGAGCTACGGCGAAGGCGCGGTGATGGCGGTGCCGGCGCACGACGAGCGCGATTTCGGCTTTGCGCAGAAATATGGCCTGCCGATCAAGCAGGTGATCGGCGTTGAAGGCGAGACCTTCTCGCTCGACGCCTGGCAGGAATGGTACGCAGACAAGGCGCGCGGGTGCGGCGTCAACTCCGGCAAGTACGACGGCCTCGGCTACGAAGCCGCGGTGGACGCCATCGCTGCCGACCTCGCCGCGCTGAACCTGGGCGAAAAGAAAACCCAGTTCCGCCTGCGCGACTGGGGCATCTCGCGCCAGCGCTACTGGGGCTGCCCGATTCCGATCGTCCACTGCGAGGTCTGCGGCGACGTGCCGGTGCCGGCCGGGCAGCTGCCGGTGGTACTGCCGGAGGACGTGGTGCCGGACGGTTCGGGCAATCCGCTCAACAAGCGTGCCGATTTCGTGAATTGCGCGTGTCCCACATGTGGCAAGCCGGCGCGGCGCGAGACCGACACCATGGACACCTTTGTCGAGTCGTCGTGGTACTACGCGCGCTACGCCTGCCCTGATTTCGACGGCGGCATGCTTGACGCGCGCGCCGACCAGTGGCTGCCGGTCGACCAGTACATTGGCGGCATCGAGCACGCGATCCTGCATCTGCTGTACGCGCGCTTCTTCCACAAGCTGATGCGCGACGAGGGCTTGGTTTCCAGCGACGAACCCTTCGTCAACCTGCTGACGCAGGGCATGGTGATCGCCGACACCTATTACCGCGAGTCGGCCGACGGCAAGAAGACCTGGTTCAACCCGGCCGACGTCGAGACACGCGACGGCGTCGCGGCGCTGAAGGCCGACGGCCAGCCAGTGGTCGTTGGTGGCACCGAGAAAATGGCGAAGTCGAAGAACAACGGCGTCGACCCGCAGGCGCTGATCGACCAGTACGGCGCCGACACCGCGCGCCTGTTCACCATGTTCGCCGCGCCGCCGGAACAGAGCCTGGAATGGTCGGACGCCGGCGTCGAGGGCGCGCATCGCTTTCTTAAGCGGCTGTGGAAGCTGGCGTTCGAGCATGTTCAGGGCGGCACGGTGGCGGCGTTTGCCGGCGGCGAACTGCCGGATGCGGCCAAAACCCTGCGGCGCCAGCTGCACCAGACCATCCACAAGGTGGGCGACGATATCGAGCGCCGCAAGCAGTTCAACACCGCGATTGCTGCGGTGATGGAACTGATGAACGCGCTGGCCAAACTGGAGGGCGACGATGTCACGACGCGCAGCGTGCGCCAGGAAGTGCTGGAAGCCGCGGTCGCCATGCTCGCGCCCATCGTGCCGCACATTGGTGAGGCGCTGTACGCCGAGTTGAAGCCGGACGCCGTGATGGCTTGGCCGACAGTGGACGAGGCTGCGCTGGTGCAGGAAGAAATTGAGTTGATGCTGCAGGTCAACGGCAAGCTGCGCGGGCAGATCCGCGTGGCGGCGGCGGCGACGCGCGAGGCGGTCGAGGCGGCGGCGCTGGCGAGCGAGGTCGCGCAGAAATACCTGGAAGGCAAACCGCCGAAAAAAGTGGTGGTGGTGCCGGGGCGTTTGGTTAATATCGTCGTATGAACCGCCGATTTTTCCTTGCCGTCGTGCCGGCGCTGCTTGCAGCGGGATGCGGCTTCCAGCTGCGCCGTCTGGATGAGGTGCCGTTTGCCAGCTTGCATGTCGACGCGCCGCACGACGGCGCGGTGGCGCAGCGCATCCGTCGTGCGCTGACTGCGAGCAAACAGACCCGTCTGGCCGCGAGTGCCGCCGAAGCCGAGGCTGTGCTGGTTCTCGGCCAGGAAACGCGCAGTAAAACCATCCTTTCGCTGTCCGGCGCCGGACGCGTCACCGAATACCGGCTCGGCCTGCAGCTGACCTACGGCATCCGCGACAAGGACGGACGCACGCTGGCCGCGGACGAGACCATCGAGTTCACCCGCGACATCACGTATGACGACGCGCAGGTGCTGGCCAAGTCGGCCGAGGAGCAGCTGCTGTATCGCGACATGGACGACAGCGCTGCACGGCGGATCATGCGCCGTCTGCAAAGCATTGGTCCCGGCAGTTGAACATCGCGGCCGACCGTCTGCCCGACCAGCTTGCGCGTGGCCTTGCCTCGCTCTACGTGGTGGTCGGCGACGAGCCGCTGGCGGCGCAGGAAGCGTGTGACGCCATCCGCGCGGCGGCGCGTGTGGCCGGGCACAGCGAGCGCAACGTCTACAACGTGCAGGGGCGCTACAACTGGCAGAGCATTTTTGCCGGCGGTGACAACCTCTCGCTGTTCGCCGAGCGCCGCCTGACCGAAATCCGCGTCCCTTCCGGCAAGCCCGGCATCGATGGCGCCAAGGCGCTGGAGGCCTATGCCGCCAGGCTTCCGGCCGACACGCTCACTCTGATCAGCCTGCCGGGTCTGGACTGGAAAGCCATGAAAAGCCGCTGGTTCACCACGCTGGCGGCCGCCGGCGTGGTGGTCGAGGCGCGGCCGATCGAACGCGCCCAGCTGCCCGCCTGGATCGACCGCCGCCTCGCCAGGCAGGGGCTGCGCGCCGACCGCGCCGCGCTGGAATTTCTGGCCGACCAGGTCGAGGGCAATCTGCTGGCGGCGCAGCAGGAAATCGACAAGCTCGCGCTGCTGCTGCCGCCGGGGGCATACGATTCCACAGGCGCTTTAGCGCCTAGTGGATCGGAGTCCTTTAGGGCGGTGACGCTGACCGACGTCGAGCATGCCGTGGTCGACGTCAGCCGGCTGGAAGCCGACGCCCTCGCGGATGCGCTGTATGCGGGCGACAGCGCGCGCTTTGCGCAGATCGTGACCGATCTCAGGGATGCGGGCGAGGCCGTGCCGGCGATCCTGTGGCAGGTGACGTCGGCGGTGGGCCTGCTGCTCAGGCTAAAATTGGCGGTGACACAGGGTGAAAGCTTGTCCGGCCTGACGCGGACGCTGTGGGGGCGCGACAAGCAGCGCGCGCCGCAGATCGAGCGGGCAGTGAAGCGCCTGGGGCTGGCGCAGATCGAAACTGCGCTGGCCGATCTGGCGCTGATCGACCGCCAGGCCAAGGGGCTGGAGCGGGTGGGCGATCCCTGGGACACGCTGTTGCGTGTGGGCATGAATCTGGCTCAACCGGTAGGCAATGGAAAAAGATGATGGACGTTAAAACTTACATGCAGACGGTCGGCCGGCAGGCGCGCGAAGCCTCGCGTGCGATTGCCCGCGCCGACACCAATCAGAAGAATCGCGCCCTGCTGGCGATGGCCGCGGCGATCCGGCGCGATGCCGCCAAACTGCTGGAGGCGAACGCGCGCGACATGGAGCAGGCGCGCGCCGGCGGGCTCGACGCTGCGCTGCTCGACCGCCTGCAGATTAACGAAAAAGCGGTGGCCGGCATGGCCGAAGGCCTGGAGCAGATCGCAGCGCTGCCCGACCCGGTCGGCGAAATCGACGGCCTCAAGTACCGGCCCTCCGGCATCCAGGTCGGCAAGATGCGGGTGCCGCTCGGCGTCATCGGCATCATTTACGAAGCGCGCCCCAACGTGACGGCGGACGCCGCCGGGCTGTGTCTGAAATCCGGCAACGCGGCGATCCTGCGCGGCGGCTCCGAGGCGCTGCACTCCAACCAGGCGATCGCCGCCTGTGTGCGCGAAGGGCTGGAAGCCGCCGGGCTGCCCGCAACCGTGGTGCAGGTGATCGAGACCACCGACCGCGCCGCGGTGGGCGAACTCATCACCATGAAGGACTACGTCGACGTCATCGTGCCGCGCGGCGGCAAGGGGCTGATCGAGCGCATCACCGGCGAGGCGCGGGTGCCGGTGATCAAGCACCTGCACGGCAACTGCCACGTCTACGTCGACGACCGTGCCGACCTCGCCAAGGCGGTGAAGATCGTCGAAAACGCCAAGACCCAGCGCTACGGCACCTGCAACACCACCGAGTCGCTGCTGGTGGCGCGCGGCATTGCCGCCGTCGCGCTGCCCGAGATCGGCCGCATGCTCGCCGGCAAGGGCGTCGAGATGCGCGCCTGCCCGGAAGCGCTGGCGATCATGCAGGGCGTCGGCATCGCGGCGGACAAATTGAAAGCCGCGGTCGAAGCCGACTGGACCGAGGAATATCTCGGCCCCATCATCGCGGTCAAGGTGGTCGACGACCTCGACGCCGCGATGACCCACATCAACACCCACGGCTCGCAGCACACCGACGCCATCGTCACCGAGGATTACGGCCGCGCGCGCCGCTTCCTGCGCGAGGTCGATTCGGCCAGCGTGGTGGTCAACGCATCGACCCGCTTCGCCGATGGTTTCGAATACGGTCTCGGCGCCGAGATCGGCATCTCCACCGACAAGATCCACGCCCGTGGCCCGGTCGGCCTGGAAGGGCTGACCAGCCAGAAATGGGTGGTGCTGGGGGATGGCCACGTGCGCGGATGAGCAGAACGGTGAGGCGTGAGACGATAGGGGTGAGGGTGGGCGCATGAACCCTCACCCCTCACCCCTTATGTCACTGGCGCGGTCAGCGCCTGGGACGGTATCCCTTGCGGACACCCCTCACCCCCACCACGCCATCGGCGTGATGGGCGGCACCTTCGACCCCATCCATTTCGGCCATCTGCGGCTGGCCGAGGAAATGGCCGAAGGGCTTGGCCTGGAGCAGGTGCGGTTCATCCCCGCCGGGCAGCCGCCGCACCGTGGCACACCGCGCACCGCCGCCGGCCATCGGCTGGAGATGGTGCGCCGCGCGATTGCCGGCAATCCGCGCTTCGTGCTGGATGCGCGCGAAGTGGAGAGCCCGCGCCCGAGCTACACGGTCGACACGCTGGCGGCCTTGCGCGCCGAACTGGGTTTTGAGCAGCCGCTGTGGCTGCTGCTGGGGGGGGATGCATTTTTCGGTTTGCCCAGCTGGCACGAATGGCGGCAGCTGTTCGGGCTGGCGCATATTGCGGTGGCCGCGCGTCCCGGCGCGCGGCCGCTGCAGTCCGATGCCATGCCGGAGATTTTGAAAAAGGAAGTTTCGCAACGGCAGCCAACCGACGGTCCGGTCTCCGGCCCGGCTGGCTCGGTGCTGTTGCGGCAGACGACGCCGCTGGATATTTCGGCAACCGCCATCCGCGACACCCTGGCACGGCACGGCAGCGCCCGTTATCTGCTGCCCGACGCCGTGCTCGACTATATTTACGAACACCAACTTTACCTATCCCCATGAAAATCGAAGACAAAATCAAACTGATCGTCGCCGCCCTTGAAGACGTCAAGGCGCAAGACATCACCGTGCTCGACACCGGCAAGCTCACCGCGCTGTTTGAGCGCATGGTAATCGCCAGCGGCACGTCCAATCGTCAAACCCGCGCACTCGCCGACAATGTGCGCGTCAAGATGAAGGAAGCCGACGAATACGTCGGCAACATGGAAGGCGAAGATACCGGCGAGTGGGTGCTGCTCGACCTCGGCGACGTGATCGTCCATGTGATGCTGCCTGCCACGCGCGCGCATTACAATCTGGAAGAGTTGTGGGGTGCGGCCGAAGCGGCACGCGCCCGACATATACAAACAGACCATTAATTGAAACTGCACCTGATCGCAGTCGGCCACAAGATGCCCGGCTGGATCGATGCGGGCTGCGACGACTATGTTCGCCGCATGCCGCCCGATCTGCCGCTTACGCTGACCGAAATCAAGCCAGGGCATCGGGTGGCGGGGGAGGACGGCGCGCGGGCGCGGCAGCTGGAGGCCGAGCGCATTCTGGCGGCGCTGCCTGCCGGCTGTGTGCCGGTGGTGCTCGACGAGCGCGGCGCGCAAGTGACCACGCGCGAACTGGCCGCCTGGCTCCAGGGCTGGATGGCCGAGGGGGTTTCGCCGGCGTTCGTGATCGGTGGGGCGGACGGCCTCGCCGACAGCGTGAAAGCGCGTGCCGGCAAATTGCTGGGACTGTCGAAACTGACCTTGCCGCATGCGCTGGCGCGGGTGCTGCTGGTCGAGCAGTTATATCGTGCCGTATGCATTATCAAGGGACATCCCTACCATCGGGATTGAGGGGAGATAACGAGAAACATGCTGGTTGATAAACGGATTTATCTGGCTTCGCAGTCGTCGCGTCGGCGAGACCTGCTGAAGCAGATCGGGGTTGCCTTCGACGTGCTGCCGCTGCGCGCCGTGCGTGGCCGCATGGACGTTATCGAAATCCCGCACGCCGGCGAGGCCGCGACCGACTTCGTGCAGCGCATGGCGGCCGAAAAGGCCGCCTGCGGCTGGCACGCGGTGGATGCGCGCCACCTGCTGCGCTTTCCGGTGCTGGGTGCGGATACGGTGGTCGAAGTGGACGGCGCCATTCTCGGCAAGCCGGCCATCCGCACCGAGGCCGAGGCCATGCTGAAGCGCCTGTCCGGCCGCGAGCACCAGGTGCACACCGCGGTGGCGGTGCAGCATGGCGAGCGGATGGAACTGCGCCTGTCGTCCAGCCGGGTCCGGTTCGCCGCGCTCGATGCCGTGACCATCGCGCGCTACCTGGAAACCGGCGAATATCTCGGCAAGGCCGGCGCCTACGCCATCCAGGGGCGCGCCGGCGCATTTGTCGAACATGTCGACGGCAGCTACAGCGGCGTCATGGGTTTGCCGTTATACGACACGTCCATTTTATTGAGAGCCTTCGGCCTTGCTATCTGAAGTATTGCGGGCCATTCCGTCATGAGCGAAGAAATCCTCGTCAACGTCACCCCGCAGGAGACCCGCGTCGCCGTGCTGCACCTGGGCTCGGTGCAGGAACTGCACATCGAACGCGCGCAGTGCCGCGGGCTGGTGAGCAACCTTTACATGGGGCGCGTAGTGCGCGTGCTGCCAGGCATGCAGTCGGCCTTTATCGACATCGGCCTGGAACGTGCAGCCTTCCTGCATGTTGCCGACATCTGGGAAGAGCGTCACGGTGCCGAACCCGAGCGCCCGATCGAGCAGATTCTGCATGAGGGCCAGAGCCTGATGGTGCAGGTGATCAAGGACCCGCTCGGCACCAAGGGTGCGCGGCTGTCCACCCAGATCAGCTTCGCCGGGCGCTATCTGGTGTATCTGCCGCAGGAAAGCCACATCGGCATTTCGCAGAAGATCGAAGGCGAGGAAGAGCGCGAGCAGTTGCGCCAGAAACTGCATCGGCTGATGCCGGAAGACGCCACCGGCGGCTTCATCGTGCGCACCATGGCCGAGACTGCGGAAGACGCCGAAATGCAGGCCGACATCGACTACCTGCGGCGGCTGTGGAGCAGCATCCAGTCGCGCGGCAACTGCGCGGCGCCGTGCCTGCTGTACCAGGATCTCGACCTGTCGCTGCGGGTGCTGCGCGATTTCGTCAATCGCGATACCAGCCGCATTCTCATCGATTCGCGCGAAACCTATCAGCGCATGGCCGAATTCGCGCAGAACTATACGGCCGCGGTGCTCGACAAGCTTCAGCATTACGGCGCCGACCGGCCGCTGTTCGACCTGCACGCCATCGAGGAGGAAATCGCCAAGGCACTGGGGCGGCGCGTCGACCTCAAATCAGGCGGCTACCTCATCATCGACCAGACCGAGGCGCTGACCACCGTCGACGTCAACACCGGTGGCTTCGTCGGCGCGCGCAACTTTGACGACACCATCTTCAAGACCAACCTCGAAGCCGCGCAATCCATCGCGCGCCAGCTGCGCCTCAGGAACCTCGGCGGCATCGTCATCATCGACTTCATCGACATGGACAATGCCGGGCACCAGGAAGCGGTGTTGACCGAGCTGAAAAAAACCTTGGCGCGCGACCCCACCCGCACCACCGTCAGTGGCTTCTCCGCGCTGGGACTGGTGGAAATGACGCGCAAGCGCACCCGCGAGTCCCTGGCACACATCCTGTGCGAACCCTGCCCCACCTGCGCCGGACGCGGCGAAATCCGGACCGCGCAGACCGTGTGCTACGACGTGTTGCGCGAAATCCTGCGCGAAGCGCGCCAGTTCGACGCGCGCGAATACCGCATCGTCGCCTCGCAGAACGTGATCGACCTGTTCCTCGACGAGGAATCCGACAGTCTTGCCCAACTCATCGATTTCATCGGCAAGCCGGTGTCGATGCAGGTCGAGACCACCTATCCGCAGGAGCAGTACGACATTATTTTGTTGTGATTCGGGAAAAACCTGTCCGCGAGGGACGCGAAGGGGCGCGAAGCGTTGATTAATTTATGGCTGTCATTGCGAGCGCAGCGAAGCAATCCAGCGTATTTGATTAAGCGGGCATTTCTGGATTGCCCTAAAGGATTTCGATCCACTATGGGCTGAAGCCCATGTGGAATCGTATGCCGCGTCGCTGCGCTCCTCGCAATGACAAATTAGCGATTCCCTGGCTTCCCCTGTTTTCCTTCACGTTTCTTCGCGTTTCTTCGCCCTTCGCGGATAAAAGGATTTTCAGTGAACCTTCGCCCGCCCACCTACTGGCAAACCGCCTGCATCGAACTCGCCGCCGCCGATCCGGTGATGGCCGCGCTCATCGCGCGCTATCCCGATTGCGTGCTCGGCAACCGCGGCGACCCGTTCCAGACCCTGGCGCGCGCCATCGTTGGCCAGCAGATCTCGGTCAAGGCGGCCGACAGCGTGTGGGGACGCTTCGCCGGCTATGTGCAGACCGTCAGCCCCGAACGCATCGCCACGCTGGAGCTGGACGCGCTGGCCGCCTGCGGCCTGTCGCGCCGCAAGGCGGAATACATCGTCGATCTCGCCGGGCATTTCTCCGACGGCCGTATCGAGCCGGCGCGCTGGAAAGAAATGGAAGACGAGGCCGTGATTGCCGAACTTGTCGACGTGCGCGGCATCGGCCGCTGGACCGCCGAGATGTTTCTCATCTTCAGCCTGCGTCGCCCCGACGTCTGGCCGGTCGACGACATCGGCCTGCAAAAGGCCGTCGCCCTGCATTATCTGGGCGGCGAACGTCCCACGCCCAAAAGCCTGCGCCAGCACGGCGAACGCCACGCGCCCTGGCGCACCGTCGCCACCTGGTATCTGTGGCGCAGCCTGGATCCTGCGGTGGTGCAGTACTGATCGATGCGTTCAGCCGTGGGGCGCATCAATTCGGCAGCGGTCGCGCGGGCTTGATGCCGGGCCGGCCTTGCTCAGCCCGCAACGCCGAGTTCTGCACACAGCTTGCCCACCAGGCCTTTCAGCGCGTCGACCTCGCCCTCCAGCCGCGCCACGTTGGCCTTGAGCGCGGCGATCTCGCCCACGGTGACGTCGGCGGTGGAGGGGGCCACCGAGGATGCCGCGACCGGGGTTTCCTCGACGGCGGGGGCGCCGGAAAGCAGGTGGGCCCAGCGGTTCTCGCGTGCGCCGGGCTGGCGCGGCAGTTCGACCACCATGGCGCCTTCCGGGCGTTCGGCCAGTTCCTGCAGGAAGCCCTCCACCGCCGAGATGTCGGCGAAGCGGTGCAGGCGCTCGCTGTTGGTGCGCAACTCGCCCGAGGTCTGCGGGCCGCGCAGCATGAGCGTGGTGAGCAGGGCGATGGACTGCGAGGGCAGGCGCAGGCCCCGCTCCATGTTGTGGGCGTAGCGGGTGACGCGACCGCCGCTGGTTTCGATGATCAGGGCCGGGCCCTTGAGGCTGTCGATGGCGGATAGCACCTCGGCCTCGCTCACTTCGATGACGGGGTGGCGACTGGTCTTCTGGTTGCAGCCGGCCACCAGGGCGTTGAGCGACAGCGGATAGGTGTCGGGCACGGTGTGCTGTTTCTCGCACAGCACGCCGAGGACGCGCGTTTCGAGCAGAGACAGGATGGGCAGGCGGGGGGCGGTCATGGCGGTGTTGGGTGAGGGGATGCGGCCCTATTATGGGGGCAACGCGCTGCGGTTTAGCGCTTCCCCTGCATCGCCTGCTCCAGGCTGGCTTCGCCATTGCAGCGGGAAAACCCTCATACTCAATGTAGGCTCGCGGCCACGCGGAACAAGCCCGTCACCCGGCTGCGTGCGCCGGCCTTTTTAATTGCACGGCTTTTAGGTAGGCTTCGCGCTGATTCCATGAAAACGCCTTCCATGCACTTCACCCCCGATTCCTTCCGCGCCTGGCCGACCAAGCGCATTACCCTGCTCGGCATGTCCGGCGTCGGCAAGACACACATCTCGCGCATGCTGCGCGGCCACGACTGGTTCCACTTTTCCGGCGACTACCGCATCGGCACGCGCTACCTCGACGAGCCGATTCTGGACATCATCAAGCATCAGGCGATGCAGGTGCCGTTTTTGCGCGACCTGCTGCGGCGCGACTGGATCGACATCAAGAACAATATCAAGATCCACGATCTCGGGCCGGTGCTCACTTTTGTCGGCAAGCTCGGCGGGCCCCAATGGGGCGGGCTGCCGCTGGACGAGTTTTCGCGCCGGCAGGCCGCCTATCGCGATGCCGAGATCGCCGCCATGCACGACGTCCCGGGCTTCATCCGCAAGGGCCAGGAAGTTTATGGCTACCCGCACTTCGTCAACGACGTCGGCGGCAGCCTGTGCGAGCTGGACGAACCCGGCGTGGTCGAATTGCTGGCCGAACACACGCTGATCCTCTACATCCAGACCACCACGCGCGAGGAGGAGGACACGCTGATCCGCCGCGCGCAGTCCGATCCCAAGCCGCTGTATTTCCGCCCGGCCTTTTTGTCCGAACAGCTGCCGGTCTACCTGCGGGAAAAAGGCCTCGAATACGTCGCCCAGGTCGAGCCGGACGATTTCGCGCGCTGGGTGTTCCCGCGCCTGTTCCACTCGCGCATCCCGCGCTACGAGGCGATCGCCGGCCCGTACGGCTACACCGTGACCTCGCAGGAGGTGGCGCAGGTGCGCGACGAGCGCGATTTCCTGGCGCTGCTGGAAATGGCCATTGCGCGCAAGGAGTCAGGGGCCAGTACCCTGAAGGGCATAAAGGCTCAGGGCTCAGGGGAAGCACATGCCGCTGGTCGCGCATAACGCCCTGCCCACTTTCGGCCGCCTGCGCCGCGACGGCATCACGGTGCTGTCGACCGAACGCGCGGCCAACCAGGAAATCCGTGAGTTGCACGTCGGCCTGCTGAACATGATGCCGGATGCGGCGCTGGAGGCGACCGAACGGCAGTTCTACCGGCTGGTCGGCGAATCCAACCCGATCGCGCAGTTCTACATGCACCCCTTCACCCTGCCGACGCTGCCGCGTGGCGCGGCGGCGCAGGCGCACATCGCGCAGTATTACGAACCCTTCGAGGCCATTCGCGAGAAGGGGCTGGATGCGCTCATCATCACCGGCGCCAACGTCAGCCACCCCGGCCTTGCCGACGAGCCGTTTTGGGAGCCGCTGATCGAGGTGATCGACTGGGCCTGGGACCACGTCACCTCGACCCTGTGCTCGTGTCTCGCCACCCATGCGGTGATGCAGTTCCGCCACGGCCAGACGCGGGTGAAGCAGTCCCGCAAGATCTGGGGCGTGTTCGAGCACCGCGTCACCGACGTCCGCCATCCGCTGGTGGCCGACGTCAACACCCGCTTCGACGTGCCGCATTCGCGCTGGAACGATGTCTCGCATGCGCAGTTCGAGGCGGCGGGGCTCAAGGTGCTGGTCGAAAGCGCGGATGCCGGCGTGCATCTGGCGGTCAGCCGCGACGGCCTCAGGACCGTGTTCTTCCAGGGCCATCCCGAATACGACACGGTGTCGCTGCTGAAGGAATACAAGCGCGACCTGCTGCTGGCCGCGGCCGGCAAGCTGGCTTCGTTTCCGCCGTTCCCGGCGCGCTACTTCGACCGCCAGGCGCAGGCGCTGCTGGCTGAATTCGGCAGCCGCACGCAGGCGGGCGAGACGCTGGTCTTCCCGGAATCCCTCCTGCTGCCGCTGCTCGACAACACCTGGCACGACACCGCCGAGGCGGTGATCGGCAACTGGATCGGCTGCGTCTATCAGGTCACCCACCGCGAGCGCGGCCTGCCCTTCATGCCGGGCGTCGATCCCGGCAACCCGCTCAATCTCGCATGACGGCGGCAAGCGCGCACTTCGACGAAGCGCAGGGCGCGCTGATCGCCAGCGGCGCCTGGCAAGCCGATGCCGCGTCCGCGCTGCCGAAGCTGGCCGGCAAGTCCGTGCGCATCCTTGACGGCGCCGGCGTCACCCGGCTTGATACCAACGGCGCGTGGCTGCTGCTGGCCGCGGCGCGCCCGCAGGCTGGCGACCCGATGCCCGAACTGCGCGGCTTCCAGCCGCAGCATCTGGCGATGTTCAAGCTGGTGGCGCCGCACAGCGCGGCCACCGCCGCCCAGCCCGACCCGCGCAGCGAAGGCGTGCTCGCCCTCACCGGGCGCGGCAGCATCGCCGTGTGGGGCCATGTGGTCGGCCTGCTCGACTTCATCGGTCGCCTGTCCATCGAATTGATGGCGTTGCTGCCGCGCCCGGGGCGCTGGCGCTGGCGCGAATTCGGCGCCCAGGTGCGCACGGTGTTCGTCGGCGCGATTCCCATCGTGATCGGCATGCTGTTCCTGCTCGGCGTGGTGTTCGCCTACCTGCTGGGGGATCAGGCGCAGCAATACGGCGCCAACATTTTCGTCGTCGACGGCCTGCTGCTGGCGATCCTGCGCGAAGTCTCGCCGATCATTGTCGCCGTCCTGGTGGCCGGGCGCAGCGGCGCCGCCATCACCGCGCAGATCGGCACCATGAAGGTGACCGAGGAAATCGACGCCATCGCCACGCTCGGCCTGTCGCCGCTGGCGGTGCTGGTGATCCCGCGCATCCTGGCCTTGCTGCTAGCCCTGCCGCTGCTGGTCTTCATCGGCGACATCGCCGGAATGGCCGGCGGCATGCTGGTGACGCAGCAGCAGCTGGATATCTCCTATTCCATGTTCATGGACCGGGTGGCGGACGTGTTGGACCTGAAAACCCTGCTGGTGGGCCTGGGCAAGGCGCCGGTGTTCGCCATCTTCATCGCGCTCATCGCCTGCCGCATGGGGCTTTCGGTCAGCCGCGACGCGCGCAGCGTCGGCGCCAACACCACGTCCACCGTGGTGCAGAGCCTGGTCGCCATCATCATCCTCAATGCCATGTTTGCCATCATGTTCGTGAAGCTGGGGATCTGATGACAGAAACCGTCATCGACGTTCGCGGCCTCGTCACCACGCTGGGCGGGAACAGCATTCATCGCGATCTGGATCTTTCCGTTGCGCGCGGCGAAGTGGTCGCGCTGATCGGTGGCAGCGGTTCCGGCAAGTCGGTGCTGCTGCGCGAAATCATTGGCCTGCTAAAGCCGCAGGCCGGCCGCATCGAGCTTTTCGGGCAGGCGGTTTTGGACAGCACGCCCGAGCAGATGAACCAGCTGCGCCAGCGCTTTGGCGTGCTGTTCCAGGATGGCGCGCTGTTTTCCTCGATGAATGTGGAGGACAACGTCGCCACCCCCCTGTTCGAGCACACCGAGCTGCCGCACGCCACCTGCCGCCGATTGGCGCGGCTGAAGCTCGCGCTGGCCGGGCTGCCGCCGGACGCCGCAAAAAAGCGCCCGAGCGAGCTCTCCGGCGGCATGCGCAAGCGGGTGGCGCTGGCGCGCGCGCTGGCGCTCGACCCCGAACTGCTGTTTCTGGATGAGCCGACCTCGGGTCTCGACCCGACTTCGGCGCGCGCCTTCGATGCGCTGATCCGGCTGCTGGCCGACAGCCTCGGCCTCACCGTATTCCTCGTTACCCACGACTTGGATACACTGTTTTCGATTATCGACCGCATCATCGTGCTGTCGGACGGCCGTGTGCTGGGCAGCGGCACGGTGGCTGAACTGAAAACCATCGACGACCCGTGGCTGCGCGATTACTTCGCCGCACGGGTGTCGAAAGAGGAAACCACGCATGGAAACTGAAGGTCGTTATACCCTGGTGGGCACCCTGGTGCTGGCGGTGATTGCGCTGTTGACCGTGGTGGTCATATGGCTGTCGGGCGCGGCCGATCGCGTCGACTATCAGAAATACACGCTTTACTTCAAGCAGCAGTCGCTCGACGGCTTGGCGGTCGGCAGTCCGGTGAAGATCCGCGGCATCAAGGTTGGCGTGGTCGACAGCTACCGTTTCGCCACGGGCAACGATGAAGCCGTCAGCGTCACCGCCCGCATCGACGAGGGCGTGCCGGTGCATGTCGGCGCCGAGGCCTACATCAAGCGCAACCTGGTGACCGGCATCGCGTCGGTTGAAATCAACAACGGCCCGAGCGACGCGCCTTTGCTGGACGTGGTGCCCGAGGGCGAGCGCTACCCGGTGATCGCCGAGGGCAGCTCCGACATCGACAAGGTCGCCACTGCGGTGTCCCGGATGGCGGAAAACGGTGCCCAGGTGCTGGAACGCATGAACACGCTGCTGTCGGACGAAAACCAGCGCGCCATCAGCCAGACGCTCGCCAACCTCGACGAATTGTCCGCCCATCTGGCCGCCAACAAGCAGAGCCTCGACGCCGTGGTGCAGGGCATCCGCGATGCCTCCGACGAATTCCGCTTTGCCGGCGCCAGCATCAGCCAGGCGGCCACCCGTGCCGAGGGCAGCATTACCAGCATCGGTGAGAACGCCGACATCGCGCTGAAGGAAGCGACCGTCGCGATGGAAAAGCTGCAGCACGAAGCCAGCCTGATTTCCGGGCAAATTCTGCAACTCACCGAAACCAGCACGCTGGAATTGACCAACATCAGCCGCGACGTGCGCACCAGCGCCGAAACCCTCAACACCGCCGGACAGCGCCTGTCCAATCCGCGCGACATCCTGTTCGGTCCGGGTCAGCAGCGGCTCGGCCCTGGAGAAAAAATGCCATGAAATCCGCCCTTGTCCTTGCCGCGCTGAGCCTGTTGCTGACCGGCTGCGTCAATTTTGGCGAAAAGACCAAAATCCCCACCGTGGTGTATTACGTGCTGAACGACCCCGTGTCCGCCACCGATCCCGCCCCGCTGCGCGCCGATGCTCAAACCTTGCTGGTGCTCGACACCACCACCGGCAGCTTTTACGACACTGACCAGCTCGTCTTCAGCCGCAGCGCCGGAACCCGCGGCCAATACCAGTTCGCGCGCTGGACCGAGCGTCCCGGCAAGCGCTTCGCCGATCTCATGCGCACCCGGCTCGACCGTCAGGGTGCCTGGAATGTCAGTGCCGCCGGCGGCTATGTGCGCGGCGACATGCTGCTGGACACCGAACTGGTCGAGTTCTATCACGACGCTGCCAGCGAGCCGGGGCAGATGCGCCTGGTGCTGCGCGCCGAGCTGGTCGACCTGAAGCAGCGTGCTCTGCTGGGGCGTCGCGTGTTCGAACAGCAGGTGCCGTTGACGACCTATGATGCGGCCGGTGCCGCGCAGGCGGCCAATCTGGCGGTCAGTCGCGCACTCGACGAACTGAGCGCCTGGCTCGCCACGCTGCAATAAATGCCTACAATTAACTCAGATGGTTCTTTGGATGAGGGTGTCGGTGCACGGAGTGCCCTACCCAAAGCATCTCGCCCGAATGAGCCATCCGGGAGTACAACAACTTCGTCCGCAACAAGGAGAGAGACCATGAAGCGCCTGCTTGCCACCGTGTTCCTATGTGCAGTCACGGCGGTTGCTCACGCCGAAATCTCGCAAAAATTCGGCCCGCTCGAAATTCACTACAACGCCCTGATCACCGACGAGCTGCTGCCCGAGGTCGCACGCGCCTACAAGATCGAGCGCAGCAAGACGCGCGGACTGGTCACGATATCGGTACTGAAGCAGAACCAGGTCGGCGTGCCGTTGCCGGTACCGGCCCGGATCACCGTCTACGCCACCAATCCCACCCAGCAGTTGGCCAGCATCCCCCTGCGCGAAGTCAGGGAAGGCAGCGCGATTTACTACCTGGGCGAATTCCGCGTCACCCCGCCCGACACCCTGAAATTCACCGCCACGGTCGAAGTGGAAGGCGAGCCGAAGCGCGAGATGACGTTCACCCAGAAATTCTACAAGTAAACCAACCTCAGCAGGCCCCACGCGCCGAAACCGGCCACCGTCAGCCCCGCCGCGCGGCGCACCCACAACTGCTGCATGAAGGGCTGGATCTGCCGGGCGAACAAACCCATTCCCAACAGATTCGGCAAGGTGCCGAGGCCGAATGCCAGCATCAGCGCCGCGCCGGAGGCCGGGCTGCCTGCCGCCAGCGCCGACACCAGCACCGAATACACCAGCCCGCAGGGCAGCCATCCCCAGGCCATCCCTGCCAGCACGGCCTGCGGCAGCGACTTCACCGGCAGCAGCTTCTGGAACAACGGCTTCACCCGGCGCCACACGGCGCCGCCGGCGCGCTCGAAAATCAGCACCCATTGGTTGAACCCGGCCAGATATAGGCCGAGCAGGATCATCACGGCCTGCGCCAGAACATACAACAGCATCTGCACCGGCGCGAAGTCCGCCAGCTTGAGCGAGGCGCCGAGCGCGCCGGCCAGCGCGCCGAACATCGCATACGACGACACCCGCCCCAGGTTGTAGGCCAGGTGCAGGCGGAACGGCGGCGTGCTGCCATCGGCGCGGAAGGAAAACGCCGCGACAATGCCGCCGCACATGCCGACGCAATGCACCCCGCCGAGGAGGCCGGCGAGCAGGGCGGCGAGCAGGGAAAATTCGATCATGGTTGTTTACAAGGAGGACGGGAGTAAAGGCAAAGACCTTAAACTCGCTCGTCCGCTTCCCCTCTTCGTACAAGCTGGTCTGCCTGTCGCCCCACCAGCCAGACCAGCAGCAAAACCGGCACCCCGATCAGCGCCGTGCCGGTGAAAAAGCTCGCCCAGCCATACGCATCGACGAACTCGCCGGAAAAGCCGGCGATGAACTTGGGCAGCAGCAGCATCACCGAGGTGAACAGCGCGTACTGCGTGGCCGAATAGGCCTGGTTGACCAGGCTCGAGAGGTAGGCGACGAAGGCGCTGGAGGCGATGCCGGCGGAGAGATTGTCGGCAGATATGGTGAACACCAGCGCGCCGACGTCGTGGCCACGCCCGACCAGCCAGACGAACAGCAGGTTCGTCGCCGCCGACAGCACCGCGCCGAGAAACAGCGTGCGCATCACGCCCATGCGCATCACCAGCAGGCCACCGAGACCGGCGCCGGCGATGGTCATGATCACGCCGTACACTTTGGAAACGGTCGCCACCTCGTCCTTGGTGAAGCCCATTTCCTGGTAAAAGGGATTGCTCATCACCCCCATCACCACATCCGAGATGCGGTAGACGGCGATCAGCGCCAGCATCAGCACGGCCTGCCATTTGTAGCGCTGGATGAAGTCGATGAAGGGTGCCAGCACCGCGCTGTGGAACCACGCCGTGGCGGTCAGCAGCCAGCCGTGCAATCCGGCGGCGGCGAAGCGCTCCCGCGTGTGTGCTTCGCGCTCGGTGGTGGTGAAGGAAATCTTCTTTTCCGGCTCGCGGATGGTCAGCGTGGTGAGCATGCCGACTGCCATCAGCGCCGCCATCACCGTGTATGCCACCTGCCAGGGGCGGAAGTCGTAGGTCGCTTCGCTTGGGTCGAACGCCGCCGCGATCCACAGCGCGCCCGCGCCGGCGGTGATCATCGCGATGCGATAGCCCGCCTGATAGGTCGCCGCCATCGCGCCCTGTTTCTCGATTTCCACCGCCTCGATGCGGTAGGCGTCGAGCGCGATGTCCTGCGTCGCCGAGGCGAACGCCACCGCCAGCGCCAGGTACACCATGTGCGTCAGGTTCTGTGCCGGGTCGGTG
Organism: Thiobacillus sp.; assembly: GCA_019459055.1. GTDB lineage: Bacteria > Pseudomonadota > Gammaproteobacteria > Burkholderiales > Thiobacillaceae > Thiobacillus. The sequence goes on along the minus strand of JAIBEI010000050.1, from coordinate 120,040 downwards.
TTCGCCATCCCCAAGAGCGCGGCGGCGATGCAGACCTGCGAGAGCAGCAGCCACGCCCGCCGCTTGCCCAGCCGCGCCGTCAGAAACGGCAGCGGCAGTCGGTCGACCAGTGGCGACCACAAAAACTTGAAGCCATACGCCAGCCCCACCCAGGAGAGATGCCCGATCGTCGCGCGCGCAATGCCCGCCTCCGACAGCCAGAACGACAGCGTGCCCAGCACCAGGAGCAGCGGCAGCCCGGCAGAAAAGCCGAGGAACAGCATGCCGACGACGCGTGGGTGGGCGTAGACCGCAAGGGCGGCAAACCAGGGGTGGGCGCGTAGAGTCATGGAGCGTAATCGTAATCGACGATGAGCGGGGCATGGTCGGAAAAGCGCTGGTCCTTGTAGACGCTGGCGGATCGGGCGGCTTTCGCGATACCCGGCGAGGCGATCTGGTAGTCGATGCGCCAGCCGACGTTCTTGGCATACGCCTGGCCGCGGTTGCTCCACCAGGTGTAGGCCTCGCCGGTATGCTCGGGGTAGAGGCTGCGGTAGACGTCGACCCAGCCGAGTTCATCAAACAGGCGCGTCATCCAGGCGCGCTCCTCGGGCAGGAAGCCGGAGTTTTTCTGGTTGGATTTCCAGTTCTTCAGGTCGACCTCGCGGTGGGCGATGTTCCAGTCGCCGCAGATGACGATCTCGCGGCCGCACTTGATCAGGGCTTCAAGGCGCGGGAAGAAGGCATCGAGGAAGCGAAACTTGGCCTGCTGGCGTTCTTCGCTGCTGGAGCCGGAGGGCTGGTAGAGCGAGATGACGGCCAGATTTCCGTAGTCGGCCTCGATATAGCGGCCTTCGGCATCGAACTCGGGCACGCCGAGGCCTTCGATTATTTTCTGCGGCTGTGTGCGGGTGTAGACGCCGACGCCGCTGTAGCCTTTTTTCTCGGCGTAGTGGAAGGCGCCGGCGAGGCCGTCGCACTGGATGAACTCGGGCTTGAGGTCGGCGGCCTGCGCCTTGAGCTCCTGCACGCAGACGACGTCGGCGTGCTGGGTGGGCAGCCAGTCGAAGAAGCCCTTGGTGGCGGCGGAGCGGATGCCGTTGAGGTTGGCCGATATAATTCGCATCAAGATTGATTCAAGAAATTAACAAAATGTCCGATTACAAAGCCGAGTTTGTGGAATTCGCCATTGCCTCGAATGTGTTGTGTTTTGGTGAGTTCAAGACCAAGGCGGGGCGCATGAGCCCCTATTTCTTCAACGCGGGGCTGTTCAACGACGGCGACAAGCTGCGTCGGCTGGGCGAATTTTACGCGAAAGCCATTGTCGACTCGGGCATCGCGTTCGACGTGCTGTTCGGCCCGGCTTACAAGGGCATTCCGCTGGTGGCGAGTATCGCGATCGCGCTGGCGGGTATGGGCAGGAGCGTGCCGTTTGCGTACAACCGCAAGGAGGCCAAGGATCACGGCGAGGGCGGCACGGTGGTCGGTGCGAAACTGCAGGGCCGGGTGCTGATCGTCGACGATGTGATTTCGGCGGGGACTTCGGTGCGCGAGTCGGTGGACCTGATCCGCCACGCGGGCGCCGAGCCGGCCGGGGTGGTGATCGCGCTGGACCGCATGGAGCGCGGCAGCGGCGACAAGTCGGCGGTGCAGGAAGTGCGTGAGCAATATGACATTCCGGTGGTGGCTGTGGTCACGCTGGACAATCTGGTGGAGTTTTTGGAACGCGATGCAGACAGACAACAAGAATTGCAGGCCGTGGCAGGCTACCGTGCGAGGTATGGCGTATAGCGCGCTGGCAGCCGCTCTGCTTCTGGCCGCGGGCGCGGCGCAGGCGACCATGTACCGCTGGGTGGACGGTAACGGCCGCGTGCATTACAGCGATACGCCGCCGACGACCTTTCAGAAAAGCGGCGGCGCCGAGTTGAGCAAACAGGGCAACGTCGTCCGGCGGACGCAATCCGAGGCCGAGCGTCAGGCCGAGGCCGAGCGTCGGACCGAGCAAAAGCGCATCGAGGTGGTACAGGGCAAGCAGGCACAGCTCGATCGCGCGCTGACCCAGACTTACACCACCGAAGCGGAAATCGATCTGGCGCGCGACCGTGCGCTGGCGCATCACAAACTGGCGATCAAGGGGGCTGAAATCCGGAGCCGGACGGTGGAAGCGAACCTGGCTGAGCTGAAGGCGCGCATCGCCACTACCAAAAAGGCGGGCCGCCCGGTTTCGCCCAATCTGAAGGAACAGCTGGATCAGACCACCCGGGAAAGCCTGGATTTGAAGCGCACCATCCTCAACAACGAAGAGGCGATGGTGCAGGTGGGCGAGAAATATGCAGCCGACAAGGCGCGCTTCCGCGAGCTGACGGGCAAGCCTTAGATCGCGCCAAGCCTCGCTGCAGGGGCAGCGCCTTGAATTCTGGAGTGGGGTTGAAGCGGACGGGCCGGTCATTCGGCCCGTCCGTTTTTTACTGCAGCCGGGCTTTCAGCAACTCGTTGACCTGCGCCGGGTTGGCCTTGCCGCGGCTGGCCTTCATCACCTGTCCCACCAGGGCGTTGAAGGCCTTTTCCTTGCCGGAGCGGAATTCCTCGACCGACTTCGGGTTGGCGGCGAGCACGTCGTCGACGATCTTTTCCAGTTCGCCGGAATCGGACATCTGCTTCAAGCCGCGCGCCTCGATGATGGCGTCGACTTCGCCGGCGCCTTCCCACAACCCTTCGAACACCTGTTTGGCGAGCTTGCCGGACAGGGTGCCGTCCTGGATGCGGGCGATCAGCGTGCCGAGCTGCGCTGCCGAGACCGGACTTTGTGCGATATCGAGCTCGGCCTTGTTCAGCGCGGCCGAGAGTTCGCCCATCACCCAGTTGGCGGCGAGCTTGCCCTGGCCGCAGGCGCGGGCGGCTGCCTCGAAGAAATCGGCGAGCGCACGCGACCCCGTCAGCACCGCCGCGTCGTAGGCCGATACGCCATAGTCGGCCTGAAAGCGTGCCTGCATTGCGGCGGGAAGTTCGGGCAGGCCGGCGCGCACCGCTTCGATCCAGTCCTCGTCGAGCTTCACCGGCAGCAGGTCGGGGTCGGGGAAGTAGCGGTAATCGTGCGCGTCTTCCTTGCTGCGCATCATGCGCGTCTCGCCGGTGTCGGGGTCGAACAGCACCGTGGCCTGCTCGATGCGGCCACCGTCTTCCAGCGTCTCGATCTGCCAGCGGACTTCGAAGTCGATCGCCTGCTGCAAAAATTTGAACGAGTTGAGGTTCTTGATCTCGCGGCGGGTGCCGAATTCGGCCTGCCCGACAGGACGCACCGAGACGTTGGCGTCGACGCGGAAGCTGCCTTCCTGCATGTTGCCGTCGCAGATGCCGATCCAGGTCACCAGCGTATGCAGCGCGCGGGCGTAGGCCACGGCCTCGGCACTGGAGCGCATTTCGGGCTCGGAGACGATCTCCAGCAGCGGGGTGCCGGCGCGGTTGAGGTCGATCCCGGTCATGCCGTGGAAATCCTCGTGCAGCGATTTGCCGGCGTCCTCTTCCATGTGGGCGCGGGTGAGGTGGATGGTTCTTTCTTCACCCTCGACCACGATCTTCAGCGTCCCGCCCTCGACGATGGGCCTGGCCAGCTGGCTGATCTGGTAGCCCTTGGGCAGGTCGGGATAGAAGTAGTTCTTGCGGTCGAACACATTGACGCGGTTGAGCGTGGCGTCGACCGCCAGGCCGAACCGGATCGCGCATTCCACCGCTTTCTTGTTCAGCACCGGCAGCACGCCGGGCAGCGCGACGTCAACCGCGCTCGCCTGGGTGTTGGGCGCCGCGCCGAAGGCCGTGCTGCTGCCCGAGAAAATCTTGGAACGGGTGGCGAGCTGGGTATGGACTTCCAGCCCGATGACGGTCTCCCACTTCATAGGAAAAACCTCGTGAGGGGTGAGGGGGCAGAGGTGAGGAACATGGCGCAGGACATGGCGATCATCCCTCACGCCTTACACCTGACGCCTCACCCTGCGGTGGCAGCCGCATGTGCCAGTCGGTGGCGCGCTGGTACTGGTGGGCGACGTTGAGCATTTTCGCCTCGGAAAAATAGTTGCCGACCAGCTGCAGGCCGATCGGCAGGCCCTTGCCGTCGAAGCCGCAGGGCAAACTCATGCCGGGCAGTCCCGCGAGGTTGGCGGGAATGGTGTAGAGGTCGTTCAGATACATCTCGACCGGGTCGTCGGATTTTTCGCCGAGCTTGAATGCGGTGCCGGGTGCGGTGGGGCCGAGGATGACATCGCAGGCCTTGAAGGCCTGGTTGAAGTCGTCGGCGATCAGGCGGCGGATCTTCTGCGCCTGCAGGTAATAGGCGTCGTAGTAGCCGTGCGAGAGCACATAGGCGCCGATCAGGATGCGGCGCTTCACCTCGGCGCCGAAGCCCTGGGCGCGGGTCTTGCAGTACATGTCGTCGAGGCTGGCGTAGTCCGGCGCGCGGTAGCCGTAGCGCACGCCGTCGAAGCGCGACAGATTGCTGGACGCCTCGGCGGGCGCCAGCACGTAGTACACCGGGATCGCGAGTTTCGAGTTGGCGAGCGAGATCTCGACGGTCGTGGCGCCGAGTTTCTTCAGCTCGGTGACCGCGGCTTCGACGGCGGCAGCGACTTCGCTGTTGAGGCCCTCGGCGAAGAACTCGCGCGGCAGGCCGACGCGCAGGCCTGTGAGCGGCTGGTCGAGGTCGCGCGCGTAGTCCTCTTTTTCACGCTCCAGGCTGGTCGAGTCGTTGGGGTCGAAGCCGGTCATCACGTTCAGGAGCAGCGCGCAGTCCTCGGCCGACGGCGCCATCGGCCCGGCCTGATCGAGGCTGGAGGCGAACGCGATCATGCCGTAGCGCGACACCAGGCCGTAGGTGGGCTTCAAGCCGGTGATGCCGCACAGCGCGGCGGGCTGGCGGATCGAGCCGCCGGTGTCGGTGCCGGTGGCGGCGGGCGCCATGCGCGCGGCGACGCAGGCCGCTGCGCCACCCGAGGAGCCGCCGGGCACGCAGGCCGTATTCCAGGGGTTTTTCACCGCGCCGAAATAGCTAGTCTCGTTGGAGGAGCCCATGGCGAACTCGTCCATGTTGGTTTTGCCCAGGCTCGGCATGCCGGCGGCTTTGAAGCGCTGGATCACGTGCGCGTCGTACGGCGCGACGAAGTTGTGCAGCATCTTCGAGCCGCAGGTGGTGCGCCAGCCGTCGGTGCAGAAGATATCCTTGTGCGCGATCGGCACGCCGGTGAGCGGGCCGGCCTGGCCCGCGGCGATGCGCGCGTCGGCGGCGGCGGCTTCGAGCAGGGTCTTCTCGGCGTCCACCGTGATGAAGGCGTTGATGGCCGGATTCAACGCGGCGATGCGGTCGAGGTACTGCCGGGCAAGTTCGCGGCTGGAAACCTGTTTTGCGGCGAGCTGCGCGGCGAGCGCGGAAAGGCTGGCGTCTGGCATGGTTTATTCGATGACCTTAGGGACGAGGTAGAGGCCGTTCTCGACCGCGGGGGCGACGGCCTGGAAGGCGGCATGGCGGTCGGTTTCGGTCACCACGTCGTCGCGCAGTCGCTGATACACTTCCTGCGCGTGCGCCATCGGGGCGATGCTGGCCGTATCCACCGCCTGCATGGTGGCGATCAGGTCGAAAATGGTGTTGAGCTGGGCTTGCGTGGCCTGCGCCTGCGCATCGTCGATTTCGATGCGGGCAAGGCGGGCGATGCGCTTGACGTCGTCCGGGGTGAGGGACATGGAAACACCTGCTGACTTACGGGAACGGAGCGCGTTAGGGTATCATAGCTCCCTTGTTTTTTATGCCCTTTCGCCCCGCCTGACGCGGGCGTTGCCGCCACCATGTTCAAGTTCCTGACCAGCTATTTTTCCACCGATCTCGCGATCGACCTCGGTACCGCCAACACGCTGATTTATGTGCGCGGTCGCGGCATTGTGCTGGACGAGCCCTCGGTGGTGTCGATCCGCACCGAAATGGTGGGCGGCAAGCGCACGGTGCAGGCGGTGGGTGTGGAAGCCAAGCAGATGCTGGGCCGCACCCCGGGCAACCTGCAGGCGATCCGGCCGATGAAGGACGGCGTGATTGCCGATTTCACCGTCACCGAGCAGATGCTCAAATACTTCATCAAGAAGGTGCACGACACCCGCATGCTGCGCCCCAGTCCGCGCATCATCATCTGCGTGCCGTGCGGCTCGACCCAGGTGGAGCGCCGGGCGATCCGCGAATCGGCGATCGGCGCCGGCGCGCGCCAGGTCTATCTGATTGAAGAGCCGATGGCGGCGGCGATCGGCGCCGGCTTGCCAGTGGCCGAGGCCACCGGTTCGATGGTGGTCGACATCGGCGGCGGCACCACCGAGGTCGGCGTGATTTCGCTCGGCGGCGTGGTGTATGCCAACTCGGTGCGCGTCGGCGGCGACCGCATGGACGAGGCCATCATCAACTACATTCGCCGCAACTACGGCATGCTGATCGGCGAGGCGACCGCCGAGCAGATCAAGAAAAAAATGGGCTCGGCCTTTCCCGGCGCCGAGGTGCTGGAAATGGAAGTCAAGGGCCGCAGTCTGGCCGAGGGCGTGCCGCGCAGCTTCAATGTGTCGTCCAACGAAATCCTCGAAGCGCTGACCGAGCCGCTGAACGCCATCGTCAGCGCGGTGAGAATGGCGCTGGAGCAGACGCCGCCGGAACTGGGCGCCGATATCGCCGAAAAGGGCATGGTGCTGACCGGCGGCGGTGCGCTGCTGCGCGACCTCGACCGTCTGCTGATGGAGGAAACCGGGCTGCCGGTGATTGTCGCCGACGACCCGCTGACCTGCGTGGTGCGCGGTTGCGGGCGCGCCCTGGAAGACATGGACAAACTGGCGTCGGTGTTTACCAACGAGTGAATGTAGCTCCACGCGGCACGGCTGACCGGAACGACTGATGGCGATGCCAGGCCAGCTCATGTTCGCCCGCCGGCTGGGGCCGATGGCACGCCTGTTGATCTGGCTCCTGGTCGGCGCATCCTGTGTGGCGATCGATACCCGTTATCACGCGCTCGATGGCTTGCGCAGCGGATTTTCGCTGGTGCTGCAGCCCGCCCGCGCGATCATGCGTACCCCCTTCGACATCGCTGCCGAACTCGGCGGTTTCTTCGTCCGCCACCGCCTTCTGCAAAAAGAACGCGATGCCCTGATGACCGAACGTGCGCGGCTTCTGGTCGATGTGAACACTGCGCAAGAACTGGTTCGCGAAAATGCCGAATTGCGTACCCTGCTGCAACTGCAATCGCGTCCCGGCCAAAGAGTGGTCCACGCTGCCTTGCTGTATCGGGGGCATGACTGGTTTGCCCAGCGCATCACCCTCGACCAGGGCGGCGGCGCAGGGCTGCGCCGGGGTCTGCCGGTGGTCGATGCCAGCGGTCTGGTGGGGCAGGTGAGCCGGGTGTATCCGGGATCGAGCGAAGTCATGCTGGTGAGCAGTTCGGGGCAGTTGACCCCGGTGCTGGTCGAGCGCACCGGTCAGCGTGGACTGGCCGCCGGCAACGGGCGCAGCCAGATGGATCTGCGTTACATGCCGGCGCAGACCGATATCCGGCCTGGCGACCGCCTGCTGACGTCGGGCATTGACCGGCTGTATCCAGCCGGCATTCCGGTGGCGCGCGTGAGCCGGGTTTCCCGTTCGCAATCCAGCCCCTATTTGCGGGTGGAATGCCTGCCGCTGGCGGGCCTCGACCGCGCCCGTGCCGTGCTGGTGCTGATCGCCGATCCGCAGGTGACTCAGCCATGAACGTGGCTACGCATACGGTAGGCAGCTGGCGCCGCATACTCGGCACCCTGACCCTGGCGGTGCTGCTGGAGCAGCTGCCGTGGTCGGGCCTGGCACTGGCTCTGCGGCCGGACTTCGTGCTGGTCGGCGTGCTGTTCTGGACCTTGCATCAGCCTGCGCGCATCAGTTTCGGCGCGGCGTTTTTTCTTGGCCTGCTGGCCGATTTCCAGGATGGCGCGGTGTTCGGACAGCACGCCATCGCGTATGTGGTCGGCGTCTATCTGGTGCTGTTTCTACGTCTGCGGCTGCTGCAGTTCGATCCGCTCCGCCAGGCCGCGCAGCTGTTCCCCATTCTGCTGGGGGTGCAGCTGCTGGTGCTTCTGATCGGCTGGCTGGCGGTCAATCCGCCGACCGGCCTTGCCATGCTGCTGCCGGTGTTGAGCAGCGCTGTGCTGTGGTATCTGATTGCCCTGTTTGTGCGTCTGTGGCACGGCAAGGGGATGCAGGATCGGGCCTGATTCCGAATGGGTTTCGCCACGCAACTGAAAAACCTGGATCGTGAGCTGGCCCGCTTTCATGGGCGGCTGAAAGTGGGCGCGGCCTTTGTCGCGCTGCTGGCTGCCGCGCTGCTGGCGCGCGGGTTTTATTTGCAGGTCGTACAGCATGAGCACTATATCCAGCGCGCCGAAAGCAACCGTATTTCGCGGGTGCCCACTGCGCCCAACCGCGGGCTGATCCTCGATCGTAACGATCGCATCCTGGCGGAAAACTATTCGGCCTACACGCTGGAGCTGACGCGGGCGCGGACCGACAACCTGGAGGCCACGCTGGCCGAGGTGGGTACGCTGATCGAGATCACACCGGGGCAGCTGCGGCGTTTTCGTCGTTTGCTGAGCGAGTCGCACGAGTTCGAAACCGTGCCGCTGAAAAGCAAGCTGACCGACGAGGAGGTGGCGATCATCGCCGCCAACCGCTATCGCCTGCCGGGGGTGGAAGTGAAGGCGCGGCTATTCCGCAACTACCAGGCCGGGCCAGGCATGGCGCACGTGCTTGGGTTTGTCGGCCGCATCAACGATCGCGACCTGCAGCAGCTGCGCGACGACGGCCGCGAGCAGAACTACAAGGGCAGCGCCCATATCGGCAAGACCGGGCTGGAGCAGAGCTACGAAACCCTGCTGCACGGCCGCACCGGCTTCGACCAGATGGAGACAGACGCCAGCGGCCGGGCGGTGCGCATGCTGTCGCGGATTCCGCCGGTACCGGGCAAGGATCTGCGCCTGCATCTCGATGCGGAACTGCAGGCGGTGGCCGAACATGCGTTCGGCGATTACCTCGGCGGGCTGGTGGCGCTCGACCCCAATACCGGCGGGGTGCTGGCGCTGGTCTCCCGGCCGGGATTCGACCCCAACCTGTTCGTCGACGGCATCGACCCGGAAACCTGGAAGTCGCTCAACGAATCGGCGGACCGGCCGATGGTGAACCGCGCCCTGCGGGGAATCTATCCTCCCGGTTCGACGATCAAGCCGCTGATGGCGCTGGCCGGCCTCGAACTGGGGTTGCGCAAGCCGTCGGACAGCATCAGCGATCCCGGCTTTTTCAGCCTGCCCAACAGCAGCCATCAGTTCCGTGACTGGAAACGCGGCGGGCATGGGGTCGTCGATCTGCGCCGATCCATCTCCCAGTCGTGCGATGTCTATTACTACAAGCTGGCGGTGGACATGGGGGTCGATCGCATGCACGACTACCTGGCGCAGTTCGGCCTGGGCGAAAAAACCGGCATCGATCTGGACGGCGAGTCATCCGGGCTGCTCCCCTCGCGCGACTGGAAGCAGCGCCGCTTCAAGCAGCCCTGGTATCCCGGCGAGACGGTGATTGCCGGCATCGGTCAGGGATATCACCTGACCACCCCGCTGCAACTGGCGGTGGCGGCGGCCATGCTTGCCAACGGCGGCGTGCGGATCGAGCCGCGCCTGGTGCAGGCGGTGCGCGACCCGCTTACCCATACCTGGCGGCCGCAGCCGGGTGGCGCGCGCGCCCAACTGGCGATCACTCCGAAACACCTGGAGGTCGTACGCGAAGGCATGATGGACGTGATGCGCCCGGGCGGCACCGCGGCCAGATCGGCGGCCGGCGCCTCGTACACCGTCGCCGGCAAGACCGGCACCGCGCAGGTGGTCGGCATCAAGCAGGGCGCGCGCTACGACGCCGACCGGCTGACCCGGAAGCATCTCGACCATGCGCTGTTCATTGCCTATGCCCCGACCGAGAACCCCACCATCGCGGTGGCGGTGATGGTGGAAAACGGCGGCTCGGGTAGCGGCACCGCGGCGCCGATCGCGCGCGCAGTCCTCGATTATTACCTGACCGGGAAGCGACCCGGCGACATGAAACTGGAGGCAGAAAATGCCGCGGACTAGCCACTGGATCGTGCGCAGATTGAGCCATCTGGACGGCATTCTGCTGACCCTTGTGCTCGTGTTGCTGAGCATCAGCCTGGCGGTGGTGACGAGCGCATCGGGGCAGAGCCCGGCGCGCATCAGCGGCCACCTGATCAACATCGGGCTGGCGCTGGGGGTGATGGTGGTGATGGCCAATGTGCCGCCGCATCTGCTGTCCAGGGTGGGGCCGCCCTTGTTTGTCGCGGGCGTGGTGCTGCTGATCGGCGTGGCGCTGTTCGGCGAGGTCCGCAACGGCTCGCGGCGCTGGCTGAACCTTGGATTCATGGCGTTCCAGCCGTCGGAACTGCTGAAGCTGGCACTACCCTTGACGCTGGCCTGGTATTTCCAGCGCAACGAGGCGGTGCTGCGCGCGAAGCACTTCCTGGTCGCCGGCGTACTGCTGCTGGTGCCGTTCCTGCTGATCCTGCGCCAGCCCGATCTCGGTACGGCGCTGATGATCGGCGCCTCGGGCTTCTATCTGCTGTTCTTCGCCGGCCTGCCATGGAAGGTGATCCTCGGCGGTGGGGTACTCGGCGCAGCCAGCTTGCCCGTGGTGTGGGGCTTGATGCACGAGTACCAGCAGCGCCGCGTGCTGACCCTGCTCGATCCCACGTCCGACCCGCTGGGCGCCGGCTACCACATTATCCAGTCCACCATCGCGATCGGCTCGGGCGGGATGTTCGGCAAGGGCTGGATGCAGGGCTCGCAAAGCCAGCTCGATTTCATTCCGGAGCGGACAACCGATTTTGTGTTTGCCGTGTTCGGCGAGGAATTCGGCTACGTCGGGGCGATTTTCCTGGTGGGGCTGTATCTGGCCATTGTCGCGCGCGGCCTGGTCATCGCGGCGCGGGCGCCGACGCTGTTCGGCCGGCTGATGGCGGCCACGCTGAGCCTCAATCTGTTCACCTACGCATTCGTCAACATGGGCATGGTATCGGGCATTCTGCCGGTGGTCGGCGTGCCGTTGCCGCTGATGAGCTACGGCGGCACCGCGCTCATCACGCTGCTGCTGGGGGTGGGCATCCTGATGAGCGTGGCGACGCATCGCCAGCTCAACAAATCGTGACGCGATAAAATACAGCCATGAACAAGATATCGATCCCGATTCTGGGCATGCTCGCCGCCGTGCTGGCGCTCGCCGGTTGCGGCAGCGGCCCATCCGTCTCAGCCAAGCCCGCGCCCGCCACGACGGCCAAAAGCGGCGGTTATTACCTCGACGACGGTCCCGGGGCCCAAGCGCCGGCCAATCTGGATGCCGTTCCCGACGCGGTGCCTCGCGACGAACCGCTGCACCGCTTCGCCAATCGCACCTATGCTGTGCTGGGCAACACCTACACGCCGCAGGCCGAACGCCGCGCGCACAGCGAGGAAGGTCTGGCCTCATGGTACGGCCGCCGCTTCCACGGCAAAAAAACCGCATCGGGCGAGGTCTACGACATGTATGCCATGACCGCCGCGCATCCCACCCTGCCGATTCCGAGTTACGCGCGGGTCACTGCGCTCGGCAACGGCAAGTCCGTGGTGGTGCGCATCAACGACCGTGGCCCGTTTCACAGCAAGCGCGTCATCGACCTGTCGTACACCGCCGCCCACAAGCTCGGTTACCTGAAGCGCGGCAGCACCCGGGTGCGCGTGGAAAGCCTCGACCCGGCCGCCTATGACACGCAGGGCGAGGCGTTGCAAGAAGGGGTCTATCTGCAGGTGGGCGCGTTTTCGCGCGCCAATCATGCGCAGCAATTGCTTACCCGCCTGACGCGCGCGCTCGACCTTGACGCCGGTCGCAGCCGCGTGGTGCTCAATGGCGCCTTGCACCGCGTGCAGCTCGGGCCTTATCCCGGTGACGACGCGGCGCAGGCGGATCGCGCGCGACTGCGGGAACGTCTCGACCTGAATGCTGTCTTGCTCAGACGCAATTGAATTAAGGGTCAGGCATGAAGATTTTTTGGCTGGGGCTGGCGCTCCTGCTTTCCACATCGGCCTGGGCGGCGCCTGCCGGCATCATGGCGCGCGCCTGGGTGGTGATCGACCAGACCAGCGGACGCGAGCTGGCTTCGTATCAGGCCGATCTGCCGCTGGCGCCGGCCTCGCTGACGCAGCTGATGACGGCCTACGTGCTGTTGGGCGATATCCGCAAGAACAAGCTGAGCCTGGGCGAGGCGCTGACGGTGCCGGAATCCGCCACCGAGACCGACGGCGCACGCGTGTTTCTCAAGACGGGCGAGCAGGTGAGCGTCGACATCCTGCTGCAGGCGATGCTGGTGCAGTCGGCCAGCGATGCCACGCTTGTGCTGGTGATTGCGACCGACGGCAGCGAGGCGGCATTTGTCGAGCGCATGAACCGCGAAGCCAAGCGGCTCGGCATGACCAAAACCCGCTTCATGAACGCCACCGGATTGACCGAGCCGGGGCACGAATCGAGCGCCCGCGACCTCGCCTTGCTGTCGCGCGCGCTGTTGCGCGATTTTCCCGAGCAGAAGGATTTATTCACGCAAAAGGAACTGGCCTTCAAGGGCATCACGCACTACAACGGCAATCGCCTGTTGTGGCGCGACAGCACGGTGACCGGACTCAAGGTCGGGCGCACTGTCCAGGCCGGTTTTTGCATGGCGGCGTCGGCCCAGCGCGGCGACCAGCACCGCATCGCCGTGGTGCTGGGCGGGCGGTCCGACGCCCAGCGCACTCAGGATGCCCTGCGCTTGCTCAATTACGGCTTTGAGAATTTTGAAAGCATTCGGCTTTACCGTGCGCAGCAGTCGGTCAAGGTGGCGCCCCTCTACCGCGGCGCTCGCTCGATGGTGAGCATGGGGTTTGCGCAGGATTTTTATTTGCTGGTTCCCACGGGCAGCGCCGTTCGCGTCAAGGCTGAAGTCATTACCCAGCAGCCGATCGTGGCGCCGGTGCGTAGAGGCCAGCGTATCGGGACGCTGCGGCTGGTGCTTGACGGCAAGCCGGTCGGCGACTATCCCCTGGTCGCGTTGCACGATGTCACCGTGGCCGGCATCTTCGGCCGCGGCTGGGATTCGATCCGGCTCTTCTTCGGCAAATGAACGCTTATCTGAACGGCCGGTTCCTGCCGCTTGCCGACGCGAAGGTTTCGGCGCTCGACCGCGGCTTCGTCTTCGGCGACGGCGTCTACGAACTGATTCCGGTGTACTCGAAGAAGCCGTTCCGGCTCGACGAACACCTGCGCCGCCTGCAGGGCAGCCTCGACGGCATCCGCCTGGCCAACCCGCATGAAACCGGGGTTTGGCGCGAGTTGATCCTGCGGCTGGTCGAACTGCAGGACTTCGCCGACCAGTCGCTTTACATACAGGTCACGCGCGGCACGCCTACAGAAGGACAGCCGCCGCGCGATCATGCCTTTCCGCAGGGCGCGGCGCCGACCGTCTTCATGTTTTCACAGCGGCTGGTGACGTCCACGCCCGCACAAAAGGCCGCCGGGGTGTGCGCCGTCAGCGCCGTCGACAACCGCTGGCTGCGCTGCAACATCAAGGCGATCTCACTGCTGGCCAACCTCCTGCTGCGGCAGCAGGCGGTCGACGCCGACTGTGCCGAAACCGTGATGCTGCGCGACGGCTACCTGACCGAAGGCGCGGCAAGCAACATCTTCGTGGTGAAGGACGGCGTGCTGCGGGCACCGCCGCCGTCCAGCCTGATGTTGACCGGCGTCACCTACGACGTGGTGCTGGAGCTCGCCGCCGCGCACGGCATTCCGCATGAGGCACGGGCGATTTCCGAGGCCGAGGTGCGCAGTGCCGACGAACTGTGGATGACCTCGTCCACGAAGGAAATCATGGCCATCGTGAAACTCGACGGCGTGCCGGTCGGCGCTGGCGTGCCGGGACCGCTGGCGCAGCGGATGGACGGCTTGTATCAAACTTTCAAGCAGCAGGTCATGCGCGCATGAGCGAAGAAGAGACGCTGCTGAAATTCCCCACCGATTTCCCGGTCAAGATCATGGGCGAGCGGCGCGACGACTTCGCGCAGACCATGGTCGAATTGGTGCTGCGCCACGCCCCCGATTTCAGGGCCGAAACCATCGAGATCCGGGTGTCCAGCAGCGGCAACTATCTGTCGGTGACCTGTGTGGTGCGCGCCACCTCGAAGGCGCAGCTCGATGCGTTGTATCGCGAGATCACCGCGCATCCGTGGGTGAAGATGGCGTTGTGATCGGAGAGCCGAGAGCGGAGGGCGGGGAGCGGGCGCTGATTAGGGAATTGGGGCGGGTCGAGTACGAGCCGACCTGGCGGGCGATGCAGGATTTCACCGCGCGGCGCACGGCCGACACCCCGGACGAGCTGTGGCTGCTGGAGCATCCGCCGGTCTATACCCAGGGGCAGGCCGGTAAGCCGGAGCATCTGATCGCTGCAACCGACATTCCCGTGGTGCCGATCGACCGCGGCGGCCAGATCACCTACCACGGGCCGGGTCAGGTGGTGGTCTATGTGCTGGTCGACCTGCGGCAGCGCGGCTACGGCATCCGCGAACTGGTGACGCGCATGGAGCAGGCGGTGATCAACGTGCTGGCGGGGCAGGGCGTGACTGCCGCACGGCTGGCCGGCGCCCCCGGCATCTATGTCGACGGCGCCAAGGTCGCCGCGCTCGGTCTGCGCGTCAAGCAAGGCTGCACCTATCACGGGATGGCATTCAACGTCGACATGGATCTGGCGCCGTTCGCCGCCATCAACCCGTGCGGCTACGCCGGGATGCTGGTGACGCAATGCCGCGATCTCGGCGTGAAGCTGTCCCCGCCGCAGGCCGGGCAGGCGCTCGCCCAAGCCTTGCTCGACACGATTTATTCCTGACGGATTTTCCGGAGAGGCGGGGTAGGGTGCACTTCGTGCACCTTCGGGCGTCAACTAAAGGCGTTCCCGATTGGGATGCCCCTGTAGTCTTCCCTGACCCCTGACCCCTACTTCCCCAGCAACTCCCGGATCGCCCGGATCATTTCCGGGTGATCGAATTCGCGCCCACCGATGGCGCTGGCGACGATGCGCCCCTGCTGGTCGACCAGGAAGGTGGTCGGCAGTCCCGCCACTTTCCACGCCTGCATGGTGCGGCTGCGGGTATCGAGCAGGATGGGGAAGGTCAGGGTGGTGTCGAGCTGGCCGGTGAAGGTCTCGATGGTGTCGGCATTTTCGCCGACATCCACCGCCAGCACGCTGAAGGCCTCGCCCTTGAGCGTCTGCGACAGGCGTTCCATCGACGGCATTTCGCGCCGGCACGGCGGACACCAGGTGGCCCAGAAATTGATCAGAACGACCTTGCCTTTGAGTTGCGCGAGGTCGTACGGCTGGCCGTCGAGGTCTTTGAGCTTGAGCGTCGGGGCGGGCTTGGGCGCCTGCCGGGTCAGGCTGTGGGAGAGGCGCGGCAGGTCGGCCGCAATGGCGCTCGCCACCGGCACGCCCGGCAAACAAAGCGCGGCAAACGCCAGGCTCGCCAATCGATTACGCATTTTCATCCGCACACCTCACCTGTTCGAGTTTTCCTGAATGCTGTTTGCCGCCGGCGCGCCAGACGAAGCGCAGCGTGAACGCGCCGCCGCGCGGCACGCTGTAGCTCGTCATGCCCTGGTTCCAGTCGCCCGGCGCATACGTTTGCGTGTCGGGGATCTGCGCCCAGGCGAAGGCGATGCGCGCCGCTTCCGGAACGCCCTGCCGCTTCCAGATGCGTTCCCACTGGGCCTTGCTGCGAATGGCGCGCGGCGGCTTCCCGGCCGGTTCATAGCGCCAGTCGGCCAGCCGGTGGTGGATCGGCGCATCACCGACATTGCGCACCACGGTCATGAAGACGCACTCGGCGGCGTAGCGTTCCGCCGCCTCGGGCGAGAATCCGCGCGCCTGATAAAAACCGCGTGCCTGGTCCGGACTGATCTGGGTCAGGCGCACCTGGATGCCGGCGGTTTCGGTTTGCCAGGTGGCGAGCCCGGTTTCGGCATCCATGCTGGGCTCGGTGCCGGCAAGAGATGCAGCACTCCACACGGCCAGCAGGGTCAGGGGCAGTCGTCGCATAGGATAAAATTCGAATTCAACGTTGTTCCGAGCAGATTATGGCAGATCCTATCCAGCACAAAGGCGCGGCGAAGACCGCACGCATCCCGATCAAGATCGTGCCGCAACCTCGGATGAGGTTGCCGTCGTGGATTCGTGCCAAATCGTCCAACGTACCCAATGTCGGACGCCTGAAGGACATCCTGCGCGAGGCGAAGCTGCATACCGTGTGCGAGGAAGCCTCATGCCCCAATCTGGGCGAATGCTTCGGCCACGGCATCGCCACCTTCATGATCCTCGGCGACCTGTGCACGCGGCGCTGCCCGTTCTGCGACGTCGGCCACGGCACCCCGCTGCCGCCGGACGTGGACGAGCCACGCCATCTGGCCGAGACCATCGCCCTGATGGCGCTGAAATACGTGGTGATCACCAGCGTCGACCGCGACGACCTGCGCGATGGCGGGGCCGAGCATTTTGCGCTGTGCATCGCGGCGGTGCGCGAAGCCTCGCCGGCCACCCGCATCGAAATCCTCACCCCGGATTTCCGCGGCCGGCTCGACAAGGCGCTCGCCATGCTCGATCGTGCGCCGCCCGACGTGATGAACCACAACCTGGAAACTGTGCCGCGCCTGTACAAGGCGGCGCGCCCCGGCGCCGACTATGCGCACTCGCTGAAGCTGCTGCAGGACTTCAAGGCACGCCATCCCGCCATCCCGACCAAGTCGGGCCTGATGCTGGGGCTGGGCGAAGAGGACGACGAGATCCTGGAGGTGATGCGCGACCTGCGTGCGCACGGCGTCGACATGCTCACTTTGGGGCAGTATCTGCAGCCTTCGCAGCACCATCTGCCGGTGCTGCGATTCGTCACGCCCGAGCGCTTTGCGCAGTTCGAGCAGGAAGCGCTGGCGATGGGTTTCAGGCATGCCGCCTGCGGCCCGATGGTGCGGTCAAGTTACCACGCCGACCAGCAGGCGGCGGGTATCGAAGGCTAGGTGCGTTGCGTGGCGGATGGCCGACGGCGCCCCGCCCAGCCCAATGCGGTCAACCCCAGCAGCATCAAAGCGATCACCGAAGGCTCCGGCACGGCAGCCGCGATTTGCGGCAGCGACTGGCCGTCGTATGGCGACGTGAGCAGAAGCGGCTCGGGCTGCTCGGAAAGTGGGACCAACGGGTTGAGTGGGTTGAGTGGATCGTCCATTCCTGGGTTGAGTAGATCGTCCATTCCCATTGGGAGTTGCGATTCTGGTGCTTCGAAGGGACTCGGCACGCTGCCAAAGAAGGGCGGCTCGAGCAGTTCGTGGCGGGGTTCGTCCTGCAGCGGTGCCGTTGGCGCGCCAGCATCATTTCCCGGTGTGAACTGAGATTCCGGTGCTTCGGCCAGAACCCCGGGGACGTTGTCAGGCGATTCACGCGACCCGTTTCCCGGTTCGCCCTGCGGCGGGGGCGAGCCCGCGTCGTTCGGCTCGTTACCGGTAGGATCACCGGAACTGGCGAGGTGTGTCGGTGGTATACGGCCGGTCGTGGTCGGAGGCGTTGGGGTACCGTCCGGCTGCGAAGCTTCGGGCGGGAGCCCGCCGGGAGGGCTCGGCGAGCCTAGGCGAGGGCCGGAAGGTGGCGAACCCGCTCCCGGTCCGCGCCCGCCGCCGTTAGATGGGTAGACAGAAGACGAGACAGACGCCGATCCGCGTCCACCGCTGCTCGATGGGTAGTCGGAAGGCGAGACAGACGCGGATCCGCGTCCGACAGGGCTGTTACTCGTCGAGCTTTCGGTCAGCACCACGGGTAGCATTTGTCCATCGAGTTCGATGTAGGTGAAAACGGGCGCAGAGGACGCGCTGTGGGCCAGGCGGGTGGGGGCGACAGGGGTTGGTGCGGGGGCTTGGGCGGCGGGCGGGGAAGCTGGACGCAGTTGCGTCATGAGTCCGCCTGCCAGCAAGATGGCCGCAGCTGCGCCGGAGATGATTTTTCCGGACGGGCTGAGCAAGGTATAAACCGCAACGCCCAGCACGCCGAGACGTCGTGCGCTTGGGTGGGTGGGTGGTGTCGTCATGATCAGATGCCTCCATTTGTTATTGTTCATGCGCGCAGGCTGCGCTTAAGAACCGAGCTTGGAATCTGGATGAGATTCATTGCCAAGCAATGTCTTGATAAAAGCACAATCTGTTCCAGAAATGAGGATCTGTATTCAACGAATTGATTTGTATGGATTTTGCATTCATTTCGACGAATCAGGTATGCCGTCGATTTGGGAAGTGTAAAATTTTCCGACACATCGGATGTGGATTGGCCGTTCTCCATTTTCCATATCCGCATCGGTTTCTGCCCTCCCATTCTGGGTGGCATCAAAGCAACCGGGCTGCCGACCCGATGCTTACTTCAGCAGTCGCCGTCGCGTCAGTGCCAGCGCGATGACGTAGCCCAGGCTGCCGTAAATCAGCAGTGCGACGACGTGGAGCGCGATGTTGCCGGGCACGATGCCGACGACCAGCGGGCGCGCCAGGTCGATGGCGTGGGTGAGCGGCAGCCAGGCCGACACCGCCTGCACCGGCAGCGGCAGTTGCGACACCGGGAAAAACACGCCGCACAGCAGCACCATTGGCGTGATCACCAGGCTGAAGTAGTAGAGGAAGAAGTCGTAGCTGGGCGACACCGCGTTCATCACCAGTCCCAGGCCGCCGAAGCAGAAGCCGACCAGCGCCACCACCGGGATGATCCACAGCGTCATCCAGAAGTTGCCGTAGAGGCCTAGCCCCCAGATCACCGCCAGAATCGCCACCCCGGACAGCAGGCTTTTCGCCACCGCCCAGGTGAGTTCGCCCAGCATGACGTCGTCGAGCGTGAGCGGCGCGTTCATGATGGCGTCCCAGGTGCGTTGCACGTGCATGCGCGAGAAGCTCGAATACAGCACCTCGAAGGTGGCGGCGTTCATCGTGCTGTAGGCCACCGTGCCGGCGGCGAGGAAGGTGAGGTAGGGCATGCCGCCGACGTCGGGCAAGAGGCTGCCGAGGCCATAGCCCAGGCCCAGCATGTAGAGCATCGGGTCGGCCAGGTTGCCGAGGATGGACGGAATGGCGAGCTTCTTCCACACCAGGTAGTTGCGCTGCCACACCGGGATGAAGCGCCAGGACAGGCGGGGGAGCCGCAGGTTGGAACGCATTTTTGTTTATCCGCGAAGGACGCGAAGGGACGCGAAGTGGGTATCGATAAGGCGTGGGCATGCCGCCAGATCATGCGCTGTCTTGAACGCGTGCAGTTCAAGGTTTTCTTTGCGTTTTTTCGCGTCCTTTGCGGACGAAAAAAAGGTTTTCATCATTTAATCCCGCAGATCCCGTCCGGTGAGCTTGAGGAACACGTCCTCCAGGTTCGACGGCCGGTGCAGGTAGCGCAGCGTGGGCGCCCGCTTCAGCGCGTCGATCACCTGCTCGGCATTACAGGTGTAGCAGAACAGGGTTTCGCCGACGGTCTCGGAGCGCTGGCAGACCCCGCCGGCGTGATCTCGCCTCCAGGCGTCCAGCCCCTCGCCGTAGACCTCGACCACGGCCGGCTCGATGTGCGATTCGATCAGCGCACGCGGCGCGCCTTCGGCCACCAGACGGCCATGGTCGAGGATGGCCAGCCGGTCGGTGAGGCGTTCGGCTTCCTCCATGAAATGCGTGGTCAGCACGATGGTCTTGCCGTCCGCGATCAGCCGCCGCAGGCCCTGCCAGATGAGGTGGCGCGCCTGCGGGTCGAGGCCGGTGGTGGGCTCGTCGAGAAACAGGATGTCGGGGTCGTGCACCAGCGCGCGCGCCAGCGTCAGCCGTCGCTTCATGCCGCCCGACAGCTGGGCGATCTGCGCGTCGGCCTTGTTGGCGAGCCCGGCGAATTCCAGCAGTTCGGGCAATCGCGCGGCAATGGCGGCCTTGTCCATGCCGAAATAGCGGCCGTAGGCGAGCAGGTTTTCGCGCACCGAGAAATCCGGGTCGAGGTTGTCCATCTGCGGCACCACGCCGACCTTCATGCGCGCCTCGCGCGCATGCTGCGGCACCGCGATGCCGGCCAGTTCGATGCTGCCGGCGTCGGGTTCGATCAGCCCCAGCAGCAACCTCAGCGTGGTGGTCTTGCCGGCGCCGTTGGGGCCCAAAAGACCGAAACATTCGCCGCGCCGCACGTCGAGGTCGAGGCCGCGCACCACCTCGGTGTCGCCGTATCTTTTCGTCAGGCCGCGCACCTTCAGCACGGGCATGCCTCCAGAAACGCCTGCTTCAGCTCCTTCAGCTTGCCGTGGAAAAAATGGCCGGCATCGGGGATCGATTTCACGGTCAATTTTTGCTGCTCGGCCCACAGGCGGATCGCGGCGGGCGGGATGAGTTCGTCGGCGTCGCCGAAAATCACCACGGTGTCCGCCGGCACCGGGTCGAACTCGTACATGGTGACCGCCGGGGCGACCAGGATCAGGCGCTTGGCGTGCAGTTCCTGGCGCAGGCGGTGCTGCACGAAGGCGCCGAAGGAAAATCCGGCCAGTGTCCACGGCAGGCCGGGGTAGCTCGCTTCGACGAAGCGGGCGACCGCCAGCAGGTCGTCGGTTTCGCCCATCCCTGCATCGAATGCGCCGTCGCTCATGCCGACGCCGCGAAAGTTCGGCCGTACGCTGACCCAGCCGGCCTCGTTGGCAGCGCGGGCCAGGGTGGTGACGACCTTGTTGTCGAGGCTGCCGCCGTGCAGCGGATGCGGATGGGCCACCAGCAGCAGGCCGCGGCGATCGGTCTCGGGGTCGTCGATCACGGTTTCCAGCTTGCCGACTGAAACCGGAATGCGCAGCTTGTAGCGTTTTATTTTGGCCGCTTCGCCCGTCCGCTTCACTTCAGTTGCAGACGCTCGACGATACGCCCCTGCTTGAGGTGGACCTCGAAGATCTCGTCGATGTCGGACTCGTCCACATAGGTGTACCAGACGCCTTCCGGATACACCACCAGTAGCGGGCCCTCGTCGCAGCGGTCGAGGCAGCCGGCGCTGTTGATGCGGAATTTGCCCTCGCCGTTGAGGTCTGCCTGCTTGACCTTCTTCTTCAGGTAGTCACGCATGTGCTGGCCACCCGAGGCGCCGCAGCATTTGGCGCCGTCCTCGCGCAGGTTGGTGCAGAAAAAGACGTGGTGCTTGTAATACAGGTCAGTCATTTCTCGAATTCCGAATATTTAAGGGCATTGCCGTGCGCTTTTTCGACCGGGTATTTTCGCGCATTGAGCGCCAGCTTGTCGGCGGCGGCCTCCAGCAGGTCGATGTTTAGCAGATCGGCCAGCCGGGTCAGGTAGATCAGCACATCGGCGATTTCCTGGCGCACCGCCTCGTGCTGCTCGGCGTTCAGGTGCTGGCTTTGCTCCGGGGTCAGCCACTGGAAGGGTTCCAGCAGTTCCGCCGCTTCCACGGAGAGCGCCATGACCAGGTTCTTGGGCGTATGGTAGCTTTCCCATGCGCGCGCGCGGGCGAATTCGCGGATGCGCAGACGCAGGGTGTCGAGGCTGTCGATTTCGTGAGGGCTCATGGAGCGGCATGATACCGCGACAGGCGGCGGGCTTACGACACCCGTGTCGGGTTGCCGACGTCCTGGCTGGCGTTCGGCCCTTGCTTAACAAGCCGGCAGGAGCGTCTATAGTCTGGCTTGAGGCTTGCTTATAGTCTCGGCGGTGGGTGTAACTCGCTCAGGCATAATGCCAGCGGATTTAACTGCATATTAAAGGGAGTGTGGACATGTTTTCGATCAATAAGCATATCGCGCGCGCCGGCGTGGTGCTGGCCGTTGCTGCCATGGCGGGATGCGCTGGAACGCCGACCTATTCGCCTGCGCCCGAACGCACCGGACAGTTCGACTGGAATTACCTGGTCGGCCCGGGCGACTCGGTCAATGTGTTTGTCTGGCGCAATCCCGAGGTGTCCGGCAGCTTCCCGGTGCGTCCCGACGGCAAGATGACCATGAACCTGATCGAGGACCTGCAGGCCTCCGGCAAGACCCCCACCCAGTTGGCACGCGACATTGAAAAAGCGCTGGCCAAATACATCCAGGAACCCATCGTCACCGTCATCGTCGGCGGCGGCGTCGGTCCGTTCGACCAGCAGCTCCGCGTGGTCGGCGAGGCGGCCAAGCCGCAGGCGCTCAACTATCGTGAAAAGATGAGCCTGATCGACCTGATGATCGCGGTCGGCGGCCTGACCGATTTTGCCGCGGGCAACAAGGCCTACATTCTGCGTACCGAAAACGGCAAGCAGGAACGTCTCGGCGTGCGTCTGGAAGACCTGCTGCGAGGCGGCGACATTTCCGCCAACGTCGACATGCGCCCGGGTGATGTGCTGGTGGTTCCTGAAAGCCTGTTCTAAAGTTGTCTGCGCCGCATTTTGCGGCGCTTCTTGATGGAACGTCCTTATGGATCAAATACTTCAACAAATTCTGGGTTATGCCAAGGCTACCTGGCGCCGCCGCTGGTGGGGCGTGGCGGTGGCCTGGCTGGTGTGCATCGTCGGCTGGACCTGGGTGATGACGATCCCCGACCGTTATGAGGCGTCGGCGCGCGTCTATGTGGATACCCAAACTTTGTTGAAGCCGCTGTTGGCGGGGCTGGCGGCTGAACCCAATGTGCAGCAGCAGATCAAGATGATGACGCGCCAGCTGGTCAGCCGGCCGACCCTGGAAAAGGTTGCGCGCATGACCGACCTCGACGTGAGGGCCAAAACGCCCGAACAGACCGAGGCATTGCTGGACGGTCTGGCGAGCAGGATTGCCATTGCCGACGCCGGCCGCGAAAACCTCTACACCATCAGCTATCAGGATCCCGATGGCGATCTGGCCAAGAAGGTCGTGCAGTCGCTGCTGACCATTTTTGTGGAAACCAGCCTCGGCAAGACCCGCCAGGACATTTCCAGCTCGCAGCGCTTCATCGAGGACCAGCTGCAGCAATACCAGCAGAAGCTCACCGACGCCGAAACTGCACTCACGGAATTCAAGCGGACACACATCGGCATGATGCCGGGGCAGGGCGGTGACTACTACGCCAAGCTGGCCGAAGCCACGGCGCTGCTGCGCCAGGCGCAGCTGGACCAGCAGGAAGCCGTCAACCGCCGCAACCAGCTCAAGCGCCAACTGGAAGACGAAGAGCCCGAGCTCACCGCTGCAGCGATGGCATCGGGCAACAGCGAGATCGACGGCCGCATTCAGGCGCTGCAACAGCAGATAGACCAGCTGCGCATGCAATACACCGACCTGCATCCCGATATCCAGTCGACCAAGCGCCTGATTGAAAGGCTGGAAGAACAGAAGAAGATCGATCTGGCCGGGCGCAAGGCCGATCCGGTTGGTAGCCGAATCCAGAATCCGGTCTATCAGCAGCTGACCATCGCCATCGCCGAGGCGGATGCCACGGTGTCTTCGCTGGGCGCCCGGGTGGCTGAATATCAGCGCCGCTATAGCAACCTGCGCAATGCGTCCAACATGATTCCGCAGGTGGAGCAGGATTACACCCAGCTGATGCGTGACTACGACGTCTACCGGCAAAACTACGATGCGCTGCTGAAGCGCCGCGAATCGGTCACCATGTCGGGCGAGGTCGAGAGCAAGACCGACACCGTCGACTTTCGCGTGATCGACCCGCCCTTCGTGCCGAGTCAGCCGGCAGGGCCGGATCGTCCGCTGCTGCTGTCGCTGGTGACGCTGGGCGGGCTCGTCGCCGGTATCGCGGTGGCCTTCCTGCTGAGCCAGCTTCGCCGCACCGTGACCGACCGCCGCGCCCTGCGCGAGCTGACCGGGTTGCCGCTGCTCGGCGCAGTATCACGGGTGGAAACCGACGAGTCCCGCGGCCGCAGGCGCAAGGGCTTGCTGGCTTATCTGGCCGCATTGGGCAGTCTGATCGGTGCGTATGGCGCCGTGATGATCCTGCAGCTGCTTGTGTCGCGTGCAGGCTAGGAGAAACCATGAGCATTATTGAAAAAGCAGCCAGCAAGATTGGCGCGGGTGCATCCCGTCCGGCGTCCGAGGGCGGCAACAGCGATTCCGGCCGCGACGCCAGTCTGATCGAGAATGCACTCAACAAGCAGCGCAGCGGCCATGCCGTCCCTTTTGTCGCCACCCCGGTCGAGCCGATGTTCAATGCGTCGGATGCCGACGCGGTGCTGGAGGGAAACAGCCAGGTGCAGTCGATCAACCTGGCGCGCCTGCACCGCATGGGCGTGGTGTCGCCGGACGCCGAGAAAAGCCAGATCGCCGAAGAGTTCCGCATCATCAAGCGTCCGCTCATCGCCAATGCTTTCGGTCAGGGCGCCGCGCGGGTCAAGAACGGCAACCTCATCATGATCACCAGTTCGCTGCCGGGGGAAGGCAAGAGCTTCTGCGCCATCAACCTGGCCATTTCGATGGCGATGGAAATGGATCGCACCGTGCTGCTGATCGACGCCGACGTCGCCAAGCCGCGCATTCCCGAGTATCTCGGCATCCACGCCGACAGAGGCTTGCTCGACGTGCTGCAGGACAAGGACCTGAAGCTGTCCGACGTGCTGATCCGCACCGACATCGCCAAGCTGACCGTGCTGCCCGCTGGCCGCACCTACAAGCGCGCCACCGAGCTGCTGGCGAGCGCCGCCATGACCCGCCTGATCGAGGATATCGGCAACCGCTACCCGGACCGCATCATTCTTTTCGATTCGCCACCGCTGCTGGCGACCAGCGAGTCGAGCGTGCTGGCCACCCACATGGGACAGATCGTCATGGTGGTGGAAGCCGAAAAAACCTCGCAGGAGGCCGTTCGCGAAGCCTTGAGCCACATCCAGTCATGCGAAGTGGTGGGCATGTTGCTGAACAAGACCACACCGACCCCGGGCGCAGATTATTACTATGGTTACTATGGCAGTTATGGCAAATAAGCCGCGCCCGCGCAGCCCGGCTTTCGCGGCAGGCGCGGGCTTTATTTTCATGGCGATGGCTTTTGCAATGCCCGCGCACGCCCTCGACTGGCGCCTTGAGCGCAGCGTCGGTGCGTCGGCCAGCATGACCGACAATGCCAATCAAAGCGGGACGGACCCGGAAAATGCGCTGATCCTCAGCGTGACCCCGAGTTTCACCCTGCGCTCCCTGGGGTCGCGGCGGGTGCAGGCCACCCTGCAATATGGCCTGACAGGGGTGGTACGCTCCGGCGAGGGCGATAGCGCCGACCTCTATCACAACCTCAACGCCATGGGCAAAGCCGAATTGATCGAGGACTTCCTGTTCATCGACGGCAGCGCCCGCATCTCGCAGGAACTGATTTCGCTGCTGGGTTCGCCGGCTGACGCCGAGATCAACGACAGCAACCGCGCCACCGTCGGCACCTATACCATCAGTCCCTACATCCAGCAGCGCATCGGCACCTTCGCCAATGCACAGGCGCGCTACACTCATTCCGGCGCCATTTTCGAAAACGATGTCGCGTCCGACGCGGTCAGCAATGCGTTCAGTGCCCTGCTCAACAGCGGCTCCCGTTTCACCGACCTGAGCTGGGGGTTGAACTACTCGATCCGTGAGGTCAACAACCGCGACAAGAATGTCGGCGATTCGACCTTCGAGCGCTTGAGCGCCTCGGCGGCTTATGTCCTGAACCGCAAGTTTCGCGTATTCGGCAGCGTCGGGCAGGAATGGAACGATTTCCTGAGCGCCACCGAAACCGATGGCTCTTCCTGGAGCGTGGGCGCCGGCTGGGCACCCACGCGCCGCACCAGCCTCGAAGCCTCGGTCGGCGAGCGCTTCTTCGGCAGTACCTACAGCGCGACGGCACGTCACCGCACCCGCGCCTCGAACTGGAATCTGAGTTATGTCGAAGATGTCAGCGACATCAGCCAGTTCCTGGGAACGACCGGCACGATGTATGACTATCAATGTCTTGTGGATGGAGAGATTCAAATCTTCGAGGATTGGCCATTCAGCTTTCCGCCTGCCCCGACGAACTGCGTGAGCTTCAATGCAAAGCCCGGTCTGCTGTTCGATTTGCGCAACGGCGTCTTCGTCTCCAAAACCCTGCGCGCAGGGGTGAGTTGGGGGAAAGGCAAGCTCAACTATTCGCTGAGTACGTTCGACACCCGCCGCGACTACCAGCTGCTCGACAGAGAGGATCGCAGCCGCGGCGTCATCGGCGCGGTGAATTACCGCTACGCCCCCAAGACCAACGTCATCGGCAGCGTCGGCCTGACCCGCAACGAAGTGCCTGCCGCCCTCTCCGGCACCACCGATCGGGAGGACGACCTGCTCACCCTTTCGCTTGGCATCAATCATCAATTCGCCACCGATTTGAGCGGCGCATTGACCTTCCGCCACATCCAGCGGGATTCGAACGTGGCGGATGCCGACTACGAAGAAAACCGCCTCATCGCCTCGGTCAACATGCGCTTCTGACCAGTCTTCCGGCATGGCACAGCCGTTGCTTCGCATCCTGCGTGCACACGGGCTGTGCCACCCTCAGAAAACGGACCGTTCATGTACGAAGATTATTACCGCTTCAGCGCCAAACCCTTTCAGCTCAACCCCGACCCGCGTTTTTTCTACGGTTCCAAGGGGCACAAGCGGGCGATGGCGTATCTCGATTACGGCCTGTCGCTTGGCGAGGGCTTCATCGTCATCACCGGCGAAGTCGGTGCCGGCAAGACCACGCTGGTGCGCAACCTGTTTCGCCAGCTCGAGGCCCACAACCTGATCGCCGCGCAGCTGGTGTCGACCCAGCTGGATGCCGAGGACACGCTGCGCAGCGTCGCCGCCTCGTTCGGGCTGGAGCACGAGGGCCTGACCAAGTCGGCGCTGCTGAAAAACCTGGAAGACTTTCTGATCGCGGCCACCCGGCAGGGCAAACGCGCCCTGCTGGTGGTGGACGAGGCGCAGAACCTGACCTCGCGCGCGGTTGAGGAACTGCGCATGCTGTCCAACTACCAGAACAACGAGCGCTCGCTGATCCAGACCTTTTTGCTGGGGCAGCCCGAGTTCCGCGGCATCCTGCAAAGCCCCGACATGCAGCAACTGCGCCAGCGCGTGGTGGCCTCCTATCACCTGGGGCCGATCGATGCGGACGAGACCCGCGGCTACATCGAACACCGCCTGCGCACCGTCGGCTGGCAGGGCAGCCCCAGCTTCGATGCGGAAGCCTTTGCCGCGCTGCACCTTTTTACCGGCGGTATCCCGCGCCGCATCAACACCACCTGCGACCGCCTGCTGCTGTTCGGCTTTCTCGAAGAGAAGACCCATTTCGGCGAGGCCGAGGTCCACGAGGTCATCGCCGACCTGAAGAACGAGGTCGCGCACCAGGATTTCCATGGCGCCACCGGCATCAACGGCGGTGCGCCCGGCGGCGGCATGCTGCATAACGAAGATGGCGCGCTTTTGACCCAGCGGGTCGAGCAGATGGAGCGCTCGGTCAACCGCATCCTGCCCATCGTGCGCAAGATTCTGTACACCGTGAGCGAGCGCAACGCGGCGGATGAAGCTGCGCCGCCAGGCAACCAAGACAGCACACACTAAGCCATGACCCAGGTCTTATGCGTCGCGGGCGCGCGCCCGAATTTCATGAAAATCGCCCCGGTGATGGCCGCGCTGGCCGAGACGGGAATCGCCGCCCAGCTGCTGCACACCGGCCAGCATTACGACGCGGCGATGAGCGACAGCTTCTTTGTCGATCTCGGCATCCCGCGCCCCGACCACCACCTGGAAGTCGGCTCCGGCAGCCACGCGGTGCAGACCGCCGAAGTGATGAAGCGCTTCGAGCCGGTGCTCGAAAACGTGCAGCCGCGGGCGATCCTGGTGGTGGGCGATGTCAATTCCACCCTCGCCTGCGCCCTGGTGGCGGCCAAGCGCGGGGTGCGGGTGATCCATGTCGAAGCCGGCCTCAGGAGCTACGACCGCGGCATGCCGGAAGAAATCAACCGTGTGCTCACCGACCAGATTTCCGACCTGCTGTTCATCACCGAAAAGAGCGCGCTGGCCAACCTCGTGCGCGAAGGCATCGATCCGGTACGCGTCGAGTTCGTCGGCAACGTGATGATCGACACCCTGTATCGCAATCTTGAACATGCAGTGCCGGCCAGCCGAACCCTCGGCACGAAGCTGCCGCAGTATGCGGTGCTGACGCTGCATCGGCCGTCCAACGTCGACGATCCCGCCACGCTTGCCGGCCTGCTCGACGCGATCGGCGAAATCAACCGCAGCCTGCCGGTGGTGCTGCCGCTGCATCCGCGCACCCGCGGCAACATCGAGAAGTTCGGGCTCACCGCCCGGCTCGATGGCCTGCACATCCTGCCGCCGGTGGGATATCTCGAAATGCTCGGCCTGATGCGCGAAGCCAAACTGGTGCTTACCGATTCCGGCGGGATCCAGGAAGAGACCACCGCGCTGGGCGTGCCCTGCCTCACCCTGCGCGAGAACACCGAACGTCCGATCACCCTCGACGAGGGCACCAACACCCTGGTCGGCGCCGATCCCGCTGCGATCCGGGCGGCGTTCAACGACGTCATGACCCACGGCGGCAAGGCTGGGCGCATTCCCGAATACTGGGACGGTCGCGCGGCGATGCGCATTGCCTATACGCTGAAAGGCTGGCTGCCGCAGCGGAAAGGCGCCAGCGCCATTTCGGACATCAAGGCGGCGTAAATGGCGGGCATCAAAAACGCCATGTCGGTCGACGTCGAGGACTATTTCCAGGTCTCGGCGTTCGCCCCGCACATCCGCCGCGAAGACTGGGACAGCCTCCCATGCCGGGTCGAGCGCAACGTCGACGCGATCCTCGGCCTGCTCGACGAGGCCGATGTTCGTGCCACCTTCTTCACCCTCGGCTGGATTGCCGAGCGCTACCCGCAGGTGGTGCGGCGCATCGTCGACGGCGGCCACGAACTCGCCAGCCACGGCTATGGCCACCAGCGCGTGTCCGACCTCACGCCGGCCGAATTCCGCGACGACATCACCCACGCCAAGCGCCTCCTCGAAGACCTCGGCGGCGTCGCCATCCGCGGCTACCGCGCGCCGAGTTTTTCCATCAACCAGAACAACTGGTGGGCGGTCGAGGAACTGGAAAACGCCGGGTACGTGTACAGCTCCAGCATCTATCCGGTCAAACACGATCACTACGGCATGCCCGACGCGCCGCGCTTTCCGCACCGGCCCAATGGCGAGGCCGGCATCCTCGAACTGCCGCCGACCACGCTGCCGTTGATGGGCCGCAACCTGCCCGCTGCCGGCGGCGGCTGGTTCCGCCTGCTGCCGTACGAGGTGTCGCGCTGGATGCTGCGGCGCGTGAATACGCAGGACCAGGCACCGTGCATGTTTTATTTCCATCCCTGGGAGCTCGACGCCGGGCAGCCGCGCCAGCACGGCATTTCCGCCAGGACGCGCTTTCGCCATTACGTCAATCTGCAACGCATGCCGGGCAGACTGCGCCAATTGCTGAACGACTTTGAATGGGACCGCGTCGACCGCGTGTTCCTCTCCGACCATTGAATATGCCGACCGAGTCCTTTGCTGCGCCCGATGCCATGACAGCCGACGTCACGGTTCGGGCGCTGGAAACGAAAGACTGCGAACGCTGGGACGCCTACGTTCATCTACATCCGGACGCGACCTTCTTTCACCGCGCCGGCTGGAAGCGGGTGATCGAGGAGGCGTTCGGCCACCGCACGCATTTTCTGCTGGCCGAGCGCGGCGGCGAAGTGGTGGGCGTACTGCCGTTGGCCGAAATCAAAAGCCGTCTGTTCGGCCACAGCCTCGGCTCGCTGCCGTTCTGTGCCTACGGCGGCATCCTCGCCGACCATGACGCGGCGTATCGCGCGCTCGACGAAGCGGCCCAGGCGCTCGCCAAAAAGCTCGGAGTCGGCGCGCTCGAATACCGCAACCAGGCCGCGCAGCACGCGCACTGGTCGACCAAGGATCTATACGTCACCTTCAGAAAGGCCATCGAACCTGAAATCGAGGCCAACATGAACGCCATTCCGCGCAAGCAGCGGGCGATGGTGAGGAAGGGCATCAAGGCCGGCCTGACTGGCGAAATCGACACCGACACCACGCGCTTTTTCCAGGCCTATTCGGCAAGCGTGCATCGGCTGGGCACACCCGTTTTCTCGCGCCGGTTTTTTCGTCTGCTGAAGGACGAGTTCGGCGACGACTGCGAAGTGCTGACCATCACGCTTGGTGGCAAGGTGATCTCCAGCGTGATGTCGTTCTATTTCCGCGATGAGGTGCTGCCGTATTACGGTGGCGGGGTGGATGCCGCGCGCGCGGTGGCCGGCAACGACTTCATGTACTGGGACCTGATGCGGCGCGCCTGCGAGCGCGGACTGCGTGTGTTCGACTTCGGTCGCAGCAAGCGCGGCACCGGCTCGTTCGACTTCAAGAAGAACTGGGGCTTCGAACCGACGCCGCTGTATTACGAGTATTTTCTGGTGACCGACACGGAGGTCCCGGAAATCAATCCGCTCAATCCGAAATACCGCCTGTTCATTCTGGCCTGGAAAAAAATGCCGCTGGCGCTCGCCAACGCGATCGGGCCGCATATCGTCAAGAATCTGGGCTGACCCATGGAAGGCCTGCTGTTTCTCGTCCATCGCATTCCGTTTCCGCCCAATAAGGGCGACAAGATCCGCTCGTTCCACTTGCTGCGGCATCTCTCCACGCGCTATGCGATTCACCTCGGCGCTTTCGTCGACGATCCCGACGACTGGCAGTACCGGGACGCGCTGAAACCGTATTGCGCATCGATCAAGCTGCTGCCGCTGCATCCGCGCCGTGCCAAACTGGCCAGCTTGATCGGCCTGCTGACCGGCGAGGCACTGACCCTGCCGTATTACCGCAACCGCGAACTTGCCCGCTGGGCGCATGAACTTGCTGCCTCCGGCACGGTGACGCGCGGACTGGCGTTCTCTTCGGCAATGGCGCAGTTCATGCCGGCCGGCCTCGCGCGCCGCGTACTCGACATGGTCGATGTCGATTCCGACAAGTGGGCGCAATACGCGCCGACCCAGCGCTGGCCGCTGTCGTGGGTGTATGCCCGCGAAGGCCGCAAGCTGGCGGCATGGGAGGCGCGAGTGGCACAGGATTTCGACGCCACCCTGCTGGTGTCGAACGCCGAGGCGGCGCTGCTGCAACAGCGCGCGCCGGCCGCCCAACACAAGATCGGCGCGTTCGAAAACGGCGTCGATGCCGATTATTTCTCCCCGGCGCGCGATTATCCCAATCCGTATCCGGCCGGCGTGCAGGGCGTGGTGTTCACCGGCGCGATGGATTACTGGCCCAACGTCGATGCCGTCGGCTGGTTTGCCGAACGGATTTTTCCCGCCGTCCGCGCGGCGGTGCCGGGCGCGCAGTTCACCGTCGTCGGCAGTCATCCCGCGGAAGCCGTCCTGGAGCTGGCGCGCCAGCCCGGCGTTGTCGTCACCGGCAGTGTGCCCGACGTGCGGCCCTGGCTGGCCCATGCCGCCTGCGCGGTCGCGCCGCTGCGCATCGCACGCGGGGTGCAGAACAAGGTGCTCGAGGCGATGGCGATGGCGCGTCCCGTCGTCGCCAGCGCCCAGGCCGCCGAAGGCATCCGCGCCGAGGCCGGGCGCGATTTCGTCCTGGCGCAGGGGGAGGCCGAATTCGCCCACGCCGTCGTGGCCCAATTGCAGACTCCCGCTTCCGCCGCGCCCGCGCGCGACTGCATCCTCGCCCACTACGACTGGGTGCGCAATCTGAGCACAATCGATCCGCTGTTTGAAGCGGCGGCCGCCGCGGCCCCCGTTCTGGAGACTTGCCCCGCATGAGTATTTTGCCCGACGCCCTCCCCGCCGTTCCCCCGCGCAGCATCTGGCTGCTGCCGGGTGCGCTGACCTTCGGCGTCCTGCTGATCCTGACCGGCGTGTTCTGGCCGACGTTTTACTCGATGGTCGAAATATGGGAGCGCTCGGAGACCTTCACCCACGGTTACCTCATTTTCCCCATCAGCGCCTGGCTCCTCTGGCGCCAGCGCCATGAGCTGGCCCAGGTGCAGCCGCGGCCCGACCTGCGCGGACTGATCCTGCTGGCGGCTGCCGGCGCCGGCTGGCTGCTGGCCGACGCCGGCAGCGTCAGCGTCGTCGCGCAATACGCGTTCATTACCATGCTGATTGCCGCAGTGTGGACGCTGCTCGGCTGGCGCTTCGTGTGGGCCGCATTTTTTCCCCTGATGTTCCTGTTCTTCGCGGTGCCGGTGGGCGAGTTCCTGATCCAGCCGCTGATGGGGGTGACGGCCGATTTCACCGTGGCGATGCTGCGGCTAACGGGCATCCCGGTGTACCGCGAAGGCATGTTCTTCAGCATCCCCAGCGGCAACTGGTCGGTGGTCGAAGGCTGCTCCGGGCTGCGCTATCTGATCGCCTCGGTCACGCTCGGCGTGCTGTACGCCTACCTCACCTACCGCTCGTGGAACCGGCGGGTGCTGTTTTCGATCGCGGCCATCATCGTGCCGATCTTCGCCAACAGCGGACGCGCCTACATGATCGTGATGATCGCCCACCTGTCCGACATGAAACTGGCACTCGGCGTCGATCATTACATCTACGGCTGGGTGTTCTTCGGCCTGGTCATGCTGTTGCTGTTCTGGATCGGCAGCTTCTGGCGCGAGGACGACCAGCCCGAGTCCGGCCAGCCTCAATCGGGTGTCGCATCGCCCGTTGCCGTGCCCGCGGACCGGCCCGCGTGGCCGCGCCTGCCGGTGGCGATCGCGGCCCTGCTGGTGGCAGGCCTGTGGCCGGCCTACGCCAGCTGGCTCACCGCGCGCCCGTTGCCGGCCATGCCGGAATTGCAGATCGAGTCGCAGGGCGGCTGGCAGCCGGCCGCGACCTTCACCAGATGGACGCCGCACTGGATCGGCGCCGACCGCCAACTGCGCCAGTCGTATGCCCAGGCCGGACGCAACGTGCTGCTGGAGCTCAATTACTACGTCACCCAGCGGCAGGATGCCGAACTCATCAACTCGCAGAATTTCATGATCCGGCAGAAGGATCCGGCCTGGTCGAACGTCGGCGAAACCCTCACCGCAGTGCAGATCGGCGGCGAATCGCGCCAGGTACGCCAGGCCAAGCTGCGCGGCAGAAATGGCCAGCGTCTGCTGGTATGGCAGTGGAACCTGATCAACCAGCACCCCACCGTCAATGACCATGCCGCCAAACTGAACCTGGCGCTCGACCGGGTGCGGCTGCAGCGCGACGACGGCCTGTCGGTGCTGATCGCCACCCCGTATGACGAAGCGGAGCACGCGACTGCGGTCGCCACCCTGGCGCGCTTTGCCGCCGATATGGCCCCGGCGATCGGGCGCGCGCTTGATCAGGTCGACGGGAAGTGACCGCACACATCGTGCATATCGTCCATCGCTTCGATACCGGGGGTATGGAAAACGGCATGGTCAACCTGTTCAACACCCTGCCGCCGGACCGTTACCGGCACACCGTGGTTGCGCTCACCGACTACGGCGATTTCCGCCGGCGAATTACCGCGCAGCCGGTCGAATTCCATGCGCTGCACCGCGCCCCCGGGCATGGCCTCGGCTGGATGGTGCGCTTATGGAAACTGCTGCGAAGCCTCAAGCCCGATCTGGTGCACACCCGCAACCTGGCGGCGCTGGAGGCGCAGTTCGTCGCTGCGGCCGCTGGCATTCGCGCCACCGTGCACGGCGAGCATGGGCGCGACGTGTTCGATCTGTATGGCCAGAACTGGAAATACAACCTGCTGCGCCGCGCCGCCCAGCCCTTTGTATCGAACTACATTGCCGTGAGCCGGGACCTCGAAACCTGGCTGCGCCTGGCCATTCGCGTGCCGCAGCGCAAGTTGCACCAGATCTACAATGGCGTCGACAGCGAAAAATTCCATCCGCGCGAAGGCGCGCGGCCGGCGTTCGCCCCTCCCGACAGCATCGTGTTCGGCTCGGTGGGGCGCATGGTCGCGGTCAAGGATTACCCCACGCTCACGCGGGCCTTCATTCAGCTGGTGCGCCAGCAGCCCGAACGTGCCGCGCGCGCGCGCCTGGTCATCGTCGGCGAGGGCCCGGCCCGCAAGACCTGCCTCGACCTGCTGCAGGCCGCCGATCTGGCGCACCTGGCCTGGCTGCCGGGCGCGCGCGACGACATCGCGGACATCATGCAGGGACTCGACGTGTTCGTGTTGCCGTCCAAAAACGAGGGGATTTCCAATACCATTTTGGAAGCGCTGGCGAGCGGCCTGCCGGTGATTGCCACCGCGGTGGGCGGCAACCTCGAACTGGTGGAAGAGGGCGTCAACGGCATGCTGGTTCAGCCGGGCGATGTGGATGGCATGGCACAGGCCTTGCTCGCTTATCTGGACGCGCCGGCACGCATTGCCGAGCACGGGGCGCATGCGCGGCAACACGCCGTGCAGCGCTTCGGTATTCCGGTCATGGCAGCGGCCTACAGCCTGGTCTATGAACTGACATTGGGTAGAAAACATTGATGGGACACCGACAATTGAACCGCCATGTCGACATGACCAGATCCGGTAGGCGGGATGCCCCCGACGCGATCGCCCGCATCGCGCTGCCGCCCGCAATCGGCCCGAGGGCGGTGCGTCTACAACCCCACCCAAACCGAATCCTATGTGCGGCATAACCGGCATTTTCGATACCCGCGGCGTGGACGATATTTCACGCGAACTGCTGCATCGCATGAATGAGAGCCAGTTCCATCGCGGTCCCGACGAGGGTGGCCTGCATCTGGAGCCGGGCGTGGGCCTGGGGCACCGGCGGCTGTCGATCATCGACCTGTCCAGCGGCCAGCAGCCGCTGTTCAACGAGGACGGCAGCGTCGTCGTCGTGTTCAACGGCGAGATCTACAATTTCCAGGAACTGGTGCCCGAGCTCGAGGCACTCGGCCACACCTTCCGCACCCACTCCGACACCGAAGTCATCGTCCATGCCTGGGAATCCTGGGGCGAAGCCTGCGTCGCGCGCTTTCGCGGCATGTTCGCGTTTGCGCTGTGGGACCGCAAGCAGGAAACCCTGTTCGTGGTGCGCGACCGCTTCGGCGTCAAGCCGCTGTATTACGCCTTCCTCGACAGCGGCGAATTCATTTTCGGTTCCGAGCTGAAGTCGCTGATGGTGCATCCCACCCTGACGCGCGACATCGATCCGCTGGCGGTCGAGGAGTATTTTGCCTATGGCTACGTGCCCGAGCCGCGCACCATTTTCAAGCGCGCCTGCAAGCTGCCGCCGGGCTTCACGCTCACCCTCAAGCGCGGCGAGGCGCGCGCTCTGCCGAAGCAGTACTGGGACATGCCGTTCACCCCGGTGAAGGTTACGGACGAGGCCGGCGCGATGGACGAGCTGGTCGAGCGCATGCAGGAATCGATCCGCCTGCGCATGATTGCCGACGTGCCGCTGGGGGCGTTCCTGTCGGGCGGCGTCGATTCCAGCGCGGTGGTGGCGATGATGGCAACGCAGTCGGCCACGCCGGTGAACACCTGCTCGATCGGCTTCGACGACCCGGCCTTCAACGAAATCGAATTCGCCCAGCAGGTCGCCGACCGCTACAAGACGAATCACCACGTCGAGACCGTCGCCGCCAACGACTTCAGCCTGGTCGACAAGCTCGCCGGCGTGTACGACGAGCCCTACGCCGATTCATCCGCGCTGCCGACCTACCGGGTGTGCGAACTGGCGCGCAAGCACGTCAAGGTTGCGCTGTCGGGTGACGGCGGCGACGAGCATTTCGCTGGCTACCGGCGCTATCGCTGGTTCCGCTACGAGGAACGGATGCGCGCGGTGATGCCGCTGGCGTTGCGCCGTCCGCTGTTCGGCGCGCTCGGCAAGCTGTACCCCAAGGCCGACTGGGCGCCCAAGGTATTCCGCGCCAAGACCACCTTCGAGGCGCTGGCGCGCGACACGGTCGAAGGGTATTTTCATGGCGTCTCGCTGCTGTCCGACGCGCAGCGCCGCCAGCTGTTCTCGCCGGCCTTTACGCGCGAACTGCAGGGCTACCAGGCGGTGGAAGTGCTGCGCCGCCATGCCGCCGTGGCGCCCACCGAAGACCCGCTGTCGCTGGTGCAGTATCTCGACATTAAAACCTACCTGGTCGGCGACATCCTCACCAAGGTCGACCGCGCCAGCATGGCGCACGCGCTCGAAGTGCGTGAGCCGCTGCTCGACCATGAGCTGATGGGCTGGGTCTCCGGCCTGCCGGTCGATTTCAAGCTGCGCGGCACCGAGGGCAAGTACCTGCTGAAAAAGGCGATGGAACCCTATCTGCCGAACGACGTGCTGTACCGCAAGAAAATGGGTTTTTCGGTGCCGCTGGCCGCGTGGTTCCGCGGGCCGCTCGCCGTCATCATCCGCAGCGTCGTGCTGGGCGAACGGCTGGCGTCCACCGGAATGTTCAACCAGGATTTCCTGCGCGAAGTTGTCGAGACCCACCAGTCCGGCCGCCGCGATTATTCGGTGATCCTGTGGACCGTGCTGATGTTCGACGCCTTCCTCGGGCAGGTGCTGGGCATGGACGAAACGGAGCGGCAGGCCGCATGAAAATCCTCCACGTCTTCGACCACACCCTGCCGCTGCACTCCGGCTACACCTTCCGCAGCGCCGCCATCCTGCGCAACCAGCGGAAAATGGGCTGGGATACCTACCACCTGTCCGGTCCCAAGCAACTCCACTGCAACGCGCTGGAAGAAGACGCCGACGGCCTGCATTTCTACCGCACCCCCAGCCCCACCGGCCTGCTCGCCCGGCTGCCTGGAGGCGACCCCTTCGCGGTGATGCGCGCAATCGAAAAACGCCTGCTGGGCCTGGCGAAGGAACTGCAACCCGACATCATCCACGCGCATTCGCCGGTGCTCGACGCGGTGCCGGCAATCCGCGTCGGTCGCAAACTCGGTATCCCCGTGGTCTATGAAATCCGTGCCTTCTGGGAAGACGCCGCGGTCGACCATGGCAGCACCCAGGAAGGCAGCCTGCGCTACAAGCTCACCCGCGCGCTGGAAACCTGGGCGGTGAAGAATGCCGACGCCGTCACCGTCATCTGCGAAGGCCTGCGACGCGATCTCGTCGCGCGCGGCATCCCGCCCGGCAAGATCACCGTCATCCCCAACGCAGTCGACGTCGACCAGTTCGCCGTCGGCGGCAAGCCCGATGCCGAACTGAAAATGAAACTCGGCCTCGGCAGCAGCCGCGTGCTCGGCTTCATCGGCTCGTTCTACGCCTACGAGGGACTCGACCTGCTGATCGCCGCGCTGCCGGCGATCGCGAAGCAGATGCCCGACGTCAAGCTGCTGCTGGTCGGCGGCGGGCCGCAGGATGCGGCGCTCAAGCAGCAGGTGATGGCGCTCGACCTGAAGGACCGCGTGGTGTTCACCGGGCGCGTGCCGCACGCCGACGTCAACCGCTATTACGACCTGGTCGACGTGCTGGTCTACGCGCGCCACCCGATGCGGCTGACCGAGCTGGTCACCCCGCTGAAGCCGCTGGAAGCCATGGCGCAAGGGCGGCTGATGGTGGCGTCCGACGTCGGCGGCCACAAGGAGCTGATCCAGGACGGCAAGACCGGCGTCCTGTTCCGCGCCGGCGACGCGGGCGACCTCGCCAGCAAGGTGGTGGGCCTGCTGCAATATGAGCAGGGCTGGGACAGCATGAAGAAAAACGCCCGCCAGTTCGTCGAAGCCGAGCGCACCTGGGCTGCCAGCGTGGCGCGCTACCGCGGCGTGTACGGCAGCCTCGTCAAACCCGGGATGGAGGCCGCGCTTGGCTGAAGATCGCCCATCCGCCCGCATCGACCTGGTCGTGTTCAGCGCGCTCTTCCCCAGCGCGGCGCGCCCCGGCGCCGGCCTGTTCATCCGCGAGCGCATGTTCCGCGTCGCCCAGCATCGGCCGCTCGCCGTTGTCTCGCCGCAACCGTGGTTTCCCGGGCAGTCGCTGCTCCGCCTGCTGCGCCCCGGCTACCGCCCGCAGGCCCCGGCACTGGAAATCCAGCAGGGCATCCGCGTCTACCATCCGCGCTATCTGTCGGTTCCCGGCCTGTTGCGCCAGTTCGACGGCTGGTCGATGGCGCTGGCGAGCGTCGGCCTGATGCGCAAACTGAAGCGCCAGGGCGCGCAATTGATCGACGCCCATTTCACCTACCCCGACGGCGAAGCCGCCACCCGGCTGGGACGCTGGCTGGGCCTGCCGGCGACGATCACCCTGCGCGGCACCGAAGTGCCGCACAGCAGGAACCCCGTGCTGCGCCCACGGCTGTCGCGCACCCTGAAATCCGCTGCCCGGGTGTTCGCCGTCTCCGATTCCCTGCGCCGGCTGGCGATCGAACTGGGTGCTACCGTTGAGAAAACCGAAGTCGTCGGCAACGGCATCGACACCGAGCGCTTTCAGCCGGTGGCCCGCGCCGCCGCCCGCGCCCGCTTCGGCCTGCCGGACCGCGCGAAGGTGCTGATCTCGGTGGGCGGACTGGTCGAGCGCAAGGGGATGCACCGCGTCATCGAGGTCCTGCCGGCGCTGCGCACACATCACCCTGATCTGCACTACCTCATCGTCGGCGGCGCCAGCCCGGAAGGCGACAACCGCACCGAGCTCACCGCCCAGGTGGCGCGGCTGGGGCTGGCCGATCGCGTGCATTTCCTCGGCACGCTGCCGTCGGACGAACTCAAATGGCCGTTGTCGGCTGCCGACGTCTTCGTGCTCGCCACCCGCAACGAAGGCTGGGCCAACGTCTTTCTCGAAGCCATGGCCTGCGGCCTGCCGGTGATTTCAACCGATGTCGGCGGCAACGCCGAAGTGGTGTGCCGCGAGGAACTCGGCAGCATCGTGCCGTTCGGCGACAGCGCCGCCTTGCAGCAGGCGCTGGATGCCGCGCTCGACAAGGATTGGGACCGCACCGCAATCCTCGAGTACGCCCGCGACAACCATTGGGACAAACGCGTGGCGCAATTGCTGCGGGCCTATGAGCCCTTGCTCGCCATCGCCTCCCGTCCCGAACAGTCTGCTCCGGCAGCCGCCAAACGATGAGCCAAGCCAAACCCGCCACCGGACACGATGCACGCGGCCTGCCAACGCGCATTCGCCATGCAATCTGGCGCCACGGCAAGGTCTTGCGCCAGCGCATCCTGCCGCGACCTGTCGCCCAGCATGTGTTCGTTGCCGGCATGCAGCGTTCAGGAACAAACCTCTTGATGGAGGTGCTGGATGCCAGTGCGGATACCCAGGTGTTCCACGAAACCGACCCCCGCGCCTTCGAACGTTACGAAATGCGCGATCTGGCCGTAATCCGGCAGCTTGCGCAGCAATGTCCGGCACCGGTGTTCGTGATCAAGGCGCTGTGCGAGCTTGACCGCATCAAGCGCTTGATGAATACCTTTGCGCCCGCGAAAACGCTGTGGGTCGTGCGCGACTGGCGCGACAGCGTCCATTCGGCGATCAAGTCCTTCGGCAACTTCGTGCCGCAATGGAAGCGGCTGGCGCACGGGGATTCGAGCGACTGGCGCGGACGCGGCATGTCGGATGCCACCCGCGAATTGCTCGCTGCGCTGTACCACCCGGACGCCAGCGAGGCCGAGGGTGCAGCCATGATGTGGTTTTATCGCAATGCGCTGTTTTTCGAGCAGCAGCTGGCCGCCGATCCGCGCGTGCGCGTGATGTTTTACGAAGACCTGGTGCGGCATCCCCTGCGTGAAGTGGCGGCGGTCTACGATTTCCTCGGCTTGCAGGGCTTCAATCAGCGGGTTGCCGGACGCATTCATGCGCGCTCGGTCAAGCATCGCAGCCCGCCGGACATCGCGCCTGCCGTGGTGGTTTTGTGCGATGAACTGCTGGCGCGTTTTCGGGCGCTGGCCCGCCAGGGACTGTCATGAACATCCCGGCCTGGTTCGCGCGCAACGTTTTCCGCGCGCAGGAAGCGGCCATGCACCGCCCCACCTTCGCGATGCTCGCTGAACTTGAGCGAACCCAATGGCTGTCGCACGATGCAATGCGCGGCTATCAGACAGACCGCCTCAACGCACTGCTGCAAAGTGCACTGGCGCACAGCCCCTGGCACGCCACCCGCCTGCGGGCAGCATCGCTGGATGCGGCTGTGCATGCGGGCCGTGCGACGCTGGCTGATCTGGCCCGCTTGCCCACCATGAACAAGCGCGACGCCCGCGACAACGTCGAGCAGCTGGTGTGGCGCGAAGCGCCGGGCGGGGTGTTCAAGTACACCACCGGCGGTTCCAGCGGCGAGCCGCTGATCTTCCATTTCGGCCGTGCCCGGCAGGCCGCCGATGCCGCGGGGCGCCTGCGTGCGCGCCGCTGGTGGGGCGTGCAGCCGGGCGAGCGTGAGGTGTACCTGTGGGGCGCGCCAGTGGAACTGAACAAGACCGACCGCATCAAGGCCCTGCGCGACCGCCTGGTGAATCAGCTGCTTCTGAATGCGTTTGAAATGTCGCCCGCGCGCATGGACGAGTATCTAAAGGCGATGCAGGCCTGGAACCCGAAGGCGATCTACGGCTATGCCAGCAGTCTGGCGCTGCTTGCGGCGCATGCCGAATCATGCGGCATCCGCCCCAGGATGCCAGCATTGCGCGTGGTGAGCACCACCGGCGAGCCGCTGTTTCCGCACCAGCGCGAACTGATCGAACGGGTGTTCGGCGTGCCGGTCTCGGTCGAGTACGGCGCGCGCGATGCCGGCCTGATGGCGCTGCAATCGCCGGATGGCACCCTGCTGCAAATGAGCGAAACGCACATCATCGAAGTGCTCGACGACGCCGGCAATCCGGTGGAGGAGGGTGAGGCGGTGATCACCAGCCTGGTATCCGAGGCGCAGCCCTTCATCCGCTACCGCACCGGCGACGTCGTCCGGCGTGCGGGCAAGGCCGATCCCGGCGGGCGTGGCCTCGACGTGCTGGATGCCGTCGTTGGGCGGCAGACCGATTTCATCGTCGCCGCCGACGGCCGCATCATGCATGCGCTGGCGGTGATTTATGTGCTGCGTGCGATCCCCGGCGTCGGCCAGTTCAAGCTGATCCAGCACACGGTCGACCGGATGGAAGTGCAGGTGGTGCCGGACGCGCGCTGGAACGACGCCGCGCGCGAAGCGGTCAGTCAGGGCCTGCATGCGCGTCTGGGCGCAACGGTGGCTGTCGAACTGAAACTGCTGGATGCCATTGCCCCCGAAGCATCGGGCAAGCATCGATATGTCGTCAGCCATGTTCCGCTGCAGAACGGACTGGCGCAGGCTGTTG
The DNA here is from genome assembly GCA_019459055.1 of Thiobacillus sp. Classification (GTDB taxonomy): domain Bacteria; phylum Pseudomonadota; class Gammaproteobacteria; order Burkholderiales; family Thiobacillaceae; genus Thiobacillus. The sequence goes on along the minus strand of JAIBEI010000050.1, from coordinate 78,718 downwards.
TATGAAAATCACTTCTATTCATTCTGGGTTCGTCATTGCTGAGGAAACCGGAATCCAGTCAAGCCAGGCACTTGGGTTCCGGGTCAAGCCCGGAGTGACAATTGTGGGCCGTTCCCTGAATGCCCACGGCAGGAAACCGTCCATGGCCAAGAAAGTTGAGTCCGCATGAGAGACATCTTTGTTACCGCAGTTGTGTTCGGGGTGCTGCCCTTCATCTTCAAGCGACCCTGGATCGGCATCCTGCTGTGGTGCTGGCTCGGCTACATGAACCCGCACCGGCAGGCCTGGGGCTTTGCCTACGATATGCCGTTTGCCTTCATCACGGGCATCGTCACCATCACGGCCTTCATGTTCTCGAAAGAGAAGAAGGAAATGATCTGGACGCGCGAGACGATTTTGCTGCTGATGTTCATTGGCTGGATGTTCATCACCACATTTTTTTCGTTCTACCCTGATGCAGCCTGGCTCCAGTGGGACAAGGTCTGGAAAATCCAGCTCATGGTGTTTCTCACCATCATGGTCATCAAGGAACGCCAGCATCTGCACTGGATGATCTGGGTCATTGCGCTGTCATTGGGGTACTACGGGGTCAAGGGCGGCATTTTCACCATCCTTCACGGCGGCCAGTTCAGGGTGCAGGGGCCGAGTGGAACCTTCTTCTCCGGCAACAACGAAATGGCGCTGGTGCTGGCGATGCTCATCCCCCTTATCCGCTATTTGCATTTGCAGGCTACGCAGCAATGGGTGCGTTTTGGCTTGGCGTCCGCCATGGTGTTATCCGGGGTCGCTGCGATCGGCAGTCAATCACGTGGCGGGCTGGTGGCAATGGCTGCCATGGGCTTGTTTCTGTGGTTCAAGAGCCGCCACAAGTTCGTCATGACGATCTACATGGTGATCGCGGTCGCGATCATGGCATCGGTGATGCCGCAGGAATGGTATGACCGCATGAATACGATCAAGACCTACGAGGAAGACACTTCAGCCTTGGGGCGCATCAATGCCTGGCATACCGCATTCAATGTGGCGAAGGACAAGATCACCGGCGGCGGGTTTGAAATGTTCAGGGCGCCGACCTTCCGCCAGTACGCTCCCGAGCCCTTCAGGGTGCACGACGTGCACAGCATCTACTTCGAGGTGATGGGCGAGCACGGCTTTATCGGGTTCGGCATGTTCATCCTGCTGGCGGTGTTCGCCTGGTTGCGCGCCAATCAGGTCATCCGTGCGTGCAAAAATGACCCCGAACGAAAATGGGCGGCCGACCTGGCCGCGATGATCCAGGTCAGCCTGGTCGGATACGGGGTGGGGGGGGTATTCCTGGGGCTGGCCTATTTCGACCTGACGTATCACCTGATGATTATTCTTGTGATGGTGGCCAAGTTCTCTGGCGTTTTGGACCGGGTGCCGCAGGATTCGAGGCAAGGGTCTGCCAGGCCGCAGATCCATCCTGCCGCGCGTTGGAACAAGTAGCCGGGCGGTAAGGTGGAACGATCCCCTCTTGATCCCCCGGGCCGCTCGATGAGACGTACCCGAAAGGGACATGTGCTGCGGGCCCTTCTGCCTGCGCTGGCTGTCGCTGGACTGCTGATGTTTTCGGGACAGGCCGCGTGGGCGGCAGGGATGGCCCGTTCAACGGGAACGGCGTCGCAGGGACGACTGTTAAATCCGCGTCTGATCGCGCTCAAACCCAACACGTGGAGCCTGCTTGCGCAGCCTGCACAAGCCAGCTGGCGGCGCCAGGCCCATGCCGGAATCGCCTACGACTCGAAGCGCGGCACTCTCCTGGTGTTCGGCTCCAATACCCACGGCCTCGACTGGGACAACGAAGTCCACGAATTCGACCCCGTGACCGGGCGCTGGGAGACCCATTACCCCCGCGCGCCGAAGGAAAGCTACCGGGCGGATGCAGCCGGGCGCGCCATCGCCGGCACTGGCCGCCTGCTGCCCTGGGCCATGCACACCTACGACAACCTCGTCTACGATCCCGCGCTCGACGCCATCGTGGTCAGTGCCCTGCCTGAGCACAATCCGATCCGGAAAAAACTGCCCGAAGCAAAAATCCATCCCACCTGGATCTACGATCTGAGAACCCGCCAGTGGCGGATATTCGAAAACAACAGCAAGCCGTACCCGAAATTATTCGCCGCCGCTTCCGCCTACGATCCCGACAGGGACGTCATTGCAGCCTACAAGTGGGGGATGTGGGAAATCGGGCCGGAGCGCGAAGAGTGGAAGCGCGTCACGCGGGAAAGCCACCACCAAATTCACTACACCATGGACTACGATACCAAACACAAAAAGTTCGTGGTCTTCGGCGACTATTACAACACCAATACGGTATGGACCTATGCGCCAGGGGCACGCGCGGGCGACAAGGGAAAGTGGGAAAAGAAGACGCCACAAGACGCATCCTGCCCCCCCGGCCAGCATTTCCCCGTCGCCTACGACAGCGAGCACGGCGTCTTCCTGCTGGTGGTAGACAACATTCCCTATGCTGCCGAGGATAAAAAGGGGCGGCGCAAACGGATGGGGCGCGCCCCATCCAGCAGTACCTTCGTCTACGACCTCGGGCAAAACCGCTGCACCCGTCTCACCGACGCCGACCTGCAGCCGCTGGGCATGAATTACATGATGGTCTACGACCGCTTCCACAAGGTCTTTCTTCTGGTCACTGGAGACCATGGCAAGCCCGCTGCCGTGTGGGCGCTCAGGCTGGATGGGCCGTTGTAAGAGGGGCGTCACCGCATCGCCCCGCGCGGCGGCATGCATTTTGTCTATGCTGCTAGCATGTCTTGCCGTTACCCCATGCCCGTCTTTCGCGACGCCGCTTTGCCTGATCCGTTGTCCATCCGCCTTGCCTTGACGCTGTTGCTGATTGCCCTATCGGCCGCCGTATCGGCAAGCGGCTGGCAGGCGGAACGCTGGGGGGTGGCCGATTTCACCGGTGTTCTTGGGGGTGGCCCCGACGGCGGGCCGGTGGAGCAGGCCGGCGGGACCCCCACCATGCTGTGCGGCGATCAGGCCGGTAACCTGTATCTCGCCTATGGCCAGTTCATCGACATCGTCACCCCGGACGGCATGCGCAGCCATCTTGCGGGCACCGGAGAACCCGGCTTTCGCGACGGCGCCGCCCACCAGGCCGAATTCCGTCTCGGGCTGGTTGTCAAATATCGCGTCCACAACCTGGCCTGTGGCCCGGACGGCGCGGTTTATGTCGCCGATGGTGGCAACCGACGCATCCGGCGCATCCACCAGGCGAATGGCCAGTGGCGGGTCGATACCTGGGCGGGTGGCGGCAAGCGGCGGCTCGGCCCCGGCGAGTCGGCACCCCCGAATACGGTCGCATTCAATGGAACCCTGGCCGTCGCGGTGACGCCGCAAGGCGAGGTCACACTTGCCGACGACTACGGCGCCTACCGCATGACGGCAGACGGGCGGGAAATCCGCTACCTGGCAAGGTGGCCGGCATCTGCTTTGTACAGCGATGTCAAGTCCGGGAGCCTCAACGTGATGATGGGCGACGCCGACCGTGCGGGTAATGTGTATTTCGTTTCGCGCACCCCCGATGCCGTCATCAAGATCACGCCGGCGGGGAAGGTGCAGCATGTTGCGGGGCTCATAACCCGGGACAAAGCGCAGAAACTCGCCGGGGATGGCCCGCCTCTGCAGGCTTTTTTTAACACCCCGGATAGCGTCGCCGTGGAATCGGACGGTTCCGCCATTTATGTTTGCGGGGGAGACGAATACAACATTCGGCGCATACCGGGGGACGGCGCCGGAGAGACCGCGACCCTGATGCAGAATGGGCAGTGGTACCGGGCGTCGGTGCATCCCAACAAGAGCCGCGGTCCTGCCGTGGTCAAGCCGGCGGCAAAGGGCAAGCTCAAGCCGGATGGCGATCTCACGATCCTTGTGGTGAGCCACCTGCTCGGGCGCGATGCGCAGGGCAATCTCTACGGCATGCTGAACCGCTGGTCCGGCATGACCCAGGTTGTCGAGGGGGAAGGCTTGCTGGGCACCCGGGTGTTCCGTCTGCAGCGCAGCGTGCCGGGAGGCGGCCCGTGATTGCCCGTGCGCTGCTGGCGGCGTTTCTTGCCCTGCCGCCCGCGGCCGCCATCGCCGCGCCGGCGCTTGTCGCAGGCGAAGCCGTCGCCGTCATGCCGATGTCGGCCGACGCGCGCTCCCAGCTGAACCCGGCCGTCGCCCACGACGGCAAGGGCACGTATCTGGTGGTGTGGCAGCAGGGCCGGTTTTATCATCAAAGCCAGAGCGCGGACATCCTCGCCGTTCGCATCGATTCCCGCGGCCGCGTGCTGGATCGCCAGCCCATCGTCGTCTGCAACGTCGAGGCCAGCCAGGAGCAGCCGCAGGTCGCATTTTCGGGGGGGACGTTCCTGGTGGTCTGGCACGATCTCAGGAACGGCCGCGACTGGGACGTCTACGCTGCCCGGGTGAATCCGGACGGCAAGGTGCGGGAACCCGACGGCTTTCTCGTCGCCGGCGGGGCACGGAACCAGGCCAGCCCGGTCCTGGCGCCAGCGGACGACGGCTTCCTGGTGGTGTGGCAGCACCATGACCGGCATTACCGGCTCCAGGCATCGACGGTCCCGGCGGCTGGCCGCGCACGGCCGGGCCAAGCGCTGCAATTCCGCGGCAAGGCCCTGTGGGGCGGCGAACACGCGCTGGCCCGGGTCGGCGACGGCTGGCTCTTGTCGTGGGCCGATGAAAAGGCTTGGTCCCTGTCCGGCGGGGCGGCCACCATGATTACCCGGCATTTCGCCCGCCTGGCTGTCCACAACGGCATGCCGGCTGTGCTGGACGTACAGCGCTCGCCCGCCGTCCATTTGGGGCGCAGCGGCGGACGGTTTGCCAGCGACGGCGCGTCCTCCGCCCTCTATGCCGGCTGGGGCAGGGCGGGGAGCGGCAATAGAATCGCTGCCGCGGCATTGTTTGATGCTGGGCGGGCGGGCCCACTGAAGAACCCCAACCCGGAACAACCCAGGGGGTGGTCCGAGTGGAATACCGAGCGCATGATCACGCTCTACAACCTCGGGGTCCCGGTGGACGGGCCGGTCGCCGCCGCCTTTGGCCAGGGCATGTACCTGGTAGCGGCACGCCAGGCCTATTCCGGCAAGCCAAACGACCGCAACCGACTGCTGGGATCGCGCCTGACGAGAGCCGGGGTACGCATCGACAAGACCCCTGCCTGGACCATTCTTCATGATTCCCCGCACCGCATTGCCAAGCCTGCGTTGGCGGGCGGAAGCAGTCATTTCCTGCTCGCCTTCGAGCAGGAGGACGCAGCCGGCCGGCGCCAGATCTGGGCAAAAATACTGAAAGCAGAAGGATGATCCAACGCATCCTGTTGCTTTTCCTGACCCTGTTTTTCGTGGCCCCGGCCACGGCCGCACTGGATGGCGGCAGCGCCTACAGCTGGCGCGACGGCATCTTCAGCGTGCCGCTGCAGATCCGCGACAATTCCGGCGTGGTGCGCCGCGACTGGCCCGTCACCACGGGTGTGCCGCTGCCTGTCGGGGTGGTGCGGGACGTCGGGCAATTGCGCCTGACCGACGCGGCGGGGCGCGAGATCCCGGCCCAGTTCACCGTCCTCAGCCGCTACGGGGCGCGCGACAACTCGCTGCGCTGGGTCCTGCTGGATTTCCAGCTGGATGTGCCGGCCAATGGCGAGGTGACGTTGCAATTGCGCAATGACCGCCCCGCCCAGGCGGTTTCCGCGCCGATCCGCATCACGGAAACCCGCGAGGCCATCACCGTGGATAGCGGCGGGGTGGTTGCCACGATTTCCAGGCGCGATGGCAGCCTGCTGCAATCGGTCAGCGTCGGTGGCAAGCAGGTGTTGAAGGCCGGCGACAGCGACGGCCCGGCGCTGCGCTCAGGGGAAATGCGTCAAATGGAGCGCTTCCGTGGCCCTTCATGGAACACCCACGGATGGGAAAAGTCGCGCAGCCTGGAAAAAATCAATATTGCAGAAACCCTTTACCGCGGCGGCCCGCCGCGGGAGGTGGCGGTGGAAATGGCCGCGCCGCTGCGCAGCGTGATCGTGATACGCGGGCGCCATCTGCCGTCCGAGGGGGGGCGCGGCATCCTCAGGGACGGGCTGTACGACTATGCGGTGCGCCTGCATTTCTACCGCGGCCAGAGCTACGTCAAGGTCGAGTACGCAATCGAAAATGCCGATCGCACCCAGCCGCAGTGGAGTCACCTGTTCCGCGAGGCCAGCCTGGACCACACCCTGACCCTGGGCGCCCGTGCCGTCGTCACGGGCGGCGGGCTGAGGGCAAAGCAGGGGAGCCCGGCCGCGGCGTCCTTTCCAGTCACGGCGCTGCAGGAGGGCTGGCTGGTCCAGGGCGCCGGCCGCAGCGAGACGAAATATGGCCGTCCGGTGGTTCACGAGGGGGGTTATCAGATCGGACCGGGTGCCGCAGGAAAGATCGACAGCCCCCGGGCTGCGGGAATGCGGGGGCGTTTTCTTGACATATCCGATGGCGAAAAGGGCGTCGCGGTTGCCATGCGCTACCTGTGGGAGCAGGCGCCGCGCGCCATCAGTCTCTCGCCGAAGCGGCTCCGGGCGGTGGTGCAGGCCGACCGTCCCGGCCATCGCGCCGATGCGGATCGCCCGGCGTACGATCTCGATTTAGGTGAGCGCAGCCTGCACGACATCCTGTATTACTTTCATACGGGCGATGCGCGCGAGGCCCGGGTCGCGGACGTGGCCGAAGCCTTCGAATATCCGCTGTTCGCGCGTGCGCCACCTGCCTGGTATTCCGATGTCGGCAACTGGTACTTCGAAATCGCCCGGGGGCCTGGCAAGCCCGCACGTGGCGCCGACTCCGACCAGCACTGGATGCCGCCAAGCATTGGTGTCGGCAGGCACGGGGAAAGCCGCAGCTACAATTCCGGCGGCCACCACGACAGCCTGAGTTCAGGCTGGCTGAGCTTCCTGCGGACGGGCTTGCTCGCGGACCTGGAGCGCAACCTCGCGATCAGCCGCTGGAGCATCGCCCACAACCCCGGCTGGGCCTATCGGGACAATGTCATCCGCTTCGGCAACGGGGCGGAGCGCTACCGTGCCGTCGACCGTGCGCTGGAGGCGTGGAACCGGCTGACCGCTTTCGGACCCAAGGATTTCTATTTGTGGCGCAGCGACCAGACCTATACCGAAAAAACGCCCAAGGGCGAGGTGCTGAGGTACAAGGGCGGCCGCAGCTACCTGAACGGCTACAAGGTGCTGCCGGACATGGAGCACTACGCCTTGTTCCGCCTGTTCGAGTACTACTCCCTCACCGGCGACATGCGCGCGCTGGACGCCATCCACGGCTTCGTCAACTGGGACATCAATTTCCAGCACCGCCACCTGTTCCAGGGCAGGATGCAGCCGCTTGCCGTCACCGACCTGTTCGAGCGCGACCCGGACGCGTTGCGGCGCGGTCACTACAGCCGGGTCTATGCCTGGATGCTGTTCACCAACCTCACCGGCTACCACGCCACCGGCAGCCCGGTGTACGACGAATTTGCCCGCTGGCAGGTCCGCCGGGCACTCGCCCTGCTGCGTCACCGCCACGGCCAGTTGACCAGCTGGAACGTTAGCGCGGCCAGTGTTGTAAGCCGCATTTTCGGGCGCGAGCCGGCGGTGCAGACGTCCGAATCGCAGAGCTGGATGGAGGCGATGGGCACCATCGCGCTGCACGAGGCATACAAGACCTACGACGACGAGCGCATCCTGGACGGGTTGTGGGGGCAGGCCGACTATTTCAGCCACCACGTGCTCGACTACCCGCGGCTGGGCATGATCAACAACCGCACCGGCATGCCCAACAAGCCGCTGGGCTACGGCGAGGGCAGGGACGCCACGGTGACCCCGCAGCGCCACGACTGGATGATCCAGGCGTGGCCCGTTCTCTACCATTACAGCGGCTGGCCGGACGTCGCCGAGCGCTACCGTAATTTCGAGCGCGCGCGCAAGGAAACCTGGACCCAGGACAGGTTTCTGCAAACGGTCTATTGGGAACAGCAGAACGTCGCCAAGCGCTCGTCCCGGCCGCCGGACCCCATCGCCGATCTGCGCGTCACCCGCGCCGACCGTTCCGGGATCGCCCTGACCTGGACCAGCCCACGCGACGACGGCCCCACGGGCCGGGCTGAGCGCTATTTCGTGAAGTACAGCACCAAGCCCATCGTCGAGTTCGCCCCGACCGACCATCCCGCGCGCGACGAGGACAAGGCGCGTATCGTGCAGAAGGCCGAGGAACTGGTCCTGTCCCGCTCCAGGGGCAAGCGCCCGAAAAACAACATCCGCTCCGGCGAGGCGGGCACCGAGGCGAAGAACATAGAGCGCGCCCACCCGGACTGGCACCAGGTCGACGCCTTCTGGATGGCCGAGCATGTGGCGGGCGAGCCGGTGCCGGCGCCGGCCGGCAAACCCGAAACCTTCACCGTCCGCGAGCTGCGCCCGCACAACTGGTTCGGCGCCCCCCGGCAGCCCGGGCTGGAGATCCTGTCGGCGGGCACCTACTACGTGGCCATCTGCTCCTGGGACGCGGACAGGAACCTGAGCCGCCTGTCCAACGTGGTCAAGGTCAAGCTGCCTTAATGCTCGTTGGCCTGCAGCCACTGCTCCAGCATCATCACCACCCAGATCATCACGCCGTAATAACTGGCGTGCTGGCCGCGCTGCATGGCCAGCATGTGGTCCAGATACGCCGGCTGGATCAAGCCGCGCTTTTTGAAGTCCGACAGGCTGTCGCCGACGGTGTCGCCGAGCGGAGCGTATTGCGTGCTCCACACGCCGAACGGCAGGCCGAAGCCGTGCTTGGTCTTGTTGATGATCTTTTCCGGCAGCAGGTCGTCCAGGGCCTTCTTGAAGAACCAGCGCAGCTTCTGCCCGCGCACCTTGTAATCCACAGGAAGATGATTGGCAAAAGCCACCAGGCGGTCGTCGAGCAGCGGGTAGTGCACTTCGATCCCCGCCGCCTCGGTCATCGTGCCCACCTTGCGCAGGTCGTTGTCGGCCAGAGTGAACTTCAGGTCCAGGTGCATCAGGCGGTTGATGTAATGGTCGGAGCTGGTGCGGTCGTAGACTTCGTTGAGGGCGGCATCCGTCGAGGAGGGGTCGACGGCACGAATGAAATCCGCAGCAAAAATCTGGTCGAGCGGGGTGCGATGGAGGAAGTTGTAGCTTTCCAGTCGCAGCGGCAGCCTGACATGGGCCTGGGCGACGTAGCTTTTCAGCTTGGACAGCGGAAACCGGTCCGACAGCCCCGGCACGTTTGCCACCGGCTCGATCAGCCCGCGCCGCAGCACGGCGGGCAGGTGGGCATACGTCTCGAACAGGCGCTGCTTGGCGTAGCGCGCATTGCCGCCGAATATTTCATCGCCGCCATCGCCGGCGAACATGTTTTCGAATCCCGCCTCGCGCGCAGCCTTGGCGCAGAAATAGGTCGGCACCGCCGAGTCGTTGCCGAAGGGCTCGTCGTATTCGCGCGCGATGATGGGAATCGCGGTCACGATGTCGGCCGGCTTCAGGTAATACTCGTGGCTGCGGCTGTCGTAGCGCTCGGCGGCGCAGCGCGCGTATTCCATTTCGTCGAAGCCGTCGGCGTCGAAGCCGATGGAAAAAGTATCGACCGGCGCGCCGCGCGCGGCAGTGAGGGCGCCGACGATGGTCGAGCTATCGGTGCCGCCGGAAAGAAACGCCGCCGTGGCGGGGGCGTCGGCATCGCGCACCGCCTGGTCCAGCAGGTTGCGGAATTCGCGGCGCTGGGGGTCGAAGGCCGCATCGACCGGGGTGTAGTCCGCCTGCCAGTAAAACCCGGTACTGAGCTGGCCGTTTTTCAGGGTAAGGGCTTGCCCGGGCAGCAGCTTGTGCACGCCCTGATACAGGCTTCGCGGCGCGGGAATGGTATGGAAATACAGATAATCGTAGATCGCCTGCGGATCGATGCTGCGGCCTACGGCAGGGTGTGCCGCCACGCTGAGCGCGCTGGTGCCGAACACCAAGTGGCCACCTTGATGGGCGTAGCAAAGGCGTTCTGCGCCAACGCGGTCGAGCGCCATGAAGGCCTGTTGCTGGATCGGATCCAGCACGGCGAAGGCGAAGTTGCCCTGCATCAGCGTGGGCAGTTTTTCGCCAAAGCGCACCCAGCCGTGCGCCACCGCCGCCACGGGGCCCTGGTTGCGCGCGATGGCAGCGAGTTCGTTGTCTGTGAAGCGCGGGCGCCCATACAGCGCGGCAGTCAGCCCGTCTTGGACGTGGATTTCGGCCTTGCCGAAACGTGAGCAGGCAGCCATCCCCGTCATCGGGGTGCTGTGTTCATGCAGTGGGGTGTCGGGTGCCAGGCGTGCCGCCTGCCCCATATGCCGGATCAAATCCTGATGCGCGCCGTGGTCGCCCAGCCAGCCAAAAATGCCATCCATGGTGTCGTGTGCCAGAGTGATGCAGGATAATGTCCGCAATATAAACGAGCCTGCGGCTTGGCACGAATCCTGTATGTTGAACAGGGTCAGGAAACACGGATTCGTTTTCGGTCATTGCGAGTGCGACGAAGAATCCAGTGATGTGATCGATGCGGCCCCATCCTTTGCCCTACTGTCAGAAAGCCCAAGCCATTGAATGAATTCCTGATTAAAGTTGGAAAGACACTTTCCCATCACGCGCGGCGCATCCAGCGCGGTTTGCGCAGCGCACGCTGGTCACTTTCGCGCCCGCCCGCGCAACGCCCGATCATCGTGGTGGGGTGCTCGCGCGCCGGCACCACCCTGGTCTACAAAACCCTGTCCGAGTCGCGCGAGATCGGCAGCCTGCAACGCGAAACCCACGATTACTGGACCGACCTGCATCCGCCGGCCGACAAGCGCTGGGACACCCATGCGCTGGATGCCGGCGACGCCAGCCCGGCGGATCGCGACACCGTCAGCCGTTATTTCTACAGCTGGACCGGGCAGCATCGCTGGGTCGACAAGAACAACCAGAACGGCCTGTGCGTGCCCTATCTGCAGACGCTGTTTCCTGATGCCGTGTTCGTCTTCGTCAAGCGCAGCCCCGGCGACAACCTCAATTCGCTGATCGAGGGCTGGCGCAAACCCGACGAATTCGCCACCTGGTCGAACGACCTGCCGGCGACGGTGGCGGTGGAAAACGGCAGCCTGACCCAGTGGTGCTTCTTCCTCGCCGACGGCTGGCGCGAGCTGGTGAATGCGCCGGTCGAAGACGTCGCCGCCTTCCAGTACGCCGCCATCAACCAGGCCATCCTCGACGCGAAGACAAGCGTGCCCGCCGGGCAATGGGTCGATGTGTTCTATGAGGACTTCCTGCGCGATCCGGTGGCCGCTTTCCTCCAGGTGTTCGAAGGCTGTGGCCTCACATTCGACGCCCGCCTCCAGGCGCACTGCACCGAAGTGCTCGACATCCCCTATAACGCCTTCTCCGAAATCCGCCTGGACAAATGGAAAGACGGCCGCAACCGGGAAAAGATCGAACGCGTGCTGCCGCAGGTGGCGGATGTTGCGACGAGAATGGGGTATTGATGAGCGTATCGGCGTTTGCCCTCGCGATGGTGTTGGTGTTGTGGGCGGGCGTTCTGCTGGCGTTTGCCGGCCCGCTCGCCGCCCGCTGGCGTGAACCCGTCCTGCGCCACCCCGTCCTCATCATCGAAAGTGACGACTGGGGCGCAGGCCCGCTGGCCCAGGCCGACGCGCTGACGCGCCTGACCGGCACCCTGCAGGGCATCCGTGACCACAGCGGCCGGCCAGCAGTCATGACCCTCGGCGTCATCCTGGAGGTCCCCGACGGCCCCCGCATCGCCGCCACCCACTGCACCGAATACCACGCACTGCCCCTGGCCGATCCCCGCTTCGACGCCGTGCGCGCAGCCATCCAGGCCGGCATCCGGTCCGGCGTGTTCGCCCCGCAGCTGCATGGACAGTGCCACTACTGGCCGTCCGCGCTGCTGGCGGCAGCGCAGGACAACCCCGGTGTGCGCGACTGGCTTACCGCCCCCGACCCTGCGTCCACCGAAAACCTGCCTTCGCCCCTGCAAAGCCGCTGGGTCGATGCGTCCTGCCTGCCGTCGCACACGCTGACGTCCGCCGCAATCCAGCAAGCCATCGCCACCGAGGCCGCCGACTACCAGGCCCTGTTCGGCAGCGCGCCGCAGGTGGCCGTCGCCACCACCTTCATCTGGAACGACGCCGTCGAAGCCGCCTGGGCGCAGGCCGGTGTCGAGGTCATCATCACCCCGGGCCGCCGCGCCACCTGCCGCAATGGCGCCGGCCAACCGGGCTGCGTGGATGCCACCATGCTGACAGGCGAGCGTTCCCATGCAGGTCAGACCTGGCTGGTGCGCGACGTGTATTTCGAGCCGGCACTGGGGCATGCGCCGCAGCGTCTGGTCGACGGCCTGCAGACGCGCACCCGGCAGGGGCGCGCCTGCCTGGTCGAGACCCACCGCTTCAATTTTCTGCAGACGCCGGGCGCCAGCCTGGCCGCCCTCGAAACCGGTTTGCGCGAAGCCCTCGCAAGCTGCCCCGACCTGCGCTTTGCCGCCCCGATCGATCTCGCGCGCGCGATCCGGCAGCGCGACCCGGCCTGGATCGAGACCCGGCTCAGGCCGCGGCTCGCCGCCTGGCGCGCGCGGCTGGACGAAATCCCGCGCTTTCGCCGCCTGTCGCAATGGAGCGGCCTGGCCCTGCCGCTGGCTTTTTTGGGAGGCCGCGCATGAACCCGCGCTTCTCGGTCGTCATCCCCGCCTTCAATTCCGCCGCCACGCTGGCGCGCGCCATCGAATCGGTGCGCGCGCAAAGCTGGCCGGCGCACGAAATCATCGTCGTCGACGACGGCTCGACCGATGCCAGCGCGGAAATCGCGGCCGTCTTCGACGGCGTGCGCCTGATCCGGCAACAAAACAGCGGCGTCTCGGTCGCCCGCAACGCCGGCGCTGCAGTTGCAACCGGCGACTGGCTGGCGTTTCTCGACGCCGACGACTGGTATGCCCCCGACCGCATCAAGCTGCATGCCGGGTGGATCGCTGAGGACGCGACGCTCGATTGCCTGACCGGAGATTACGAATACCGCGACGAAGCCGGCGCCCTGCTCGGCACCTCGATGGCGCAGCACGAATCGGGCCGCACGATGCTTGCAAAGGCGGCAGGCGCGGCACGGACAGTGATCGAAACCCCCGCCGAGATCGCCGCCTTCGTTGCCGACCATTTCGGCGACACGCACACGCTGTCGGTGCCGCGCGCACGCTTCATCGAACTGGGCGGCTATCCCAGCGGCTACAAGGTGTGCGAGGACGTGCACTTTCTGACCCGGCTGGTGGCGAAGAGCCGCCGCATCGGCGTGGTCTGCCAAAGTCTCGGCGTTTACGTGATTCACGGCGGCAGCGCCACCCGCCGCGACCCGGTGGCGGCGCAACGCGAGAATGTGCGCACCCTGACCGATCTTTCCCGGCTGGCGAACAACTTTCCGGCCCCCGTGAGGCAAGGCGTGGCCGCGCGGATGCAGAGCGCCCGCTACAACCTCGGCTGCGCCTTGAGCAAAAACGGCCAGCGCATCGCCGCAGTCAAGGCCGTGCTGCCCACAATGCGCGAGCGCCCCAACTGGCGAGCTTTGCGCGACATCCTCTCGATGATCAGGGGGTGATGTGCTATGAACAACTTGCCCGCTTGGGTTGCTTGACGCCGCTCGAAACGGCTCGTGTCCCGTCATCGCGAGGCCCAAAGGGCCGTGGCGACTCCGCTAAATAATTAAACCGATCACCATGAACCGCCTGCTCGTCCTCACTGAACTCTTCCTCCCCACCAAGGGCGGCACCGCCGTGTGGGCAGCCGAGGTCTACAAGCGCCTGGGCGGCAAGGAAATCCACATCGTCACCGCCGACGTGCCGGGTGCCGCCGCAGTCGACGCGGCCCATCCCAATACCATCCACCGCCTCAACCTCAAGCGCATCCCCTGGCTGCGCCCCGAATCCCTGGCGATGTACGCGCGCTTTTTCTTCACATCGCTGGCGCTGGCGATCACCCACCGCTTCGACGCCATCCACGCCTTCCGCGCCCTGCCCGAAGGCCTGGTCGCATGGGCCGTGGCGCGGCTGACGTTTCGTCCGCTGGCGATCTATGCTCATGGGGAGGAACTCACCACGTGGGGACGCGGTGGGAAATTCAAGGCCATGCGCTTCGCCCTGCGTCATGCCGACAGGGTGGTCGCCAACAGCGAGCATACGCGCGACACATTGCTGGAAATGGGTATCGATCCGGCACGCATCACCATCATCTACCCAGGCGTCGACGTGTCGGTTTTCCGCCCGGGCCTCGACACCACGGGCCTGCGCGAAAGCCTCGGCATCCGCCCCGATGAAAAACTGGTCTTTTCGGTCGGCCGCCTGTCGCGCCGCAAGGGCTTCGACCAGGTGATCCGCGCCGTCGTGAAATTACGCGCCGAAGGCATCCCGCTGCGCTACGTCATCGCGGGAATCGGTGAAGATGCCGACTACCTTGACGGCCTGGTCGCGGAACATAATGCACAAGGCATCGTCCATCGCATAGGCGCCGTGAGCGAGGCCGACCTGCCGCGCTGGATGAATGCCTGCGATGTTTTTGCCATGCCCAACCGCGACATCAACGGCGACAATGAAGGCTTCGGCATGGTGTTCATCGAAGCGGCTGCCTGTGGCAAGCCCAGCTTGGCTGGAGAGGCGGGCGGAACCGGGTCGGCAGTGCTGCATGAGCAGACCGGACTCAGGGTGGATGGCAATTCAGCCTATGCGATCGCCAATAGCCTGGCTGCGCTGTTGGAAGATGCCGCCATGTGCCGGCGTCTTGCCGACCATGCATACGCCAGGGTCCAGGAAAGGTTTGCATGGAACCAGGTTTCCCAAGTCACAGAAAAGTTGATTTATTCAAGGAGTTAGTCACATGAAGCTATCTCAACCGCTACTTTTCCTTGCGCTGGCATTGGTCTCCATATCAAGTCACGCATTGGAACCCTGGGTGCCGACCGACACAGAGATGGCGAGCTTGCCTCCTTTTTGCAAGGCCAGATTCAATGAGGGCAGTCCGGAATACAAGTATTGGATGTCTGCTTTGGGGAAGGATTATGGGCATACCCATCATTACTGTGCCGGGGTCAACTTTTTAAACCGGTACCACCGCGCTCGAAGCAAGCAAGGTAAAAGTTTCAATCTCAATAACGCACAAACCAATTTTGAGTATATGGTCAGCCATGCGGCGCCCTCTTACAGCCTGATGCCGGACGTCCATTCAAATCTAGGGAAGGTGTTTTCGTTAAAGAACCAGCCAGCTCAGGCAATCACACATTTGAACAAGGCGATCGAGCTTAATCCACGCCAACCCAGGGCATACAGTATGTTGGCTGATTTTTATTCCGGGATTAAACAGCCTGCCAAAGCGCTTGAAATCATCACGGATGGCTTGCGGCACAATCCAGACACAAAGAGCCTGCAGCGTCGCTACACGGAATTGGGCGGCAAGCTGCCGTATCCAGAGTCCATCGAACCAACGCCGGCCGCCGAAGCCGAGGCTGCAAAACCGGAAGAGCCGCCTACCCCCACCCCGAGTTCGGTTGAGTCTGCAGCAAGTCCAACCACCGTTCCGCCTGCACCGGTAGAGACCATCGCCGAACCCCCAATCGGCTCACCGACCAATCCGTACTGCCGATTCTGCCCGGACTGAACTGGAAATGCAGTTCACGCGCAAGAGTCGGGCATGAAAGACTTTGACGGGATCAGCCAGCGTGCAGGCTACCAGATGCGCATTGGAAGGCGCAAAGCACAGCGAAGAGCGCGCATCCATTAGCGAGAGGTGATCCGCCAGACAGTGGTGCGTTGGGGGCGAATTTCATACGGCACCACACCGAAAAAATCGAGGGATTGGTGTTGTGCCAGAAGGTTCCGGATGATCGCGTAGCGCGATCTTTCCATGTTATCCACCAGCAGCCACCCGCCATCCTTGATCTTGGGCAGGGCGCGCAGTGCGCACGAGGGCCTCGCCCTGCCATCGACCGTTACGAGGTCGAAGCTCCCGTCCGGATAGTCATCGATCGTTTTGACATAGGCTTCAAAGCGCATGGCTCTCTGCGTTGGCCAGTCGGAGGAAAAACTGCTGCATCCATAGGGCGGAACCCCACCTGATTCCATCGGCTCGGGGGGGCTAAGGATGTAAGTGCAGTTCGGCACCGCCTCTTGCTGGAGCCGTTTCGCCATGAACGCATGGAAACCTTCGTCGTGCTCAATGCTCACCACGTGCGCGACACGCTCCGCGAGAAAAAGCGTTGATCCTCCCGACCCATATTCAAAAACGCGCATCTCGGGTTTCAGGGTGGATTCCAGCCACTTGATGACCCTGAAATTCATCCACGGACGGTGGTCAGCCACGGGCCCGTGTCCAGGCAATAGCGAGTACAGCCATGTCGGCGCGAACCGCAATTCGCCCGGGTTCCCCAGCAAAATCTGGCCTGCCGAGACAAGCCTCGTGGCAATAAACTCCCCTTTCATTTTCTTCCTCCAATCACGAAACCTGATCCGGGACGCTGCCGCGTGGCAACAGCATTCGCACGCCGAACTTCAGATACGATGCGGCTGGGTGGGTTTTCAGCGCATTGAACAGTGCCCGGTAGGCGGGAAAACGCCGGCCATTTTGAAAATAGAAGTAGGACTGGTCAAAGTACGCCGAACCCAGACTCCTTCGGATCTCGCCTCCCCAATGACCGAGGTCGGCAATTCCATTTGTGGCTTCAAGAAGGTGCGCCTTGATATCAATCCTGGACAGCACTGCCCGCTCTCTTTGCGAGGCCACCGAGAAATAACCTTGCGTTTCGCATCGCTGCAGATACACGGGTTCCAAAAGCAGGGCGGTATTGCTGCATGCGGCGGCATATAGGGCCCATTCGGATTCCCGCAGCGGTGGCCGCAGCCTGCGCATCGCCTGCTCTTCGTCAGCGATATCCGGGTCACGCATATAGGCGCGCCGGCGCAGCGCGCTTACCTTGTTCCAGGTCTTGCGATACTCGATGGATCGTTGAAACGCCATTGGGACGGAGTAGAGCAGTGCCGCGAACAGCTCGGGCCCGAATCGTATGACGCCACTTTGCGTTTCGATCCCTTTGGCCCGGCTGAGTACGGCCTGCATCGCCTGCTTCTGCGATTCATCAAAATGGGCCGCCCTTTTGCCGAAGCCCTGGACGCCAAGATAGACGAGTTCAAGCGAGGGATCGCTTTCAAGGGTGGCCAGACTCATTTCCAATGCTTCCGGCGCAAGGAGGTCGTCATCGTCAAGATGAACGACCACGTCCCCGGTCGCCGCCTGAACGCCTTGATTCCGTGCATACGGCTGCTTCAGGGGCTGCTCATTCCGCACCACCTGAATCCGCGAACCAAAATCCTTCCGCAGGGATTCCGCATCTACCGGCGGCTGCGAGCCGTCGTCCACAATCACGATCTCCCAGTCAGGGAATGTCTGATTCTGTATGCTGGCTACGGCCTCGCGAAGCAACCCTGGTCGATTATGGGTGGGGATGACGACGGATATTCTGGGCATCTTCTGTATATAGATGCATTCGGCCGCCAAGCGTGGACACACGTTCTTCCCGTTTCATCCACTCGCCGAGCTGCTGCCACAGGGATTGGGCGATTTCGGCTTGTTGGGCGAGGACGTTGTGCATGCAGGTCGGGTCGCTTGCCAGATCGAACAACTGGAGCACGTGGCCTGTTTCCAGCGGTTGATACACCAGTTTCCAGCGGCCGCGCCGGATCATGCGGTCTTTGGCGACGAGGATGGCCTCGTAGTATTCGGGCTTGATCGCCAAGGTGCCGCTGGTACGGTCGGGCGCTTCCATGAGTTCCAGTAAATCCGGGTAGCGCAGGTGATCGTCGGGCAGGCCGGGAATGTCAGCGATCCAGATTCCGGTTTCGTTAAAGGCGTCGAGTTCGGGGCAGGCATTGTTCCCCGTCAGGCATTTCGCAAGCGATATCCCGTCCATTGCCGTGGCCGATGGCTGGCCGGCGAGCTCGAGCAGGGTGGGCATCAGGTCGATCGAGCGTACCACCTGGTCTATTTTCCCCTTAGGCGCCAGGCGCGGATCGCGGATCACCAGCGGAATGCGCGGGCTGGCTTCGCCGACGGCAGAGTTGCCCTGGCCCCAGGTGTCGTGCTCGAAAAATTCCATGCCGTGATCGGAATAAACGACGACGATGGTGTTGCCGGCCAGGCCGCAGGTTTCAAGATGGGCCAGCATCTTGCCCACTTCATCGTCGAACTCCGCCACGCAGCCGTCGTACAGATCGATGATCTGATCGAGATCGAATTCTGCCTTGGGCGCGCCCTGGCGGCGGATGATGTCGAACGGGTCGGTGAGCCGCGCCATGGCGAACTTGGACTCACCCGCATAGCCCGGGTCGGCAAAGCGCGTGTACCACGGCCATTCGGATGCAAACGGCGGGTGGGTGGTGGAATAGAACACGTTCAGAAAAAACGGCTGCGGGTTTTCTGCCAGGCGCGACACCAGCCGCCGCGCACGCTTGCCCATAGGCTGCGTCAGCGGTACCCCGCCCAGATAGTACAGTTCGGGCAGCAGCAGCCGTCCCAGCCGGTTGTGGGTGAACAGGGACAGGTACAGGCGCAGGTCCTTGGGGCCCTGGCGAATCAGGTACTTCAGGTTCCATTGGTCTTCCGGCAGGTCGGTGTAATCAAAACCGAAGGAAAACTTGCCCATGTCGCCACCGCACCAGTCCGACAGCGCAGCGGTGCGATAGCCCCCCTGTTTCAGCAGCGTGGGCAGGGCATCCACCTTCAGCCGCGTGCTCTCGTCATTGACGAAGTTGTCGCGGATGCCATGGGTGTGCGGCCAGGTGCCGGTCAGCATCGAGACCAGGCTGGGAGCGGTACGCGCGCATGGCACGTAGCAGTTGGCAAACAGGGCACCGTTTGCGGCCAGCGCATCGATGTTCGGCGTCAGCGCGCGATGGTAGCCCAGCGCGCCCAGCCGGTCGGCACGCAGCGTGTCGGAGCCGATCATCAGAATGTTGGGCGGCGCATCGGCTGTGCGCACCGGCTGTCTGCGCGGCGCGCGTGCCTGCGGCTGCCAGCCTGCCCAGGCGATCGTTCCTGCAACAAACAGCATGGCCGCCCACAGCGCCATCAGGTCGCCGATACGCCCCTCCTTCGACAACTGCCAGCTGGCGGCCATGAGCAGCAGTCCGACCAGGCCCATGGCCCCCCATTGCAGGGCCGTGATGAAGGCCGGGGTCATCCACTGCCAGAGTCTGTATAGCCGGCTCATGCGGTAGTGCATCGATGCCACCAGCAGGCCGGGGTTGAAGCGCAGCTTGCGGATGAATTGCAGCGAGAACGCGCCCAGCACGCCCAGGATGGCGGCAATGAAGGCCAGGCCCGCCGACCACGGCGCACCGAGCACGGTGTTGAGCATGAAATAGAGCAACACCCCCGCACCGCCGGTGAACAGCATCAGCGCGAACGCCCAGGCGGTCAGGCGTGCCAGTGCAAACAGGGTGTAGCGCCGGTAATGGGTGAGTACTTCCTCGCGCATGCGCGGCCCGGTCTGTGAAAAGTCGAGCAGCGATTTGGCGAGCAACGCTGCCGCCCCGACGCCTGCGACGCCTAGTGCGGGCAGGATGCCGGCCCAGCGCGCGTCGCCGGCGACAATCCAGGCGATGAGGCCGCTGGCACCGGTGAGCAGTGCCAGGGCCTCAACGCCCAGCATGCCGCGGTCCGGGGGGAGGGCGAGCCCCCGTCCACGGAAGCCTGATTCGCGGCGACCCTGGACCTCGCCCAATGCAGCGGCTGTCCGCATCCAGTAGAAGCGGCGCCTGGCCCATGACAGGCTGAACAGGCTGTGAAAACCATATTCAGCAAGCTTGCGCCACATGAAAAGCGGCACCCGGCCGTTGCCGTGAATACGTGAAGTGGAGCGGGTGCGCTGATAGCTTTTTTTCAGCAGATAGCCGAGCCGGAGTCGCTCGCTGTCGACGTAATGGTGCTGCACCATGTCCGGGGTGTATTGGCATCGCACGCCGCGATTCATGGCGCGCAGCACATATTCGCTGTCCTCGCCGCCGCCCAGGTCATGTCCATGCGGCCCCAGTTCGGTGGAGAACTCGCCGGCCAGTTCAAATACATGACGGCGGACCACCAGATTGCCGCCGCCGGGAATGGGCCCTTCTTCGGCGGTGATCGTCTTGGATTGGTCTGCCTGGTCGTAGCGTGGAATGGGGAGCGGATAAATCCGGTAGGGCCCATTGTCATGCACCCATTCGGGTTCGCTGCCGTCCCAGTCGGGCAGGATGCGGCCGCAATACAGTCCGGCATCCGGCCAGGTTTGCGCCGCCTGTTCGATGGCGACCAGATAGCTTTCATCGACCCGGTGATCGTCATCGACAAACGCGGTGAGTTCGGTGTCGATTTCGGGAATGGCGCGATTGAGCGCATGCGACTTGCCGGGGGTGGGGACTTCGATCAGCCGCAACGGCAGCCAGCCTTGAGTATCCTGCTGTGCCTGATAGGTCCCCATCCGGGCGACGGTGTCGTCGGTGCAGGCATTGGCGGCCACCAGGATCTGTACCGGCATGACAGGGCGCTTTGCCGCATTAAGCGAAGCCAACACCCGTTCCAGCAGATCGGCCCGATTGTGGGTGCAGATGAGGATGGTGAGCGCGGTCACGGCCGAGAGCGGTAACCGATCAAGGTGCCGAGCGCGTGGGTTGCATTCATCCCCTGCCGCAGGGCGCCGGGCCGACCGGTGAGCTGCATGCCGATGGCTTTGGCGGTTTGTCGAACAAACTGGGTGACAAGGAAAGGCGGCACGCCAAGTATGGTTTTTGGATACGTCGGCAATTTGTGTTTGCCATGGCGAAGGCCGGCGCGGTAATGCAGTTTGAGGAAATAGCTGCGCGCCAGCCGCCAAGCTTCCACGTCATGCAGCACGGCCATTTCCGGACGGTAACGGATGCGGGCCTTGCGCTCCAGCAGCGTGCGGAACATGACGGCATCCGAGCCGCCGCCCACCACATTGCCCACCCGGTCGAAGCGCTTGTCGAAACGCAATGCCGGATCATTCCTGAACAGCCGCATGTCGTAGGCGACATTGGCCGTCCAGATCGGCGTGCGGGTGTCCTGAATCCAGAAGGCGTCCGGGCCATGGTCGACGGCTGCCAGAAAGCCCAGCAGGTCGTCTTCGAGCCAGGCTGGACGCGGGATTGTGGTGAAGTCCATTTCCACGCGCCCGCCCGCGCATTCGGCGCCTTCGTTCAGGATCGCGTCTGCGGCGGCCTCGATCAGCCCTGGCAGGGGGATTTCGTCGTCGTCGATATAGACCAGGATGTCGCTGTCCATCGCCTCGGCGATGCCGCGGTTGCGCGCAGCGACGATACCCTGAACCGGCTCGGTCACCCAGCGCAACGTAGGGCCGGGTTGTTGTGCCAGCTGCGCCAGCGTCATCGCAGTGTTGTCAGTGCTGTTGTTGTTGATCGCCAGGATCTCGAACGGGACCGGACAGGCTTGCGCGCGCATCGCGGCCACCAGCCTTTCCAGCCGGTCAGCGCGGTTGTAGGTGCAAAAGGCAAAAGTGAGCAGGGGCATGGTCAAAAACTCAGATGCGGTTGCGTGCGCTGCACCAAGCATCGTAGAACGCAGCGTTGCGGCACGGCATGCCGATTGGGCTCAGGGCCGGGTCAAGCTTATCCATCGGTTGTAGGGGGATCCCGGTCTCGCCGCCCGATCAACCAGCGGTGCCAGGATTCGGGCAGCCAGGCGGGCAGCATGTACTTCCAGTCGGCAAGTGTGCCATAGCCTTGTTTCATTACGGCGCGAAAGATTTGCCGTGCGGCGGTCAGGTCGCGTTGCCAGTAGCAGGCGTAGCCGCGTTTGAGTAATTCTCCCAAGGTCAACTGGCGGATGCGTGAAGGGCTGATTACGCCGCACAACGCCGGATGGGTGGCCAGGTAGGCCTGTTGCGCCTGCAAGTGCTGCAGCGCGGCGCGGGCGCGGTTGCCGGATGCTTGCGCACCACCATGAAAGTGATAGAACGCCAGGACCTCCGGCACCCGGACGATCGGCGCGGCCGTTGCCACCCGCAGCCATAGTGCGTAATCCTCGGCATTCTTCAGCGCTGGATCAAAGCCACCAGCGGCCAGCACGGCCTGGCGCTTGACCAGCGCGGCATGAATTGGCCAGCGGCAGCCGGAAAACAGCGTTTCGGCCTTGTCGGCGCCCTCGTAATCCGGCGGCACAAACGGCTCGCCGCGACCGCCCGGCAGCCCAATGTTCTGCCAGCCGCAATAGGCCAGCACCGCATCGGGGTGGGCATGCAGCATGGCCCGCATTTTTTCCAGATAATCTGCAGTCCAGGTGTCGTCCGCGTCCAGAAACGCCACATAAATACCGCGTGCCTGCGCCAAGCCTGCATTGCGGGACGCACTCACGCCCTGGTTGGTCTGCGAGAGGATTCGAAGGCGCGGGTCGGGTTGTGCCTGCAGCCAGTTCAGTGTGGCGTCGCTCGATCCGTCGTCGACCGCGATCAATTCCCAGTCGGCAAACGTCTGCGCCAGCACGCTGCCCACGCTCGCCGGCAAATGCGCCATCGCGTTGTAACACGGCATGATGACCGAGATTTCAGGTGCCTTCATTGGATTCGTCAGGGGCTGGGCTTGGCGTGAGTCGGGCGGGGCGCAGAACGGTATTTTCTGCCGTCAGTTGCAGCATGCCGCTGGTTTCATCCTGTGCTTCGCGCTATTGACGGTTCCGTGTATTGCCCGGTGCTTGCGAGCAGCGCCCTGTCCTCGGCAAACTGGCCATAAAGCCAGTCAGGCAGTCGATTTCGTACCCCGCTGGCCTTTCGCCCCACGGCGAGGATAAAGTCACCTCTTTCATTTTCGCCGGGCAGCGTCCAGAACCGGGACAAGGGCTTGATGCACCACTTCAGCCAGCGATGACCCGGTTCGAGGCCGGACTGGCTGAAGGTCGTCTGTTCGACAATATCAAATCCCGCGTCGTCGAACATGGCACCCATCTCCCCGGGTGTGTATTCGCGATTGTGGCGATCGTTGCCAATGCCGCTGAAGGAATTGAACCCCTGCGGGTGCCGGCCGGCGACCATGCGCGCAAGATTCTTCCATCCGGTAATGTTGGGCGTTGTCATGACCAGGAATCCGCCGGGTTTGCATACGCGATTGATTTCGGACATAAGAGCCATGGGGTCCACCGTCATGTGTTCAATCACTTCGCAACAGACTATGGTATCGAAGCTTTGGTCGGGAAACGGGAAGGGATCAAACTCGACATTGAAGTAGCGGATTTCCACGTTTTCAAGCTTCTGAAGGGGGTCTTCAAGGCCGGCAGGAACGAAAGGCGAATCCTGGCTGCCCGATGTGATGGATACGCGCTCATAACCGAGCATCTGCTGGTAGCAC
Organism: Thiobacillus sp.; assembly: GCA_019459055.1. Lineage (GTDB taxonomy): Bacteria > Pseudomonadota > Gammaproteobacteria > Burkholderiales > Thiobacillaceae > Thiobacillus. Next base: position 55,265 of record JAIBEI010000050.1, on the reverse strand, counting down.
GGAATCAGGTTTGCCAGTCCGGCCACATCCAGCAATCGGCCATGCCCGGATGCCGGAGGAATCGCCTGCAGGGTCCTGGTAAACCGGACCAGATTCTGGTCGATGTAGCTGTCCACCATGGCTTTGGATTCCAGACTGCCGATCTGGATGCCAGACATCAGCGCACGCACCTGCCCTGGTTCAATCGCTCTGGTTTTCATCTGCACAGGCTCCTGTGAAAAAGAATACTGTTCTTCCGTCCGCGGCCCATCACCGTGTTACCGGGACCGGTTGCGCACACGATGCTGCGCGTAACGCAACAAATCTGCCCAGCCGACAGCATGGCTGGCAAAGGCAAGTTTGCGCGCGAAGCGGCCGAGTGTGTCGTGGTTGAATACGGTCAGGCGCCGCAATCGATACGGATCGTTATCGCGTAGCGCCCAGCCCGTGTGGGTGGTGCAGGCGGCGACATACCCGGCCTGTTTCACCGCATCGACGCAACGTTCATCGGACGCACCGTAAGGGTAGGCAAAGCTGGTGACGGCTGCGCCCAGGACATCTTCCAGCGCGGCCCGGGAGCCGTTCAGCTCCTGTTGCAGGCGCGCGTCGTCCGTTTCGGTCAGCCGGACATGGTTGACCGTATGTGAGCCGATTTCCATGCCCGCTGCCCGCATCTCGCGCAGTTCACCTGCGTTGAGCAGGCGGCCGTCAGGACGGCCATCGGCTGGCCAGGCAGGCTCGCTCCCAATCGAGCCGGACACGAGGAACCAGCTGGCACGCATGCCACGCTTCAGCAATTCCTCGCACGCGGCGAGATTGTCGACGTAGCCGTCGTCGAACGTGATGACGGCAACCCGCCCCGTCCATCGGTTTGCGGGTGTGGCGGCCAGTTCGGCCATGGTGGGGGTGGCATAGCCTTCGGCCACCAGAAAGTCGAGCTGGTCGCGGAAACGCCGCATGGAGACGGCCCATGGCCAGGCGGGGGTGTCCTTGCCGGGCAGCACCGCGTGATACATGAGCATGACCGGACCATGCTGGCCGGCGCTGCGGTGTAGCGTGCGGGTAACGGGATCAAGCATGGTCCATCTGCGTCATGTCAGTCGCCATCCTGCATCGCCGCATCACCGGAATGTATGACCTGTTTATATACGCGCATGTGGCGGCTTGCCATGTCGGCCCAACTGAAGGAGCTGGCGCGTTGTGCCGCGGCGTCGCCCAGCCTGCCAAGGTCCATCGACGCCGATTTCTCCAGGGTGGCGCGCAAGCTGTCGGGTTGTGACGGGTCGAACAGCAGTCCCATGGTTTCATCCACATATTCCGGAATCGTGGCGATGGCCGGCGCGATCACCGGTTTTCCATAACTGAGCGCCAGCATGATCGACCCGCTTGTCTGCGTTCGCCGAAAAGGAAACACCACGATATCGGCGGCGCGCATGAAGAGCTGGATATCGTCGTCGGCGATGTAACGCATTTCCGTCTTGACGCGCGGATTTCTGGCGGCCAAAGCCTTGATCCCGGCTTCGGTTTCGTCGTTAAAGGGTTTTCCCGCAATAAGCAGGACAAGGTTCGGGTTTTGAATGGCGCCGAAAGCCTCGATCAATTCCTCCACGCCCTTGTAGGGTTTGATATATCCGAAGAACAGGTAGACCCTGCTGCCAGCGCCAATGCCCAGTTTGTTGCGCGCCTCCTGCGCCGACAGGGTGTCTGCGTAGTAGCCAATATAGGATGGATGGTGTGCCACCACCATATCCCGGCTGAATCCATAGCGCTGCTTGATTTCACGGATCGAATGCTCGCCATGGACGATCAAGGCCCTGCAGGTCTTCATCAGCACTGCGCGGATGATGCGGTCCAGCACCGTAAACCGGGTCTCGTAGAAGTCCAGTTCGTGAACCGTCCACACGATGTTGTTCTTGATCAGGCGATAGAGCACCAGCACCAGCACGACGTACGGGAACGTCCAGACTTTTCCGAGATACAGGCCATGCGGCCAATGGACGTGCACGACGTCGAGGCCGTCCCGCCGCAACAGGATTTTCAGGAGATTGAGCGGTGGATTGCCGATGACGCGCACCCCCAGTTTGTTCAATTCCCGCTTGAGCAGAATCTGATAAGGATTGGCGGGCCACCAGGGCAGAAAACCAACCGTCATCATGAGAAACGGCTTCCCGACTTCAAAAGCCTGGACAAACGTCGGGCGTACCATTTCGCGGCTTGCCGCCATGACGGCGGCACAATGGATTCAACGCTACAAATCATGAGCATGTTCCAAGCTGTGGCTGAAAACGGACTGTGCAGAACGGCTTTGAGCGCAAGGCGCAAGGCCATGTGCGGATGCTTCATCCAGCGATAGATGCGCGCCCAGTTGAGGTAATCCCTGCCCAAGGTGCACTCGGCCGCACGGAGTCGTCCCCACGGGCCGGCATACACTATCCGCACGGCCTCGCTCACGTCTTCTCCCAGGGTGGATCGCCGCTTCAATGCTTCCATGCGGCAGTGCTGGGCGACCTGATGCTGGGTGGCCAGATTCCGGATGGAAACCTGATTCCTGTGCATCCGGTACGAAACGAGTTTGTCGGGCAGGTTCGCAATTTTGTGATGATCTGACAGGCGCAGCCAAAGATCGTAATCCTCGGCATGCCGGGCACTGGCGGAATAGCCATCGACCGCGAGTACCGCGTCCTTGCGGAACATCACCGAAGGATGGATGAGGCAGCATTCGCGCAAGAGATACCGGTGAATTTCGTCCGCATCCTTCGGGTAGCCAGCGATCGCGCCGAACACCTTGCCCTGCTCGTTGATCAAATTGACCATGGTGCCGAGGACGTGAACATCGGGATGCGCCTCGAGGAATTGCACCTGTTTTTCCAGCCGCTCCGGCGCAGAAATGTCGTCGGCATCCATGCGCGCGACGTAGCGCCCCGACGCCAGCTCAAGGCCGCGATTGAGGGTGCCGATCAGGCCAATGTTGTGGTCATTCGAGACCAGGCGAAGCCGTGGGTCATGCACAGATTCGAGCAGTCTTCTGGTCGAATCGGTGGAACCGTCATCAATCACCAGCAATTCGAAATCCGCAAAAGACTGCGACAACATGCTGGAAACGGCTTCGAGCACGTACGCCTCGCAGTTGTAGGCCGGCATCAGCACGCTGATCAAAGGCGCTTGTTGGGGGCGGGTGTCCTGCGGCATGGTGTGAAATTCAGACCGGGTTCGATGTCATGGCAGGGCTGGCTGGCCAGTATTCCGTCCGGGCTTGCTCCAGGGCATCTTCAAAAGAGGCGCAGCGCACAAGCCCCGTGCTGTCTTTCAGCCATGTGTCGATGAAGTTCGACAGCTTGTTGTAGTTGTTGTCGACGAAGAAAACCGGGGTTCCGCCCAGCCAGCTCAGAATGATGGCATGGAGCCGATCCGTGACCACCACATTGCCTTGACCCAGAAGACTGAGTCCGCGTGCGAGGCGTTGCCTTGCCATGGCATTTGCAGCCGTCAGCGCCAGCTTGTTCAAAATGAACGGCGGGATTCTGGAGCTTCCCCAGCCAAGGCGCCGATGTGACCAGTCGTAGAGCCACTGATGCTTCGGTTCGGGTTCGTCGAGCCAGTCCGTCACGACACTGTTCAGCTGCGCGTCCGCACCGGCCGTAAGGTGCGCGGCCTTCTCTTCATCCACCCTGGACAGGACGACCACGTCCGATGTTTTTCGCTGCGATCGCAAGGGCCTCAAATCGAGCATCATCGCCATGTCAGGACAGAGATAGCTCGGGTTGTCGTAGTGCTCTCGTGCAAGGCGGAGGCTGACCGTATCGCGAACGACGAAGTGAAAGTCCTTGTGCGGAGACAGGATGGCTTGCGACCTGGCGAGATTGCTGCCATTGGCGAAGTAAATGGACTGCGGGAACTGGATGATCCGATTGTCAGGGAACTCGCGAATTACGCGTTCCCGAAGATTTTGATGAATGGCGTACAGATCGCCGAAATTGCCTCCGCCAGTAATCAGGAGGATGCCATCGCCAATGGCAGAACGCATCGCTTCTGCATTGTAGTTGCCGGCATCGCACGTGTAGGCCACCTTGCAATTGCGGCTTTTCAGGTAAGCCATCTCACCCAGCCAGATGGCACTGTCACCGACGTTACCGTGATGCGGGAAGTCGATGAGCGCACAGCATGAGCCAGGCGGGATCAGGGGATCGAGCGTCTGATGGAGGCGCGCGCGTAGCGCGTCAAGGGTTGCGTTCATCGGGAACTTCCCTGCTTGATTGTTTGGATATGCAGATCCAATGGGTGTCTCATAAGGTTGTCGTTCAAGGATTTTTTCTGACGGAGCGAAAACCAAGCTTGCGCGCCAAGCGTGCCATTAGGTCAGGTTGGCGGCCATGGGCGTCGATTCGTTGTTTCAGCTTGTCCACCCAATCACCGGACCTATAATGTGCCTTCGCGTACTGAAGGATGCTCTTCAGCTCGGCGAGCTGGGCTTTGTTGCGCAAAGGAATGTGTGCGATTCGATCAAGGTCGAGTCCGTCATCGAAACAGGCGGGGTTGCTTATGCCAACCGCCAGAAAATTCAATTTTGTGCGTAGGCATTTTTCGCATTGGCCGCAATTTCGCTCGCGATCGACACCCTCCCAGCACACCTTGAGTGTGCGCTGAGTGGTCGGTAGTTTCACAATTTCCGCCAGTTTCTCGGTTCTCGAATAAGCGGCACCGTCCAGAACGAGCCGCATTTGATCGCTGGACATCAGATGGTCCGTGGCGGGTGTGGAGCCCCAAGGGTACAAGATGTTGGAGTAAGGCTCGCCGCTCCCCATCAGGGCGTAGTTGTAATCATGGGAATAATTGTGCAGGCATGCCGCAAGTTGGGCGCCGAAGCTGTCTTCCCATTCCTGCCCCGAGGCTTCCTTCAGATTGGTGCGGATCAGTTTCATGCCCAGACCGAGTTCGTCCACGAGGGGGCGAATGCGCTTCAGCAAGAGTTTGAAGGCCTCGGGCTTTCCGAGCCGCACGTCGAAACCATGCACCAGCATTACATCCGTCAGCGGATAGGAGGCATTGCCCATATGCTTGCACGCATGGCGGATGGCGGTGAAGCTGCCGTCGACGCCGCCGGAAAAGGCCGAGATGGCACGGGGTGGGTGCTCAATTGCCGGCAGGTCGACGATTTCGTCCGGAAGGATGTCTACACGCCGATATTTTTCGGGGCGCCAGCATGCCCAGGCACTCTGAAACTCCGCAAGATTGAAGATGGCGCTGCGGCTTAGCCGGCCATGCACTTTCACGGGGCATCCCAGTTGCATGGCGATAAAGATGATGCCGAATACAAATCCATCCAAAACCTGTGGTGCAGGGGATGACGTGTCACCGACCAGATCGAAAAAAAACGTCTGATCCCCATCCCCTGTGGTGCCGGTTTTGTGGAGTCGCACGGTGCGACGCAAACCGTCCTCGCTGGTTTCTTGTGTCAGGGTGATCTCTAATGCTTCAGGCATGCTTACTCCTCACAACTTGAGGGTGTTTGTATGTGAGCCAGGGCAGAGGTCGGGGTCGAGTATGCCGGTAGGCAGTGTCATTTAATTGCCCCTCTTTCCAACAGGCTGCAGCTCAGGCTACAGCGCTCCGCATACGGTTTGCGGATTATTGTGGCAGGGCATACAAGGTGCCATCGACCCGCATTTCAGAGGGCAGATCGACGGTTTTCCACTGACTGTTCATCGTTTCCAGCCGCTTGGCTTTTACGGTGAAGGTTTTCAACGACTCGCCATTGAACAGGAAGCGCCAGTTTCTATCCAGGAAGACCAGGCGTACAGAATAGGTGCCTGCAGCGAGCGGAAAAGTGGGCACGATGTATTCGACCTCGTGTGACCCGCGGCTGAAGGCCGCATTGGGCAGGACGTCACGCGTGCTGGCCGAGCTGATGTAAATGAAATCGGTGCGGTGGGTTCCTGCAACGATTTCGATCCCCTCAAGATCGTGCAGAAGCGTGAACCGGATCCGGACGCGCAGCCGCTCGCCCGACTCGATTTCGTTCACGGGATGACCGGCATTGTCGAGCACATCGATGCTGTCGATCGTGACCTCACCAGACCCCGATACCTTCGCCGTGGCAGCGTGCTGGGCCTGGGCCTGAATCTTGGTGTTGCTTTGCTGGTAGAAGAGTTCGCAGACTTCGGCGACGGGGCCATCGGCTGCCACCTTGCCGTGATCCATCAGGATGACCCGGTTGCACATGCGCTCGACTTGCCGGATGTTGTGGCTGACGAGAAGAATGGTTCTTCCCTGTCCTTTGATGACATCCTCCATCCGGTCAAAGCACTTGCGCTGAAACGCCAGGTCGCCCACCGCCAGCACCTCGTCCACGATCAGGATCTCGGATTGAACGCTCGTGGCCACAGCAAACGCCAGCTTGACCTGCATCCCCGAGCTGTAGCGCTTGACCGGGGTGTCGATGAATTCCGCCATCTCGGCAAAGTCGACGATCTCGTCGAATTTCTGGTCGATTTCCTGGCGCTTCATGCCGAGGATGGCGCCATTGAGATAGACGTTTTCGCGCCCGGTGAAGTCGGGCACGAAGCCTGCGCCCACCTCGATGAGCGGGGAGATCCGCCCTTTGGTCATGACCGAGCCGCGGGTGGGAGTGCTGATTTTCGCCAGCATTTTCAGCAGGGTGGATTTGCCGGCGCCGTTGTGGCCGATGATACCGACCACCTCGCCCTGCTCGATGGAGAAGCTGACGTCGTCCAGGGCCTTGAAAAGGGGGCGCTCCGGTAGATGTTTGCCCATGAGGCGTGCGCCTGTGTTGATCAGGGTCTGCTTGAGTCCTTGGAGGGCGCCGAGGCGGTATTCCTTGGTTAGGTGGCTGACTTCGATGACGGGCATGATTTTTATGGGTTAGATGACGTCGGCGAAATAACTTTCGGCACGCTTGAAGTATAGGTAGCTCAGCGGCAGCAGGATGGCGACCAGGATGGCGCCGGGGATCATGGCGTCCAGGTCCGGTGGCGCCCCCCGCAGAACGACGTTCTGAAAAGCGTCAATGATGCCGGCCAGGGGGTTGAGGGTATACAGGGTATAGAGCATATCGGACCACTCGCCTGCAGCCTGTTGCACCAGCAGTTTGTCCTTGACCAGTTGCAGCGGGTAGATAACCGGCGAGGCGTACATCAGCAGGGACAGCAGTACTGGCAGGGCAGCACCCACGTCGCGGTAATAAACATTGATGGCCGCACCGGCGAAGGCGATGGTGAGCGCCGCCAGGATGGTGTAGGCGATGATGAGGGGAACCCACAGGATATAGATGCTGGGCATCATCTGGTACCACACCATCAACCCCGCCAGGATGAAGAAGTTGATGCCCAGTTCGACCAGCTTGGTGAGGACCGAGGTGATTGGAAAGATTTCCCGCGGGAAATAGATCTTCTTGATCAGCGCGGTGTTGCCGACGACGCTGGTTACCCCATCGGAGGTGGATTCCTGGAAGAAGGTCCACGGCATGAGCGCAGCGAAAACCAGGATGGGATAGGGAATCTCGCCGCTTTCGATGCCGACGAAGCTCTTCACCAGGGTGAAGATCAGCATGAGCGTGATGGGCTTGAGGATGGCCCAGGCGATGCCCAGGTAAGCTTGCTTGTAGCGCAGGGTGACGTTCTTCCACGCGAGCGTGGCCATCAGTTCGTGGTAGTCGTAGAGGTTTTTGGCGAGGGTGAGCATGGGGTCAGGAATGGGCCGACTTCGGCGTACAGGGCTGTCGGGTATTTGTCGAGGATGACGAGATTGTATGTGCTCGCATCAAGCTTGCCAGACTGGGGAAGATCGCCTCAACCCAGCATGGGTTGGTCAGGTAAGGCTTCGCGGAAAACGGGGTAGGGATCTTGGGTTGCATGGGTATTCATTCTATGTGCCGATAGGTAACAGCAAAGGGTGTGCCAGTGGAATGGCCCATTGCATTATGGGGGAGAGGCAACACGCCAGACGTGTTGGACTGCACTCGTAGCGCCGCCTCAGATGCGGACGCTGCGCCGCCGCGTGACGAAATCCACCAGGTTGCGATAGAGCGGCGCCGGCAACAGGCTGGCGATGAGGTGCTTGAGGTCGCCAGCCTTCCAGTCGGCCTTGAGGAATGCACGGCGGAACAGCCGGCGGGCGGATTCGGTGTCATTGCGCCAGTGGCAGCGATAGGCCTCGCGCAGCAGGGGGTCGTAGAGCAGTTCGTTGAGGCGGGCAGGGGTGATGGGAGCGATCAGTTCGGGATGGCTCCGGGCAAAGTCTCGACGCACTGCGACGGCATCGAACACCTGTCGCCAGCGCGGGATGCGGGAATGGCTGTGCGGATGGCAGCGATGCAGCGCCAGCACGTCGGGCACGCGCACGAGACGGGGCTGGCGCGCCAGCACCCGCAGCCACAGGTCTTGGTCCATTGCGGTGGGCGCGCGCTCGGAAAACCCCCGCAGCTCGTCGATGAGGGGGCGGCGGATCAGCGTGTTGTGGAGCGGCCAGGGGTCGTGCTCGAGGAAATAGTGGGCTGCTTCACGGGCATCGAGGATGGGTGGGATCTGCGGGTTCGGGTCGATTGCGGCGACACCGACCTCCTGCCAGCCGCAATAGGCGACATCGGCAAAAACCGTTTCGAGCGCGTCGTGCATCAGGCGCAGCGTGTCTGGGTACCAGGCGTCGTCGGCGTCGAGAAAGGCAATGTAGTTACCGTTGGCGCGGGCGAGCGCTGCATTGCGCGCTGCAAAAGGGCCACTGCGGTTCTGGTAGATGAGGGTGATGCGCTCGGGATTTTCGGCAGCCAGATGTTGCAGGATTTCAGTCGAGCCATCGGTCGAGCCGTCGTCCACCACGATGAGTTCCACCTGCGGGTAGCTCTGCCCGAGCACGCTCGCGACCGCCTCGCCCACATAGGGTGCGGCGTTGTGGCAGGGCATGACGACGGAGATCAGTGCGGGGTCGAAGTGGTCCATTGGTCTGGCTGTTTGTGTTGTCCTTCGATTACGCCTGCACCCTCATTCCGGAAACGGCAGAAATCGCCGCTCAATCTTTCTGCAAACTGCGGCGGAATGAAGATGCCGGTCGTTTCGGTGCCGTCGTGAATGTGTAGCCGTCTCCCGGTCAAGTCCACTGGGGCAACTGCGATAGTAGTCCAGCTTTGGTTACAATCAACCGTCACGCTCATTCGCCCGAAATTCATGCAAACCCTTACCGTCGACCTCGGCGACCGCTCCTACCCCATCCACATCGGTGCTGGCCTGTTGAATCGGGCCGAGTTGATCCTGCCGCATCTGGTGCAAAAGCGTGTGATGGTGGTGACCAACACCACGGTGGCGCCGTTGTACCTGGCGCAACTGACGGCAACGCTGGAGAGCGGCGGGGTGAATGTGGCGCAGGTGGTGCTGCCGGACGGCGAGGCCTACAAGAACTGGGAAACGCTGAACCTGATTTTCGATGCGCTCCTGACCGACCGCGCCGAGCGCAAGACCACGCTGATCGCGCTGGGCGGCGGCGTGATCGGTGACATGACCGGGTTTGCGGCGGCAAGCTACCAGCGCGGCGTGCCCTTCATCCAGATTCCGACCACCCTGTTGTCGCAGGTCGATTCGTCGGTGGGCGGCAAGACCGGCATCAACCATCCGCTCGGCAAGAACATGATCGGCGCGTTCTACCAGCCGAAGCTGGTGCTGGCTGATTCCGACACGCTGAAGACACTTCCCGCCCGCGAACTGTCGGCGGGGCTGGCCGAAGTCATTAAATATGGCCTGATATGGGACGTGGAATTCCTCGCCTGGCTGGAAGCCAACATGGAGAAGCTGCGCGCGCTCGATCCGGCGGCGATCACCCACGCAATCTACCGCTCGTGCGAAATCAAGGCGCAGGTGGTGGGCGAGGACGAGCGCGAAGGCGGCATCCGCGCGATTCTCAATCTGGGCCACACCTTCGGCCACGCGATCGAAACCGGCATGGGCTACGGCAACTGGTTGCATGGCGAGGCGGTGGCGGCCGGAATGGTGATGGCGGCGCAGACTTCACAGCGCTTGGGCTGGATATCCGAGGCGGACGTGGTGCGCACCCGCGCCCTGATCCGTGCCGCCGGGCTGCCGGACGTGGCGCCGGACCTGGGTGTCGACACCTATCTGGAATACATGGGCCACGACAAGAAGGTCGAGGGCGGGAAAATGCGCTTCGTGCTGCTGAAGAAGCTCGGCGAGGCGGTGGTCACCGGCGATGTGCCCGAGGCGACGTTGCGCGACACGTTGACGCGCTGCGTGGCGGCCTGACCGGCCGGTTTGGACGGAAGCGGGTCTGCCCGCGAAGGCGTGGAAAAAAACAGCAAGGTAACCTTGACACGTGCCGAAAACAGGCATAGATTTGACATCAATTGATCCACCTGGGTAAGCCTTATTGGCTTTTTAAGCCGGCGTGTATTAATACTTTCGGATCTTAAATTGAGAAAGTCGTATGATCTTGATTTGGGTTATTTAGGTCAAGGGATGCCACAGCACGTGCGCATGATTTTGGCTTAACGGGGGAGACCCTGCCGGTGTTCATCGAGCGAACTCTTGAAAGGGAATGTGAAATGAAAAGAAGGGGAAGTCAAGTGAAGGGTCTTTACCATGCCGCATCGTCGATTCTGGCCATGGCGGTGGTCGGGGCTTTCGCTCCGGCCTTTGCCGCGGACGTGCCAACCCTGTCGGCGGAGCAGAAGGCGTCGGCATCCAAGCTCTACTTCGAGCGCTGCGCTGGCTGCCACGGCATTTTGCGCAAGGGGGCGACGGGCAAGAATCTGGAACCGGTCAACACCCTTAAGCTGAATCAGGCACGGCTGGAGAACATCATCAGCTACGGGACCGATGGCGGGATGGTCAACTTCGACGACATCCTGACCAAGGAAGAAATCTCGATGATGGCGAAATACATCCAGATTACGCCGGATGCGCCGCCCGAGTGGGGGATGAAGGACATGATGGACAGCTGGAAGCTGGTCATCAAGCCGGAAGACCGCCCCAAGAAGCAGATGAACAAGATCAACCTGAAAAACGTGTTCTCGGTGACCTTGCGCGATTCCGGCGAAGTGGCGCTGATCGACGGCGACACCAAGCAGATCTGGGGCATTGTGAAGACCGGATACGCTGTGCACATTTCGCGCGTGTCCAAGTCCGGCCGCTATGTCTACGTGATCGGCCGCGACGGCAAGCTCGACCTGATCGACATGTGGTTCGAGAAGCCCACCGTGGTGGCTACCATCAAGATCGGCATCGAGGCGCGGTCGGTGGAAACCTCCAAGTACAAGGGCTACGAGGACAAGTACGCGATCGCCGGCTCCTACTGGCCGCCGCAGTATGTGATCACCGAGGGCGATACGCTCAAGCCGCTGAAGATCATGTCGACCCGCGGGATGACCGTGGACGGCGAATACCATCCTGAACCGCGCGTGGCCTCCATCGTGGCGACCGAGGATAAGCCGGAATGGGTGGTCAACATCAAGGAAACCGGCATGATCAGGCTGGTGGATTATTCCGACATCAAGAACCTCAAGGAAACCACCATCGAGTCCGCCAAATTCCTGCATGACGGTGGCTGGGATTCGACCAAGCGCTACTTCCTGGTGGCGGCCAATGCTTCCGACAAGGTTGCGGTGGTCGATACCAAGACCGGCAAGCTGGCCGCGCTGGTGAACACGAAACCCAAGCCGCACCCCGGCCGCGGCGCCAACTTCGTGCACCCCAAGTTCGGTCCGGTATGGGCGACCTCCCACCTGGGTGCGGACGTGATTTCCCTGATTGGCACCGACCCTGCCAAGCATCCCAATCAGGCGTGGAAAGTGGTGGCCGAGCTGAAGAACCATGGCTCGGGGTCGCTGTTCGTCAAGACCCATCCGAAGTCCAACAACTTGTGGGCGGATGCGCCGTTGAATCCGGATCAGGAATTGGCCGAATCGGTGACGGTGTACGATATCAGGAACCTGGACAAGGCGCCTGAGCTGATCAACATCGCCAAGCTGGCCAATCTGCCCGAATCCAAGGCGATCAAGCGCGCAGTCCACGCCGAGTACAACGCGACGGGCGACGAGGTGTGGTTCTCGCTGTGGGCGGGCAAGACCGAGCCGTCTGCGATCGTGATCATGGATGACAAGACCCGCAAGCTGAAACACGTGATCAAGGATCCGAGGTTGATCACGCCGACCGGCAAGTTCAACATCCTGAACACCCAGCACGACATTTACTAAAACCCGAACCGGCGGGCGGAGGTTTCGGCCTCCGTCCGCCGCATCAATTTCAGCCGAGGGGAAACGTATGGCGGCAAAGCAAGGGTGGTGGGCGAAGTTGCGTTCGCCGAGCGTTAAATTTTCACTTCTGACCCTGCTGGGAGGCGGCTTCATCGCCGGCATCCTGTTCTGGGGCGGCTTCAACACGGGCATGGAAGCCACCAATACGCTTCCCTTCTGCATTTCCTGTCACGAAATGCGCAACACGGTCTATCAAGAATACAAGAAGACCATTCACTATTCCAATCGCACGGGCGTGCGCGCGGTGTGCTCCGACTGCCACGTGCCCCAGGACTGGACCCATAAGATGGTCCGCAAGATCCAGGCCAGCAAGGAGTTGTATGGCAAGGTGATGGGCACCATCGACACTGTGGAAAAATTCGAGGCCAAGCGGCTCACGCTCGCCAGGCGCGAGTGGGCGCGGATGAAGGCTTCGGACTCGCGCGAGTGCCGTAATTGCCACACATTCGATGGCATGGACGTGGAAAAACAGAAGAGCAGGGCGGCAAAACAGCATGAAAACGCAAAGAAAGACAAGATGACCTGCATCGATTGCCACAAGGGTATCGCCCACAAGAAACCAGAGGGAATGACGGAAGACGAGGCTGGCGGTTAAGCGATACGGGACGGAATGTACGGTTTCGCACAACATATTTCGACAGGAGATGAACATGAACAAAACTACGATTGCAGCTTCCGTACTGGGCTTGGCGTTGGCCGGCATGGCCGGGACCGCCCTGGCGGCGCCCGACTGGAGCAAGGCGCAGGCGCGCAAGGTGACGGTATTTCACCCCGGCACCTCGGGCATCGAATGGATCATGAAGGGGACCGAGCACGGTGGTGCCAAAGGCTTGTCGAAAGGCGAGACCTGCATCGGCTGCCATGAGGATGAAAAAACCCAGAAGATCGACATTGACACCGACAAGATACTGAAAGGGGAGAAGCTCGAGCCCAAGCCGCTCGCCAATCATGTCGGCAGTATCCCGGTGAGCGTGCAGGCAGCCAACGATGGCACCAACCTCTACCTGCGTTTCAGCTGGAAAGAGCCCAAGGGCGGCGCCGAGAAAATGGACAAGGACAATCCGGTCAAGCTTGCCGTGATGCTGGAAGACAGCAAGGTGGTGGCCAAGGATTCGAAGGGCAAGGATGTGAAAATCGGCGTGGCGGCGGGCTGTTGGGGTACGTGCCACACGGATGCGCGCACCATGCCGGGCGCGGACGACAAGAAAACCAAGTATGTCACCGGCGGTTCCCTGGCCAACGGGCAGTTTTACGACCTGATGCAGTGGAAGAGCGGCAAGGGCGCCAAGCCGGTGGATGGCCATGTGGCCGACAAGCGCGTGATGGAGGGCGGCAAGGCACTGGTGAGCGCGGAAGGCAAGAAGGACGGCGACACCTGGACCGTGACCCTCACCCGCAAGCTGGCTGGTGGCACGGGCGATATCGCGCTGGTTTCCGGCAAGACCTACAACATGGGCTTTGCCATCCATAACGACCATGCCGCGGGCCGCTTCCACCTCGTATCGTTTGGCTACAGCCTGGGGATCGACGCCAAGGCCGACATTACGGCGGCGAAGCAGTAAATGGGAGGAAGCATGTCGACTCTTCGCGACAATTGGGCCTCGACGCGGCAGCAAAGACGGGGGCGCACGCCGCACGCCCCCCGTTTTCTTGCCGCGCCGCTATTGATGGCCAGCCTCTGCCTGGGGGTCATCCTGCCGGCCGCGGGCGCAGAACCGGCCGAGGTGGTGATTGAAAAAATGCTGTTTGTCCCGCAGGTTCTTCGAATCAAACCCGGCACGACCGTGACCTGGGTGAACCGGGAAAAACGTAACAATCACTCGGTTTTGTTCGAGCAGGAAAACATGCTCGAATCCGACCGTCTTTTTCCCGGCGAAACCTATCAACGCACTTTTGACAAGCCCGGTCGTTATCCCTATATCTGCGGCCCTCATCCAGAGATGGTCGGGGTGATCGAGGTGGCTGAATAAGCCGGGGAGGGGCGGTTGAAATTGATCGTGGCGCTGCTGTTGATCATGCCTGCCGGACTGGCGCTGGCGGCTGAACCTTCCGAAGCGCGGCAGAAGGAAATCAGCCACCTGGTGCGACAGGACTGCGGCTCGTGTCATGGCATGAGCTTGGCGGGTGGGCTGGGATTGCCGTTGCGCCCCGAAGCGTTACATGACAAACCGAAGGAAAGTCTGGTCGCCACCATCCTGTACGGCCGGCCGGGTACCGCGATGCCCCCATGGAATCCGTTTCTGACTGAATCCGAGGCAGAATGGATTGTCGAGATGCTGTTGAAAGGGCAATTTTGATGCGACTGCTATCCAGCCTGTTTGCAGCACTGTTTCTCCTGCAAGGCTGCGCCAATGCGCCGTTGCGCGGCACCGGCGACCTGGGCGTCGTGATCGAGCGCGGCGCCGGGCGGGTGAGCATTGTCGAGACCAGCGGACGCTCGGTGCTGGGGCAGGTGGAGGGCCTGGGCGACCTCTCGCATGCCTCGCTGAATTATTCCCGCGACGGCCGTTACGCCTACGTGTTCGGTCGCGATGGCGGTCTCACCAAGGTGGACCTGCTGGCCATGCGCATCGTCGGGCGGGTGATGCAGTCCGGCAACAGCATCGGCGGCGCGATCTCCCAGGATGGCCGGCTGGTGGCGGTGGCGAATTACACGCCGGGAGGCATCAAGGTGTTCGATGCCGCCACGCTTGAGCTGGTGGCCGACGTTCCGGCGCTGGACGAGGCCGGCAGGCCGTCCAAGGTGGTCGGCCTGGTGGACGCGCCGGGCAACCGCTTCGTGTGGAGCCTGTTCGAGGCGGGGGAAATCTGGGTGGGCGATTTCCGGACGCCCGCCCGGCCTGCGCTGCGCAAGTACCGGCATGTCGGAAAGGAACCCTATGACGCCATGATCACCGCCGACGGGCGCTATTACCTGGCGGGCCTGTTCGGCGAGGATGGTCTCGCCATGCTCGATCTGTGGAACCCCGATGCGGGCGTCGTGCGAGTGCTGGATGGCTATGGCCGCGGCGAGCAGAAACTGCCGGTCTACAAGATGCCCCATCTGGAAGGCTGGGCGGCCACCGGCAACGAATTGCTGGTGCCGGCGGTGGGGCGCCACGAAGTGCTGGTGGTGGACCAGGGGAGCTGGAAGGAGGCCGGGCGCATCCCGGTGCACGGCCAGCCGGTATTCGTGGTGGCGCGGCCGGACAACCGCCAGGTGTGGGTCAATTTCGCGTTCCCCCACAACGACACGGTGCAGGTGATCGATGTGCCCAGCCGCAAGGTCGTGCATACCTTCAAACCGGGCAAGGCAGTGCTGCACATCGAATTCACCCCGCGCGGCGAGCACGCCTGGCTGTCGGCGCGCGACGACCATAAGGTTTTGATCTACGACAGCGAGCGCTTCGACCTGCTGGGCGAGCTGCCCGCGGACAGCCCGAGCGGCATTTTCTTCACCCATCGCGCTCACCGGACCGGACTATGAACCCCGACTTGGAGTTTCGCCTGTTGAACGACTACCAGCACGATTTTCCCCTGGTGGCCGCGCCCTTCGCCGCCATGGCCGCGGCGCTGGGCGTCTCCGAAATGGACGTGCTGACCACCCTGGCGCGCCTGCAGGAGCGGGGTGTGGTGAGCCGGGTCGGCGCAGTGGTCCGGCCGCGCAGCATCGGCGCCAGCACCCTGGCGGCGCTGGCGGTGCCGGAGGGCGAACTGGAACGTGTGGCGCAGATGGTGAGCGCGTATCCCGAGGTCAATCACAACTACCAGCGCGAGCATCATTACAACCTCTGGTTCGTGGTGGCCGCACCGGATGAGCTGGCGCTGCAGCGGGTGCTGCGGGAAATCGAGGAACGCTCCGGCTGCCGCGTGCTGTACCTGCCGCTGGTGGAGGATTACCACATCGACCTGGGCTTCGACCTCACCGGCGTCCGCAGCAAGCGCGCGCTCCATGTCGAGACCCACGCCGGAGGCGCTCCCCGGTCTTACGCGCCGACGCCGGCAGAGCGTCACCTGATCGCGGCGATCCAGTCCGGACTGCCGCTGGTGAGGCGGCCCTTTGCCGCGGCCGGCGCGCAGGCCGGAATGTCCGAAGCGGAAGCGCTCGCCGCCCTGCAGAACCTGCTCGACTGCGGCGTGATCAAGCGGATGGGGGTGGTGGTGCGTCACCATGAACTCGGCTATCGCGCCAACGCCATGGTGGTGTGGGACATTCCCGACGAGGACGTGGGCAGCGTGGGGTCCTGCCTGGGCGGCATTGAATACGTCACCCTGTGCTACCGCCGCCCGCGCCGCCTGCCGGGCTGGCGCTACAACCTGTTCTGCATGATTCACGGCCATGACCGCGCCGAAGTGCTGGCGCGCGTCGAGGCCATGCGCCAGGGCTGTGGCCTGCAGCACGTCGCCAGCGAAGTGCTGTTCAGCACCCGCCGCTTCAAGCAGTGCGGCGCGCGATACGTCCGCGCGGCGGCTTGATGGACGCGCTGGACCGCGCCATCATCAACCAGCTGCAGGGCGGTTTCCCGCTGTGCGAACGCCCCTACGCGGCGGTTGCCGAACAGCTCGGCAGCAGCGAGGACGAGGTGCTGGCGCGGGTCGAAAGACTGCTCCGGGACAGGGTTTTGACCCGCTTTGGCCCGATGTTCCATGCCGAGCGTCTGGGCGGGGGGCTCAGCCTGGTGGCGATGAAAATCCCGCCCGGCGATTTCGAGCGGGTGGCGGAAATCGTCAATGCCATGCCCGAGGTGGCGCACAATTACGCCCGCGAGCACGCACTCAACATGTGGTTCGTGCTTGCCACCGAGACCCCGGAAGGGCAGCGCGAAGCCCTCGACAGAATCGAGCGTGAAACCGGGTTCCCGGTGTATGCCATGCCGAAAATCCGGGAGTATTTCGTCGAACTGAAGTTGCATGTCTGAGCGCGAGCGACAGGATTGCCTCGCCGAACGAGAAAATGGCCGCAAGGAAGAACCGATGTCGTCCTCTGCTTTCCCGCTCGACCCGCTCGACCGCCTGATCGTCCTGGCCACCCAGGACGGCCTGCCGCGCGTGGCGCGCCCTTATCACGCCGTCGCCGAACAGGTGGGCGCCGCGCCCGCCGAGGTGATGGCGCGGCTGCAGCGGATGCTGGAAAACGGCGTCATCCGCCGCATCGGCGCCGTACCCAACCACTATGCCCTGGGCTACAAGGCCAATGGCATGACCGTGTGGGACGTGGCGGACGAACGCGTCGACACGCTGGGCGAGCGCGTCGGCCAGCTCGAATCGGTCAGCCACTGCTACCAGCGCCCGCGCTATCTACCGGACTGGCCCTACAACCTGTTTGCCATGGTGCATGGGCATGATCGCGCCGAGGTGGAACAAAAAGCACGCCAGATTGCCGAATTGCTGGGTGATGCGTGCCGCGGGCACGAAATCCTCTACAGCACGCGCATCCTGAAAAAGACCGGTTTGCGGATCGCATGACGCTTGCCCGGCGGAATGCCTCACGAATTTGTTGACGTTTATCATCCTTCGATCGAGCCCGGACCAATGTTCAGAATCTCGCAGTTCATGCAGGAAATCGCCCAGCCCACCCCGCTCGGGCCGAAGCGCAATCCCCCAGGCCCGGTGCTGATCTGGAACCTGATCCGGCGCTGCAACCTGACCTGCAAGCATTGCTACTCGATTTCTGCCGACAAGGATTTCCCTGGCGAGTTGTCGACCGAGGAAGTGTTCGGGGTGATGGACGATCTCAAGCGCTTTCGCGTGCCGGTGCTGATACTTTCCGGCGGCGAGCCCCTGCTGCGCCCCGACATCTACGATGTCGCCCGCCGCGCCAAGGAAATGGGGTTTTACGTCGGTCTGTCCACCAATGGCACGCTGATCGATGAAAGCAATATCGGGCAGATTGCCGCCATCGGTTTCGATTATGTCGGCGTCAGCCTGGACGGCATTGCGGCAACCCATGACAAATTCCGCCGCATGGACGGCGCTTTCGACAAGTCCATGCACGGCATCCGCCTGTGCAAGGCGCGCGGTATCAAGGTCGGCATCCGCTTCACCCTGACCCAGGACAACGCGCACGACCTGCCGGCGCTGCTGCAACTGATGGAGGACGAGGGGCTGGACAAGTTCTACCTGTCCCATCTCAACTACGCCGGGCGCGGCAACCGCAACCGCAGGGACGATGCCTTCCACCAGACCACGCGCACGGCGATGGACCTGCTTTTCGATACCTGCTGGCGCGACCAGCAGGCGGGCAGGCCGAAAGAGTTCGTCACCGGAAACAACGATGCCGATGGCGTGTACCTGCTGCTGTGGGTAAGGAAAAATTTCCCACAACTGGAAAAGCATATCCGGGCCAAGCTGGAACAATGGGGCGGCAATTCCTCCGGCGTCAATGTGGCCAACATCGACAACCTGGGCAACGTCCACCCCGACACCATGTGGTGGAACTACACCCTGGGAAACGTGCGCGAGCGGCCCTTTTCGGACATCTGGATGGACACGTCCGACCCCATCATGGCCGGCCTGAAGGCGCACCCGAGAAAGGTGGGCGGCCGCTGCGGCGCATGCACGCACTTTGCCATCTGCGGCGGAAATACCCGGGTGCGGGCATGGCAGGTGACGGGCGACCCGTGGGCGGAGGACCCCGCCTGTTATCTGGACGACGAGGAAATCGGTCTGGTGCAAGTTGCCGAGGTGGAGAAATGAACATGAGAGGAATGCTTGCAGCCTGCTGCCTGTTTTTGGTTTCGGGCGCCCTGGCCGACGTTCCGGTAGAGCAAACGTACGCCGCGCATTGCGCTTCCTGCCATGGCGCCGACCGCCTTGGGGGCACCGGTCCGGCGCTGTTGCCCGAGAATCTGGCGCGCCTGCGCCGTCCGGATGCAATCAAGGTGATTGCCGACGGGCGCCCCGCCAGCCAGATGGCAGGGTTTTCCGACAAGCTCGGCAAGGCGGAGATCGAGGCGCTGACGGGCTTCATCTACACCAAGCTGCCGCAGGTGCCGGTGTGGGGCAGGAATGAAATCGTCGCCTCCCACATTCGGCACGTGCCTGCCGGCAGCCTGCCGAACAAGCCGGTATTCAGCGCCGATCCACTCAACCTGTTCGTGGTGGTGGAGCTGGGCGACCATCACGCCACCATTCTCGATGGCGACAAGTTGGAGCCGGTTCACCGCTTTGCCACCCGCTTCGCGCTGCATGGCGGCCCGAAGTTTTCACCCGACGGGCGCTTCGTCTATTTCGCCTCGCGCGACGGCTGGGTGAGCAAGTTCGATATCTACAACCTGAAGACCGTGGCCGAAGTGCGCGCCGGCATCAATGCCCGCAACCTGGCGGTTTCCGGCGATGGCAAGACGGTGCTGGTGGGAAATTACCTGCCGCACAGCCTTGTTCTGCTGGATGCGAACGACCTCTCGCTGCTCAAGGTGATTCCGGCCGTGGGCGCGGACGGCAAGAGCTCGCGGGTCTCCGCGGTGTACCAGGCGGAGCCGCGCGGCAGCTTCGTGGCGGCGCTGAAAGACACCCGCGAGGTGTGGGAGATCGCCTATGGCGACAAGGCTTTTCCGATCCGCCGCATCGCGGTGGACGATTATCTCGACGATTTCTTTTTCGACCAGGGCTACAAGCTTCTGATCGGCACCGCGCGCGACAGCCATAAAGGTCAGGTCATCGATCTCGATACGGGCAAAAAACTGGCGGAACTGGATCTTCCGGGCATGCCGCATCTTGGTTCAGGCATTACCTGGGACTATCGGGGGCGGCAGGTGATGGCCACGCCCAACATGAAGGACGGTGTGGTGAGCGTGATCGATATGCAAAGCTGGAAAACCATCAAGGAGATCAAAACCCCGGGGCCGGGATTTTTCATGCGCAGTCATGAGAACACGCCCTATGCCTGGACGGATGGCTTTGCCACCGGCAATCCGGCGAGTAATGACACGATGGCCCTGATCGACAAGCAAACTCTGGAAGTGGCCCACATCCTGCGTCCTGAGCCGGGCAAGACCGCGGCCCATGTGGAATTCTCGCGCGACGGCAAATACGCGCTGGTGAGCATCTGGGAAATGGACGGCGCGCTGGTGATCTACGACACGGCGACGCTGAAGGAAGTGAAGCGCATCCCGATGAAGAAGCCGTCGGGGAAATATAACGTTTACAACAAGACCACCCGCTCCGCCGGCACCAGCCACTGAGCGGAGCGGCCAGTGCCGGCGCGCTCGCCGGCAGGCTGGCTGCGCCGATTGCACGCCCGATTGCCGCCCGGGCGGACTGACCTCGCCGTGATGGCGGGATTCCTGCGGTTGCGGCAGGCTTCGGTGTGCTGCACACTGGCCGTGTTCGCTTCGTCCGACATCGACCACGCATCCCGACCATGACCCCACTCGCACCCTACGCCGCGCATTCCGACCAGTCCCGCGGGCGGCTGCATTCCGAACCCGCCGCCACGCCACGCTCCGAATTCCAGCGCGACCGCGACCGCATCGTTCATTGCGCCGCGTTCCGGCGGCTGGAGTACAAGACGCAGGTGTTCGTCAACCACGAGGGCGACCTGTTTCGCACCCGCCTCACCCACAGCCTCGAAGTGGCGCAGATCGGCCGCACCATTGCCCGCTTGCTGAGCCTCAACGAGGACCTGGTGGAGGCGGTGGCGCTGGCGCACGACCTCGGCCACACGCCGTTCGGCCACGCCGGGCAGGATGCGTTGAACGCCTGCATGCGCGAGCACGGTGGCTTCGAGCACAACCTGCAATCGCTGCGCGTGGTCGATTTGCTGGAAGAGCGTTACGCAGAGTTCGACGGGCTGAACCTGACCTTCGAGGCGCGCGAGGGCATCCTCAAGCATTGCTCGCTCACCAATGCCGAAAAGCTCGGGGATGTCGGCGAGCGCTTTCTGGGCAAGCAGCAGCCCTCGCTCGAAGCGCAGATTACCAACCTGGCCGACGAGATTGCCTACAACAACCACGACGTCGACGACGGACTGCGCTCCGGCCTGATCACGCTGGAGCAGCTGTCCGGCGTGCAGATCTTCGCCCGCCACCTGAATGAGGTCCGCGCCAGATACCCGGCGCTGAATGGCCGCCGTGAGGTGACCGAAACCGTGCGCCGCATCATCAACACGCTGGTTCTTGACCTGGTGAATACCACGCGCACCAACATCGAGCGCAGCGGCATCACCAGCATCGATGCAGTGCGGGCCGCGCCGCCGCTGGCGGCGTTCAGCCCGGCGCTGCTTGACGAGCACCGTGAACTCAAGCGCTTCCTGCTCCATCACCTGTACCGCCATTACAAGGTGGCGCGCATGAGCAGCAAAGCGGGGCGCATCGTCACCGATCTCTACACCGCATTCATCGGCGACGCACGCCTGCTGCCGCCCGAATACCAGGCGCGCGAATCGCTGGAAGGCGCACGTGCCGTAGCCGATTACATCGCCGGCATGACCGACCGCTACGCCATACGCGAACACCGGCGGATTTTCGCGGTGGAAGAGATTTACGGCTGAGCTGCCCTCACGCGGTTTCGTCTGGCGTCAGCGTGCGGAGCCCTGTTATGCCGTTATCCCCCCCATTCTTTGACGGCATGTAGCATTTTTGTGAAAACCGATTTGTCTGTGTATTTGCCTTTGTTGGAATGTGGAAATGGCTCATTGGGTATGTTTTTCCCCAAAAATTCACAGAGATCCTTCCATCCACTCCCTTGTTCCCAGTCAACAATAAGTAGATCTTTCGGACGATCACGAAAATAATTCTCAACCTCGGAGTTGTGTTTCTCGTATCGCTCCATCAGTTGTGCGTCTGATACTTGAGGAAAGGGTAATCCGTATAAAATACGCCGGATTTCGTTTAATTCCTCCGATGCGTCGCCTAGATTGCCTAGCATGTTTTTGTAACTTTGAATCCATTTTTCAGGATTTCTCTTTGTCAGGACAAAACGACTGTCCGGGAATGTTCTATCGAGTTCCTTGTACAGAATAATCCAAGGCCAGTCCTCAAATGACTCTTTTTTTTCCGCCAACATCATTATTTTAGACAGATCGCCTTTCCCTATATCTTTGACCAAGTCTAAGTTCTGACTCTGGTGGTCGAGGCCCAATATCTCAAAGCATTCCCCTAACGTCGTCGTTCCCGTCTTGGCCCAGCCGATTCCAAATATTTTATTCATTTGCCCTCTGTTTCTTTTTGAAGAAATAACGGTTATTCAGTAAACCCATGGGTTCGGACATGTGTTGATCTATAGATAGTTGGCTATGGTGGCTTGCTGTGGTGATTCATCTATCTTTATTGACTCGTGAAAAAAAGAAGCCGGTGGCTAACGAGTTATGCGCCTGCTTAGGACATTCCACTGTCGGCGAGAAGTTTGGCATAAGGTTTTGAAACCGGAGAACTAGGATGGTCGGCCTCCGCTGTACCCCTGTTTACATAAAAAATAGTGCCTTTGCGTAGAAAGGCAACCGGAACCGCGTGTCTGACTCAGGTGTCAAGCTGCTGCCGGCATCTCTTAAGGTTCTCATCTGCCGATATGGGCATGAAAGGCTTTAAACACTGGGTTTTGGGGGGAGGGCGCCCGAGTACCAGATGCGGGAGTCGCCGGAAGGCGCGCGCGATGGCCGGCTACATCGCCGGCATGACTGACCGCTACGCCATGCGCGAGCACCGGCGGATTTTCGCAGTACAAGAAATCTCCGGCTGACCCGCCGTCAGGCTGTGTCTCCCGGCGTCAAGGTGCGCGCCACCACCCAGCAACTCACCTCGCTCGCACCGGCCCGCTTCAGCGTCGTGGCCAGCTCATTGAGACTGGTTCCGGTGGTCATCACGTCGTCGATCAGTGCGAGGCGCCGCCCGCGAATGTCGCCCGTGCAGACGAACGCGCCGCGCACGTTGCGTCGCCGCGCATCGTGTTTCAGCCCCATCTGCGGCGGGGTGTCGCGGATGCGCCTGCAGCTGTCGGTGTCAAGCGGGAGATCGAGCCGCTTTGCCACTTCGCGCGCGATCTCGGTGGCGTGGTTGAAGCCGCGCTCGCGGATGCGTTTTGCATGCAGCGGCATGGGGATCAAACAGTCCGGTCTTGGGCCGGGGGCCACGGTCGCCGCAAGACATTCGCCCAGAGCCGGAGCGATGGCGAGCCGGCCGTTGTATTTCAGGTGCGGGATCAGGCGGTCGAGCGGAAACGCATAGGCCAGCGCGGCACGGCTGCGGTCGAACGCGGGCGGGTGCTTGAGGCAGGCGCCGCACACCTGGCCTTCGGGCGTGGGAATGGCGCAGCGCGGGCACTGCGGCTGCCTGTGCCAGGGCAGGTTGGCCAGGCAGGCGTCGCACAGGGGGCCGGTTCCCGATGTCGCGCCGCACAGCAGGCAGGAGGAAGGGACAAGTTGCCTAAAAATTGACCTGATGTTCAATTCTGGAACCTCTCAAATTTGACAGGGGCGGTGCCTCCCGCGAAAATCCGGGCCATGAATGAAAAACGCGTCATCTCCGCTTCGTCCTCCCGTCTTGCCGCACAGCTGTTCAATCTCATCACCGTCGCGGTGATGCTGATTTCGCTGACCGCATTGCTGCTGGGCAAGCTGTTCGCCAGCCAGAAAGTCGGTTTTTTGCCCGTTGTGATGTCGCTGCCGCCGGTGATGATCTGGCTGGCCGGATCGATTTTTGTCTATGCCGGCATCGCCCATCACCCCAACCCGCGTGTGGTGCATTTCAACAAGTGGGCAGGCTACCGGTTTTATGGCGTGATGGGCAGCCTGGTGGTGATCGGCCCGGTGATCTACGGCCTGCTTGATGGCTGGCTGGGGCTGGTGCTGGTGCTGGGGCTGGCGGTGGCGATCATCGTGCCGTGGGCGCTGTTTGATATTTACAAGGCCGCGCGCGAACCGTGGCAGGACATGACCATCGAGGTGGAAAGAAATGAATGATATGACTCAGCCCGTTGCGCGCCTGTCGATGGCCGGGATCGAGGCGCTATTCGCCTTGCCGTTTGCCGACCTGATGTACCAGGCGCAGAACGTGCATCGCGACCGCTTCGACCCCAACAAGATTCAGCTCTCCACGCTGCTGTCGATCAAGACCGGAGGCTGTTCCGAGAATTGCGGCTACTGCCCGCAGTCGGCGCACCACGACGCCGGGGTGGACAAGCAGCCGATGATGAAGCTGGACGACGTGCGGGCGGCCGCCAATGCCGCCAGGGACGCCGGCGCTTCGCGCTTCTGTATGGGCGCGGCGTGGCGCGGACCCAAACCGCGCGACCTCGAATCGGTGGTCGAAATGGTGCGCGAGGTGAAGGCGCTGGGGCTGGAGACCTGCGCCACGCTGGGGATGCTGAAGGACGGCCAGGCCGAGCAGCTGAAGGCAGCCGGCCTCGACTACTACAACCACAACCTCGACACCGCGCCCGATTTCTATGGCGACGTCATCACCACCCGCGATTACCAGGATCGGCTCGACACGCTGGAACGCGTGCGCCAGGCCGGCCTCCACGTGTGCTGCGGCGGGATCGTCGGCATGGGCGAGTCACGCACCCAGCGTGCCGGTCTGATCGCGCAGCTGGCCGCGCTCGACCCGCAGCCGGAGTCGGTTCCGATCAACCTGCTGGTGCGGGTCGAGGGCACTCCCCTCGCCGATGCCGAGGCGCTCGAGCCGCTGGAATTCGTGCGCACCATCGCGGTGGCACGCATCGCCCTACCGAAAAGCCTGGTGCGACTGTCCGCCGGGCGCCAGCAGATGAGCGACGTGATGCAGGCGCTGTGCTTCCTCGCCGGCGCCAATTCGATCTTCTACGGCGACAAGCTGCTCACCACCGGCAACCCCGAATGGGAGCGCGACCAGCGCCTGTTCGACGCGCTCGGCCTGACGCCGTTGTGAGCTTTGCCGCGCTGAGCCGCCTGCAGCAGGGGCTGGCGGCGCTGCAGGCCGATCATCTCGAACGGCGGCGCTCGGTGCTCGACGGCGCGCAGGGCGTGCACATCACCATCGACGGCCAGCACCTCATTTCTTTCTGCAGCAACGACTACCTCGGTCTGGCCGCCGATGCGGCGCTGGTTGCCGCCGCGCACGCCGCGCTCGATGTGTGCGGCGTCGGCGCGGGCGCGGCGCATCTCATCACCGGTCACCACCGTTTCCACCACGACTTCGAGGCCGCATTTGCGCGCTTCGTCGGCAAACCTGCGGCGCTCTTGTTTTCCACCGGCTACCTGGCCAACCTGGGCGTGCTGACCGCGCTGGCGGCCCGCAAAGCCGAAGTGTTCGGCGACAAGCTCAATCACGCCTCGCTGGTCGATGCCGCGCAGCTGTCCGGTGCGAGCTTCACCCGCTACCGTCACAACGACCTGGCGCAACTAGAGGACCGGCTGGCGGCAAGCCGGGCGCAGGACAAAGTTATCGTGTCGGACCTGGTGTTCAGCATGGACGGCGATATCGCGCAGGTCGACGCGCTGCTCGATCTGGCCGAACGGTACGACGCCTGGCTGTATCTCGACGACGCGCACGGTTTTGGCGTGCTGAACGACGGCCGGGGCGGACTCACCGAGCGCGCCCGCGCAAGCGACCGCGTGATCTATCTGGCCACGCTCGGCAAGGCGGCCGGTGTGGCGGGTGCGGCGGTGGCGGCGCATGAAAATGTGATCGACTGGCTGATCCAGAAGGCACGTCCCTATATCTACACCACCGCCTCGCCGCCGCTGCTGGCCGCGTGCCTGCACGAGAGCCTGCGCCAGATCGGGACCGGCGACGCGCGGCGCGAGCGCCTGCGCAGCCGCATCGCGCAGCTGCGCGAAGGGCTGGCCGGCTTGAAGCACGGCTCGCTGATGCCGTCGGATATGCCGATCCAGCCGCTGCTGATCGGCGCCAATGCCGACGCGGTGCGGCTGTCGCAGGCCCTGCGCGCGCGCGGCCTGCTGGTGCCCGCGATCCGCACGCCGACGGTGCCGGCCGACACGGCGCGGCTGCGCATCACCCTGTCAGCCGCGCACAGCGCTGGCGATGTCGATCAATTGATCGGGGCGCTGCATGACATTGCCTAAACCCATCCTCGCGCTGGTGCACGGCTGGGGCATGAATGCCCGCGTGTTCGATGGTCTGGCCGCGCTGCTGGCGGCCGATTTCGAAGTGCGTGCGCTCGACCTGCCCGGCCACGGCGGACGCGATGACGTGGCCGACAACTCCCTGCAGGGCTGGGCCGACGACCTGGCGCGGCAACTGCCGGACAACGCCACGCTGCTCGGCTGGTCGCTCGGCGGCCAGGTAGCGATGCGCGTGGCGCTCAACTATCCGCACAAGGTCGCGCGTCTGGTGCTGCTGGCATCGACCCCGAAATTCGTTGCAGCGGAGGACTGGCTGTGCGGCATGGCGCCTGCCGACCTGCAGGATTTTGGCGCTGCGCTGCTGGCCGATCCGCAGGCCACGCTGCTGCGCTTCCTGAGCTTGCAGACGCGCGGCATGAACGGGCAGAAGTCGCTGCTGCAGCCATTGCGGCAGTCGCTGCTGGCCGCGCCCGCCGCCAGCAGCAAGGCACTGGCGGGCGGACTGGCGATCCTGCGCGACACCGACCTGCGTGCGGAACTGCCGCAATTGACGTCGCCGACCCTGGTGCTGCACGGCGCACTCGACACGCTGACCCCGCCGGCAGCCGGCGCCTGGCTGGTCGATATCTTGCCCGCCGCGCGGCACGTCGAGTTTCCCCGCGCCGCGCATACGCCGCACCTGTCGCACGGCGAAGAGGTGGCGGCTGCGATCGGACGCTTTGCCCATGGTTGATCCAAACGAAATGCACAGATCGGCAGGCGAACTCGATTTCGCCGAAGTGCGGCGCGCCTTCGGCCATGCCGCCGCCAGCTACGATGCGCACGCGGTGCTGCAACGCGAGGTGTGCGACCGTCTGCTTGAGCGGCTCGATTACATGACCCTGCAGCCGGACCGTGTGCTCGATGTCGGCAGCGGCACCGGCTATGGCCTGGCGCATCTGCGGTCGCGCTATACGGAGGCCGAATGCTGCGCCCTCGACATCGCCCCGGCCATGCTTTCCGCGACGCGTGCGCGCCTGCCGCAACCGACCTGGGCGCAGCGCACCCTGCGGCACCTCACCCCTCGCGCCTCACCCCTGACCCATCTGATGTGTGCCGACATGGAACGGCTGCCGCTGGCGCCCAACAGCATGAATCTCGTCTGGTCGAGCCTGGCGCTGCAATGGGCGCACGATCTTGAGGCCACTTTCAAGGGCTTCCATCAGGTGCTGGCGCCGGGCGGCCTGCTGATCTTCGCCACCTTCGGCCCCGACACGCTGAAGGAATTGCGCGCGGCATTCACGGCCATCGACGATGCGCCGCACGTCAATCGCTTCGTCGACTTGCACGATATCGGCGACATGCTGATCCACGCCGGCTTCGCCAGCCCGGTGATGGAAATGGACATGCTGACGCTGACCTACGCTGATCTCAAAAGCCTGATGCGCGATCTCAAGGGCATCGGCGCGCACAATGCGGCGGCGGCGCGCCGCCGCGGCCTGTTCGGCAAGTCTGCGTGGGCACGGCTGGAGCAGGCGTATGAATCGCAACGGCGGGAAGGCCGCCTGCCGGCCACCTTCGAAGTGGTCTATGGCCACGCCTGGGCAGGCGACAAGACGCGGCGTGAAGACGGACGTCAGGTGATCGAGTTCGCCATCGGCGAACGCAAAAAAAAATTGGGCCGGGTGTGAGAGGCCTGTTCGTCACCGGCACCGATACCGGCGTCGGCAAGACGCGGGTGGCGGTGGCGCTGATTCATGCCCTGCGCGCGCGGGGCCTGCGCGTGGCCGCGATGAAGCCGGTGTCGGCAGGCAGCGCGCCGGGCGAACTGAACGGGGATGTGACAGCGTTGCTGCGCGCGGCCAACGTCGATGCCGACCTGGGCGATGTCAATCCCTATGCCTTTGCCGAACCGGTTGCGCCGCATATCGCCGCAGCGCGGGCCGGTGTGCGGATCGAACTGGATGTCATCGCCGAGGCGTATGGGCGGCTTGCTGCTGCGGCAGACGTGGTGGTGGTCGAAGGTGCGGGCGGCTGGCGGGTGCCCTTGAACGAGCGCGACGACATGGCGGACCTGGCACAGCGCCTGGGCCTGCCGGTCGTGCTGGTGGTGGGCCTGCGTCTGGGCAGCCTCAACCATGCGCTGCTGACCGCCGAGTCGATTGCCCGGCGGCAGCTGCCATGGGCCGGCTGGGTGGGAAACCACATCGACCCGGCAATGGCCCGCCAGGCCGAGAATATTGCCGCGCTGCGCGCGCGGCTGCCCGATCCGTGCCTAGGCGTGCAGCGCTTTCTTCATGAAGAAAGCGCTTCAGAGGCGGCGCTGCAATGGCTGAGCTTGCCTGAGTAGCCGACGATGACCCGAACCTGATCCGGGCTGCATGGGGTCTCCGTACCGCTGGCCGTCCGCGTGCGCCGCGGCGGGGGTAGGCGGTGAATATCCATTTGATTTGTATGGGAAATCAGGCCCTAACTGGATATTCGGACAGGATTGTTTTATATTGAGTCAATTCATACGCAAGAGCACGAGATGATCCTTTCCCGAACCAGTCAATATGCTGTGCAGGCGCTGATCTATATGGCCACCCAGTCGAGCACCACGCCCGTGCTGAACAAGGATGTCGCAGCGCAGCTCGGCGTGCCCGCGCCGTATCTCGCCAAAATCCTGCAGGGACTGGCCAAGGGCAACCTGCTGATTTCCTCCCGTGGTCGTCTGGGTGGTTTCTGCCTGCGCGAGCATGGCGACAACATCACGCTCATGCAAATCCTGCTGCTGACCGAAGGTCCGACGTTCACCGAAAATTGCATGCTGGGGCTCAAGAAATGCAGTGATGAAACCGCCTGCCCACTGCATTTCCGCTGGGTGCCGGTGAAGATGAAGATTATCGAAATGCTGCAGGACACCACGCTGGGAAAGCTGGCCAAGGCGGTCGAAACCGGCAAGTACCGCCTCGCCGACGTTCCCGGGATGCTGTTCGAGCAGGCCAACATATGAAAAGCTGGCTCCTTGCCGCCTGCGTCATGGCGGCCTTCACCCTGGCCGGCTGCCAGCCCGCTCCGCAGCCCCCGTCATTCCTGGCGACCGACATCACCGGTGCTACCTTCGCGCGGGACTTCAGGCTGACTGACCATCATGGGCAGGTGCGGACTCTGGCGGATTTCAAAGGGAAGGCGGTGGCCGTTTTCTTTGGCTACATCCATTGCCCGGATGTCTGCCCCACCACGCTGTCGGATTTTGCGGCGGCGCTGCAGCAACTCGGACCGCAGGCCGAACAGGTGCAGGTGATTTTTGTTACAGTGGACCCGCAGCGCGACACCCCGGAACTGCTGAAGCAGTTCGTGCCGGCCTTCAATCCGGACTTTCTAGGGATGTATGCCGATGATGCGACGCTGAAACAGCTGGTAAAAGAATACAAAGTGGTCTATCAGAAGACTGCGGTGAAGGCTGCGGACGACTATTTGATCGACCACAGCGCAGGCACCTATGTTTATGACCAGAAAGGGAATTTGCGGCTGCTCATGCCTTATGGCAGCAGCCCTGACGCCATCGCCCAGGATTTGAGGACCTTGCTGGCGGCGTCCTGATCCGTGCCGCCTGCTTGCGGGCGGAGAGCGGCTTCCTTATAATGCGGCGCTTTCGCGATTTATACCAAGTACAGTTGCTGGTTTAAAGACAAGCACTATTTCGGGTACAACAGGAGCGGTCGATGGCGGTCACAGCATATTCCGGTGCAGAGCAGTACAACTTTGACATCGTTAAAAAGTTTGCCGTCATGTCGCTTGTCTGGGCGGTCATCGGCATGTCTGTCGGCGTATACATCGCCTCCGAACTGGCTTGGCCGTTTCTGAATTTCGACAGCCCGTATTTCTCGTTCGGGCGCTTCCGTCCGGTGCACACCACCTCGGTGATCTTCGGCTTCGGCGGCTCGGCACTGTTTGCCACCTCTTATTACGTCGTCCAGCGTACCTGCCAGACCCGCCTGATTTCTGACGGCATGGCCAGCTTCACTTTTTGGGGCTGGATGGCGATCATCGTGCTGGCTGACCTCAGCTACATGCTGGGCTATACCCAGGCGCGCGAATATGCCGAAATGGAATGGCCGATCGACCTCCTGATCGAGGTGGTGTGGGTGACCTACCTGATCCTGTTCGTCGGCACCATCATGCGCCGCAAGCAACCGCACATCTACGTCGCCAACTGGTTCTACCTGTCCTTCATCCTGGCGACCGCGCTGCTGCATACCTTCAACAACCTGGCGATGCCGATCGACCTGTTCTCGATGAAGTCCTACAGCCTGTTCGCCGGCACCCAGGACGCGATGACCCAGTGGTGGTATGGCCACAACGCGGTGGGATTCTTCCTCACCGCAGCCTTCCTCGGCATGATGTACTACTTCGTTCCGAAGCAGGCCGGCCGCCCGATCTACTCCTACCGCCTGTCGATCGTCCACTTCTGGGCACTGGCCTTCATGTACATGTGGGTGGGCGCGCACCACCTGCACTGGACGGCGCTGCCTGACTGGACCTCGTCGCTGGCCGCCGCCTTCTCCATTCTGCTCCTGATGCCCTCGTGGGGCGGCATGATCAACGGCATCATGACCCTGTCGGGTGCCTGGGACAAACTGCGCACCGATGCGGTGATGCGCTTCATGATCGTCGCACTGTCGTTCTACGGGATGTCGACCTTCGAAGGTCCGATGATGTCTCTGAAAGAAGTCAACGCGCTGTCGCACTACACCGACTGGACGGTGGGCCACGTGCACTCCGGCGCGCTGGGCTGGGTGGCGATGATTTCCTTCGGTTCGCTGTACCACATGATCCCGCGCTTGTGGGGCACCCGGATCTACAGCAACAAGCTGGTTGAGGCGCACTTCTGGCTCGCCACCATCGGCATCGTCCTGTACATCGTTGCGATGTGGATTTCCGGCATCACCCAGGGCCTGATGTGGCGCGCATTCGACGAGTTCGGCAACCTGCAATACTCGTTTGTCGAATCCGTGGTGGCGATGATGCCCTTCTATGCGATGCGCGCCATTGGCGGCATGTTCTTCCTCACCGGCACCGTGCTGATGTTGGTCAACATGTTCATGACCATCCGCCAGGGCAAGCGCGAAAGCGCCGTATTGGATGCCGGGCTGGCCACCAGGATGGCACAAGCCTGATTCGGGGACGATTAAATAATGAACATCAACTTCAAACACGAATGGATTGAAACCAACATCGGCCTGATGGCCGTGTTGACCATGATTGCGATCAGCGTCGGCGGCCTGGTCGAAATTGCGCCGCTATTCTTCATCGACAAGACCATCGAGAAGGTCGAGGGCGTGCGCCCCTACACGCCGCTGGAGCAGCGCGGCCGCGACATCTATATGCGCGAGGGCTGCTATACCTGCCATTCGCAGATGATCCGCCCCTTCCGCGACGAAAAGCTGCGCTACGGCCATTATTCGCTGGCGGCGGAATCGCAATACGACCATCCTTTCCAGTGGGGCTCCAAGCGCACCGGTCCCGACCTGGCGCGGGTTGGCAGCAAGTACTCGAATGAGTGGCACGTGCAGCACCTGGTGGCGCCGCGCTCGATGGTGCCCGAATCCGTGATGCCGAATTACCCGTGGCTGCTGTCGACGCAGCTGGATATTTCCGACACGGCGGCCCGCATGAAAGCGCTGCGCAAGGTCGGCGTGCCGTATTCGCTGTCGCAGGCCGAGTACGACGCCAACGTGACCAAGTTCGGCGAAACCGTCGCCAAGCAGCTCCACATCCCCGCTGCGCAGAAGAACCTGGTCGAGCAGGCCAACTTCGGCAACTACGACGGCGATCGTTCCGGAATTTCTGAAATGGATGCCTTGGTGGCCTATCTGCAAATGCTGGGCACCATGGTCGATTTCAGCAAGTATGCCGACGACGCGTTCGTCGAGACCCGCTGAGCGAGTGAGGCCAGGCAATGGAATGGTTGATGTGGTTTGCCAAACCCGAAAACACCAAGCCCCTGGCCTTGATCATTTTTTTCGTCACCTTTATCGGCATCGTGATTTACGTCTACGGTAGCAAAAAGCGGAGCAAGCAACTGGAGTCCTACCGCGACATTCCGTTTCTCGACGACCAGCCAGGCGATCAAGACGACACGAAGGACAAGCAATGAGCGAGCAAAAACCACAAACGGTTCCGACCACGGGTCATGTCTGGGACGGCGACCTGCAGGAATACAACAATCCGCTGCCGGTATGGTGGGTCTACACGTTCTACGCCACGGTGATCTTCGCCCTCGTGTACTGGACGATTTATCCATCGTGGCCGATTGGCAAAGGCTGGATCGGCGGAGTTTCAAAAATCACCTACGTCAACAGCGAAGGCGAAGCCAAAACGCACAGCTGGAACACCCGCGCACTGTTGCTGGCAGATCTGAACAAGGCCGCGATCGCGCAAAAGCCCTACTTCGACAAGGTGGAGGCGATGTCCTACGAGCAGATTGCCAAAGACCCGGAAATGAGCGGCTTTATTCTTTCCGCGGGCAAGTCGCTGTTTGCGGACAACTGCGCACCCTGCCACCAGGCAGGCGGCCAGGGCATGGTTGGTTTCTTTCCCAACCTGACTGACGACGACTGGCAGTACGGCGGATCGTACGAAAAGGTTCATGAAACCTTGATGGGCGGCCGCCGCGGCTACATGCCTGCCTTCAGCGAAGTGTTGAATGGCGAGCAGATCGACCAACTGGCGAATTACGTGGCCAGCCTGTCGGGCGGCGACCATGACTCCGCCAAGGCCGCTGCCGGCAATACGCTGTTTCATGGCGAAGCCGCAGGCTGTTACGTCTGCCACGGCGGCGATGCCAAGGGACGGCAGGAACTGGGCGCCCCCAACCTGACCGACAACATCTGGCTGTGGGCCAACGTGCCGGCGGCCGGTTCGGCCGAGGGCAAGATCGCTGCAATACGCGGCGTCATTGCCAGCGGCCTCAACAAGGGCGTGATGCCGGCGTGGTCCGCTCGACTGACACCCGAACAAATCAAGGTTTTGACAGTCTACGTTCATGAGCTGGGCGGCGGGCAGTAGCCTTCGGATGACGGGATGAGCAAAGCCCCCGCTCGCGGGGGCTTTTGTTTCCCATCCATTTAAGCGGTCGCACCATGCAAACAGGTCAAAAAGACCAGTCCGAGCTTTACCAGAAGCGCATTCCCATCTTCACCCGCTCGGTGAAGGGGCGTTTTCGGCGTTTCAAGACATCGGTTCTGGTGCTGGCCTATGCGATGTACTTTCTGCTGCCGTGGCTGCCATGGCAGCGCCTGGATGCCCCGGCGCAGGCAGTCCTGTTCGATCTGCCGGGCCGCCGGTTTTTGATCTTCGGGCTGACGGTCTATCCGCAGGATGTCATCTGGCTGGCGCTGCTGCTGTTCATCGCTGCCATTCTCCTGTTCTTCGTCACCGGGCTGGTCGGGCGTGCGTTCTGCGGCTACTTCTGCTTCCAGACCCTGTGGACCGACTTCTTCATCTGGATCGAGCACCTGGTCCAGGGCGAGCGCCCGGCGCGGATGCGGCTCCACCGTCAGCCGTGGAATTCCGAAAAGCTGGTCAAGGTCGGCGGCACCCATGCCTTGTGGATGCTGGCTTCGTTCTGGAC
The DNA here is from genome assembly GCA_019459055.1 of Thiobacillus sp. Taxonomy (GTDB): domain Bacteria; phylum Pseudomonadota; class Gammaproteobacteria; order Burkholderiales; family Thiobacillaceae; genus Thiobacillus. The sequence goes on along the minus strand of JAIBEI010000050.1, from coordinate 21,440 downwards.
GGGCCTCACCTTTGTCGCCTATTTCACCTATGCGCCGCAGCTGGTGCTGGATTTCTTCAGCGGCCAGGCCGCACCCGCCGCCTACATCACGACGGGTGTGCTGACCCTGTCGACCTACGTCGCGGCCGGCCTGATGCGCGAGCAGATCTGCACCTATGTCTGCCCGTATGGCCGCTTCCAGAGCGTGATGTACGAGCCCGAGACCCTGGCCGTGCATTACGACGCCCGGCGCGGCGAAGCGGCGCACGGACGGGCCCCCGCGCGTGCCGGCCAGCGCACCCTGGCCGAGCGCCATGAAAAGGGGTTGGGCGATTGCGTCGATTGCGGACTGTGCGTGCAGGTCTGTCCGGTCGGCATCGATATCCGCGAGGGCCTGCAATACAAGTGCATCTCGTGCGGGCTGTGCATCGACGCCTGCAATAACGTCATGGACTCGTTCAGTTTTCCGCGCGGCCTGATCCGCTACGACTCGGAAAAGAATCTGGCTTCGCCCGTGCCGGCCGCGCCGAAGGTGCAATGGAGAAGCCTGAAAACCATCGGCTACGGCTTGGCACTGGTACTGATGGCCACCTACCTCGCATACAGCGTGGCTACTCGCGGCAGCTTCGAACGTGCGGTCAACCAGATCCGCCAGCCGCTTTATGTCGTGCTGTCGAATGGAGATATCCGCAACCGCTACCAGATCCGTATCACCAACAAGGCGGCGCATGACCAGACCTATGTGATCAGCGCGCGCGGCATTCCGGCGGATGCGATCGACCTCGGCAATTTCCGCGAAATCACCATCAAGTCGGGTCATAGCGGACTGGTGCAGGCAAGCGTGCGCCTGCCGCCAACCGTTGCGGCACAAACGCAGCACTTCGAACTGGTCATCACGCCCCAGGGCAAGCCTGAAGAGACACGAGCCGAAAGCGTCCGCTTCGACGTTCCCGGAAAACGTCCATGAATACGATGACCTCCCTGCTTGGCGGGCTGGCCGCGGTGTTTGCCCTTTATCTGGCGGGGGGCGCCATCCGTAACCTGCCGCCGATCCTGCGTGCACTGCTGGCGGGGCTGATCCCGCTGCTTGCGTATTTCGTTCTCATCGTCGGGCGCTGGCCGGGGCTGGACGTGGTGGCCATGCACATCTCGGTATTTCTCGCGGCGGGGTTGGTGCTGTTTGCGGTGACCCAGTTTCGCCGACACAGCGTCGGACGCATGCACTGGGTGCCCAAGCTCCTGACGGCATTTTTCCTCGGCCTCGTCGTGGTCAACGGCAGCCTCCTCTACATTGCCGGCAAAGGGCTGCCTGAACCGCTTGCGCGCTGGTGGCTGGGCAGCAAAGGGAATGCAGTCTACAGCGGCTTTTCCGGCGTGGTCGCGCATGGCCAGGCGGCAGCGAAAGCGGTTTCGTCCGAGCTCTCCCAGACGCAGCGCGAGTCGGAACTCGGCTGGCAGGTCGAAGTAAGCGGCCTTGACGGCAATGCCCCCGTGCGTGTGATTCAGGTTCGCGTCAAGGACCGCACCGGCTTGCCCGTCGACCGTATCGAGGGCGAACTGCGTCTGCTGCGGCCCGGTGCCACCCAGGCCGCGCTCACTCTTCCGCTCGCCGCACTCGAGGCCGGCACCTATGGCGGGGTGCTGCGCCTGCCCGCCAGCGGGCGCTGGCTGGTCGAACTGCGCCTGCTGCGCGAGCACAAGCTGCATTATCAGAATACGCAGGAACTGGTCGCGCCATGAGCGGCATCATGGGATTTTTATTCCTGCTGTCCGGCCTATTCGTGCTGCTGATTGTCGTGGGCGTGTTCTGGTCGATCAAAAGCGGCCAGTTCGACGATCTGGAAGGGCCGGCCGAACGCATCCTGATGGATGACGATGATCCCCTGCTGCCGACCCACCGCCTGGACGGTCAGGGCGAATACCCAAATGGGCACAGGTACCCGGACGCACGCAAGTATCCAAATGGCCGCAAGTAAACTAGAATTTATCAACTTTTATGGAGTCCGTACGATGAAACAGCTTTTCACTTTTCAGGGTTTCCCCATGGTGGTGGTGGTCGCGCTGGTCGTTTGGTCATGGATCAGCATTCTCTCGGTTTTGATCGCCGCTTTTTTCTGACCCGGCTACCCAAAAACGACAAAGCCCCGCAATGCGGGGCTTTGTCGTTTTGGGGGTATGTATGGCTTACGTTGGAATCAGGGCGCGCATTTTCTGCAGGGCGCGTGCTTCGATCTGGCGAATGCGTTCGGCGGAGATGCCATATTGGGCGGCCAGTTCATGCAGCGTCGCCGCTTCGCCTTCGGTCAGCCAGCGCGCCTTGATGATGTGGCGGCTGCGCTCGTCGAGGTTTTCCAGCGCGGTGGCCAGGCCGGTATGGCGCAGGCGTTCGGTCTGCACGCGCTCCAGCAGCTGGGCCGGGTTTTCGTCCGGGCTCGCCAGAAAAGCCAGCGGGCTGTAGCTTTCCTCGCCGTCGTCCACCGTCGGGTCGATGGAAATGTCATGACCCGACATGCGGGTTTCCATTTCCAGCACGTCCTTGCGGCTGACCTTAAGCTCGCTTGCCATGGTGTCGGCTTCCTTGAACGTCAGGGCGTTGAGCGACTGCTTCAGGCTGCGCAGGTTGAAGAACAGCTTGCGCTGCGCCTTGGTGGTGGCGACCTTGACCAGGCGCCAGTTCTTCAGCACGTATTCGTGGATTTCGGCGCGGATCCAGTGCAGCGCGAACGATACCAGGCGCACGCCCCGTTCCGGGTCGAAACGCTTCACGGCCTTCATCAGGCCGACATTGCCTTCCTGGATAAGGTCGGCCTGGGGCAGGCCATAGCCAACATAATGGCGCGCCACGCTGACCACCACGCGTAGGTGCGACACCACCAGCCGACGCGCGGCCTCGACGTCCTGCTTGTCGTGCCAGTCGCGCGCCAGCCGCTGCTCCTCTTCCAGTGTGAGCATGGGGTAGCGGTTGACGGTCTGGATATAGCTATCCAGGCTGTATGCCGCCGGGACGGGTAAAGATATCGTTTGATTCATGCTTGTAAAAATTCCCCTTTGAAACACATTTTAACATTAGCACTCAAAGAGTAGGAGTGCCAAGGCAATGCAGGGTTCCCCGATGGTTTCCATAAAACCGGGACCAATCAGCGCGCCGCCTCGACCTGCCGCAGCGCCCGCGTCACCGAGAGCCAGGCGCCGAGCCAGCCGAACAGGGCGGTCAGGCCGAGTACGGCGACGATCTCGATCGTGGCCGGTGGCAGCAGGTGGAAGGCCGATCCGTACAAGCCGGCCAGCTGCTCGACCGGTGCGCGCAATATCACGCCGGCGATGGCCAGCACGCCGCCTGCCGCCAGTCCGCCCAGCAGACCTTGCAGCGCGCCCACGTAGAGGAAGGGGCGGCGGATGTAGCGGTCGGTGGCGCCGATCAGCCGGCTGACCAGGATTTCGTCGCGCCGCGCCAGTACCTGCGCGCGGATGGCGTTGCCCGAGATGGCGACGAGCGCGACGGCAAACAGCCCTGCCAGCAGCCAGACACCGGTGCGTCCGATGGCGAGGGCGGCCTGCAGACGGTCTGCCCACTGGCTGTCGAGGTGGGTTTCCGCCACGCCCGGCAGTTTTCCCAGAGCGCCCGCGACCCGTACCAGTTCTTCGCGGGACATCGTTTGCGGCCGCACCACCCAGGCGTTGGGCAGCGGGTTCTGCGTCAGGCCGGCGGTGATGTCGGCCAGATCCTGCGCGCTGCTGAGCGCCGCCAGCGCCTCGTCTTTGGGCACATAGCGGGCCTCGGCGATGTCGGGCTGCCGGAGGCGTTCGGCAATGGCCTGTTTCTGCACAGACGACGCCCCGGTGTCGAGAAATACGCTGATTTCCGGCTGCGCGGGCAGGTCGCCCGCCAGGCGGTCGAGATTGCCGAGCGCCAGGAAGAGCCCGCCCGGCAGGCTGATCGCCACCCCCATCGCCAGCGCGGTGAGGAGGGATGCGACTGGTTGCGCGCCGAGGCGGCGCAGTGCGGCAGTGAACGCATGCTTCTGGTGACGCAGCCAGCCGATCATGCCGAGCCCTCCTCGACCTTGCCATGATCCAGCCGTAGCGTGCGGCCGCCCAGCGCGGCGATGGCGCGGTCGTCGTGGGTGGCGATCACCAGCGTGGTGCCGACCTGATGGAAGTCGCGGAACATCGCCATGATGTCGGCGGCGTAGCCGGCATCGAGGTTGCCGGTTGGCTCGTCGGCCAGCAAAAGGGCGGGGCGGCTGACCAGCGCGCGCGCGATGCACAGCCGTTGCTGTTCGCCGCCGGAGAGGCTGATGGGGTTGGCTTTTTCGCGTTTCAGCAGGCCAACCTTGTCGATCACCGCGCGCGCGCGTTTCAGCGACTCGCGGCGGTCCAATCCGGCGATGTCGAGCGGCAGCACCACGTTTTCGATCACGTTGCGGTCGAATAGCAGCTTGTGATCCTGGAAGATGAGGCCGATGTTGCGGCGCAAATAGGGGATCGCACGTTGCGGCAGGCGCCCCACGTTCTGGCCGCTGACCGACACTACCCCGCCGGTGGGGCGTTCGATGGCGGCGACGAGTTTCAGGAGGGTGCTTTTGCCGGCGCCGGAATGTCCGGTCAGGAAAACCAGTTCGCCTTTTTCGATGGAAAGATCGACGCCGGACAGGGCTTCGTGCCCGCCGGGATAACGCTTGGTGACCTGGCTGAAGCTGATCATGCGCTGAAAATGGCTTCGACGAACTCGCGCGCATCGAACGGCCGCAGGTCGTCGACGGTTTCGCCGACGCCGATGTAGCGCACCGGGATCGGCCGCGCCTTCGCGATCGCCGCGATGGCGCCGCCCTTGGCGGTGCCGTCGAGCTTGGTCAGCACCAGCCCGGTCACGCCGAGCGCGTCGTCGAAGGCCTTGACCTGGGCGACGGCGTTCTGCCCGGTATTGGCGTCGAGCACCAGCAGCACCTCGTGCGGTGCGCCAGGGATCGCCTTCTCGATCACCCGCTTGACCTTCCTGATTTCTTCCATCAGGTGCAGCTGGGTCGGCAGACGGCCAGCGGTGTCGGCCAGCACCACGTCGATGCCGCGCGCCTGCGCGGCCTGGATGGCGTCGAAAATCACCGCGGCCGAATCGCCCTTTTCCTGGCTGATCACGGTTACCTTGTTGCGCTCGCCCCAGACCTGCAACTGCTCGCGTGCCGCGGCGCGGAAGGTGTCGCCCGCTGCCAGCAGCACCGACAGGCCCTGCGCCTGGTACAGCTTGGCGAGCTTGCCGATGGTGGTGGTCTTGCCGGCGCCGTTGACGCCGGCCAGCATCAGGATGAAAGGCTTGTGCGGGGTGACGTCGAGCGGCGCCTGCAGCGGGGACAGCAGATCGACCAGCGCCTCTTTCAGCGCTTCCTGCAGATCGGAGGCCTCGGTGAGATTCTCGCGCCGCACTTTTTTCTGCAGGGTGTCGAGCAGCGATTGGGTCGCGTCGACGCCGACGTCTGCGGTGATGAGGATGGTTTCGAGCTCCTCGAACAGCTCAGCGTCGATCTTGCGGCCGACGCCGAACAGGCCAGACAGCTGGCCGCCGAGCCGGTCGCGGGTTTTGGCGAGCCCCTGCTTCAGCCGTTGCGCCCAGCCCGGACGCGGCTGGGTAGCAGCCGGTTCGGCGGGCGGCGGGGGCGTGACCGCTTGCACCGCCGGCTGTTCGGCCGTGGGCGGTTCCGGTGCGGGAGCGGGTTTGGACTTGAAGAAACTAAACACGGATCGGGGCAGTCAGCACAACTGTTTGACGGACGCTGTATCTTATCATCCTGAAAACCGCAGTCGACCGCTTGCGGTTTGCGGAATTACAAACTCATGCAATCAGAGGGAACACCATGCGCAAGCTATGGGCAATCGGTTTGGCGCTGCTGGCGGGCAGCGCACAGGCGGCTTTGACGGACGTCATGCTGGACAATGGAATGCGGGTGATCGTGCACGAGGATCACCGCGCACCGGTGATGGTGTCGCAGGTGTGGTATCGCGCCGGCTCGATGGATGAGTTTAACGGCACCAGCGGGGTGGCGCACGTGTTGGAGCACATGATGTTCAAGGGGACGGAAACGGTTCCGCCGGGCGAGTTCTCAAAACGCATCGCCGCCGCCGGCGGGCGCGAAAATGCCTTCACCAGCCGCGACTACACGGCGTATTTCCAGCAGATGCAGAAGGACCGGCTGGCACTGTCGATGCAGTTGGAGGCCGACCGTATGGCCAAGCTCGTCATCAGCGACGAATTGTTCGCCAAGGAGGTCCAGGTGGTGATGGAAGAGCGCCGGCTGCGCACCGACGACCAGCCGCAGTCGGTCGTCTACGAACGCCTGATGGCGACGGCTTTGCAGGTGCACCCGTACCGCCGCCCCATTATCGGCTGGATGGACGATCTGCAGAGCATGACCGCGCAGGATGCGCGCGACTGGTATGCGCGATGGTATGCGCCCAACAACGCCACCCTGGTGGTGGCGGGCGACGTCAAGGCCGACGAGGTGATCGCGCTGGCCAAACGCCATTTCGGCGCGCTGCCGGCGCGCGCCCTGCCGGAACGCAAGCCGCAGGCCGAGCCCTCGCAACTTGGCGAGAAGCGCATCGTGGTGAAGGCGCCGGCGCAGCTGCCCTATCTGCTGATGGTCTGGCATGCGCCCACCCTCAAGGACTGGGCGCAGGACACCACGCCGTACGCGCTGCAGATCCTGGCCGGGGTGCTCTCGGGCAACGACTCGGCGCGACTGCAGAAATCGCTGGTCAAGACGCAGCAGATCGCGGTGGACGCGAGCGCCGGCTACGACGCCGTCGCGCGCGGGCCGGGCATGTTCATGGTCGACGCGACGCCCGCACCGGGCAAATCGGTTGCCGCGCTGGAAAAAGCCGTCCGCGGCGAACTCGAACGTCTCCGGCGCGAGGGCATCAGCGAGGCGGAACTCGCGCGGGTCAAGGCGCAGGTGATCGCGGCCGACGTCTACCAGCGCGATTCGCTGTTCTACCAGGCCATGCAGCTGGGCGAATACGTGACCGCGGGACTGCCGCCCGAGGCGCTGGCGGGCCGGGTCGACAAGCTGCGCGCGGTGACCGCGAAAGAAGTGCAGGCCGTCGCCCAGCAATGGCTGCAGGATGAGCGGCTGAGCGTGGCCGAACTCGATCCGCAGTCGCTGGATGCGCAGCCGGCTCGTGCCAAGGTACCAGGGGTGCGCCATGCCAATTAAAGCTGTTTCAAATAAACCCATGTCAATCAAGTCTTGCCTTGTCGCCCTGTTGCTAAGCCTGCCGCTGTCGGCGCAGGCCGCGCTCGCCATCCAGCACTGGCAGACGCCGCAGGGTGCGCGGGTACTCTTTGTCGAAAGCCATGAACTGCCGATGCTGGATGTCGCGGTGGATTTTTCCGCCGGCAGCGCCCGCGATCCCGTCGGCAAGGCCGGCCTCGCCCGGCTGGCTCACGGCCTGCTTGATCAAGGCGCGGGCGGCCTCTCGGACACCGCCATCGCGCATCGTCTGGCCGATGTCGGCGCGGTGCTGTCGGGGCACTTCGACCGCGACCGTGCCGGGGTGACGCTGCGCACCCTGTCGTCGGCCGCCGAAAAGGACAAGGCGCTCGAACTCTTCGCACGCGTGTTGCAGCGCCCCGATTTCCCGCAGGCGGTGGTCAAGCGCGAAAAGCAGCGCCTGATCTCGTCGATCCGCGAGGCCGAGGCCGACCCCGGGGAGGTCGCCAGCAAGGCGTTTTACCGCGCGCTGTATGACGGGCATCCCTATGCGCACGACGAAGCGGGCGATCCCGCTGCCATCGCACGGCTGACACGGGGCGACCTGCAGGCGTTTTATCGCACGCATTACGGCGTGCCCAACGTGGTGATTTCGCTGATGGGCGACGTCACGCGCGCCGAGGCCGAAGCCATTGCGGTCCGGTTGACGGCCGATCTATCGCGGGCGGCGGCACTGCCGGCGCTGCCGAAGCCCGCGCCGGCGGCGGCCTCCGACACGCGCATCGCCCATCCCTCCACGCAAAGCCATGTGCTGATGGGGGCAGTAGGCATGGCGCGCAACGATCCCGACTTCTTCCCGCTGTTTGTCGGCAACTATGTTCTGGGCGGCGGCGGCTTCGATTCGCAGCTGATGCGCGAGGTGCGCGACAAGCGCGGCTACGCCTACAGTGTATACAGCTATTTCCTGCCGATGCGGGAGGCCGGGCCGTTCCAGCTGGGGCTGCAGACCAAGCTGGAGCAGACCGACGACGCATTGAAAGTGGCGCAGGCGACGCTGCGGCAGTTCATCGCCGACGGTCCCACCGAGGCTGAGCTCACCCAGGCCAAATCCAACCTCACCGGCGGGTTCCCGCTGCGCATCGACAGCAACCGGAAAATCCTCGATTACCTGTCGCTGATCGGCTTCTACAATTTGCCGCTGGACTATCTGGACACCTGGATCGACCGGGTCGACTCGGTCGATGCGGCCGCAGTGAAGCAGGCGTTTGCTCGCCGCATCGACCCGGACAAATTGGTGACCGTGGTGGTGGGGGGCGGCCATGCTCGCTAAGCGCGCGGCGCCCGGGCGGGCGCACGGTGCGGCCAACCGCGTGCGCATCATCGGCGGCCAGTATCGCCGCCGGCTGCTGGACTTTCCCGACTGCGCCGGCCTGCGCCCCACGCCCGACCGCGTGCGCGAGACGTTGTTCAACTGGCTGGGGCAGGACCTACCGGGCTGGGTTTGCCTCGACCTGTTTGCCGGCAGCGGCGCGCTCGGCTTCGAGGCCGCCTCGCGCGGCGCCGGGCGCGTCATCATGGTCGAACGCGACCGCGCAGCGATCGACGCGCTGGAAAAAAATCGTACCGTGCTCGGCGCAAACCAGGTCGACGTCCGTCGTGCCGACGCGCTGGCCTGGCTGGCGAACAGCCGCGAGGCCTTCGACCTGATTTTTGTCGATCCGCCGTTCGACAGCGGACTGGCCGCGGCGGTGCTGGCCGACCTGGCGCGCCATCTCAAGTCCGGCGGCCAGGCGTATGTCGAGCAGGGTTCGGAAGTGCTGCCCCCTCCCGGGTTTATCATCCACCGCAGCGGACGCGCGGGGCGCTCGCACTTTGCACTGCTGATAAAGGAATAAGCGATGCTGACTGCCGTCTATCCCGGTACGTTCGACCCCATCACCCGCGGCCACGAAGACCTGGTGCGGCGTGCGGTGCGGCTGTTCGATCACGTTATCGTCGCGGTCGCCGCGTCACGCAACAAACAGCCGTTTTTCAGCATGGAGGAGCGGGTGGCGATGACGCGCGAGGTGCTTGCCGATGTGCCGAAGGTGCGGGTGGAAGGATTCTCCGGCCTGCTGATCGACTTCGTCGCCGAGCAGGGCGCGATCGCGGTGCTGCGGGGGTTGCGCGCGGCGTCCGACTTCGAATACGAATTCCAGCTGGCGGGGATGAACCGCAACCTCAAGCCCGATATCGAAACCCTGTTTCTCACCCCCTCGGATCAATACATGTTCATTTCCGCCAGCATGATCCGCGAAATCGCGCAGCTGGGCGGCAACGTGACGCCCTTTGTCCACCCATTGGTGGCGCAGCGATTAAGTGAGAAAATAAGTAAAAACTGATATGACCCGGAGAACTCCATGGCCCTGATGATCACGGACGAATGCATCAATTGCGACGTCTGCCTGCCCGAATGCCCCAACGAAGCCATTTCCCAGGGCGACGAGATTTACATCATCGACCCCAACAAATGCACCGAATGCGTCGGCCACTTCGATACGCCGCAGTGCGTGGAAGTGTGCCCGGTCGACTGCATTCCGCTGAATCCGGACTACCCGGAAACCCGCGAACAACTGCAGGAAAAATTCCTGCGCCTGTCTGCCAACAAGTAATCGTTCAGGCCGTTTTGGCCAGTCGCGCCCCGGTCAGATCATCGGACAGGGCATCGACGATGCGTGTGTTGATGCGCGCCAGCTGGTCCAGCTGGTCGCTCACGCTTCCGATTGACGCATCGAGTTCGGCGATCCGGTCATCCAGCGTTTCGGTCGCAGCATGGATGCGGCTGACGCTTTCCAGCCGGCGCTTCAGCTGGATCTTGTGCTCGCGTATCTGGGTTTCCATCGGCGCGATCAGCGCTTTCAGCCAGGCTTCGGTTTCGCTGTTGGCGAGTTCGAAGACCTGCACCACCTTGCTGGCCAGCGTTTCAAAAAAACGCGCGGTCAGCTGATGCTGGCCCAGCGTCAGCATCTTGAAAACCGTGTTGAAGCGCTCATCGAAAATTTGTTCCAGTCGCGCCATTTCCTTGCGGTACTTGTTCAGGCTGTGATCGGGCGGGTTGACTGCCGCCAGCCCGTGTTCGTCGCTGAACTTCTGGTACATCGCCGTCATCATAGAGCGAATTTCCTGTGCAATCGCCGCCGATGCCTTCAGATTGCCGTCAATTTCGCGGAAGAAACTCCCCATCGCCTCGCGCAAACCGACGCTGAAGCGGCTTTTTTCCATCGCCTGCCGGGTCTGACGCACTTCGCTGCGCAGCGCCTGCATCCCCAGCCGCCGGCGCAGCGTCTCGACCTGTGAAGCGAACACGTTGCGCAGCGCATTGAACTGCTCCAGGCCGCGCTCGAACTGCTGCTTGTCCTCGTTGGCCTTGATCATCATGTGCTGGATGACGTCGCGGTTCTTGCCGCGCAGTCCCTGCAGTTCGTCGACCTGATCCTGGATGGTGGCGAGCCGGGTTTCCAGCAGTTCGGTGGTCTTGATCACCACGTCTTCCACGCTGGCCTGGGCCGATTCGCTGACCAGCGCCTGCTTGCAGGGGATCAGCTCCTGCGTCAGCGCGGCTTCCAGCTCGAGCAGGCGGCTCTTCGTCAGCAGGGCGGGGTCGTTCTTCACCTTGGCGACCAGCGCCTTCTGCGCCGATACCGGGTAGACCTGGCTGATCGGCAGGTCGAGTAATGCCGCGCTGCTGGCGGCCTGCTTGGCGATTATGGCGTCGATTTCGGCGGGCGACTTGAGGTCGTCCCACAGGCCGTCGATCTTGTTCAGCACCACCAGCCGTGCCCGGCTGGCGCCCTGCAGCGGGGCGATGTACTGACGCCAGATTTCGATGTCGGATTTGGTCACGCCGGTGTCGGCGGCCAGCAGGAACAGCACCGCATGGGCGCTGGGCAGCATGTTGAGCGTCAGCTCCGGTTCGGTGCCGATGGCGTTGAGGCCCGGCGTGTCGAGGATGACCAGGCCCTGCTTCAACAGCGGATGCGGAAAATTGATCAGCGCATGGCGCCAGCGTGGAATCGCGATGCCGCCGTCGCGCGTCAGACTGCGCGCGGTCTCTGCGTCATCGGGGTTGATCAGGCCGTAGGCTTCGGCGGTGGCGGCATCGACCTGCATGGTGTCGGCCAGTCGCATCAGCGTCGCGCTCATTTCGTCGGCGGAATCGAGGTTGAGCGGGAATTCGGTCCAGGCGTCCGCATCGCGCTTGAAGTCGGCAATGCTGCCCTCGCGGGTCTTGGTGTCGATCGGCAGCAGGCGCAGCGAGGGGTGCCGGGTGGGGGTGTAATACAGCTCGGTGGGGCACATGGTGGTGCGCCCGGCGGAGGACGGCAGCACGCGCTGGCGGTAATCCGAAAAGAAAATCGCGTTGATCAGTTCGGACTTGCCGCGCGAAAATTCGGCGACGAAAGCCACGTTCAGCGTGTCTTCCTGCAGCCGCCCCAGCAGCTGGTTCAGCCGCAATCCGGATTCGGCGTCGCCCAGTTCCTGCGTGGCGAGCCAGTCGCGCAGCGCCTCGACGCGCATGTACACGGCATCGCGCCAGGCACTGTAGTGTTCAAACTCGTCAACCAGGGTCATGGGTTTCATCGGGGCGATCCATCAGATAAGGCGCTGTAATGTAACGACATGTCCATGACAAACTTGATGCAGGCGGCAGCTGCGCATCAACGCTGGCAGGTCGGGCAGTAAAAGCTCGCACGCTGCCCCTGCACGATGCGGCGAATCGGCGTGGCGCAGGTCTTGCAGGGCAGGCCGGTGCGATCGTACACCCGTGTCTGCAGCTGGAAGTAGCCCAGCTCGCCGTCGCTTGCGACGTAATCGCGCAGCGAACTGCCGCCGGCTGCAATCGCCGCCGTCAGCACCTGCCGGATCGCCTCCGCAAGTCGCGCGCAGGCCGGGCGGCTGAGGCGGCGGGCGGTGGCGGCGGGGCGGATACCGGCATGGAACAGCGACTCGGAAGCATAGATGTTGCCGACGCCGACCACCACCTGCCCATCCATGATGACCTGCTTGATCGCGGTGCTGCGGCGCTGGCACTGCGCGTGCAGATAGGCCGCATCGAATGCCGGCGTCAGCGGCTCCGGGCCCAGGTGGGCCAGCAGCGGATGCCGCGCCACGTCGTCGGTCCATAGCACCGCGCCGAAACGACGCGGGTCGCGCAGCCGGAGCGTGGCGTCGTCGTCGAATAGCCAGTCGACATGGTCGTGCAGGGCGGCGGGTTCGTCGGGTTCGGCAAAGCGCAGGCTGCCCGACATGCCGAGATGCACGATTTGCGTGACGCTGCCGAAGTCGAACAGCAGGTATTTGCCGCGCCGGACGAGTGAATTCAGCGTCAGCCCCGTCAGCCGGGCTTCCAGATCATCCGGCACCGGCCAGCGCAGGCGCCGATTGCGCACCACGATGCGCCTGAGCGCACGGCCCTGCAGGCGCGGCAACAGACCCAGGCGGGTGGTTTCGACTTCGGGTAATTCGGGCATGGCGTGGGGCCGGAGGGTGCTGTGATGCCGGGTTGAGATAAACGGGAGCCAGCCCTGCATAGGGCGCCCCGCAATGTCTGCTCCCGCAAGCGGGAACCGAACCGATAGATTGCGATTCTATATCCCGACTTCACCCTGTAGCCTTCCCCGTTTCGAATATGCGACTTTCCCTGCTGCGGGTGATGTGGTTCGGCGGGGGCAGGGACATCAAACCATGCTGCGTGCCTGAACCTAACTTGCAGGCAGGCCTCGAACGCTTAGAATCGTGGCAGGCACCCCCCATCTACAAGGCATAACATGGCACACCTCAAAATCCTTCCCCTCTGCGCAGCGCTGTTGTTCGCGGCTGCGTGCAGCCAGCCCGGTGTCAGGGCGTCACCGCCTGCGGTGGCTGAAACCCAGACGCTGCAGCCAGTCGAGGCGGCGGTCGAAGCGGCGGCCGAAGTCGCCGCCGATCCCGAGGAGGAGGCCGAAGCCCGGGTCCGTGCTGCCCTGCCCAAGCAGCCGCTCACGCCCGAAATCCTGTTCAAATTCCTGGTGGCCGAGGTGGCCGGCCAGCGCGGTGCGATTGGCATTTCCCAGTCGGCCTACCTCGACCTGGCGCGGCAGACGCAGGATCCGCGCATTGCCCGTCGTGCCGTCGAGGTTTCGATGTTTGCACGTAACCAGGCCGGCGCATTGGAGGCCGCCCGCTTGTGGGCAGCAGCCGAGCAGGATTCGGGACGGGCGCAGCAGACGCTGGCAGCGCTGCTGCTGAGCGAGGGCAAGTTCGGGGAGGCCGAACCGATTCTGCGCGCCCTGCTGAAAGAGGATGGCGCCAACGGCTTCCTGCATCTGTCGGCGCTGATGGGACAGCTGCGCGATACACGGGCCGCGCTGGAACTGGTCGAGCGTCTGGCGGCCGACCATCCGGCCTTGCCGGAGGCGCGCCTGGCGGTTGCCCAGGCCGCGGCCAGTGCCGGGCATTTCGATGTGGCGGTTGCCGCCTTGCAGCAGGCCGACAGCCTGCGCCCGGGCTGGGAGCCCGGCGCGCTGTTGCATGCGCAGATCCTGGCGAAAACATCGCGCCCCGATGCGCTGGCCTTCATGCGCGATTTTCTGGCGCGCCATCCCGGATCGCGCGAAGTGCGGCTGACCTATGCGCGCACCCTGGTCAACGCCAATCAGTTCGCCGAGGCACGCGTCGAATTCGCCCGCCTGACGAGCGATTTTCCGCGCAATGCCGAAGTCAGCTTTGCCGCCGGTCTGCTTTCGCTGCAGATGGGCGATCTCGAGGTGGCGCGCGATTTGCTGACCCAGACTCTCGGCTTCAGCCCGCGCGACCCCGACATGGTGCATTACTACCTCGGCCAGGTGGCCGAACAGATGAAGCAGCCGGACGCGGCCAATGCCCATTACGCCGAGGTCGGATCGGGCAATTACCTGGTGCCGGCACGCGCGCGCCAGGCCGCGCTGCTGGCGCGCGCGGGCAAACTGGATGAAGCACGCACGCTGCTGGCGTTCACGCGCGGCGAAAACGACGCGCAAAACGTGCGGCTGATCCAGGCGCAGGCCGAACTGCTGCGCGACAGCAAGGATCATGCGGCCGCTTTCGCGGTGCTGTCGGATGGCCTCAAGCGCTTTCCCGACTCGGCAGAGTTGCTGTACGACCGCGCCATGGTGGCGGAAAAGCTCGACAAGCTCGATGCGCTGGAAGCCGACCTGCGCCGAGTGATCGTGCTGCGCCCCGACGATGCGCAGGCTTACAACGCGCTGGGCTACACGCTGGCCGACCGCACCGATCGCCTGGCCGAGGCCATCGTGCTGCTCGACAAGGCGCTGGCGCTGGCGCCGGAAGACCCCTTCATTCTCGATAGCGTGGGCTGGGCGCAATACCGCTCGGGCAATCTGGCGCGCGCGCGGGAATATCTGGAACGCGCCTACAAGGTGCGTCCGGATCCCGAAATCGCGGCGCATCTGGGCGAGGTGCTGTGGGCGGGCGGTCTGCGCGAGGCGGCCGGAGAACTCTGGCAGACCAGCCTGCAAGCCCATCCGCAGAACGAATTGCTGCTCGAAACCCTGCACCGGCTGAAGCCTTGATGGTGCGCCTGGCCGCAGTATTGCTGCTGGCGCTGACGACCGCTTGTGCGACCACGTCGCCCGGCATTCCCACCGATGCCGTCGTTCCCCTGTCCGCCAACTGGACGCTGCAGGGGCGCATCGGCATCCAGGCGGGCGAGCAGAGCCTGTCGGGCCAGATCCGCTGGCAGCACAGCATGGAAACAGATGAGGTGTTGCTGACTTCGCCGCTGGGGCAGGGGGTGGCGCGCATCGTGCGCGATGTCGACGGCGTTGCGCTCGAGGTGCCAAATCAGCCCACGCGCCGAGCGCCCGATGCCGAATCCCTGACGCGCGAGGCGCTCGGTTATACGCTGCCGGTGGCGGGCCTTGGGTGGTGGATGCAGGCGCGTCCCGACCCGGACGGCATTTTCGAGGCGACACGCAATGGCGCCGGACGCCTCGTGCAACTCAAACAGCAGGGCTGGGTGATCGATTACCTGCAATATGCCGCCGACGGGCGTCCGCGCAAACTGACGGTGACGCGCGAGGGGCTGGAAATCCGCCTGGTGGCGGACAGCTGGGAGGCCGATTGATCCACGCCTACCCCGCCCCCGCCAAGCTCAACCTGTTCCTGCACATCGTCGGCCGGCGCGCCGACGGTTATCACCTGCTGCAGAGCGTGTTCCGCCTGATCGACCGCGCCGACACCGTGCATCTTGAACTGCGTGACGACGGCCGGGTGGTGCGCGAAGGCGACCTGCCCGGGGTGCCGGAAGACCACGATCTGACCGTGCGCGCGGCGCGTCTGCTGCAGCCGCATGCGCCTGCCGGCGCCGGGGTGAGCATCCGGCTCGACAAGATTTTGCCGATGGGAGGCGGGCTCGGTGGCGGCAGTTCGGATGCGGCCACCGTGCTGCTGGCCCTGAACCGCCTGTGGCAGGTCAATCTGCCGCGCGAAACCCTGCAACAGATGGCTCTGCAGTTGGGGGCCGACGTGCCGGTCTTCGTGTTCGGCCAGACGGCGTTCGCCGAGGGGGTGGGCGAAATCCTGCGCCCGCTGAGCGCGCCGCGGGCGTGGTATGTGGTGCTGATGCCGCCGGTGCAGGTACCGACCGCTGCAATTTTTGCAGCGCCGGAATTGACACGCAACTCGCCACCCTTCAAAATAGCGCGCTTTTCCGCAGGCATGGGTCATAACGACCTGCAGCCGGTGGTCGTCAGCCGCTATCCTGAAGTCGCCCGCCATCTCGAATGGCTGGGGCAATTCGGCGAGGCGCGGATGACCGGTTCGGGTGCCTGTGTGTTTGCATCGTTCGGAACGGAAAGCGCGGCGCGTGACGTGCTGCGCCAGTTGCCCCAAACGATGCAGGGTTTTGTGGCGCAGGGTCTCGACAGGCATCCCTTGCATGACTTTTGCGCCTGAGTAGCACCCATTGGGGAGTCGCCAAGTGGTAAGGCATCGGATTTTGATTCCGACATTCGTAGGTTCGATCCCTACCTCCCCAGCCAGATAAGCGAACAGCCGCCGTGGCGGCTGTTTTTGTTCTTGTGTCGGTCCACCGTATCGCCGGAGACTCGTGTGTCCATAGACAACCTGATGGTGTTCAGCGGAAATGCCAACCCGCGTCTTGCCAGCGATGTGGTGCGCCATCTCAATATCCATCTCGGCCGCGCCACCGTGTCGCGTTTTTCCGACGGGGAAGTGATGGTCGAGCTCCTGGAAAACGTGCGCGGCAAGGACGTCTTCGTGCTGCAGTCGACCTGCCAGCCGACCAACGACACCCTGATGGAAGTGATGGTGATGGTGGACGCGCTGAAGCGCGCCTCGGCCGGTCGCATCACCGCCGCCATCCCGTATTACGGTTACGCGCGCCAGGATCGCCGAACCCGCTCGGCGCGGGTGGCGATCACCGCCAAGGTGGTGGCCAACATGCTGCAGGGCGTGGGGGTCGACCGGGTGCTGACGATGGACCTGCACTCGGACCAGATTCAGGGCTTTTTCGACATTCCGGTCGACAACATTTATTCCAGCCCGATCCTCTTGGGCGACATCTGGAAGCGCGACCACCCGAACCTGGTGGTGGTGTCGCCCGATGTGGGCGGGGTGGTGCGGGCGCGGGCGATTGCCAAGCGCCTCGAATGCGACCTGGCGATCATCGACAAGCGGCGTCCGAAACCGAACGTGGCGAAGGTGATGCACATCATCGGTGATGTGAAGGATCGAACCTGCATCATCATGGACGACATGGTCGACACCGCCAATACGCTGTGCGAGGCGGCCAATGCGCTGAAGGAGCATGGCGCCAGGAAGGTGATGGCCTATTGCACCCATGCCGTGCTATCCGGCAGCGCCGCCGAACGCGTGACGAATTCCGCGCTCGACGAACTGGTGGTGACCGACACCATCCCGCTGCGCGACGATGCGCGCGCATGCGCCAAAATCCGGCAATTGTCGGTGGCTGAACTGCTGGCGGAAACGATCCGCCGCATCAGCAACGAAGATTCCGTCAGCTCGCTCTTTATCGAGTAGGGTCGGCCGAATGCCCCTGGTCGCGGGGGCTTTAACCATGCATTGACCATTTTCGGCAATGCATCATCAAGCCATGCATTGACCATTTTTGGCGATGCATCATCAGGCAGTTATTTAGGAGAAGTTTCATGGAAATCGAAGTCATTGCCGCCAAGCGTGAATTGCAAGGTACGGGTGCGAGCCGCCGTCTGCGTCACGCGGGCAAGGTCCCCGGCATCGTCTACGGCGGCACCGCTGTCCCGGTGCAGATCGAGCTGGACCACAACACGCTGTATCACGCGCTGCGCAAGGAAGCGTTCCACGCCTCCGTGCTGACGCTGAATGTCGATGGTGCCAAGGAGTCCGTGCTGCTGCGCGACGCGCAATGGCATCCCTTCAAGCAGCAAGTGCTGCACATCGATTTCCAGCGCGTCGACAAGGATCACAAGATTCACGTCAAGGTGCCGCTGCACTTCATCAATGCCGACACCGCGCCGGGCGTCAAGACCGGCGGCGGCAAGCCGCACCACATCGTGACCGAGCTTGACGTCCAGTGCCTGCCCGGCAGCCTGCCCGAGTTCATCGAAGTCGACATGGGCAATCTCGAAATCGGCCATTCCATTCATGCGAATGACCTGACGCTGCCCGCGGGCGTCGAGCTGGTTGGGCACCTGCAGACAGAAAACCCCTCTGTGGCGTCGATCAGTGCGCCCAAGATCGGTGCGGCTACCGAAGAAGCGCCCGCTGCTCCGGCTGCTCCGGCTGCCCCTGCGGCGTAAGCCGGTCGTGCAATCCGCGGTGGATTGCACGCCGTGTGCGGCATGACAGCGCCCCGCCTAATTGTCGGCCTCGGCAACCCGGGGCGCGACTACGAAGAAACCCGGCACAATGCCGGGTTTTGGTTTTGCGCGCGGCTGGCGCAGACGTGGGGTGTGCCGCTCGCGCATGAGTCGCGCTTTCACGGCATCGTCGGGCGCAGTCGGGGCAACATGTGGATGCTGCTGCCGCAGACCTTCATGAACCGTTCCGGCCAGGCCGTCGGTGCGTTTGCACGATTTCATCGCATTGCGCCAGCCGAGATCCTGGTGGTGCACGACGAACTCGACATTCCGCCCGGCCAGCTGCGCCTAAAGTTTGGCGGCGGCATGGGCGGGCACAACGGCCTGAAGGACATCACCGCGCATCTGGGCACCCAGGACTATTGGCGGCTGCGCACCGGCATCGGTCATCCGGGCGACCGCAACGAAGTCGTGAACTACGTCCTGAAACCGCCGCGTCGCGAGGAGCAGGCCGACATCGACGCCGCCATCGAGCGCGCGCTCGATTTGTGGCCACTCATTGAAAAGGGCGAGTGGAACGCGGCCATCCAGCGCGCCAACACCAAACCCGGTTCCATCAAACTCCAGGAAAAACCATGAGTCTCAAATGCGGCATTGTTGGCTTGCCCAACGTCGGAAAATCCACCCTGTTCAATGCGCTGACCCAGGCGGGCATCGCGGCGGAAAACTATCCCTTCTGCACCATCGAGCCGAACACCGGCATTGTCGAGGTGCCGGATCCACGCCTGGCGCAACTGGCCGAGATTGCCAAGCCGCAGAGAGTCGTGCCGGCGATTGTCGAATTCGTCGATATCGCCGGGCTGGTGGCGGGGGCGTCCAAGGGCGAGGGCCTCGGCAACCAGTTCCTCGCCAATATTCGCGAGACCGATGCGATCTGCCACGTGGTGCGCTGTTTTCAGGACGACAACGTGATCCACGTTGCGGGCAAGATCGACCCGCTGTCGGATGTGGAAACCATTGCCACGGAGTTGGCGCTCGCTGACCTGTCCAGTGCCGAAAAGGCGTTGATACGATACGAAAAAGCTGCGCGTGGGGGCGACAAGGATGCGAAAGTCATCGCGGAGGCATTGAAGCCGGTGCTGGCCGCGCTGAACGAAGGCCGCCCCGCGCGTGCCGCCGGCCTGGATGCGGAAGGCCTCGCGGCGATCAAGCCGCTGTGCCTGTTGACGGTGAAGCCGACGCTGTATGTCGCCAACGTCAGCGAAGACGGCTTCCACGACAATCCCATGCTCGATGCGCTGCGCGCCTTTGCCGGGAAGGAGGGCGCGCCGGTGGTGCCAGTGTGCGCGGCGCTGGAGGCCGAACTGCAGGAATTGTCGCCTGAGGAGCGCATGGAATACCTGAAAGAGCTCGGTTGGGATGAGCCGGGGCTCAACCGCCTGGTTCGCGCCACCTATGATTTGCTGGGCCTGCAGACCTATTTCACCGTCGGGGTGAAGGAGGTGCGGGCGTGGACGATCCACAAGGGTGATACCGCGCCGCAGGCGGCGGGGGTCATCCACACCGATTTCGAGCGCGGCTTCATTCGCGCGCAGACCATCTCGTACGAGGATTTCATTGCCGGCAAGGGCGAACAGGGCGCCAAGGAAGCGGGCAAGATGCGCGCCGAAGGCAAGGAATACGTGGTCAAGGATGGCGATGTCCTGAATTTCCTGTTCAATGTGTGAGCGAGGCAATTTACTCAGGGGATAATTGACACACTGTCCCGAAAAGCCCTATAATCTCGCGCTTCGTTTGGGTGGGGTTCCCGAGCGGTCAAAGGGATCAGACTGTAAATCTGACGGCTCTGCCTTCGAAGGTTCGAATCCTTCCCCCACCACCAGATTTTTGCAGTTTTCGAGCAGGGCGAAGCGGGTGTAGCTCAATGGTAGAGCAGAAGTTTTCCAAACTTATGACGAGGGTTCGATTCCCTTCTCCCGCTCCAGTTTGTAAGGGTTTTTGTGTTTTGACGCGCTGTGGGTCAAAACCTTGCGCCCGCGTAGCTCAGAGGTAGAGCACTCCCTTGGTAAGGGAGAGGTCGACAGTTCGATTCTGTCCGCGGGCACCAGTTTCTTTCTAGGTGCTGCCGGATTATTAAGATGGCGCACCAGTATTTGAAAAGCGGTAGTCAGGTTGCTGATCGTGATTGACCGCATTGTTGCGTGTGCAAATTGAGGGGTACTGAAATGGCTAAGGAAAAATTCCAGCGGACCAAACCGCACGTAAACGTTGGCACGATTGGTCACGTTGACCACGGCAAGACCACCTTGACCGCGGCGATCACCACCATTTTGTCGAAGAAGTTTGGCGGTGCGGCCAAGAAATACGACGAGATTGACAGCTCGCCCGAAGAGAAGGCGCGCGGCATCACCATTAACACCGCGCACGTCGAGTACGAGACCGCAAAGCGTCACTACGCGCACGTCGACTGCCCGGGCCACGCCGACTACATCAAGAACATGATTACCGGCGCTGCGCAGATGGACGGCGCCATCCTGGTCGTGTCCTCCGCCGACGGCCCCATGCCGCAGACCCGCGAGCACATCCTGCTTGCCCGTCAGGTTGGCGTGCCCTACATCATCGTCTACATGAACAAGGCCGACATGGTCGACGACCCCGAGTTGCTCGAGCTTGTTGAAATGGAAGTTCGCGAACTGCTCAGCAAGTACGACTTCCCCGGCGACGACACCCCCATCATCATTGGCAGTGCCCTCAAGGCCCTCGAAGGCGACCAGAGCGACATCGGCGAGCCCAGCATCCTGAAGCTGGCCGACGCGCTCGACTCCTACATTCCCGAGCCCGAGCGTGCCGTGGACCGTCCCTTCCTGATGCCTGTTGAAGACGTCTTCTCCATCTCCGGTCGCGGCACTGTCGTCACCGGTCGTGTCGAGCGCGGCATCATCAAGGTTGGCGAAGAAATCGAAATCGTCGGCATCGTCCCCACCGTCAAGACCACCTGCACCGGCGTCGAGATGTTCAGGAAGCTCTTGGACCAGGGTCAGGCGGGCGACAACGTTGGCGTGCTGCTGCGCGGCACCAAGCGTGAAGAAGTCCAGCGTGGCCAGGTATTGGCCAAGCCCGGCTCGATCAAGCCGCACACCAAGTTCAGTGCCGAGATCTACGTGCTGTCGAAGGATGAGGGTGGTCGCCATACCCCGTTCTTCAACGGCTACCGTCCGCAGTTTTACTTCCGCACCACCGACGTCACCGGCAGCATCGAATTGCCGGCCGGCACCGAGATGGTGATGCCTGGCGACAACGTCAGCATCAAGGTATCGCTGATCCAGCCGATCGCCATGGACGAAGGTCTGCGTTTTGCCATCCGCGAAGGCGGCCGCACCGTCGGTGCCGGCGTTGTTGCCAAGATCGAAGAATAAGG
>JAIBEI010000040.1 GCA_019459055.1 Thiobacillus sp. | reverse complement strand
CCGCAGCCTCCTTGCGTGACAAGACCTTGCTGTCGCACTCCAAGGCCGGCTCGGACATGCTCAAACGGCTCCATGCGATGCCGGACAGCACGCTGATCGATCGTGGCCCGGCTTCATCCGAGAGCCAGCGCGGCTATCTCGACAACGAGACGGCCGCGGACACGATCTCGCTTGCTGAATATCGTTCCAGACTTGCCCTTCGCCAGGAGAACCGGAACGCGATCGATTTCGCGTTCTGGCTGGCAAACAGAATGGGCATTTCCCGCGACGATGTCGATGAAGCGGAGTCGCTGATCCGGAGCGCCATGCTGGTGATTTTCGTTGACCAGGCCGAGCTGAAGCTGCCGACCCGCACGGCTTTTGTCCGCTTGTTCAAAGCCGCCAGGAATCCGAAAGCCAGATTGAACGAAGACCGGCTGAAAGTCTTCCTCAGGGAGGCACCAACGGAATTCCAGCAGCTTGCGCGTCGTGCGATGGACCGTTTCATCGAAACGGATTTGCCGCAGATTCGGGCTTCCTCCAGCACGGTGGATAAATTTCTGTATGGGAACTCAGGCGGATCAGGCGGAATGTATTTCGTCAGCGAGAGCCTGGACGAAGACGTCAGGGAATACGATCGCCTGGTTGCCAAGGAATGGGATCGCGTGACGCGAGGCGAGGCGGACGACCCGGCAGTCGTGGCCACGGTGTTCCTTTTCGTTGCCACCGGATTTCCACCCAAGCCCTCCCTGCTCCTGCGGGAGGCCAAAGAAATCACCCGTGTTTTTCGGACGTGCGGTTTTGATTCCCGGGCCGTGATCAAGTTTGTCGACGACCATGCGCCGGAAGCGATGCGGGAGGACTTGCAGAAATTCTGGAAGGACGAGCTGAAGGGCGAAGCGGAAGAACAGCTCAGCGATCGCGACCCCAACTGGCCAGATACTCACATGGCACGTGCCCTTGAATACCTGAGGAAAACCTGCCGTGCCACCTGGAAAGCGCGAAGGCGGTAATTTCCCGGCCTCAGCGTTCCCTGAAAAACCGGATTGCCTCGTCCAGCCGATGGACAGGGTGGATTTCCATCCCGGGGATTTTCTGCTTGGGCTGGTTGGCGGCCGGCACGATGGCCTGGGTGAAGCCAAGCTTGGCGGCTTCCTTCAGGCGTTCCTGGCCGCGCTGCACCGGGCGGATTTCACCGGCGAGACCCACTTCGCCGAACATCACCAGTTTGTCGGGCAGTGGCTGGCTTCTCAGCGACGACACGATCGCCGCCAGCACCGCTAGATCGGCCGCCGGCTCGCTGATTTTCACCCCGCCCACCGCGTTGACGAACACATCCTGATCGGAACAGGCGATGCCGGCATGGCGGTGCAGCACGGCCAGCAGCATGGCGAGCCGGTTCTGTTCCAAACCGACCGACAGGCGGCGCGGGTTGGGCGACTGGCTGCTGTCGACCAGCGCCTGAATCTCGACCAGCAGCGGGCGCGTGCCTTCCTGCGTCACCAGCACGCAGGATCCCGGAACCGGCGCGCCGTGGTGCGACAGGAAGATGGCCGAAGGATTGGACACGCCTTTCAAGCCCTTCTCGGTCATCGCAAAGACGCCGATCTCGTTCACCGCGCCGAAGCGGTTCTTGATCGCGCGCACCAGGCGAAAACTCGATCCGGTATCGCCCTCGAAATACAGCACGGTGTCGACGATGTGCTCCAGCACGCGCGGACCGGCGATGGCGCCTTCCTTGGTGACGTGCCCAACCAGCAGAATCGCGCAGCCGCTCTGCTTGGCATAGCGCGTCAGCTGCGCCGCGCATTCACGCACCTGCGCCACCGAGCCAGGCGCCGAGGTCAGGGTTTCGGAATACACGGTCTGGATCGAATCAATCACCGCGATGGCGGGCTTGATCGAGGCGAGGTGGCCCAGAATCGCTTCGAGCCGGATCTCCGGCAACACCGGCAGATGCGCTTCCGGCAACTGCAGGCGGCGCGCGCGCAGCGCCAGTTGCTGCGCGGATTCTTCGCCGCTGACATACAGCGTCGGCAGGCTTTGCGACAGCACCGCCAGCGCCTGCAGCAGCAAGGTCGACTTGCCGATGCCGGGGTCGCCGCCAATCAGCACCACGCCGCCTGCCACCAGCCCGCCTCCCAGCACGCGATCGAGCTCGCCGAGCGTGGTCGGAATCCGGCTCGCCTCGGCCCCCTCCACTTCGCCCAGCATCTGCACCTGGCTCGACGCCGCCAGCGCCTGGTAGCGCGGCTTGGCCGACTCGGAGATGGTCTCGACCAGCGTGTTCCAGGCGTTGCAGGCAGGACACTGCCCTTGCCACTTGGGCGACTGGCCGCCGCACTCGGTGCAGGTGTAGATCGTTTTGGTTTTGGCCACTAGCGATTCAGGCCGGGAAAACGCCGGTCGACAGGTAACGGTCGCCGCGGTCGCACACGATGGAGACGATGACCGCGTTCTCGACTTCCTTCGACACCTGCAGCGCCGCCCACAGCGCGCCGCCGGACGAGATGCCGGCGAAGATGCCTTCCTCGCGCGCCAGCCGGCGGGTGGTTTCCTCGGCGTCCTGCTGGGAAACGTAGATCATGCGGTCGACACGGCTGGAATCGCAGATTTTCGGCACGTATTCTTCCGGCCATTTGCGGATGCCGGGGATCTGCGCGCCCTCGGTCGGCTGCACGCCGACGATCTGGATCGCCGAGTTCTGTTCCTTGAGGTAGCGCGAGCAGCCCATGATGGTGCCAGTGGTGCCCATGCTGGAAACGAAATGGGTGATCTTGCCCTCGGTGTCGCGCCAGATTTCGGGGCCGGTGGTGCGATAGTGCGCGTCGGGATTGTCAGGGTTGGCGAACTGGTCGAGGACCTTGCCGATGCCCTGTTTCTCCAGCGACACCGCCAGATCGCGCGCGCCTTCCATGCCGGCTTCCTTGCTCACCAGCTGCAGTTCGGCGCCGAACGCGCGCATGGTCTGGCGGCGTTCGATCGAGGCGTTTTCCGGCAGGATGAGGATCATCCTGTAGCCGCGCATCGCCGCCGCCATGGCGAGCGCGATGCCGGTATTGCCGCTGGTGGCCTCGATCAGTGTGTCGCCGGGCTTGATCTCGCCGCGCGCCTCGGCCTGCTCGATCATCGCCAGCGCCGGGCGGTCCTTCACCGAACCCGCCGGGTTGTTGCCTTCGAGCTTGACCAGCACGGTGTTCGAGGTCGCACCGGGCATGCGCTTGAGGCGCACCAGCGGGGTGTTGCCGACGCAGTCTTCGATGGTCTTGTACATGCCCTACTGGCGTCCGATCGGCAGGTAATCAAAGCCCATCCCGCGCATCGCCTGCGGCTCGTACAGGTTGCGGCCGTCGAACACAAGCGGCGTTTTCAGCAGCGCCTTCATGGTGTCGAAATTGGGGCTGCGGAACACTTTCCATTCGGTGACGATCAACAGCGCATCGGCGCCCTTCAGCGCGTCCATCGGGCTGTCGACCAGCAAGAGATCGGCACGCTCGCCGTAGATGCGACGGGTTTCCTCCATCGCCGCCGGGTCGTAGGCCGACACGACGGCGCCCATCGCCCACAGGGATTCCAGCATGCTGCGGCTGGGCGCCTCGCGCATGTCGTCGGTGTTGGGCTTGAACGCGAGGCCCCACATGGCGAAGCGCTTGCCCTTGAGGTCTTTGCCCAGCTTTGCAGTCAGCTTGTCGACCAGAATCTGCTTCTGCGCGTCGTTGGCCTCTTCCACGGCGTCGAGCACGCGTAGCGGAATGCCGTTTTCCTGCGCGGTGCGGCGCAGCGCCTGCACGTCCTTGGGGAAGCACGAACCACCATAGCCGCAGCCGGCATACAGAAAATCGTAGCCGATGCGCGGATCGGAGCCGATGCCGTGGCGCACCTGCTCGATGTCGGCGCCGAGTTTTTCGGCCAGCACGGCGAGCTCGTTCATGAAGGAAATGCGCGTCGCCAGCATGGCATTGGCGGCGTATTTGGTCAGTTCGGCGCTCTTCACGTCCATCACCGTCAGGCGATCGCGGTTGCGCTGGAACGGCGCATACAGCTGGCGCAGCAAAGCGGTCGCGTCCTCGCTGTCGGTGCCGATCACGATGCGGTCGGGCTTCATGAAATCTTCCACCGCCGCGCCTTCCTTGAGGAACTCGGGGTTGGAGGCGACGTTGAATTCGATCGCCACACCGCGTTTGGCCAGCTCTTCCGCGAGCGCGGCCTTCACCTTGTCGGCGGTGCCGACCGGAACGGTGGATTTGTCGACCACCAGCTTGTAGTCGGTCATGTGGCGGCCGATGTTGCGCGCCGCCGCGACCACGTACTGCAGGTCCGCCGAGCCGTCCTCGTCTGGCGGCGTGCCGACGGCGATGAACTGGATCTGGCCGAAGGCCACCGATGCCTCGATGTCAGTGGTGAAATGCAGCCGGCCTGCGGCGACGTTGCGCTTCACCATGTCCTCCAGCCCCGGTTCGTAGATCGGGATGCCACCGGCTTTCAGCGTTTCGATTTTTGTCGGATCGACGTCGAGGCACAGCACCTCGTTGCCGACTTCCGCCAGGCAGGTTCCGGTCACCAGGCCCACATAGCCTGTGCCGATTACGGTAATTTTCACAGCGTCTTCTCCCTAGGTATTCTGTATGTCGGATTGAATCCGTTCGAGTGCGGCCAGCGGATCGGCTGCGGCCGTGACCGGGCGCCCGATCACCAGGTCGGTCGCGCCGGCGCGCAAGGCCTCGGCCGGCGTCATCACGCGGCGCTGGTCACCCGCATCAAAACCTGCCGGGCGGATGCCAGGCGTCACCAGGCGGAAACCCACGCCCAACTCGGCGCGCAGCATGGCGGCCTCCTGCGCCGAACAGACCACGCCATCGAGTTTGCAGGCGTGCGCCAGGCGCGCCAGACGCAATACCTGGTCGGCAGGCGCAGCGGAAATGCCGACTTCCCCCAGGTCCTCGGCGCTCATGCTGGTCAGCACCGTCACCGCGATCAGGAGCGGCGGTTTCGGCAGATCCGCCAGCGCTGCCTGCGCCGCCGTCATCATGCGGCGTCCGCCCGAGGCGTGGACATTCAGCATCCACACCCCCAGCCCAGCCGCTGCCCGACATGCCGCGGCCACGGTGTTGGGAATGTCGTGGAATTTCAGGTCGAGGAAAACCTCGAAACCGCGCGCGACCAGCGTCCGCACCAGATCCGGCCCCGCCGCTGTGAACAGCTCCTTGCCCACCTTGAGCCGGCACAAAGCCGGATCCAGCCGCGCCACCAGCGCCAGCGCCGACTCCGCGTCAGCGAAATCCAGCGCCACGATAATCTTATGCGTCATCCATTATTCCCTGACCCCTGACTCAATTTTCGCTCTCGCGTCGCTCGGGGTCGAAGCTATCCCAGCGCCCGCACGCCGGGCAGCGCCAGAAGAATTGCTTCGCCTTGAATCCGCAGCTGCCGCACTGGTAGCGCATCATGCGCTGGCTGTGCGACGCCACCAGACTTTTTTCCACCTGCAGCAACTCGCGCTGTTCGGAGCTGGCGTCGATAAGTTCGGCCTCCAGCAGGCGATCCAGCGTGCGCAGGGTCGGGTTGCGCCGCAACTCCTCGCGCGCCAGCTGGCGGGCTGCCACCGCGCCGTCAGTTTCAGACACCGCCAGATAGAGGGCGTTGAATACATCCTGCGACGGCTGCCTGGTATACAGCGCGCGCAGCCACTGCACGCCTTCTGCCAGCCGCCCCAGCTGGCGATAGCTGCCGAGCACGCGATCCACCACCAGCGCCATGTGCGCCGTGTTCTGCGTTTCAACCAGGCGCCAGTCGGCAATCGCGGCTTCGTGGCGTCCTGCTGCCGCGTCGAGATCGCCCGCCATGAGATTGGCGCGAACCGACTGCCGGTTGGCCAGGAGTGCCTGCCGCAGGTGCGCCGCAGCCACGTCGGGATTGCCTTTCGCCGACTCCAGCAGCGCCAGTTCGCAGAAAAAGTGGGCGATGTCGGCATTGAGCGGCTTGCTGGTGTCCTTCTCCAGCAGACGTGCCGCGTCGATGGCCTTCTGCCAATCCTTTTCCTGTACGTAGATTTCCAGCAGATAGGTGCGCGCCAGTCCATGCTGCGAGGTTTCCAGCAGCTTGCCGAACACCTGCTCGGCACGGTCGAGCAGCCCGGCCTTCAGATAATCCTGCCCCAGTTCGCTCATCGCGCGCAGACGCTGGTCTTCGGCCAGGCCTTCGCGCTCAAGCAGGTTTTCGTGCATGCGGATGGCGCGGTCGAGTTCGCCGCGACGGCGAAACAGGCCGCCCAGCGCAAAGTGCAGGTCGATGGTCTGGGGTTCGAGTTTGACGACTTCGAGAAAGGCTTCGATGGCCTTGTCCGGCTGCTCGTTGAGCAGGAAATTCAGCCCGCGAAAATACGAATTGGGCAGCGCGCGCGATTCGGTCACCACCTGGCGAATGTCGATCCGCGCCGCCAGCCAGCCCAGCACGAAAAACAGGGGGAACGCCAGCAGCCACCAAAACTCGAATTCCATGGCGCGTCAGACGCCTGACATGTCGGTCGGTATGTCGGTCCGCATCATCGTCGTGCTGTCCGCCCCGGCCATCGGGGGCCTGAGGGAAAGCTCACGCCGCAGGCGGAACAGGGCCGGCAGCAAGGCCAGCACGCCGGTCAGTGCACCGAGCATGAACGCCAGCCCCAGCATGACAATCAGCGGGGCCTGCCACACATACTCCAGGTAGGAATAGAACGTGACGCTATGGCTGTTTTTCAGGGCAAAGCCCAGCACCAGCAGGAACACCAGCAATTTCGCCGCCAGCCCCAGAT
This sequence comes from Thiobacillus sp., assembly GCA_019459055.1. Classification (GTDB taxonomy): domain Bacteria; phylum Pseudomonadota; class Gammaproteobacteria; order Burkholderiales; family Thiobacillaceae; genus Thiobacillus. The sequence goes on along the minus strand of JAIBEI010000040.1, from coordinate 79,735 downwards.
AATGTGTGAGATTTTTCATGGTTGATCGCGTCAGAGTGGCGTCCATTCTACCTTTGCAGGCCAACTTCAAAAAGTGGCGATAAAAAAGAAAACGGCGCTCAACGCGCCGTTTTCACTTGCCTTACACGAGAACTCAGAGCGGAAAATCCACCCGGTCGCGCAACTCCTTGCCAGCCTTGAAGTGCGGCACATACTTGGCCGGCACCTGCACGCGCTCGCCCGACTTGGGATTGCGCCCGAGGCGGGCGGGACGGAAGCTCAGGCTGAAGCTGCCAAAGCCGCGGATTTCGATCCGTTCGCCGCGCGACAGGTTTTTCGCCAGCGCGTCGAGGATCGTTTTCACCGCCATCTCGATATCCGCAACCGAAAATTGCGAATGCCGCGCCGCGAGTTGAGCAATCAGCTCGGACTTGGTCATGGATTACTGCTCGGCGCTCTTGTTTTCGAGCTTGGCCTTCAGCAGCGCGCCGAGGTTGGTCGAACCCGTGGCGGCCGCTGCGGAGTCGGCAGCGAGTTTCTTCATCGCCGAATCCTGCTCGGTCATGTCCTTGGCCTTGATCGACAGGTTGATCACGCGATTCTTGCGATCGACGTTGATGATCATGGCTTCGATTTCGTCGCCTTCCTTGTAGTGGGTGCGCATGTCTTCGACGCGGTCGCGCGAGACTTCGGATGCGCGCAGGTAGCCTTCCATGTCGCTGTCCAGCTGCACGGTGGCGCCCTTGGCTTCCACGGTCTTGATGGTGCCCTTGACGATGCTGCCCTTCTCGTGGCCCGTTGCGTAGCTGGTCAGCGGGTCGCCTTCGAGCTGCTTGATGCCGAGCGAAATGCGCTCACGCTCGAGGTCAATCCCCAGCACCACGGCCTCGACGTCCTGGCCCTTGCGGAAGTTGCGCACGGCTTCTTCGCCGGGCAGGCTCCACGACAGGTCGGACAGGTGAACCAGGCCGTCGATGCCGCCGGGCAGGCCGATGAACACGCCGAAGTCGGTGATCGACTTGATTGCGCCGCCGACCTTGTCGCCCTTCTTGTGACTGATCGCGAAATCTTCCCACGGGTTGGACTTGCACTGCTTCATGCCCAGCGAGATGCGGCGCTTGTCCTCGTCGATGTCGAGCACCATGACTTCGACCTCGTCGCCCAGCTGCACCATCTTCGAGGGGCTGACGTTCTTGTTGGTCCAGTCCATTTCGGAGACGTGAACCAGGCCTTCGATGCCTTCCTCGATCTCGACGAACGCGCCGTAGTCGGTCAGGTTCGCGACCTTGCCGAACATGCGCGTGCCTTTCGGATAGCGGCGCGCGATGCCGACCCACGGATCGTCACCCAGCTGCTTGATGCCGAGCGAAACGCGGTTCTTCTCGGTGTCGTAGCGCAGAATCTTGGCTTCCAGTTCCTGGCCGACGTGCACCACTTCGGACGGATGCTTGACGCGGCGCCAGGCCATGTCGGTGATGTGCAGCAGGCCGTCGATGCCGCCCAGGTCCACGAACGCGCCGTAGTCGGTGATGTTCTTGACCACGCCCTTGACGATGGAGCCTTCCTTCAGGTTCTCCATCATCGCTTCGCGATCGGCACCCATGGTCTCTTCCAGCACGGCGCGGCGCGACACCACCACGTTGTTGCGCTTGCGGTCGAGCTTGATGACCTTGAATTCCATTTCCTTGTATTCGTAGGGCGTGGTGTCCTTGACCGGACGCATGTCCACCAGCGAACCCGGCAGGAAGGCGCGCAGGCCGCCCACCAGCACCGTCAAACCGCCCTTGACCTTGCCCTGCACCATGCCGGTGACGATCCGGCCTTCGTTCATCGCGGCTTCCAGATCCAGCCATGCGGCCAGTTTCTTGGCGCGCTCGCGCGACAGCTTGGTCGCGCCGAAGCCGTCTTCGATCGACTCGATGGCGACCGCGACAAAATCACCGATCTTGGCTTCGATTTCGCCCAGATCGTTCTTGAACTCTTCAACCGGAATCAGGCTCTCGGATTTGAGGCCGGCATTCACGGTCACGAAATTGCTGTCGATGTCGATGATTTCAGCGGTGATGACTTCACCCTGACGCATTTCCTGGTGAACCAGGGATTCCTCGAACAGGTCGGCAAAACTTTCCATCGAAGCGGGGGCGGAAGTAGCGGTAGCAGTAGACATTAAAACCTTCAGTCCGTCGGTGAGGACGGGGTTGGTTGCACATCGCCAGCCTGCGGGCGCAGGGCTGACACGGGACTCATACATCAATTACCTTGTTTGCTGCGGGCCTTGCACAAATCATAGTGCGCCAGCACCTTCTGCACCGCCGTCTCGATGCCCATATGGGTCGTATCGAGCAACAGCGCATCGGCTGCGGGTTTGAGCGGCGCCACGGCGCGGGCCGTGTCGCGCGCATCGCGCGCCTGCATATCAGCAACAAGGGCCGAGAGATTAGCAGGGTTTCCCTTCTCGATCAACTGCTTATACCGACGTTCCGCGCGCGCGGAGGCAGAGGCGGTGAGAAAGACCTTGGCGACCGCGTCCGGGAACACCACGGTGCCCATGTCGCGGCCGTCGGCCACCAGGCCGGGGGCCTGGAGGTAGGCGCGCTGGCGGTCGAGCAGCGCCGCGCGCACCGCCGGCAGCGCCGCCACTTTCGACGCGCCCTCGCCCACCGATTCGGCACGGATGGCGTCGGTGACGTTTTCCTCCGCCAGCCACACCGCGCCGTCATGGAAGGTTGCGGGCAACTTCGCCGCCAGCGCCGCCACGCCCGCCTCATCATCGAGCGCCACGCCATGCTTCATCGCCGACAGCGCAGTCAGCCGGTAGAGCGCGCCGCTGTCGAGGAAATGAAAGCCGAGTGCCATCGCCACGCGCTCGGCGACGGTGCCCTTGCCCGAGGCCGAGGGGCCGTCGATGGCAATTACGGGTGAGGGGTGAGGCGTGCGGGGTGCGGAACGCGTCATTGGGCAATCCCTGCAAAAATCTTGAAATATGTCGGGAAGGTCTTGTTCACGCATGCCGGGTCGTTGATCCTCAGCGGCACGCCGCCGAGCGTCACCAGCGACAGGCACATCGCCATGCGGTGGTCGTCGTAGGTGTCGATTATCGCGTGAGGGGTGAGGCGTGAGGCGTGAGGCGGGGTGATGCGGAGGTAATCCGCGCCCTCTTCCACCGTCGCGCCGACCTTGCGCAGTTCGGTCGCCATCGCGGCGATGCGGTCGGTTTCCTTCACCCGCCAGCTGGCGATGTTCCGGAGCGTGGTGACGCCGTCGGCGAACAGCGCCGCCACCGCCAGCGTCATCGCGGCGTCGGGAATGGCGTTGCAGTCGAGGTCGATTGCTTTGAGGCGGCCCGCTTTGGGAGAACGCGCCTCGATCCAGTTCGGCCCCATCTCGATCCGCGCGCCCATCAGCGCCAGCGCATCGGCAAAGCGCACGTCGCCCTGCACGCTGTCGGCGCCGACGCCCTCCACCCGCACCGGGCCGCCGCCGATGGCGCCTGCGGCCAGGAAGTACGACGCCGACGAGGCATCGCCCTCGACGTAGATCTCACCCGGGCTGTGGTAGCGCACATCGGCCGCCACCGTGAAACGTGCCCAGCCGTCCTGCGCCACCTCGACGCCGAAACGGCGCAGCATAGCCAGCGTGATGCCGATGTAGGGCTTGGAAATCAGTTCGCCGTCGACCTCCACCGTAGTGGCCTTCTGACGCAGTGGCAGCGCCATCAGCAGGCCGGTGAGAAACTGGCTCGACACGTTGCCGCGCACCTGCGCGCGGTCGCCGGCGGGCATCGCCGGATGGACATGCAGCGGCGGAAATCCGGGTTTTCCGAGGTAGTCGATCTGCGCCCCGAGCTGCCTCAGCGCATCGACCAGATCGCCGATCGGCCGCTCGTGCATGCGCGCGATGCCTTTCAGCACATAGTCGCCGCCGGACAGCGCCAGCGCGGCGGTCAGCGGGCGGAAAGCCGTGCCCGCGTTGCCCAGGAAAAGTTCGGCCTGCTTGATCGGGAAAGCGCCGCCGACGCCGCCGATGCGCCAGTGATTGGCGCCGCAATCCTCAACCCCGACGCCCAGCGTGCGCAGCGCCGCCAGCATGTGACGCGTGTCGTCGGAATCGAGCAGGTCGTAGACTTCGGTCACGCCGTCGGCCAGCGCCGCCAGCAGCAGCACGCGGTTGGAAATGCTTTTGGAGCCGGGCAGGCGCACCGTGCCGCGCGCCACGCTGCATGCGGGCAAGTCGAGAAATTCCATCAAGAATCCTGTTTTTTCATCCAGTTCTCACGCGCGTTGCGGGCGCGCGAAAACAGCTTCAGCAAGGCATCGGCGTCTTCCCCGGCCACGGCCTGGCGCAGCGATTGCAGCGCGGCGACATAGGCGTCCAGTTCGGCCAGCACCGCCTCGCGGTTCGCCAGCGCAATGTCGCGCCACATCTCGGGCGCGGAGCCGGCGATGCGGGTGAAATCGCGAAAGCCGCTGGCGGCAAAGCGGAAGAAGGTGTCGCCGTCGGCGCGCTGCGCCAGTTCGTCCACCAGCGCGAACGCGGCCAGATGCGGCAGGTGGCTCACCGCGGCAAACACGCGGTCGTGCTGCGCGGCGTCCAGCGTTTCGACCTGCGCCCCGGCCGCCTCCCACAGCGCCCACACGGTGGCGAGCGCGTCGGCGCGGGTGTCCGCCTGCGGCGTCAGCACCACTTTTTTGCCCTGGTACAGATCGGCACGCGCGGCGCCGGGGCCGCTCTGCTCGGAGCCGGCGATCGGATGGCCGGGCACAAAATCGGCGGCCCGCGCACCGAGCGCCGCGCGCGCCGCCGCGACCACGTTGGCCTTGGTGCTGCCGGCGTCGGTGACGATGGTGCCGGCCTTCAGATGCGGCGCGAGATTTTTCAGTACGGCTTCGGTCTCGCCCACCGGCAGCGCCAGCAGGATGCAGTCGGCCTGGCCGGCCCCGGCCCAGTCGACCGCGCGGTCGATCAGGCCAAGCTCGCGTGCGACGGTGAGCCGCGCCGGACTGCGGCCGACCCCCACCACCTCGCGCACCGCACCGGCCTGTTTCAAAGCCAGTGAAAAGGAGCCGCCGATCAGGCCGGTGCCGACGATGGCAAGCGTGTCGACGATCACAGGCAGGCTTTCAATGCGCCAAGGAAGCGGGCGTTCTGTCCGGCCAGACCGACCGACACGCGCAGGAATTCGGGCAAGCCGTAATTGGCCACCGGGCGCACGATGACGCCGCGCTTCAGCAATTCGGTGTTGATGCGCGCGGCGTCGCCGACTTTCGCCAGCAGGAAATTGCCTTTCGACGGCACCGTCTCGATTCCCAGTTCGGCCAGCCCGGCCACCAGCTGCGCCATGCCGGCGGCATTCAGCGCATAGCTGCGCGCGAGGAACTCGGCGTCGTCGAGCGCGGCCTCGGCGGCGGCGAGCGCGGGCAGATTGACATTGAAGGGGTGACGCACGCGGTTGAGCAGATCGATGACTTCAGGATGCCCCAGGCCGTAGCCGACACGCAGACCGGCCAGCCCGTAGGCCTTGGAAAAAGTGCGGCTGATCAGCAGATTGGGAAAGCGCGTCAGCCAGACTGCAGTGTCGCAGCGCTCGGCCGGCGGCAGATATTCCCCGTAGGCCTCGTCCAGCACCACCAGCACGTGCGGCGGAACGGTTTCGAGGAAAGCCTCGATCTCCGCCCATGGCAGGAAGGTGCCGGTCGGGTTGTTGGGGTTGGCAATCCACAGAACGCGCGTATCGTCGCGGATCGCCGCGCGCATCGCGGCCAAGTCGTGGCCGTAATCCCGCGCTGGCACCACGATGCTCTGGGCGCCAACCGTCTGCGTAGCGATCGGATAGACCGCGAAGGCATGCTCCGAGTGCACCGAAGAGGTACCCGGCGACAGGAAGGCCCGCGCGGCCATGTCCAGCACATCATTAGAGCCATTGCTGAGCACAATCTGGTTCGCGGCGACCCCAAACTTTTCCGACAGCTTTGCCTTCAGCGCAAAACCGGCACCATCGGGATACAGCGCCAAGTCGTGCAGCGCGTCCTGTGCGGCGGCGAGCGCGAGCGGGCTGGGGCCGAGCGGATTTTCGTTCGACGCCAGCTTGACGATGTCGGCTTCGGCCAAACCCAATTCACGCGCGAGTTCGGAAATGGGCTTGCCGGGCTGGTATGGGGCAATCGCGCGCACATGTGGCGGCGCGAGGTCACAGCAGGTAATCACGATGCAGCGGGATAAGAGCCGAGAATTTTCAGGAAAGCGGCACGCGCCTTGATTTCGGCCAGCGCGCCAGCCAGTTTGGCGTCCTCGCGGTGGCCTTCGCAGACGACGAAGAACAGATATTCCCAGTTGCTCGAGCGCGCCGGGCGCGATTCGAGCTTGCTCATGGAGATGCCTGCATCGGCGAGCGGCTGCAGCAGTTTGACCACCGCGCCCGGCTGGTTGTGCGCGCCCATCACCAGCGAGGTCTTGTCGCGCCCGGACGGCGCAGCATCGGTCTGTCCCAGCACCAGAAAACGCGTGGTGTTGCTGGCCTCGTCCTCGACGCGTTTTTCCACCACGGTCAGGCCATACAGTTCGGCGGCGGTTTCCGAGCCCAGCGTGACGGCATCGGGCTCGGCGGCAGCACGGCGCGCCCCTTCGCTGTTGCTGACCACGCTGACGCGTTCGACGCTGGGGAGATTGCGGCTGAGCCATTGCTGGCACTGGGCGAGCGATTGCGCGTGGCCATATACCCGTTGAATGCCGCCAAGGCCGTCATGCTTGCGCATCAGGGTCTGGTGGATCGGCAGCATCACCTCGCCGCAGATCTTCAATGGGCTTTCGACGATGAGATCGAGGGTGCGGCCGATCGCTCCCTCGGTCGAGTTTTCCACCGGCACCAGGGCAAAATCGGCGCGCCCGGTTTCCACCGCCTGAAAGCACGCATCGATGTCGGTCTCGGCCAGCGCCTCGACCTCATGGCCGAAATGCTTGTAAACGGCCTGCTGGCTGAAGGTGCCGACGGGCCCCAGGTAGGCCACGCGGGTGATGACTTCCACTGCGCGACACGCCGACATGATTTCGCGGATCAGCCGCTCGACGGTGTCGCCGGACAGCGGCCCGGGGTTGGCCTCGCGCAGGCGCCGCACGATCTGCGCCTCGCGCTCCGGGCGGTAGATCTTTTCGCCGTTCTTGGCACGCCCGACCTGCTGGGCGATGCCCGCGCGCTCCGACACCAGTTGCAGGACGGCGGCGTCGATGCTGTCGATGCGCGCGCGTAGCGCCTTCAGTCCCTCATCCATCGCGTCAGGCGGCGGGCAGATAGCGCACCGCGAGCACGCCCGCGATGGCGGAGAGCTGCTGCATGACGGCGTCGGTCGCGGCGCTGTCGACGTCGACCAGCGTGTACGCCATGTCGCCCTTGGACTTGTTGACCATGTTGTGGATGTTGAGCCCGGCGGCGGCCAGCACAGACGAAATCTGCCCCACCATGTTGGGCACGTTGGCATTGGCAACCGCTATGCGGTACGCGGATTCGCGCGGCATGCTGACGTTGGGGAAGTTGACCGAATTGAGAATGTTGCCGTTTTCCAGATAGTCGGCCAGCTGCTCGGCCACCATCACCGCGCAGTTCTCCTCGGCCTCTTCGGTAGAGGCGCCCAGGTGCGGCAGCGCCACCACTTTGGCGTGGCCCTTCAACGCATTCGCAGGAAAATCACAGATGTAGGCTTGCAGTTTTTTGGCGTCGAGCGCCTCGATCACCGCGGCGTTGTCGACCACGCCTTCACGCGCGAAATTCAGCAGCACCGCGTTGGGGCGCATCGCGCCAAGGCGCTGGACGTTGATGAGGTTGCGGGTGGCGTCGATAAGCGGCACATGCAGGGTGACGAAGTCGGCCATGCGGAGCACGTCTTCGACATTTTCCGCACGCTTGACCTGCGACGGCAGCCGCCACGCGGCATCCACTGTAATCGCGGGGTCGAAACCGATCACGTTCATGCCAAGCTTGATCGCCGCTTCGGCAACATAAGAGCCGATCGCGCCCAGGCCAATCACGCCAAGCGTGCGGCCCGGCAGTTCCATGCCGGCAAAAGCCTTCTTGCCGGCCTCGGTCGCCTTGTGCATTTCCTCGTCGGTGCCGGACAGGCCCTCGACAAACCTCAGTGCCGGCACCAGATTGCGCGCACCCATCAGCATGCCGGCGATCACCAGTTCCTTCACCGCATTGGCGTTGGCACCCGGCGCATTGAACACCGGCACCCCACGCTCCGACAGCTTCTTCACCGGAATGTTGTTGGTGCCCGCACCGGCGCGGGCGATCGCGCGCACCGAGGCCGGAATGTCCATCTCGTGCATGTTGGCAGAACGCACCAGGATGCCGTCCGGATCGGCGATGTCGCCGCCGACGATGTAATGCTCGGGCAGCCGCGCCAATCCGCGCGCGGAAATCGCGTTGAGGGTGAGGATCTTGCGCGGCTCAGCCATGGCTCTTCTCGAATTCGTTCATGTACTCGACCAGCGCGCGCACGCCCTCGACCGGCATCGCGTTATAGATCGATGCGCGCATGCCGCCGACCGAGCGGTGGCCCTTCAACTGGATCAGGCCGCGTTCCTTGGCGCCCTTGAGAAAGGCCTCGTCGAGCGCGGCGTCCTTCAGGGTGAAGGGGATATTCATCAGCGAGCGGTTGTCCTTCGCCACCGGCGAAGCGTAGAAGTCGGTCGCGTCGAGCGCGTCGTACAGCAGGTTCGCCTTCTCGCGGTTGGTCTTTTCCATCGCGACGAGACCGCCGCGCGCCTTGAGCCACTTGAACACCAGTCCCGCCGTGTACATGCCGAAGGTGGCCGGCGTGTTGTACATCGAGTCGTTGTCGGCATGGATCTTGTAGTCGAACATGGTCGGCGTGCCTTTCAGCGTCTCGCCGATCAGGTCGTCGCGCACGATGACGATGGTGAGTCCGGCCGGACCGATGTTCTTCTGCGCGCCGGCATAGATCACGCCGAATTTCGACACGTCGATCGGGCGCGACAGAATGGTCGACGACATGTCGGCCACCAGCGGCACGCTGCCGGTGTCGGGGGTCCAGAAGATTTCCACCCCGCCGATGGTTTCGTTGGGCGTGTAGTGAACATAGGCGGCGTTGGGGTCGAGCTTCCACGCATCCTGCGTCGGCGCGTAGCTGAAATTCTTGTCTTCGCTGGTGGCCACCACGTTCACCGCGCCGTATTTCTTCGCTTCCTTGATGGCCTTCTTCGACCACTCGCCGGTGTTCAGGTAATCGGCGCCGGCTTTGCCGCGCAGGAGGTTCATCGGAACCATGGCGAACTGACTCGACGCGCCGCCCTGCAGGAACAGCACCTTGTAATTGGCGGGGATTCCCATCAGTTCGCGCAGGTCGGCTTCCGTTTCGGCTGCGATGCCCATGAATTCCTTGCCGCGATGGCTCATTTCCATCACCGACATGCCGGAACCGTGCCAGTCGACCATCTCGGCCTGCACCTGCTGCAGCACATCCTTGGGAAGCACGGCCGGGCCGGCGCTGAAGTTATAGATCGTCGTCATGATTTAGTCTCCCAATTCCTCTTCGTTGTCGGTTTCAGCCACTTTTTCCAGGCTGATCAGTGTTTCACCCTTGTCCAGGTTGATCAGCGTGACGCCTTGCGTCGCGCGGCTCATGGAGCGGATTTCCTTGACGCGCGTGCGGATCAGCACGCCACCGGTGGTGATCAGCATGATCTCGTCATCCGGCTTCACCAGCGTGGCGGCCACAACCTTGCCGTTGCGCTCGCTGGTCTGGATCGCAATCATGCCCTGCGTTGCGCGCGCATGGCGGGTGTATTCGCCGATCGGCGTACGCTTGCCGTAGCCATTTTCGGTCGCGGTCAGCACGAAGTCGCTCTCGTCCTCGGCCACCAAGAGCGAAATCAGCTTCTTGCCCTTGGCGAGCTTCATGCCGATGACGCCGCGCGCGGTGCGGCCCATCGGGCGCACGTCGTTTTCGTCGAAGCGCACTGCCTTGCCGCCGTCGGAGAACAGCATCACGTCGTGACGGCCGTCGGTGATCGACGCGCCGATGAGGAAATCCTTGTCGTCCAGGCCCACCGCGATGATGCCAGCCGTGCGCGGACGCGAGAAGTCGGACAGCGGCGTTTTCTTGACGATGCCGTTGCTGGTCGCCATGAATACATAGTGCTCGTCGTCGAAGGTCTTGACCGGCAGCAGCGCGCTGATTTTCTCGCCGTCTTCCAGCGGCAGCAGGTTGACGATCGGCTTGCCGCGCGCGCCGCGCCCGCCCTGCGGCACGTTGTAGACCTTGAGCCAGTACATGCGCCCGCGGCTGGAGAAGCAGAGGATGTAGTCGTGGGTATTGGCGACGAACATCTTCTCGATGAAGTCCTCGTCCTTGGTGCCCGCCGCCTGCTTGCCGCGCCCGCCGCGCTTCTGCGCGCGGTAGTCGTCCATCGGCTGCGCCTTCATGTAGCCGCTGTGCGACAGCGTCACCACCATCTCTTCCGGCTTGATCAGGTCCTCCATCGACATGTCCTGCGCGTTCTCGACGATGACCGAGCGGCGCGCGTCGCCGAACTGATCCCGGACCTGGGTCAGTTCGTCGCGGATGATCTGGGTGATGCGCGCAGGGTTGGCGAGGATGTCGAGCAGGTCGGCGATCTTCGCCATGATGTCCTTATACTCGCCGATGATCTTGTCGGATTCCAGGTTGGTCAGCCGCTGCAGCTGCATTTCCAGGATGCGCTGCGCCTGGATTTCCGACAGATAGTAACCGTCGCCGTGCAGACCGAACTCGGGCCCGACGTTCACCGGACGCGAGAACTCGGGATCGATGCGCGCCAGCATTTCCTCGACCATCGCCGATTTCCAGGCGCGGCCCAGCAGGCGCTCCTTGGCGATCACCGGGGTTTCCGAACTCTTGATCAGCTCGACGATCTCGTCGACGTTGGCCAGCGCCACCGCCAGTCCTTCCAGGATATGGCCGCGTTCGCGCGCCTTCCGGAGGTCGAACACGGTGCGGCGGGTGACGACTTCGCGCCGGTGACGCAGGAAGGCGTCGAGCATCTGCCTGAGGTTGAGCAGGCGCGGCTGGCCGTCGATCAGCGCGACCATGTTCATGCCGAAGGTGTCCTGCATCTGCGTCTGCTTGTACAGATTGTTCAGGATCACGTCGGCATTCTCGCCGCGCTTCAGCTCGATGTAGACGCGCATCCCGGACTTGTCGGATTCGTCGCGCAAGTCGGCGATGCCATCGATCTGCTTGTCGCGCACCAGTTCGCCGATCTTGATCAGGAGCGTGGCCTTGTTCACCTGGTACGGCAGCTCGTCGATGATGATCGCCTGCTTGCCGCCCTCCCTGCCCACGTCCTCGAAATGGCAGGTGGCACGCATCACCACGCGGCCGCGCCCGGTGCGATAGCCATCACGCACGCCCGTCAGGCCGTAGATGATGCCGGCGGTCGGGAAGTCCGGCGCCTTGACGATCGCGATCAGCGACTCGATGTCGATCTCGGGGTCGTCCAGCAGCGCGAACAGCGCGGTGCAGATGTCGGTGAGGTTGTGCGGCGGGATGTTGGTCGCCATGCCCACCGCAATACCCGACGAGCCGTTGATCAGCAGGTTGGGGATCTTGGTCGGCATCACCAGCGGCTCATGCTCGGAGCCGTCGTAGTTGGGGCCGAAATCGACCGTTTCCTTGTCGAGGTCGGCCAGCAGCTCATGCGCGATTTTCGACATGCGCACTTCGGTGTAACGCATCGCCGCCGCGTTGTCGCCGTCGACCGAGCCGAAGTTGCCCTGGCCGTCGATCAGCGGGTAGCGCAGCGAGAAATCCTGCGCCATCCGCACCATGGTGTCGTACACCGCGGTGTCGCCGTGCGGGTGGTATTTACCGATGACGTCGCCGACCACGCGGGCCGACTTCTTGTATGCCTTGTTCCAGTCGTTGCCCAGCTCGTTCATCGCAAACAGCACGCGGCGGTGCACGGGCTTCAGGCCGTCGCGCACATCCGGCAGCGCGCGTCCCACGATCACGCTCATGGCGTAATCGAGGTAGGAGCGCCGCATCTCGTCTTCGAGACTGACCGGGAGGGTTTCCTTGGCAAACTGTTCCATAACCGGCTTTTATTGTTGACTTAAAGCCCGTGATTTTAGCATGGCCGCCCGCCCCGCCCATCTTTGCCAAAGCACGGCCGCCTTTGCCAATCCAATCGTAAACGGCGAGAATCCACGCCACCATGAAAGCCCCCGCCGATCTTATTCTCCTGCCGCAATGGGTGGTGCCCGTCGAACCCGATGGCGCGCTGGCCGACCATGCCGTCGTCATCCAGGACGGTCGGATACTCGACGTGCTGCCCGCCGCCGCCGCCGAGGCCCGCTACGACGCCGCGCAAACGCTCGCCCTTCCGGGTCAGGCGCTGATCCCGGGCCTCGTCAACCTGCACGGCCACGCCGCGATGTCGCTGTTGCGCGGCTTTGCCGACGATCGGCCGCTGATGACCTGGCTCCACGAGCACATCTGGCCGGCCGAGAAAAAGCACGTGTCCGAGGCCTTCGTGCGCGACGGCACCCTGCTCGCCGCCGCCGAAATGCTCGCGGGCGGCATCACCACCTGCAACGACATGTATTTCTTCCCGCAGGCCGCCGGCGAAGCCTTTCTGCAGGCCGGCATGCGCGCCACCCTGGGCATCATCGTGCTGGAGTTCCCCAGCGCCTATGCGTCGGACGCCGACGACTACCTGGCCAAGGGCTTGGCCATGCGCGACGAGCTGAAGGACGAGCCGCTGCTCTCCTTCACCTTCGCCCCGCACGCGCCCTACACCATTTCGGATGCCACCTTCGGCCGCATCAACACCCTGGCCGAACAACTCAGCCTGCCCATTCACATCCACATCCACGAAACGGCCGACGAAGTCCGCGACAGCCTCAAGCAATACGGGGTGCGGCCGCTGGAGCGGCTGGCGGGGCTGGGCCTTTTGGGGCCGAACTTCATCGGCGTCCACGCGATCCACATGAACGACGCCGAAATCGACCTGCTGGCGCAAAACGGCTGCCATGTGGCGCATTGCCCGACAGCGGGCCTGAAACTCGGGTCCGGCATCGCGCCGGTGAACCGGTTCATGGCGGCTGGCGTCAATTTCGGCTTCGGCACCGACGGCCCCGCCAGCAACAACCGCCTTGACCTGTTCGGCGAAATGCGCCTGGCCTCCCTGCTGGCCAAGGGCGCCAGCGGCGACGCCGCCTCCCTGCCCGCCGCCGCCGCGCTGAAAGCCGCCACCCTGGACGCCGCCCGCGCGCTCAACCTCGACAACCGGATCGGCAGCATCGTCCCCGGCAAGCGCGCCGACCTGGTCGCGGTTGACCTGCGTGCCCTGTCCAGCCAGCCGGTATTTGACCCCGTCTCGCACCTGGTTTACGTTGCCGGACGCGAGTCCGTCACCCATGTGTGGGTCGACGGCAAGTTGAAACTGAATGACCGCCGCCTGGTCGATCTTGGCCAGAATGATCTAAACATTGACGACCTGAACGCCCGCGCCAGTTACTGGCGCACCAAGCTCACTGCCTGAGGTTTTTGTTATGAGTAATGTCGACGCCGCCGAAATCGCCAAGTTTTCCGAACTCGCCCACCGCTGGTGGGACCCGAATTCCGAATTCAAGCCGCTGCACGAGATCAACCCGCTGCGCCTGAAGTGGATCGACACGCTGGCGCCGCTGGCCGGCAGGAAAGTGCTCGACGTCGGCTGCGGCGGCGGCATCCTGACCGAGGCAATGGCGGGGGCCGGCGCTGAGGTCAGCGGCATCGACCTGTCGGACAAGGCACTCAATGTCGCCAAACTGCACCTGTACGAATCGGGCAAGCGCGTCGAATACCAGCTGGTGTCCGCCGAAGACTACGCCGCGCAGCACGCCGGCGAATTCGACATCGTCACCTGCATGGAAATGCTCGAACACGTCCCCGATCCGGCTTCCGTCGTCGCCGCCTGCGCGCGCCTGGTCAAGCCGGGCGGCTGGGTGTTCTTCTCGACGCTCAACCGCAACGCCAAGAGCTACCTGTTCGCCATCGTCGGCGCCGAATACGTCCTGAAGCTGCTGCCGCGCGGCACCCATGACTACGCCAAATTCATCCAGCCCGCCGAACTCGCCCGCATGGCGCGCGAGGCCGGGCTCGACACCGAGGAACTGATCGGCATGACCTACAACCCGCTGACCAAGGTCTACAAGCTGGAAGCGGACACCGACGTCAACTACCTGCTGGCGACGCGCCGGGGGGATTGAAGTAATGGTGGTCAACGCAGCCAGGCTTGATGGCATCAAGGCGGTGCTGTTCGATCTCGACGGCACCCTGGTCGACACCGCGCCCGACCTCGGCTACGCGCTCAACCTGCAGCGCGTGCGCCACGGCCTGCCGCCGCTGGCCAACGACGTCATCCGCCCGCAAGCCTCGCACGGCGCGCGCGGCCTGCTCGGAGTCGGCTTCGACCTGCACCCCGACGACGCGCGCTTTGCCGCCATGCGCGAGGAGTTCCTGCAGCTGTACGCTGCCAATATCTGCCGCCACTCGCGCCCCTTTCCCGGCATCCTCGACCTGCTGGCCGAACTCGAAGCGCGCCAGCTGAAATGGGGCGTGGTCACCAACAAGCCGGCGTGCTTCACCGAACCGCTGCTGTCCATCCTCGACCTCGCCGAGCGCGCCACCTGTATCGTCTCTGGCGACACCTGCCCGCAGCCCAAGCCGCACCCGGCGCCCATGCTCGCCGCCGCCGAACTGTGCGGCGCCACGCCGGCGCAGTGCTTGTACCTGGGCGACGCCGAACGCGACATCCAGGCCGCAAGCGCCGCCGCCATGCCCGCCCTGGTCGCCGCCTGGGGCTATCTCGACGCTGCCGACCAGCCGCACACCTGGGGCGCGCACGCGCAAATCCGCCACCCGGTCGAAACCCTCGACTACCTGGCCTGAGCGATGGCCTACAGCCTCATCAAGAGCCTGCACCTCGCCACCATCGCCCTCACCCTGGCCCTGTTCGTCCTGCGCGGCGCCTGGATGATGACCGGCTCCCCCCGGCTGCAGGCGCGCTGGGTGCGCATCGTCCCGCACGTCAACGACACCCTGCTGCTGACCAGCGGCATCGCCCTGGCCGTGCTGGTCCAGCAATACCCGCTGGTGCACGGCTGGCTCACCGCCAAGCTTTTTGCGCTGATCGCCTACATCCTGCTCGGCACCCTTGCCCTCAAGCGCGGCAAAACCCGCGGCCTGCGCATCGCCGCCTGGATCGCCGCCCTGCTGGTATTCGGCTACATGGTGGCGGTCGCGATGGCGCACGACCCCTTCCCCTTCGGGCAGTAAGCCGCCCCGCTGAGAAAGCTCTCGCGCCGGAACTTTCTATCCGACTCCTCCTCTATGCAGTACACTTGTTTTAGATGCACATGGGGGCCGACCTGGCTTCGACGTGGGTCGCAAAGCAGAGTAGGGCATACCGAGGGTCAGAGCACCTCGTAAATCCAACTGAAAAAAACTTAGTCGCAAACGACGAAAACTACGCCCTAGCCGCTTAAGGTCTAGGACTCACACCGGATCGTTCATGGGCCGGGCCGGCGCAAGCCGACAGTGAGTTAATTCACATGAAACCGCGTTTATCCGGGTCGCTTGGGTAAATGTTAAATCAAGGCGACTCGGCAAGATCCAGCCTGTTCGGCGGGCGTGATGGAGCTTAAAGCAATAAAACACCGGACTAAGTATGTAGAACTGCCTGTAGAGGGCTTGCGGACGGGGGTTCGATTCCCCCCGGCTCCACCAATACACCATCCATTAGAACCCAATGCAGTTGTGGCGTTAAGCATAAAGTGGCCAAATGGTCACGTTATGCTTTATTGCACGATGGGACACATTTTGTTTTTACGGGTGTCCTGTGCTAGGCATTTTTGGTCGACAGGCCAAGATTTGCTTTAACCGTCAAACGCAAAAAACCGGCCTAAAGCCGGTTTTTTGCATTCATTTGCTAGTGCTCGGATTTACTCTTCGCGTATCTCGCGTATGAGCCCAAACATCCCTTCAACAGATGCCAGTATCGGCGCAGACACTAGCTGCCTCACCTCAGTCAGATTAAACGGTCGCCCAGCGCCCACAATTGTTGGGAGCGCCGCTCTCAATTGCGCCCTGGCTAGCGTCAGATTTTCAGCTTTCCGGCTGGCAAGATACTGTTTCCACCTTTCTCCCAACGCACGCGCCAGGTCGTTTGCGCGGAGATAGAGATGCCGGTCATCAATTCCAAGCCGGCGCCCCGCTTCAGCCACACTAATTGGCTCGGGCAGTTTCAAAAGCCTTTCAAGTTCCCCTCGAATCGCGGCCCAGTCATGCTGACGAGGAGTTTCACGCTTTCCCCCTGCCAACAGGTCAAACTCAATGCCTAGTTGCATTTCAGTGCCGTGTGGCTCCCAGTCGGCGAGGTCACCACGCAGAACACGGTTCAAGCTCAATCCTGCGTGCCCAGCCATAGCCAGATAGGCATCCAGGCTCGGCAAGCCACCTTTTCTAAGCCAACCATGCACCACGCTTTTCGCCAGGCCCAGCCGTTTTGCGAAACGCGTGTATTGGCCTCCGTCCAAGCCAACTATAAGTGTGTTCAGCGTAGTCAGGACTGTACCGGCATCGAGTACTGCCATCTGGTTCGGCTGATTAGCAATCCAATCTTCAACCTGTCTGGCAACCCATAGGTCATGAGGCTCCGCGGCCTCTGATTCACCTTCCCCCAGAAATCCACCGCATCGCGTACACCAGCCGGGAACCACCACACCCCCATGGTGGCGCACATGCCGTTGTCCGCAGTGGGGGCAGGTATCCACTAGCTTTGATTTATGCTGATGACAAGCCTTCACGGGGCCGACCTCCCATGACAAGCGAAAATATGGGGACCGCCCCGCCTCCTTGTCTTCGCGCAGACAATGAGGACACCAATGGTTACGGGGGGCCAAACCACGAGGCGGCAATACGGCCGACCATTTCGACAGTGTCAGTCCATCCAAATGGCCGACACCGGTCAGGGCAGACAACCAGGCCGCCCAAGACCTGGCAGCCTCGCTGACGCCGGATAGGTTGCGCTGCTGCCACTCGAAATCACGCCTGATGTCGTGGTCCACCTGCTGAACCACAAACCTGGCCAGGTCCGTGGTACTGACAGCATGCGACACCGCTAAGCGACAGAAATAGGAAAGTAGGCTTTCAGTTTGCCCAGTTCCCACTCCTTTCGGGTCCAGCGCATGCAGGACCGAACGGGGCAACGTATTCATGCTGCCTCCCGTTGGTTTTTTGTGGCTTTTGTGGTCTGGGACTTTTTGGGTAAATGCAGTTCGCGCGTTATCCCGGGCTCGATTCGATGCTCGCCTTCTTGGATTTCCCGCAGAATTTGCTCGCGCTGGGTCTGAGTCAGGAGTGCGGCTTGAAGAGCGTCTACAGACCACTTGCCCCGTCCATTTGCGAACTTGGCTGCGCGTTTAAGAACTGATTTCAGTGTGCCGACACAACCAAGGGTGTTTTCCATCAGGGCATCAGCGTATTCCATCAGACTGTCCCCCCAAAGTTCACTGTTGGCATTCTGGAATTGCTGCACACACGCCTTGTACGCACGAACATCAGCCTCGTTGTCCTCACGGTAACGTGGAAAATGTACAACGTGAATCCGACGAGCCAGTTGACCGCTCAGGAACACTAATTCGTACAGGTCATAGGACCCCACCAGCACCAGTTGTACCCCGGTAGTGTTGGACAAGGATTTCAGGGTATTGAGCTGGATTTTGAGTTTGCTAGGGCTGCTTTGGTGAAAAATATGCGCAGCTTCATCAACGACCAGAAACTGAACCTGGCGCGCCAACAGTGCATTCTCGACCGCCTTCCGCAGCCCTCCCAGGGTATTGGTTCGGGTGCCGCGCGCCCGCAGCAGCAGCCCCGAAGCAGGGTCAACATCGTAAACCTGCCGCGGCATGGACAGGTCTTCGCCCAATCCTTCTAGAATGCATTGATAAAACAGGCTCCAAGAGAATTCGGCCTCCCCGGACGACACAGCCTCGATGCGAAGTGCGGGCATGAGCCCGGAATTGGCCTGCATAGCTGACTCTGCCTCCTTGAGGGCGTTTTCCACTAGATATCCACCCAACATAGACTTGCCGACCCCAGTCGGGCCCAGAAGGGCCAAAATATCACCCTCAGGGTCGAGGAGGCTCTTCACCTCGGACATAAGATGCGCAATTCGGGTATGGCGGATGCGCAGGTTGGCTAACGGGCCAGCCGAAACAGAAGTAAGGGTAGTTTTTTTCATTTTAGGTAATTAAGTTGGTTAAAAGGTGTCGTATTCCGGTAGGTCAATGTCAGCGCCGGGCGGCAGGGATGTCTGTTGGTGGTCGGCTCGCTCGGGCGTGGCATGGAGGCTCGAGAAGCCGTGGCTGGGCGTGGCAACGGGCGGCTGGACCCAAGCCTGGTTCATGCCGACGTAAAGGTTTTTGTTTTCCGCCTGGCGGGCCCGGTGCAGGGCCATTGCCCCCTCTGGTGTATATGTCTGCAAAAACTCCCGAAGGCGTTGCATCGAGATGGCGGAGCCCGGCTTGATTCCGTTCCGCCGGCGGTACTCTTCGCTCAATGCCTTACGCTCGGCATCAGTCATCTGACTAAGCCCGGCCAGGGTGTTGCATAAGCAGCGCACCCAAGTCTTGTTGACTTCGGCATATACGGTGCTGGCATCCCAAGGGTCGTAGCGCACCCTTACCTTGCTGCCAGCCACCTTCAGGTCCCGAAACTCGGGTGCCCAGTAGTAGAAATCATTAAATTTCACGCCCCGCTGACGATTGACGGTGCGGACTCCCTCTCTATCGACGGACGGGCAAGTTGCAATAAGAAAATCGGTATTGCAAATCAGGTGTGTGTGAGCGCGGGCGCCGCTCTCGGCAATGCCCCTCTCATGGAACTCTCGTGGAGGCATGCCCAAGGTGGGGTGAACTTCCTGGTCGTAGTATTCGAACGCCCAGTTTTCCAAGCCGTAATACATAGCTTCCAGCGACCACTCCGCCAGGTTTTTGGGCAGGAATTTGCCGGTGGTCGTCCTGACCTCTTTGGTAGCTTTGGTATTGCCAGCGAGGTTGTGGACGTATTCGCTGTGCGCGCGGCCGAACATCCGCTCCAGAACGGAGCCATGACGGGGCTGGCCCGATGGCCGAAATCTGAGGTGTGAGCCCAGCGCCTCCAGCAAGTTTTCGAAATTTACTGAACGGAAATCAGCGCCGTTATCAGCCACAATGAACTGCGGCAGACGATGGTGCCGCCGGACAATATCTCGCAGCACCATCATGGTAGCCACGTAGCTGGGACAATCAAAAGTAAGGTAAATACCGAGCACACGCCGGGTGAATGAATCGACGGCAAGGCTGACCCACGGACGACCAAGGTTCTTACCTGTCCTGCTGCAGATAAGCTCGATATCGAGTTCTGTGTGGTCAATATGGCAGTATTGGAACGGGCGACTGCCGTGAATGGGGGTATCAACGTTCAGGGAATAAACAAACTCGTCTTCTTGGTATGCACGCCGCTTGCCGTAGCGTGCCCGGTTCGATTTCGTGACATCCTGCGCCTTGATGCGCTCGATAAAGGTTGGGTATGACGGTAAATCAAGCCCAGCATCCGCACACGCGGCTTTCAGGAATTTATAGCAAGCCCTGCAATTGGAGGCTTCGGGGGTCAACCATTTGGTTTGAATGACCCGAGCCATGGCATCTTCCTGCTCAGCACTGAGCCGCGGTGCCCGGTTGCCCCGGTCACGTGTGCGAGGCACCAGCGCAAGCACTTCGTTGTTGCTGTGCAGTTCAGCTGCCAACTGACGCTGACGCCAGCGTCGTTTTGTGCGGTCGCTGGGCCCATCTGCTCGCTCAAGAAGTTTCTGGCGCTGCAATGCCAGCTGCAATTCGGTCTCGCTGTAGCGCGCCAGCGATTCCTGAGTGTGCGGCAGGGTATGCGACTCAGGCACGACGCGCTGTTTAACGCACATACGATGCAGCCAGTCGTGAGTGACTTCGGTCTGCTCCCCTGATGCATCGCTCAACACTAAGTTCTTCTCGCCGACGATGGCGATGACATAGCGTTGACCATCAAAAGCAAAAGCCACTCCGGGGGCAACTGGAAACTGATAGGAGCGTACTTCGCCGGCAGACTGCTTTGCGTCGTACCCGGTCAGCAATTCCAGCACGGCCTCGTCGCGGTAAATCTTGCTAAGCCGCGGCTTTGTCAAATCATCGCGATACAGGTCGGCGACCAGCTCACCATCGGCGACGGCTTTCAGAATCTGGTCTGGCTTGAAGCCATAGGGTTCGGCGTAAAGGTCGGCAAGGAACAGATACGGTTCCTGGCGCAAGGCCGCACGAATTCTTTCCAGTACCTCCGGCAAACAGGGTTCAGCTCCAGGATGAAAATAGTCCTCGAGGGCGAGCATGTTCTCCGACCAGCGCGGGTGCAAATCGGCATCTGTGCAAATTCGATAAATGATTCCCCGTTCAGCGAGCTGACGTTCGATGCCCGGCGCAGCCCAGCGCCCCTCGTCGTCACGACTGTAGCGCCACGGATAACGCTCGGCGAGCCGTTCAAGCTTGGCTTCCGATTTCCACTCGACGAGCTCGACGCGGTCTGCACGAAGCAGCAGGAAATCCGGGAAGTGCTGAACCTTGTGGATTTCACCGGTGACTTCGTCGATTACCTCAAGCTTCAGTTCACAAGGCTGTGGGTAATACTCCAACACTAACGGGTCGTATTCGTACCGAAGTGCCGCTTGAAACTCGATATGCCGGCTTTCGGTGCTCAATTGCCGCTGCATCTTGCGGCTGGCGATGACAGTTATGACGTTGCCGCCGCGGGAGGCGACCTCGCGTACTGGGGCTTTGATGCGTGCCTCCAATACGAGGCTTTTGGCCTTGGCGCTGGTTCCCAGCGAGTCCAAAAGGCTGAGGACGGTTTCTTTGTTTAACATGACCTGCTCCAACATGTGGGTACGCAGGAGTACAGAAACCTCCCTGACAAGAAATCAGTCACATATGACCGACACAGCCAAATATGACCTATATAAGTCATATTTGACTTAATATTGTGGCTAGTGAGTTCTAAGTCAGCAAAGTGTTGGAGACGAGTGCAATGCGAGAACAGGAAACGCTCAAAGCGTCGAAGCGGGGGCCTCACCCTCTCCCATCCTGGGAAGTAAAAGCCAAAAGGCTTTTGAAGGCGGAAATGGACCTGAAAGGAGCCACCTTCAAAGTTCTGTCTCGGAACCTGGAGCGGGAGGAAATTTACGAAACAGCGGCGCAGCTGAATCGCAAAATCAATCGGGGGAAGTTTTCGGCGGGCTTTTTTCTCGCGTGCCTGGCAGCACTGGAGGTAGGAGAAATTGCTGTCCCTGAGGGAAAGCCCGCCATGGACAAATCTGGCGACGAGCCGGCCGCCATGGCCTGACGGGATTTTGAACAAAGCCCCTGCGAGCTCTGAAAAAACAATGCCTTGCACCTCAGCCTCCGATTTCGTGGTCTCTCACAAAACGGGGCCGCTGCCTTGGCGGCAGGTCACTTGCATCAAACTACTGACAATTCTAGGTCCATGAAAATTTTCATGGGAACGTTCAAGATAGATTATCCAGAACGGAAATCAAGGCAAAGCGATTCGCAGCCCGCTTAACGAGTTCCGTATGTAACGTGCAAATTCTGAATTCAACTTGGAACCTCCAAACAGCCCATAACACCGAAAAGAAAGCGGGCTGTCGACGCCATATCACGGCAAATTCTAGGCGTCGGGCCTTGATGGAGAGTGAGGCCGCGAAGGCATGCACGTGCGCCCAGCAACAATCTAATGCCTGCACCTTAGGCATTCCACGTTAATCGTCGCGGCTCGAACTCCTTATCTTCATTACGAGGCTGTACATGGCGCTCGACCATTCGCCCATGTGCGCGCGCACGTACTGGTAAAATCCAAAAGTTCGCCGAAGAGACACGGCTTGACTCGGAGGGGGTGATACCACGGCTGTGTGGTATGCACCCTCCTTTACAGTGCTTGCAAGGATAAAAATGGATTATGAGCAATTGCCTAGGGCAGCCCTGATAAAGCTGCTTCAGGAGCATGACGCAGCTTTGGCTGATGCTGGGAAAAACGGCATCATCATGAGCTACACAGGGCGCGCTGCACCATGGCAAATCATCCGGCAGGTGAAGCCGAAGCTAAGCAGAATCGTAAAGAAGTTTTCGGTGGGTGACGAAGAGGCCCAGTCCGAAAATGAGATTTGGGAAGGCGAAAACCTATCCGCGATGGTGACGCTCTACAAACTTCGCGGCCAAGTCGACTTAGTGCTCACCGACCCCCCCTACAACACTGGCGAAGACTTCCGCTACAACGACAAATGGGACAAGGACCCCAACGACCCTGACCTGGGCGAACTTGTTCCGAAGGATGATGGCTCACGTCACAGTAAGTGGCTTAAGTTCATGACCCCCCGCATTTGGATGATACGGGAGATGCTCAAGCCCGGTGGCGTTTGCGCAATCTGCATCGACCACCGTGAGCTCTATCGGCTGGGAATGTTGATGGACGAGATTTTTGGTGAAAACAACCGAATAGGTATCATCAACTGGCAGAAGTCTTATTCACCAAAGAGTGACACCGGCGGCCTGAAAGGCGGGCTATCGTCGGCCACCGAGTACGTGCTGGTCTACGCGAAAAACGTGGACCGGGCAAAAACCGGCATGACGGGACGTACGGAGGAGATGAACTCCCGCTATCGTTCCGCTGACAGCGACCCTGATGATTGGAAGTCGGGTGATGCTTCCGGTCCAAACGCTGCTACCCATCGCAGAATGGTCTATGGCATTCAGAGTCCATTCAATGGTGAAATATACTATCCCCCTGAAGGGCGTTGTTGGGCTAACGAAAAGGGGAGTATGAAGCAGTGGCTGGAGGCGTGGGGCCACGAGTATCAGGAAAAGTGGCTCAACGATGCGAACGAATTTCTCGAGAAGGGCAAGCTCATTCACGTGAAGGGCCTCGTCCTTAAAGGAACACAGGTTAAGAGCGGCAAGCTGATTACCAGCAGGGCCATTCTTAAAGCGGCTAGAACGGCTGCTTTGAATCGAATGGCCGAGGGTACTTGGCCACCACTGTATTTTGGACAAAAAGGGGAGACGGGCCCTCAGCTCAAGCGTTATCTCAAGCATGTTAAAAAGGGGAAGGTGCCCATGACCTATTGGGCACACGAAGACTACGAAACCCCTCTCGAACTCGATAGCCAGTCATGGGACCACGAGGAGTCTGGCCACAGCCAAGCTGGCGTTAATGAGCTGTCCTTGGTGGTTGGTAAAGGTCATAACTTCAAGACTGTAAAGCCTCTGAGGCTGTTCAAAAAAATCGTTCAAATCTGGTGCCGGCCGGATGGCGTCGTGCTAGACCCATTTGCAGGGTCGGGAACGACGGGACACGCCATTCTCGAGTTGAATGAAGAGACTGATGCGGACCGTAGGTTTATCCTCATCGAGCAAGGTAATACAGAAAAGGGGGACCGCTATGCCCGTTCCCTTACGGCTGACCGTATAAAGCGGGTTATCACTGGCGAGTGGGCCAGTGGCAAACGAGTGCCAGTTCATGGTGGATTCCGCTTCATCGAGCTACGGCGTGAGCAAGTTGATGCAGCTGCGGTCAACGCCCTGGCTAGAGAAGAAATGATTGACCTACTGTTGACCTCCTACTGGAACAAGGCGGAGAAGGCTAAGTCATACCTGTGCCGCCTTCCTGTAGGGGCGCATCGGCACCTCTTCGCGGTCAATCCGGCTAATGAAGGCTTCTTCCTGATTTGGGATGCGCCTGATGCTGAATCGGTTCTGAACCGCGAGGCGTTCAAGCGCATCGTCACCGAAGCCCAGGACGCCAAGCTCGCTTCTAGGTACCACGTCTACGCTGCTATAGCCCCTTATACGGGCCCCGGTATCGAGTTCTATCAAATTCCAGACCGAGTCCTTGAGCACATTGGTTTCAACCCGCGTTCGGACGCCTATAACAACCAGGAGGCGGTCAATGCTTGACCTCAAGGTATTCCAAGCAGAAGCCGCCGGCCTGATAGCTTCACGTTACTCGTTCTACGCCAATCATCCTGACCGCCCAAGGAAGGGTAATAAGCCACGGCCCTACTTCCAGGCGCTCTCCGCACTCACAGGTGCTGGAAAGACACCTATTCTTGCCCAAGCAATTGCATTGATGCGTGCCCACTTCGGCAGCGAACCCATTGTTTTCTGGATGTCGAAGGCGAAGTCCGTCGTCGCGCAGACTTACACGAACTTCTCCACCGGAGGTAAGTACAGTCACCTCGTTGAAGGCTTCCGCGTCATCAACGTCTCGCAACTTACCCCGCAAGGTATAGAGGACTGCACCACCCCCCTCATAATCATGGCTACCACGGGCCTGTTCAACAACAAAGAACAGTCTGAAGGCGCCTTAAATATCTACAAGAAGGACGCGGACCTCTTTGGGGACACATCTCCCTGGGAGCGTTTGATTGAGCGTAAATCTGGTGCAGTGCGTCGACCGCTGCTCATTGTTTATGACGAGGGGCACAACCTCTCCGAGCAGCAATCAGACATCCTGGCGGAACTGGAGCCCGATGCCTATCTCCTGGCCAGTGCGACGCTAAAGCTGCCGGAGAACTTCAATAAGTCCGTTATTCGGCACATCACTGGTTGGGTCGATGAGATTGACGACCAAGGCTCACTTGCCAAGCTGCAGGCACTGAACGACCAAGGCAGGATTGATGCTCAGCGGTTCATCACGACTTCCATCCGTAGTGACAAGGTGGTGGAAGCCCAGCTGGTCAAACGGGCTATCCAGTTTGACGGTTCTACGGCCCCCATGGAGCGTTGCCTCGAAGACATGATGGGGCGAATGAAACAGCTCAGTGCCGAAATTAATGTGCGCGGACTTGGCTTCCAGCCAAAGGCAATCTACGTCTGCAAAACCAACATCGGGGACGATGGCGAGAAGGACGACCACACCAAACCGTTCGACCAGCGCAACGCTCCTCCCATCCGCATCTGGCGGACGCTGGTCGAGGACCAGGGCGTCAACCCCAAAGATATTGCGATATACGCCAACCTCTCTTTCGACAAGAACAAGCCCGATGAGGTCAATTTATTCTCAGGCGGTGACAAAGATTTCGACGAATTCACCGCAGGCGATTATCAACACATCATCTTCAATCTGGCCCTCCAGGAGGGCTGGGATGACCCAGCCTGTTATCTAGCCTACGTGGATAAGAGCATGGGTTCCTCCATCCAGGTGGAACAAATCATTGGTCGCGCGCTGAGGCAGTATGGTGCGGAGCATTACGACCATCCGCTGCTGAACTCGGCTCACTTCTTTCTACGTGTCGACAACGAATCCGTTTTCACCGACGCCATCAATGGCGTCAAAGCTAAGCTTAAAGCTGAGGGCGCACCCATCGATATCGTGAATTATTACGGTGGCGGCGATGGTGGGTCAGATGACCTTTCGCCGAAGGACGACGTTGAGGCAACGCTACACCACATTTATGTGGATTCAGAAGATGCTCGGAACCAAATTGCCAGCATCATTAACACCTTCCCAACCTTCGTTAAAGGTAGCCAAGACACGCTCGGACAAGCGCATCAAACCACACACGTTATCAATATGACTGAGCTTGCTAAGGAAGGTGGAAACGTAGAATGGACTGCGGAAGGACACACCAACCCAGTACGCTTGCGTTGGCTGGTTAATACCGCTATCAAGGCGCGTTCTGGTCGGGCATTAGCGGTAGTAGACTTGAAAAATGCAAAGTTCGATGTGAAAGTGCAGGTACAGAGCGTTGCCGACCACAATGCCGAGGACCTCGCTGGAAAAATCGTAAATGCGTATTACCAGTTCTCGGACCTCTTCTACGAGCCCCTGAAGCCTTTTATCTTTGGAAAACTTCGAGTTCCCAAAAACGCTCCGGTGTTCACCAATGGACTCTATGAGCGTTACGCCGGCTTTAATAAGTTCGAGTTGGCATTCGCCGAAGAACTGGATAAAACCGGTGACACTTGGCATCGCAATCCCAGTTCCGGTGGTTTCCATATCCCCCTGCTCTCTGAGGGCGACACGTCAGCGTTTTACCCTGACTTCATCGCCTGGAAGGGTAAGAGTGTTTTCTGTCTCGACACAAAGGGCGGGCATATTCTTAGTGATGCCGTGGCACGTAAGCTATTCGACATCAAAGACCATGACGGAAAGGTCAATGTCCAGGTTCGCTTCATCAGCGAAGGGAAACAAACCGAACTGCGGGGCAAAGCTCTGAAAGAGGGTTATACGGTGTGGAAAATGAAATCCGGAACACCGACGCCAATCCATGTGAAAACACTCGAAGGTGCTGTGAAGGAGTGTCTCAAGTGATGTTACTCACATCCCCCCGCGGCTACCTACCGTACAACCACCCCCTTCTGCGCTCTGTGCCTTACAGCCCGAATGGGCTCGGCGCGCAGCTCGCGCCCCAGAACCCTGAAAATCACGGATACCAGAATCAAAGCCCCCCCTGCGCTCTCGACAAATATTTTCCGTAAGTTCCCTCGTTAAGTAGCCAGTTCAGGCTTTTGGCCGCAGGTCGACGTATCCAGGGGCCATGAGAGCGCTTTCAGCAGAGTGAAGCACGAGCGGGTCCCTCAAGGCTAGGACGTACTGCTTGCCCTTCAAGCTATGGTCAGGTGAGCAGTCAATATTCCATAGCTGCAGGAGGTACCCAGCGTTCGTAGCGCGCACGCGTACCTTCATGATGCCCTCAACCATGTCGTAGTCCTTAGCGATAACCTCCGGGCGCTCGGCGAGTGGATGCACCATCAACTCAAGCTCAATGATGCGTGACCATTGCGCATCGTTTTCCGGCATCTCTTCCGTCCGCGCAAAATCGTCAACGAGCAGCGCCGTCTTACTCATTCGAGTCAGCACAAAATCGCGGAACGACTTGGTTTTGCGGTCGTAAGCACGCGCATGCCACCGCAAACCGTTATTCACGAGAGCAAACGGGACGAGCTGTCGTTCGTTTGTGCCACTAGTATTAGAGCTGTAAGCCACTCGCACGGCCACGCCGCGGTGAATAGCCCGGGTGATGGTCGCAAGCACATCCACCCGCGGAAGGCTCAACGGTGCGGGATAGTCGCATCGCACGAGAGGTCCTGTGCGCTGAGCGGCGACTTCTCCGAACCCCTGTGACAAAGCAGTCAGAGCCCGAGTAACCGGATGTTCGAATACAGGCGTGAACGACATGCTGGGGCGATAGAGCTTGCTAGTGCCGTCAAATTCACAATTCTCCGGGGAGATTTCTCGATACATCGCTATGTCGCGAGTCGCGCCCGCCGCGCCGGTGGCGAATCTTTCCACCAAGTCGGCGCGCCGCAACTCACCAAGGAAATAGAGCCGGAAGTCGATGAAGGTCAGCCTATCAATCTGCGCCTTAGGCAGTTTACTGAGCAATTCTAGGTTATGAGGCATGGCAGCTGACGTTGTAAAAAACTTTGCCATCCTAGCACGAGTCATGACTTGATACGCTATTTTAGCCTTGTTGACATAATCATTTTGATTATTTAACATACGCTCCTTAATCACTTAAGGAGGTCATATGGCAAAGAATGGACAGCCCGGCGACGGGCATCGAGTCGGTGCCGTGCGGGAGCGCAGCCAAACGCAAACTCCCAGCGGGAACTATGTGAAGCGCGACACCGCTACGGGGCGCTTCGTCGATGTGAAAACCAGCGACAAAACGCCTTTCAAGGGCGTTCGTCGCGAGAAATAAGGGGTAAGCGATGAGTACTGAAGCCAACGCCATCGAAGCGCATCACACCAAGGTCCATGAAATCGTCGTAAACGGAAGGCCGCGCCAGTTCGAGGGGCCTACCATCACCTACGACGAGGTCGTGCGCCTGGCCTTCCCCGAAGGGCCTTTCGACATCATCTACACGGTGGTGTACATCAACCCACACGGGCACGACGGCACGCTCGCTCCCGGCCAGCGGACCGCGGTGCACAACGGGATGGAATTTCATGTCCGAAAAACCAATCGTTCCTGATTCGGGCCTGCAAAGGCTACTGGACGAAGGGTTTGAAGCCGAAGTGCATCAGCAGCACCTGCTGGTACACTCGGTGCCCTACGTCACCGTGCAGCAAACGGTCGCGCTGGGCACTCTGGTCTGCAAGTACGTGGAGAACGCGGGCTCGATTCTGCCGCCCGCCCCGCCCGACGACGACCATCAAGTGTGGTGGACGGGGAGCTTCCCGTGCAGGGCGGATGGCACCTGCCTGACCGAGCTCGTCGCTGACACACAGCCTCACCCGTTCAACGTCTTCGAAGGCTGCGTGGCCCAACATCGGTTCTCGAACAAGCCAGAAGTGTGGTCAAACGGTTTTCCCGACCACTACGAGAAGGTGACGCACTACATCACTGTCATCCAAAGCCAGGCCCGGGTCATCGAGCCCGATGCGGATGCCCGCACGAGGCGCATCATCGAGCCACGCGAGCCGGATTCGGTATTCCGCTACGCCGATACCGCCAGCGTGCGGGCGGAAATCGTCACCACGTCGGCGCGGCTGAAGCTGGCCAAGGTCGCTATCGTAGGACTGGGTGGTACCGGCGCCTATGTTCTTGACCAGGTGTGCAAGACGCCGGTTTTGGAAATCCACCTGTTTGACGGCGACGATTTCAAGCAGCACAACGCGTTCCGCGCACCAGGGGCAGCCACCAAGGCCGAGCTGCTGCAACACCTGAAGAAGGTGGAATACTTCCTTCGGCAATACGACCCGATGCGCAGCGGCATCATCCCGCACCCTTATTACCTGGACAACGAAAACGTCGCGGAGCTGGCCGGCTGCGACTTCGTCTTCGTATGCGTCGATAAGGGTAAGGCGCGCAAAACAGTGTGCGAGTACCTGGTTTCGCAGGGCTTACCGTTCGTCGATGTCGGCATGGATGTCGTCATGAACGCAGAAACGCTCAAACTCGATGGCACCTGCCGCGTGACGACTGCGACCAGGGAAAAGAGTGGCCACTTGGCTCAATGCGTGCCGATGGATGATGACGACAGCGATGCCCTATACCGACAGAACATCCAGGTAGCTGACTTGAATGCCCTGAACGCGCAACTCGCGGTCATCAAGTGGAAGCAGCTGTTCGGTTTCTACGAGGACCGCTTCAAATCTCAGCACGCGGCATACACTGTGGCCCCCCAGTCACTCACCCGTGGTGAGCTGTTCGAAGGGCCGGTGGCATGAGGGTGAACCAAGTGCTCCCGAAATTCGTTGAGTTCATACCCGACCACCTGGAGGATGGAGTGCTGTATATCAGCGAGCGCTTCCGTACTTGTTCGCACAAGTGTTGCTGCGGCTGCGGCGAAGAAGTGGTCACACCACTATCACCCGCAGAGTGGCGTCTAACGCGCGAAGGCGAGCTTGTGTCACTCTGGCCCTCGGTGGGTAACTGGGACTACGCATGCCGCTCGCACTACGTCATCCGGCGCAACCAAGTGAGATGGGCCGGCGCAATGAACATCAAACAAATTGCAAGGGTGCAGAGGCGCGACGCAGCAGACCTCGCCGATATGATGTCGCTGCGCAACGCAGCTATGGCGCCGAGGGAGGTATCGCCAACGCAACGGCCCGTGCCACCCCGTCCAGTAACATCGGCGATAGAGAGAAAAGCGGGCTCGGACGGTAAGCGGCCTGGCATCCTGGAGTGGCTCAAGCACCTGCTATTCGGGGACTGAACGGCGGATTGAACCGAATAAGTCATTAATTAACAAGGGAGCGGCCTTGCAGAAGCGCGATAGCAACATCCTTTTATCAGCCTCGGACCTCGTCAATTTCCTTGAATGTGAGCATCTCACTACGCTTGACCTGATTGACCAAGAGACGCCGCTTCCCAGAACCGAGGATTCTGATGAAGCCAAGCTGATTCAAGCCAAAGGTCACGCACACGAGGCCCAGTTCGTTGAGGCGCTTAGGTCACGCCACCAAACTTTCATTGACATTGCCAGCCTTGGTGGAAGCCTCGAACAGAAGGTTTCAGCTACCGCAGCGGCCATGCGAGATGGCATAGAAATCATCTACCAAGCCACACTGCTGGACGGACAGCTCATCGGCCATGCTGACTTTTTGAGGAAAGTCACTCGTCCATCCAATCTTGGAAATTGGAGCTATGAGGTTCTGGACACCAAGCTGTCTCGCAGTACAAAGGCCAAGTTCATCATTCAGTTGGGCTTCTACTCATCCCTTGTAGCCAAAGTACAAGGTGTCGAACCCGCGCTGATGCATGTGATATTGGGTGACCAGACCGAAGACACGTATCGCTGCGCCGACTACTCCCGCTACCTAAATTTTGTGTCCCAACGTCTTCTCGAGCGGGTCAGTGGAAAAACGGTTGAGACTTATCCTGACCCTTGCGAGAAATGTGACCAATGCAAGTGGCAAGGGCTATGTGAAGAGCGAAGGCAGCAGGACGACCACCTTTGCCAAGTAGCAAACATCACCAAAATTCAGGTGAAAAAGCTGCAACAGGCTTGCATCCCGACACTGGAAGCCTTGGCCACGCTTGCTCCGGGCACAAAAATTCCAAAAATGACGGTCGAGACTGTTGAGAATCTTCGCCACCAGGCCTCACTACAGTTCAAAGCTCGTCAGACAGGTGAAAACCATCTTGAGTTGCTGCCTCAAGACGAGGGCGGTGCCCGGGGTTTCGCCCGCCTCCCCCGCCCACACGTGGGTGACCTGTTCTTCGACATGGAGGGTGACCCCCTGGAAGAAGGCGGTCTGGAATACCTATTCGGCCTTTACTTTTTCCAGGATGGGAAGCCTGAGTTCAAAGCTTTCTGGGCCCATAGCCGGACTGAAGAAAAGCGGGCTTTTGAAGCCTTCATGGACTTCGTGACCGGATGGCTGCAGCGGCATCCTGACGCCCACATCTACCACTACGCCCATTACGAGCAGACGGCACTCAAGAAACTCATGTCCCTGCATGGAACTAGAGAAGCCGAGGTGGACAACCTACTGCGCCGGGGAATGCTGGTCGACCTCTATAAGGTGGTGCGGGAAGGGATTCGTGTTTCCGAGCCCAGATATTCCATCAAGAACATCGAGCACTTCTACCTGGAGAGTCGGACAGGTGACGTCAAGAGTGCCGGTGCCAGCATCGTCTACTACGAGCGCTGGAAAGAAACCCAGGACCCGCAGTTGCTCAAGGATATCGAGGACTACAACTACGACGATGTTCGTTCAACTTATGAACTGAGAGAGTGGCTGCTCCAGTTGCGGCCAACAAGCCTGATTTGGGCAAAGGAGCGGCCAACTTCCTCCGATGACAAGATGCCTGAAGTCGGTGCGCTGACCGAAGATGAAAAGCGGCTCATTCCATATAGAGAGCGGCTCGTCGACAATCTGCCAGAAAGCCGGACGACATGGGGGGCGGCTGAGCACCTCCAGGAACTCACGTATCAGCTCCTAGATTTCCATCGCAGGACCTCCAAGCCAGAATGGTGGGCAATGTTCTCCAGAATGGAGATGACGGACGATGAACTCATCGAGGATGTTGAGTGCTTGGCCGGGCTTATACCTGACCCTGACCACCCACCGCTCATCGATAAGCGCTCCGTTGTCCACACTTTCAGATTTCCAGAGCAGGAAACAAAGCTGAAGACAGGTGATGGCGCGACCATTACCCAAACCGCCGAGCCAATACGTGGGCTCAAGGTAGACGGAGAGGCCCGCAGAGTCAGTTTCAAACGCTCGGCCAATAAGGAAGCTCTGCCCGCCACCATTTGCCTGGGGCCCGGCGTTCCAATCTCAACTAATGCACTTAAGGAGGCTGTTTTTCGTTTTGCTGACAGCGTAGTCCAGAGCACAGGTGAATATGCAGCTATCGAGGCTGTTCTAACCCAGGCGTTGCCCAAAATCCACGGACATGGAGATGGAGCCCCTATTATCCTTGATGACAAGGATGAGTTACCGCAAATCATCCAGGCCATCACCGGCATGGATGGTAGTTATCTGTTCGTCCAAGGCCCTCCCGGGGCAGGCAAAACCTACACGGGTTCCCATGTCATCGTATCCCTGATGCAGCAGGGCTTTCGGGTTGGGGTTTCCTCCAACAGCCACAAGGCAATCAACAACCTCCTTCATGGCGTCGAGAAGGTGGCCAGGCAGCGAGGGTTTTCATTCCGTGGTGCAAAGAAATCGACTTCGACCAAGCCAGACTCCCACCTGGATGGAGAATTCATTGAGGACATGTTCAGCAATGAAGACCTCGCTGTGGCCCTCTCTGCCGGTGCACAGTTGATTGCTGGGACAGCCTGGCTGTTTTCTGATGAATCACTGAATCAGGCCCTGGACTACATTTTTGTTGATGAGGCTGGACAGGTCGCGTTGGCCAATCTTGTCGCCTTAGGCACAAGTGCTAGAAACATCGTGCTGTTAGGTGACCAAATGCAGCTTGGGCAGCCTATCCAGGGCGTCCACCCTGGCCGCTCGGGAGAATCCTCTCTTGAGTTTCTGCTAAATGGCATGGCCACCATCCCCGCAGAACGGGGAATTTTTCTTGGCACAACTTGGCGGATGCACCCAGATGTATGCCGGTTCATTTCTGACGCGGTCTACGACGGCCGACTGGAACCTGAGCCCAACAATGCAATGCAAACGCTCATACTCGAGTCAGATGCACACCCCTATTTAAGCCCAACGGGTGTTCGGTATATCCCGATTGAGCATGATGCCTGCTCCCAGCGCAGCCCGGAGGAAGCGTGCTTGGTCAATGAATTGTTGACCAGCCTGCTCAAGCAGCATTACCGGGACAAAGCGGGCCATGAACACCCAATGACCCTAAACGACATCCTGGTAGTGGCGCCCTACAACATGCAGGTCAACCTCCTCAGACAGGTTCTACCGGAAGGCGCACGGGTGGGGACCGTCGACAAGTTTCAGGGCCAGGAAGCCGAAGTAGTGATTGTTTCCATGGCTACATCGAGCGGCGAATACCTGCCGAGGTTCATCGAGTTCCTTTACAGCAAGAACCGGCTGAATGTAGCAATCTCCCGAGCCAAGTGTTTGGCGCTTTTCATCGCTAACCCAGCTCTGCTTTCTATCCGTTGTTCAACCCCGGAGGAGATGGCCTTGGTGAACACACTGTGTTGGGTGCGTGAGGTTGGCGAACTCCAACAGTAGTATGGGGCTACCTAGCTTGGTAGGCATTTTTTCGATAGAGCTTCAAACGCCTACCAACGCGAGATAACCTGTAAATGCCTCTCGAAGGGTGTATGACTTTCCCCCTGGCTCTGCCGGGGGTTCTTTTTTTAAAAAATGATGCAAATAGTTGCATCACTGGAGAGCGAGGCATGCAAGCTTGCAGCGCCCCCAATAACTAGCCGTATCAAAATATGAAAATAAACCCTGAAAACTCCGAAAAACTGTGGGACGAGTTCTTGCAACAGTGGCCGTTGGACACATTAGGCTCACTCCGGATTGAGCAGTACACGAAGGCCGGCGATAACAATACTTTCACCAATTGGCTGGAAGGTAGGACAGAACAGCTAGGCTCAATCTGGGGGGGCTCCGCCTTCAAGTTCGGCATCTATCATCGAGCGGATGACCAGGCCAAGAAGAATGAAGGCGGACTGATGTATGGGGACATTTACGCTTGGTACGCGAAGTACGGAAACACTCCAGAGGCGGCCTTTAAGGCGGTCCTGACCGAAGTGGTGAAGGTTGCGGAGGCGGCCCGGAATGGGGATTTCCAGACCGTCGAGAACGCTGATTTGGGGCAAGTGATAAAGTGGAAAATAGCTTTCCTCTACCAAAACCGGTCCGCCCTTTCCATACTTCCCATCTACAAACTGGAAGTCCTCAGGGCGTTAGCCCACACAACAAACCCGCGCCCCAGCTATACCGAGCTCTATGCCGAGCTCATGCAATCACGTGGCGACAAGTCACCCTTCGAATACGCCTCCGAGCTCTGGGCCAGCTGGGAGGCCACCTTACCCAAAAAGCTGACCCAAGAAGATGCACTGACTTACCTGCAGGACCGTTTTCAGCTTCTAAGGGAACCCGTCAAGTATATGGCGGCATTTAGCACGGACACGGGACGGCAAATCGGTCTAGTACGTACCGGAAGCAAGGTAACGGTTTTTGTTGAGCCAGGTGATTGGCCATCACTCGCCCCTGGAGTCTCGCTGAATAGGCGATATGGCAAGGATGAACCACGTATTTCTAGCCTGGATGCTCATGCTCCCAAGTTGAATGTGGGCTTCCCTGCTGACAATTTGTATGTCCCCACCATGGAAGCACTCACGGCATTGTGTGATGCCTACGAGGGGATACCCGCCACCGTCGAACAACACGATGAGGCTAGCAGACCAGCGCCCCAACCCACTTTGACTGATGAGCCCCCGCAAAGCATGAACATCATCCTGTACGGCCCTCCGGGCACCGGCAAGACCTACAAGACTGCTGAACGCGCGGTCGAAATCTGTGACGGACACTCAGGCCAGCCCCGTCAGGAGCTTATGAAGCGATACGAGGAACTCAGAAAGGAAGGCCGGATTAGCTTTGTGACTTTCCACCAATCGTATGGTTATGAGGACTTCGTTGAGGGTTTACGCCCGGAGTCCAAGGATGGCCAGGTCACCTACCGTGTCCGCCCGGGGATTTTCCGGGAGGTATGCGACGCCGCCCGACGCAGCACGCTGGTCAAACCAGGGTTGCAAGGCAAACCACTGCAGGACAGGACCGTCTACAAGATGTCATTTGGCATTGCCGGCACCAGCGAAGGAAATCGCGTCTTCCAGGAATGCATTGCGAACGGCTACGCGCTGCTGGGCTGGGGCGACGACGTTGATTTCTCTGAATGCACGACTGTTGCTGAAATCAGGAAAAAACTCGAGGACGACCACAATGACGTCGAAAAGCTCGACTCCCAGGTTCGTTTCGTCAGCACCTTCAAAAATGAGCTCAAGATTGGCGACCTCGTCGTTGCCTCGCAAGGCAACAAGGCGTTCCGGGCCATAGGCGAGGTCGTTGGCGATTACGAGTACCTGGAGGCCGGGGCCGCTGGCACCTACCATCAAATGCGCCCCGTTCGCTGGCTGGCTGTCTTCGAGGGCAACCGCCCAGTAGAAGACATCTACGAGAAAAACTTCCAGCAATCGACCCTGTATCGACTAGACAACGACGCCATCAAATTCGACTCACTCGACGGCCTTATCAATGAACGACAAGGTGGTGGCAACCAACCCTTCGTTCTCATCATCGACGAAATTAACCGTGCCAATATCTCCAAGGTCTTCGGCGAGCTCATTACCCTGCTGGAGCCCGATAAGCGCGAAGGTGAAGAAAATGCATTGACGGTGAAGCTCCCCTATTCCGGAGACGAGTTCAGCGTTCCTGCCAATCTTTACGTAGTCGGCACCATGAATACCGCTGACCGTTCGATTGCTCTGCTCGATACTGCGCTGCGTCGCCGGTTTGAGTTTGAGGAGCTGCAGCCCAGCCCCGAGGCGCTACAGCAGGCCAGTATCGAGGGTATCGACCTTCGGGCCATGCTTCAGATTCTGAATGAGCGCGTTGAGTACTTGTACGACCGCGACCACACGATTGGTCACGCCTACTTCATCAATGTCAGGACGCTGGATGACCTTGAAGCTGCGTTCCGCCGCAAGGTAATTCCGCTCTTGCAGGAATACTTCTATGAGGACTGGTCCAAGGTTCGCCTGACGCTCAATGACCAGTCCGGCCAGTTCATCGAAACAATCGATGGCATACCCAAGGGCCTCGAAAACACCGCCGATGGCTATGAAGCGCGGCCGCGATACCGGGTCCGGAAAGGTCCGTTTAGCCTGGACGCCTACCTCAACATCTACCGGTAAGGCCTGTGCCACTCATATCTGTACGGGAATTCGGAAAGCTCCATATCAGTGAGCTCCATATCAGTGAGTTGGACCCCGGGCGCCCTTCGATAAGCGCCATTCAGGCTGCCCGCCTCAGGAGCCTGAAGCGGGTACACGGCTTTGATATTTTCAAATTCGTCAACGAAAACACCCTGTCGGCCCAACAGTACGTCGGGGCCACCCAGGTTGGCGCACTCACGGTAGAAGTACTGCCCAAGGTTGAGGGCATTGGCGAGACAACAATGCGCCGCAATCTGGTTGCCATGTTGTCGGTCGCGTTGGACCTTGAAATTAGCGAAGGGGACGTTGCCAAAGTTGCAACCCAAAACCACGGAATACTCGAAGTCCTTATCCGCCTTTTTTGCGACAAGCTATTTGCCCAGGTGCATCGTGGCCTTGTTCGGCGTTATGAAGGGCGTGAGGAAAACCTTCCCCTATTACGCGGCAAGCTAGGAGTGAAGGAGCAAGTCCGCTTGAATGCCGCCAATCCCGAGCGGCTCTACTGTCGCTTCGACGAGTTCCAGGAAGACAACCCGCTCAATCAGATTCTCAAAGCGGCAGTCCGTCTGCTGCTCAAGGCATCGCGGGAGCTGACAAACCAGCGGCAGCTTGCAGAATTGATGCTGATTTTTGAGGGAGTGTCGGATGTACCGCGTCATTCCCTACCCTGGCATCGCATCGCATTTGACCGGTTGAATGACCGTTACCGGCCCGCATACAAACTGGCCCAGCTCTTCCTGACCAACACGCCCCCGGATGTCAGTGGCGGTGGTGTGCAGGGCTTTTCATTGTTCTTCGAGATGAACAGCCTGTTTGAGGAATATGTCGGCCGTATAGCTAGGAGAGTATTCCGTCCGGCAGGATTCCAAGTGGTACTTCAAGGGCCGCAACGACACCTGGCAATCGACGAGACCAGCAAGCGGGACGTGTTCGCAATGAAGCCAGATGTAGTCGGCCTGAAAGACCGATTGCCCAAATGGATTATGGACACCAAGTGGAAGGAGTTGTCTCTGGAAGATGCCAAGGAAGGCGTGTCTCAATCAGACCTCTACCAGATGTATGCCTACGCCAATTGCTATGCCTGCAATGACGTTGTACTGGTTTACCCGCATCATTCGAACATGGGTCCTACTGCCGGCCTCCGGGCCAGCTATCAGTTGAAATCCTGGGCGGGGAACCCGGCTCAAGACGGCGTGGCGCGTATCAGGGTTGCGACACTGGACTTGAGCGACCTGAATACTGTCCCCAGGCAATTAAGCGCAATATTTCATCCTGAAAAATCAGAAGCAGTCGCCATGACGGGTTAAGCCGTCCTTGTTTACAGGAGCCAACATGCTCGCCGACGCACGCAATTCCAGTTTCTATCCAGACTGGTTCGACTATATCGAGTCAGAGGAAGCCAAAGATGCCTTCCGATACCTGGTTGGATTGGCCGCAGGCCTGAGGAACTACACGTGCTATCCGGGTCTTCATGGGGCTTACCGAGACTTCCGGTTCTTTGACCAGCACGAAGAACACCCTTTCGCGTTTGGAATTGCGCAGAAGTGGCTCCTGTTTTATTTCCGTCTGCCGGCGATTCGAAGCGGGCGCTACAAACTTCAGAACCTTGAGGCAAGTTTTCCGTCAGCCAAGCAAGTCAACAGCGGGGAGTGGACGGTCAAACTGAGAGACATCGACGATGTCCGTCTCCTTTGGAATATTCTCCAAATAACATAGCAGTTGGCATATGCATTGCCCGCCATGACATTGCAAGCAACCGGGCTCGATTCTGGAGCGTGAGACGCCACAAATGGAGCCAAGCCCCCCTGGCTAGATTTGTCCAAACAGCAATTTGGAGTTCTAGCTGCGGCTTACTTTTTTTAGCCTGTGGATAACCTGACGCCAGTGTCGTTATACTGGCTTCAATAGTTAGATGAACCCGCTCACGCGGAATGGTCGTCTCGTGGGTGAAGTGGCGTAGCTGCCAAGAAAGGAGCTTGACCTATGAGCACATCCAATTTGGGTGGCGCCAGTATCTCTGCGCGCGCACGCACTCCCTCCGTCAATCTGTCTCGCCTTTGTGAATTACTCACCCAAGCGCTCAAACCCGAAGGCTTGGAGCCTAGCGGGATAGTTAGATATCAGGACGGCCGATTACACCTCAATCTCGTTAATACCCTGCGCCGCTTGTATACGCTGCCAGAGTTCAAAAGTGATTTAGCAGCCGGACCGGATGTTGGGTTCTTTCGCGACCTTGAACTACCTCCTCGTGGCACCTCAGCAAAGGTAGGCGGCCGGCTCCTTCCAGGAACCGAGGCTAAAACCACCGCTGCCCTCGTCAAGCTTCAACAGATGATTTCCCTTGAGCTTGATGCCGTTCTGCCTGAATCCGAATTCCCCAACTTGTTGACCCCTTCTGCGGAGCAGGCACTACAAACTCTGGCCGACCGCCTTCAAGTAAAGCTTCCCCAGCCACCCGCTAAAGCTTCGATGGTCCCAATCGGCTTCGCCTCTGCGGACCGCAAGGTAGCGGAGCATGAGCATGACGTTGCGCGTGTGTTGTCTGCGGTTGAAACTGTGGAAGGCCGCGATTGGCTCGGCCGGTTGACGGACGGCATCAAGAACAAGCTGAAGAAGGATGACTTCGAAGATGATGAAATAGAGCCCATCATCAGCAGCCTCCGCGCCCAGAGGGAGCAGCCTGGTAGCCAGATTCGCCGGTTTCTGGATTTCCTTGATGACGAAGCACTTTCGCGCGTCCGGCTTCAAGTGACATTCAAACTTATGGAGGCAGTTGCGAAACACTCCAATAAACCTGGGTTGCACGCCTATGTCAGCCGGGTGCTGGAAACATTCACGGCCTTCGCAAGCTCGTCTGGCAAGGCGATGCCCCTGGAGGCCAGCACCGTCTATGGTCAACGAAGCAACATTGACCTTGCGGACCAGATGCGGAAAGCAACTTTCTATTCCTGCCTGCCTGTATGGGCGGAATGGTCGGTGCAATTGTTTGAAGCGCGCGTTGACCCCGAGAATGGATTCGCCACAAAACGCGAAGTGTCTTATCGGTTTCGGGTAAACGGAAATAACCCGGAGACAGGGAAGTCCGCATTCGCAACTCGACTGGACCGAATCGAGGAACGGCTGTTGGAGAATCCAGGCCCCGAGGTCTCTGCCGGCCAGTCGATTGCAAGACTAGTTTTCTTGCGCATGGTCATTCCTGACTCTATGGATACGCCAACGGCCGAATCCATTGACACCTTCGCCAAGCAAATTACCGCCGAGCTTAAAGACAATCCCGTTGCCGCGATACGCAAGCTTATTCAAGAGCTGAGGGCACGGGAGTCCGTAATGACGGGCATCTCGCAAGCCCTGATACGTGTCCTTCAGACCAAATCCACAAAGCTCGTGGACGATGCCAATCGAGTGGCCGACAAATTTTTCGTTGCCGTTCACCAAGGGGCAGTTGACTGGACCGCGCTGCGGGGCATGTCATCCAAGAGCACGGAGATTTTGGTCAAGAACGATTCAGGCAACGACAACATTACGTGGTTTCAACATCTGACCATTACCGACACGCCTGGTGAGGTGCGTGCTCTGGCCTCCTACAAGGTGGAAACGCACCTGATGGAACGCTCCCTGACCCCCACAGGAGAGCGTCATGAAGTCAGGATGGAACGCAACCTAAAGCAGCCAGTGCTACCAGTGCGCTTCATTCCTTTGGTCCCTGCAGCCGTTAAAGGTGAACCTTGGCGGCCTGCAGATGCAATAGCTGCAAATTTTGACGCGGGTTGCGGCGTCGACATCGAATACGACGTGCGTTCCCTCAGTTTGAAGAAGGGAACGGCCGGTGACGAAAAGGCGAAATTTGAGCAAATGCGCACAGCCGGCTGCGCTGCATTTGCGCTTCTGGCCTACCTCACCCTTTGGGAGCTCATACGCCGCAGCCGCGCCATTCCTGGCCTGGAAAACCTAGCGATGTATTTGGTGCGGCTGCAAACCGGCGGGAAGGAATCCGAATCGACTGACGGTAATGCGGCTGTCTACGCCGCCTGCCAGGCAATAGAGCGCGCCTTGAGCCGGGAACTACTCGTCAAAATGCAGGGCTTCCACACCCAGGGCAATGACAATACGGTCCAGTACCGAAAACGTAATTCATTACTGGCTATGCAAGGCAGCTTCCCCATAGTGACCAATGCGGGTGGCAGCCTCGACAAGGTTGCCGTTCTGTCCTACGTCACACGGCCATGCGACGTGCATCCGTTATATCCGGATGCCGACGGATTCCTGTTTATTTCGCGGACGTTCTGTGCAGACCGTACCGGCGATTCCATGACGCTCCGCGTGGAGCACATGCAATCGCGATTGGTCGACAATAGAAAGTCCTTCCGTGAACCTGACCTCATCCTGGAAGAGATAGCGCGCCTCCGGTCTTTGGGTTATCAGCACATCGTCTTGCTGTCTCACCACTACGGCAACAGGCACATTGGCCGCGCGGCCGAGAGGCATTCCCCCCACGGCACGCATGAATTCCTTGAGTCAGCCTCCAGCAAGTTTCCTGATGTTTATCTGTACCCCCTGCGTCGGGACGTATTCCCCGCAACACGCCTGCATACCCGGAGCGCATCGGAGAGTGCGTTTGAAGTTGTGACTTTTGCCGACCACCAACGAATGTATGAACAGGCTGAACGCGAGCTTATTCGGGGACTTCAGCCGATTTACACCTTTGCCACATTGGCCGTAGTTACAGAGAATGGCCGGCCGCAGTCCGGGTTCTGCACCTACTTCTTCGATATTGAGCAACGGCTGTCCGACCTGGAATGGAGCGAAACAGTCCGCCAAAACATGCTCGGCACGACACCCCTAGGCAAGGCTGTCCGTGAATCCATCCTGGGGGTACTGCGTGGCATTCACTTCCTGGAAAGCGAGCGTGCTGCCACTAAATCCCAGGTACTGCCTGTGCTCGACCCGTTTGGGTGGGCCATGCCAGGAACTGCTGCGGCCGCTGGTGAACTGGAGGTCATGCAGCGCCGCGGGAAAGGTTCGGTCCTTCTATCCTTCCCTGCCCTCCTGGCGCACGTCACCAAGGTGCTCCACAAGGACAAGGAAGCAACGGTCTGATGGACGAACAGACCTTCCAGCAGCAGGCCGTTATCTGGGGCCAAGCCTACGAAATCTTTGTGAAGCGCGGCGTGCTTGGATGCCTTGCCGATTACGAGCTCATTCAGCTTGACGACCCCCATCTCCAACCGTGGCGGGATACCAAAACCAGCAAGGTTCACAGCACCGTCATTAACGAACTGGGCATCATCGACGAAACCGTCAAGGAGCAAACTCGCTCTGCTTTGCAGCATATGTCTGCCGTGGCCTACGGGCTGGGCTATACGGCAATGCGCGAGTATCTGAAACGGTTGACGCAGCCGTTGGAGAATAAGGCGCTAGCCGTTCAAGCACTCTGGTGTCCTTTGACCCTCCCAGGCCCAGCCAATTTTGAGGTCGAGCGCGACAAAGCCTGCACGGAAATCCACAATATATTGGGCCTCGGTGGGAAAGTCGACCCAGCACTCGCCGACAAAGGCATGCCCGCGCGAGCAGACTTCTTGTTGTGGCTTTCAGGTAGCCACAAGGAAGACCACCTGTTGGTCCAGGAATACTCCTACGACATGCCTTTCAGCATGGGGGATTTCAGTGAGGAGGACGCCCATCTCGAGCAGTTCGGCAACCCGTCGTCGCTGCACAGCTTCGGCAACAAGGTCGGGCTGGCGGTGAAGAAGGCGCGCATGCAGGTGCAGGAACTGCTGGGCGCGGAACACGAGTCCGAGATCATCTTTACCTCGTGCGGCACCGAGTCGGATTCGACGGCGATCCTTTCCGCGCTGAAGGCCAATCCCGAGCGCCGCGAGATCATCACCACGGTGCTCGAGCACCCGGCCATCCTCTCCCTCTATAGTCAGCTGGAGAAGGAAGGCTACACCGCCCACTACCTGAAGGTCGATGGCAAGGGCCGCGTCAACCTGGACGAATACAAGCGGCTGCTCACCGACCGCGTCGCGGTAGTGTCGGTGATGTGGGCCAACAACGAAACCGGCAGTTTCTTCCCGGTGCTGGAAATGGCCGAGCTGGCCAATGCCGCCGGCGTGATGTTCCACACCGACGCTGTGCAGGCGGTGGGCAAGGTGCCGATCGACCTGAAGAACAGCAAGATCGACATGCTGTCGCTGTCGGGCCACAAGCTGCATGCGCCCAAGGGCATCGGCGTGCTGTACCTGAAGCGCGGCGTGCGCTTCCGTCCGCTGCTACGCGGCGGCCATCAGGAACGCGGCCGCCGCGCGGGCACCGAGAACACCGCATCAATTGTTGCACTGGGCAAGGCCTGCGAGATGGCGCTGGAAGCGATGGAGCACGAGAACACCGAAGTGCGCCGCCTGCGCGACAAGCTCGAAGCCGGCATCCTCGCCAAGGTCCCGCACGCGTTCGTCACCGGCGACGCCAGCAACCGCCTGCCCAACACCAGCAACATCGCCTTCGAATACATCGAAGGCGAAGCCATCCTGCTGCTGCTGAACAAGTTCGGCATCGCCGCCAGCTCGGGCTCGGCCTGCACCTCCGGCTCGCTCGAACCCAGCCACGTCATGCGCGCGATGGGCATCCCCTACACCGCCGCGCACGGCACCACCCGCTTCTCGCTGTCGCGCTACACCACGGAAGAGGAGATCGACCGCGTCATCCAGGTGGTGCCGGAAATCGTCGCGCAGCTGCGGAAACTGTCGCCCTACTGGGGCGAGAACGGCCCCTCGGCCGAGCCGGAAAAGGACTTCGCGCCGGTGTATGCGTAGCTGCCTGGGCCCGTCAGCCGCCTCAACGCGAGGCTGATCGCCCGATGTCACCCGTTTTAGTCGTCACGACTTGCACTGAAGTTGCTCTTTGAAGCCAAGCTTCTTCCATAGCCAGAGATTGACGCAAAACCCGGTCAGTCCCGCGATGCTGGCGAAGGCAACGGGAACATAGAGCAACCAGTGCACACGGTCGAAGCCGGTAAGCCAGACGCCGGCCAGCATGATGGCGGCGAAGGACAGGTACAGCATGCGATTGGCGGTCATGGCAGATCCTCATTGGTAGGGTGTGGCGATTTGAATGGTGAAAGGGTCGTCTATTTCCAGTGCACAACAATGATCCAAAAGTGCGAACCTGCCGTGTCCTCTTGCCAGTTCTCGCTTAGGGCTCGCGCAGGAAGTCCCGCATCGACTCCCCCACTACGCCGCCATGCATCAGGTCCTCGTCCACCATCTGCAAGAGGTCGGGCTGCGGGTCAGCGCCGGTGCGCAAGCTGAGTTGATGGAGCGCTATGGCCTCGTTGCGATGACCGCCCAGGGCGAGTCCGCACAGGTGATGGTCGAGGATGTCGTGCACCAGCACGGAGGTAGGCAGCTTCTGCCCAGTCTCGGCCGTGGCGGCAATTACCTCCGGATCGTCGAGCGACACGTCCAGCTTCCAGCCGCGTGCGCCGTATCCATCCTGCCATTCTGCGCATGAGTACGCTTGTCTCAGGCATCGCCATCCTCCTGGTCCCAGACCACCCGCATGACGGGACAGGCCAGCAACTCGTCGGCGACCGGGCAAGCGGAGCAGTTTCCACGTGTAGGTCGACGCGAACAACCATGGCACCCCACCAGCCGCTCTTGCGCACGACGCAGGTCAGCGAGAGCGGCCTGGAGGGTTTCGACGCGGGCCATCAATTCGGCTTCCGCATCCTTGAGCACGGTCTCGACCTGGCGGCTGGCGGCATCCCCTGTAGGGTTATCCGTGCGGATGCGGGCAAGCCGGGCCAGTGTTTCAAGGGGAACCTCGGCATGGCTCAGGCCAACGATGGCCTGGAAGCGCGCCAATTCCTCCTCACCGTAATGCCGCGTGCCGCGCAGCGAGCGCCGGGCAGCGATCAGCCCGCGCTGTTCGTACATGCGCAGCGCGGATACCGATATGCCGACCCGCTGCGCGACTTCACCGATCTTCATTTCGCTTAGATCTCGACGATGCACGCATCGATACCGAGGCCCTTGGCAATGCCCGGCACAGAGCGGATGTCGAAACGCCTGGGATCGTGACGGATGAACAACAGATTGGGCGTGCACGAGGCGATCCGGGGTTTGAGTATGCCGGGGCACTCTGCCAGCCTGGTGGCCAAGCGGGCTTTCGCATCGGGATGGTCGACGTGAATTAGCATGTCGATGGCGGTAGGTGAGTTCATGACGCGTCTCCTGTAGAGTCGTGAGGATGCCATAATCTACACCACACTATAGATAATTCAAACAGTTCCAATAAATCGCCGCGCTAACCGGCTCAGCCGGCTTGCGGTCATACCGTCGGCATCCCATAGGCTATGGGTCGCCCATCGCCACGGCCCGTTTGTAGTAAACCCGACGAA
Organism: Thiobacillus sp.; assembly: GCA_019459055.1. Lineage (GTDB taxonomy): Bacteria > Pseudomonadota > Gammaproteobacteria > Burkholderiales > Thiobacillaceae > Thiobacillus. Next base: position 35,432 of record JAIBEI010000040.1, on the reverse strand, counting down.
GCCAGATTCGGCGTGCCATTGCCTACCGGAGTTGAGTGAGGCTCCCCACAAATTCACTTTGCAATTCATGCGCATACGTTTTTATCCCATCTGGCATAGGGCTTGCAGATATCCAGGCATCTGCCGAACGAATGGATTCCAAGCGAGCATGAACCGCACCATCATCATCGACGACACCACCTTGCGCGATGGCGAGCAGACCGCCGGCGTGGCCTTCACGCTGGACGAGAAGCTGGCGATTGCCGGACGCCTCGATGCGATGGGTGTGCCGGAGCTGGAAGTGGGCATCCCGGCGATGGGCGAAGCCGAGCGCGAGGGCATCCGTGCGGTGGCCGACCTCGAGCTGAAGTCGAAGCTGGTGGTGTGGAGCCGGATGCGCGAAGCCGACATCGACGCCTGCCGCAACCTGAAGGCACATCTGATCGACGTGTCGGTCGCGGTGTCCGATCTGCACATCACGCGCAAGCTGAAGAAGGACCGCGCCTGGGTGCTGCAGGCGATCCGCGACATGGTGCCGCGCGCGCTCGATCTGGGGCTAGAGGTCATCGTCGGCTGCGAGGATGCCTCGCGTGCCGATCAGGAGTTTCTGCTGCGCGTGGCCGAGGCTGCGCAGGAAGCCGGCGCGCGCCGCCTGCGTTTCGCCGACACGCTCGGGGTGATGGAACCCTTCGGCGTGCATGAGGCCATTGCCACCCTGTGCTGCACGGTCGATCTGGAAATCGAGATGCACGCGCACGACGACCTCGGCCTGGCGACCGCCAACACGCTGGCCGCCTGCCGCGCGGGTGCGACGCACGTCAACACCACGGTTAACGGGCTGGGCGAACGCGCCGGCAATGCGCCGCTGGAAGAAGTCGCGCTGGGACTGGCCAAACTTTATAACTTCAATACTGGCGTCGATCTCAGCCTGTTTCCGGTGCTGTCTGACACGGTGGCATCGGCTTCGGGCCGGCCGGTGGCGTGGCAGAAAAGCGTGGTCGGCGGCGGCGTGTTCACCCACGAATCGGGCATCCACGTTGACGGCCTGCTGAAGGACCCGGCCACCTACCAGGGTTTCGATCCGACTGAAGTAGGACGCACGCATACGCTTGTGGTCGGCAAGCATTCCGGCTCGCACGGCATCATCGCCGCCTATGCGCGCATGGGTCTGACCTTGAGTTCAGCCGATGCGCGCGAACTGCTGCCCGACATCCGCGTGTTCGCCGAGCGCGCCAAGCGCTCGCCGGCCGACCACGAACTGCTGTTCCTGTACCAGCGCATGATCGGACGTCATGTGCCGGGCGCATTGCATTGAGGAGCGCGAAATGGACGAAGCCATGCATCCCGAGGAAATCCTGAGCGCCGCACCTGCTGCCCCGGGCCTGTTCGCGCTGCTGCGCGAGGACATCGCCTGCGTGTTCCAGCGCGATCCGGCTGCGCGTTCGCGCTTCGAGGTCATCACCACCTATCCCGGCGTGCACGCCATCCTGCTGCAGCGCGTCGCGCATCGGCTGTGGCGCGCGGGGCTGCGCTATCCGGCGCGTCTGCTGTCGTGGTTCGCGCGGCTGCTGACCAACATCGACATCCATCCCGGCGCGACCATCGGCCGCCGCTTCTTCATCGACCACGGCGCCGGCGTGGTGATCGGCGAGACCGCCGAGATCGGCGACGACGTCACCCTGTATCACGGCGTGACCCTGGGCGGCACCAGCTGGAACCGCGGCAAGCGCCACCCGACTTTGGGTAACAACGTGGTGATTGGCGCCGGGGCCAAGGTTCTGGGCCCGATTTCGCTCGGCGACCACGTGCGCGTCGGCGCCAACTCGGTGGTGGTGAAGGACGTGCCCGCGCAGCGCACGGTGGTCGGCATCCCCGGCCGTGTCGTGCTACGACAGGACGAAGGCGCGGCCAACGCACTCGGCATCAATCTCGATCATCACCTGATCCCTGACCCGGTGGGCAAGGCGATCGCCTGCCTGATGGAGCGCATCGAGGTGCTGGAAGCGACCCTGCGCCAGAACGGCGAGCCGGTCGACGGCCAGTGCAGCGTGTGCGAAGCGGACGACCTGTGCGGCACCGAGGTGGCACGCACGATACGGAAGGCATGAACATGGACCTGATGGATTTCGACCAGGCAGCGCTGTACTTCGACGACCCGATCGCGCCCGAGGTGGAGCGGCTGATCGCCGCAGCGGGCGCGGGCAACGGCTCGGACGAGAGTGAAGGCCTGCTGCTGCGCGCCTACTTCCTCGCGCCTTCGCAGCTGGTGGTTCTGGTCGCGCTGTACCGCTTCTATTTCTACCAGCACCGGCTCGACGACGCACGGGTCGTCGCCGACCGCACGCTGGAAGCCGCTGCGCACCGGCTGAACCTTCCGGGCCGCTGGCAGCAGTTGCGCCCCGAACAACTTGGCTACGCCGCGATGCGCTCGATCGGCCTGCTGCGCTTCTACCTGATGGTGCTGAAGGCCGCCGGCTACATCAACCTGCGCCTCGGCCTCGCGGCCGAGGGCGAGGCCATGCTGGAAAAGCTGATCCAACTCGATAGCCACGACCGCCTCGGCGGCAAGATCCTGCTCGACGTGTACCGCAACACCCTGCTGGAAGAAGCCGCGGCCTGAATCAACCCATTAGAAAAGGAAACATCATGGACGACCTGACACTCGACGAAGCGCTGGAAGATCTCTCGGCCGCCGAGGAGTTTCTTGAATACTTCGGCATCGAATACGACGCGCGCACCGTGCAGGTGAACCGCCTGCACATCCTGCAGCGCTTCCACGACTACATCGCCAAGGCGGGCTGCATGCCGCAGGACGACGCCCAGCGACGCGCGGCGTATGCGCGCCTGCTGCAGCAAGCCTACGACGATTTCGTCCAATCCGACGCGCTCACCGAGAAGGTGTTCAAGGTGTTCCACATGCATACCCTCAGCAAGGCCGGCACGCCCGCGCCGGCTGCGGGCGGCTGCGGTTGCAGCAGCAGCGGCGGGACGTGCGGTAGCTCGACTGTCGCAGGTTCGTGACGCCATGGAACAGCGTTTCGACTTCGGCGAAGCCGTGCGGCTGACGCGCAACGTGCGCAACGACGGCACCTTCCCCGGCCTCGACGTCGGCAACCTGCTGATCCGGCGCGGCAGCGTGGGCTACGTGATGAACGTCGGCACCTTTCTGCAGGACCAGGTCATCTACACGGTCAATTTCCTCGACCACGGCCGCGTGGTCGGCTGCCGCGAGGAGGAGCTGCAGCCGGCCGACGAGACCTGGGTGGAGAGCCGCTTCGAGACGCGCGAGAAGGTGGTGGCCCAGCTCACCCTGGCGGTGAACGGCGAGGTGTTCGCCGCCGCCGGCGCCGAGGGCGAGGTGCTCAAGGTGCTGCGCGACCTCGCCGACGGCGTGCAGTACCATGTGCGTTTTCCTGGGCACACCCTGCAGGTGCCCGAGTCCTGCCTGGAATCGCCTGTGATGGATGTGTACGATGCCTGAACCGACGCACGCCGGGGTGGCGTACCTCGAACTCAAGGCCGCGCAGAACCTGTTCGGCAAGGCGCCGGCCGTGCTGGAAGCCAGCGAGCGCGCGCGGGTGCAGTGCGTGGCCGCCAAGCAATACGGTCTGGAAGCACGGGTACTGGCGGCGCCGGAGGCACGCGACGCCACGGTACCTGCGCCCAGCCTGGCCGCGGCGCTGGCCGAGGTGCGCAAGCGCTACGCCGACGAAGCCGACTTCCATGCCGACCTGCTGCACAACGGCCTCGACGAGGCCGGCTTCACCGACGCGCTCGAGCGCGAGCTGATGGTCGAGGCGATCCTTGAGAAGGTCGGCACGCGCGCGGCGCGAGTGTCCGACATCGACGTCGAGCTCTACTACCAGTACCACCCAGACCAGTTCCACCGCCCTGAGATCCGGCGCGCGCGCCATATCCTGGTCACCATCAACGACGAACTGCCCGACAACACGCGCGCCGCCGCGCAGGCCCGCATCGAGGCCATCGCCGCACGGCTGGCACGCGAGCCGCAGCGCTTCGAGGAGCAGGCAATGAAGCATTCGGAGTGTCCCACCGCGCTGCAGGGTGGCCTGCTCGGCGAGGTGCCGATCGGTCAACTCTATCCCGAACTGGATGCCGCGCTCTTTCGCATGCAGGAAGGCGAGGCCAGCGAAATCCTCGAATCGCCGATGGGCCTGCACCTCTTGCGCTGCGAGGCCATCACGCAGGCCGCGGTGCTACCGCTGAAGGACGCGCGCGGCCCCATCCGCACCCTGCTCGAGCAGCGCCGCAAGCGCGTGTGCCAGCAGGCCTGGGTCAATCAACTGCTGAACCCGCCCAGGCGTAACGCCCCATGATCCTCAGCCGCAGCACCCAATACACCCTGCAGGTCCTGCTGTACCTGGTCGCCCACCCGTCCGGCGGCCCGGTGCTGGCGCGCGAACTCGCCGCGCAGTTGAGGCTTCCGCTACCCTATCTCGCCAAGCTGCTGCAGGAACCCTGCCGCGTCGGCTGGCTGTCGTCGTCGCGCGGGCGCGGCGGCGGCTTCTCCCTGAACCCGGGAACCGAGCGGCTCACCCTCCTGGATATCGTCGCACTCACCCGTGGCGAGCGCGGTCCCCGCGACTGTCTGCTGGGGCTCAAGGAATGCGACGATGAAACGGCCTGTGTGCTGCACTGCCAGTGGCAGCCGATCAAGCAGGAAATACTCGGGCAGTTCGGCCACTGCACGCTGGCCGAGCTGATTGGACACAAGGGCTTGCCCCGCTGGCTGATGGAAGCACCGCCGGCGCGCAGCAAAGACACGTGCTAGCCGGGATCTTTTCCGTCAGTCGTCATCGTCGTCGTCATCCCCGATCCGGCGGCGCGGCACGGTTGCAGGGTCGGCGATGATGGCGCGGTAGATTTCCACGCGGTCGCCGGGCTTGAGTCCGGCGTCGAGCTTGACGAGCTTGCCGAACACCCCCACCTTGTTGGTCGCCAGGTCGATCTCGGGAAACTGGCGCCGGATGCCAGAGCGCTCGATGGCGTCCTGCACCGTGCAGTCCTCCGGCACGTCGATGCGCAGCCAGACTTGTTGAGCGGGTTCGGAATAGGCGATGGCGACTTGCATGGCTGGGTTAGGAGTTAGGGACTAGGGGCTGGGAGCCAGGGAAAGGGCTGCCGTGATGCGGCGCGCGGCCAGACGCCGGTCGAGCATGCGCTTGCCGGCGAGCAAAAATCCCACCGCGAGGAAGCCGCCCGGCGGCAGGATCATCAACAGATAGCCGCGGTATTCGGGGATCACGGTCAGCTCCAGAAAGGCGAAGCCCTGGCCCAAGAGCAGATGCGCGTTGGCGAACAGGGTACCGGCGCCGAGGATCTCGCGCACCCCGCCGATGACGACCAGTGCGAAGGTAAAACCCAGTCCCATCATCAGGCCGTCCGCCGCCGCATGCAGAACCGGCGACTTGGAGGCGAATGACTCGGCGCGCCCGAGAATCGCGCAGTTCACCACGATCAGCGCGATGAACAGCCCCAGCACCTTGTACAGCTCGTGCGCCCAGGCGTTCAGCCCCATGTCGACCAGGGTGACCAGGGTGGCGATCAGCACGATGTAGACCGGAATGCGCACCTCGGTGCTGACCAGGTGGCGCACCGCCGAGATCAGGGTGTTGGAGGCGAGCAGCACCGCGGTGGTGGCGAGCCCCATGCCGAGCCCGTTGGTGGCGCTGCCGGTCACCGCCAGCAAGGGGCACAGCGCCAGCATCTGGGAGAACACCACGTTGTTGTCCCAGAGGCCGTCTTTGGCAATGCGTGCGTAACTCATGTCTTGCCCTCCTCCATCTCGCCGAGCATGCGCGACCGTTCCCGGGCGAACAGTTCCAGCCCTCCCTTGACCGCGCGCACCACGGCGCGCGGGGTGATGGTGGCGCCGGCGAACTGGTCGAAGGCGCCGCCGTCCTTTTTCACCGCCCACTTGTCCGCCGTAGGCGACCCCAGCGACTTGCCTTCGAATTCATGGATCCAGGTGTCCTTGGCCGGTTCGATCTTGTCGCCCAGCCCCGGCGTTTCTTTGTGGCTAAGTACGCGCACGCCGAGCAGCTGGCCGTCGCGCGCCACCCCCATGATGCAAACGACGGGCCCGGCGTAGCCACGGGCCACGGTCTGGAACACCACGGCCTCGACGCGTCCCGCGCGCCGCGCGCGGTAGACGGTCGGACCCTCGTCGACGTCAAGCCGGAGCGTGTCCGTCAGCAGGTCGTTATCGTACTCCCCCGGCAGCACCTGCGCCAGCGACTGCCTGAGGTCGCGCATGGCCGCCGCCTCGATGTCGGCCTCGGTGGCGCGCGAGGCCAGCGCCAGCGCGGCGCTGGTCAGGAGCACCACACAGCCGAGCAGTACGGTCTGGTAGGCGAGTCTGGCCCGCAGCGCGTCGAGCTTCATGCGGCGTCCTTCTTCGCATGCCGGGTCATCAACGGCGCGCCCTGGCGGGTGCGGCCGTAGATGCGCGGCTTGATATTGCGGTCGATCAGCGGGGTGGCGGCATTCATCAGCATCACGGCGAAGGCCACGCCTTCCGGATACGATCCCCAGGTGCGGATCACGTAGGTCAGGAGGCCGCAGCCGAGCCCGAACAGCAGCTGGCCGAGCGCGGTGTTGGGCGAAGTGACGGGGTCGGTGACGATGAAAAAGGCGGCCAGCATCACCCCGCCGGACAGCAGGTGGTAGACCGGATCGGCGTAGTGTTCGGGTGCGACGAGGTTCATCAGCAGCGCGGGCAGCGCCACCCCGGCGAGCATGGCGACCGGCGCGTGCCAGGTGATGGTGCGGCGCGCGAGCAGGAACACGCCGCCAATGAAAATCAGCAGGGCGGACGTTTCGCCGAGGCTGCCGCTGCGCCGGCCCCACAGCGCCTCGAGCGGCGCATAGTGCCCGGCCAGCGCCTGCTCGAGACCCAGGCCGCGGCTGAATTCGGTCTTGACGTGGCCCAGCAGCGAAGCGCTGCTGACGGCATCGAGCTGGCCCCCGCCGAAGGTCACGGCGAGGCTGTCGAGCAGCCCCGGCTGGCTCATCGGCGGCACCCAGATCGTCATTTCGAGCGGAAAGGAAATCAGCAACATCACGCGCGCCGCCATCGCCGGGTTGAACACGTTCTGCCCGAGCCCGCCGAACACCTGCTTGGCGATCACCACCGCGAACAGCGACCCCACCACGGCGATCCACCACGGCGCCCACGGCGGCAGCGACAGCGCCAGCAGCCACGCGGTCAAAACGCCGGAGCCGTCCAGGAGCGCGGGCTTCACCGCGCGCCGCTGGAATTTGAGTGCGGCCGCCTCGCCCACCAGCGCGGCGGCAAGCGACACCGTCCACAGGTACACCGCCGGCCAGCCGTTGAGCCAGAAGCCGAAAAGGGTAACGGGCACGAGCGCCAGCATCACCGTCGCCATGATGCGCGACACGCTGTTGGCGGCGCGGGCATGCGGGGAATGGGCGATCGTCGTCATGCGGCGGCCTCCGTCGTTGCAGCGGCGCGGGCGGCGGCTTCCTTCGCGGCCTTGGCCGCCTTGCGCGCCGCCGCGGCTTCCTCGCGCTCGCGCGCGATGCGCTCGATGCGCGCGCTGCGTTCCGCCGCGAGCTTCCTGGTGGTTTCCTGCTTCGCCTTGCTGCGCGCCTGCGCCGCCAGATCGCCCTTGGCGTAGTTGAAGAAATGCACCAGCGGAATGCCGGACGGGCACACGTAGGAACAGGAACCGCAGCCGATGCAGTCCTTGAGGCCGAGCGCCACCGCGCCGGCGAGGTCGTCGCTGCGCACGCGCGCGGCGATCTCCAGCGGCAGCAGCCCCACCGGACAGGCGCGCACGCAAGTGGAACAGCGGATGCACGGTGCGGGCCGGGTGAGCCCGATCTCCGCCTGGGTCAGCGCCAGCACGCCGCTGGTGCCCTTCACCACCGGCACGCTGGTGCGGGCGATCTGCTGACCCATCATCGGACCGCCCAGCACCAGGCGCGCGGGCGTCGTGCGGAAGCCGCCGCACACGTCGAACAGCGCCTGCACCGGGGCACCGATCGGCACCTCCAGATTGCACGGTGCGACGACTGCACCGCCGCTCACAGTGACGATGCGCGACACCAGCGGGCGGCCCTGGCAGACGGCCTGCTGCACCGCCCACGCGGTGGCGACGTTGTGGACCAGCACGCCGATGTCGGCACTGCGCCCCTCCGCTGGCACCTCGCGGCCGAGCAGCGCGTGGATCATCTGCTTTTCCCAGCCCATCGGGTACATCGCCGGCACCGCGCGGATCTGCACATCGGTTGCGGCGGCAGCCGCGCGCATCGCCGCGAGCGCCTCGGGTTTGTTGTCCTCGATGCCGACCAGTGCGCGCGTGGCGCCGACGGCATGCTGGATCAGGCGGATGCCGGTGACGATTTCGCTTGCCCGCTCGCGCATGATGCGGTCGTCGCAAGTGAGGTAAGGCTCGCACTCGCCGCCATTGATGACCAGGGTGTCCACCCCGCTTTGGCGCGAAGCGTCGAGCTTGACCGACGACGGGAAGGCGGCACCGCCCAGTCCCACGATGCCGGCGGCGCCGGCACGCGCAGCGATGTCGTCCGGCGCCAACGCGAACGGATCGGCAGGCACCTCGTATTCGAACCAGCGTCCCTCGCCGTCGGGGGCGATGGTCACCGTGGCGGCGGACAGGCCGGACGGGTGCGGCGCCGGATGGTCGCCGATCGCCACCACCGTTCCCGAAGTCGGCGCGTGCACCGGCGCCGAGACGTGGCCCTGGCCGACGCCGACGAGCTGCCCCGCCAGCACCTTGTCGCCGACCCGCACCACCGGCTTGGCGGGCGCACCGATGTGCTGCTGTAGCGGCACGTGCAAAAGCGGCGGCAGCGGCAGGATGCGGATGGGTCGCTCGGAGGAGTCGGCCTTGCGTGCCTCGGGGTGGACGCCGCCGCGCATTTTGAACAGCTTCATGCCGCCATCCCTTGCGCAATTGCCAGCGGCTGCAAGCCGGGCTTGCCCCAGCCCCACGACTGCAGGGTCGGCGCGAGTGGGCGCAGCAGGATGGCCTCGGTCGGGCAAACGTCGACACAGCTGCCGCAGGCGGTGCAGGCCTCGCTGAACACGGCGTGGATGTGCTTGGCTGCGCCGAGCACGGCGTCGGTAGGACAGACCTTGTAGCAGCGGGTGCAGCCGATGCACAGCTCCTCGCGCACTTCGGCAATGCGGGGCCCCGCATCCTCGACGCCGGACAGGTCAGCCTCCATTCCGAGCCTCGCCGCCAGCGCCGCCACCACCGCACGCCCGCCGGGCGGGCACAACGTCAGCGGCGCGTTGCCGTTGGCCAACGCCTGCGCCGCGCCGGTGCAGCCGGGGTAGCCGCACTGGCCACATTGTGTGCCGGGCAGCAGGGCCTCGATTTCTTCGACCAGCGGGTTGCCTTCGACCTTGAAGAAGCGCGCGGCGAGGCCGAGGATGAGACCGAGGCTGGTTCCGAGGACGGTAAGGCTGGTGAGGGCAGCGATCATGCTTGTCTCCTTAGGCCAGTCCGGCGAAGCCCATGAAGGCCAGCGCCAGCAGGCCCGCGGTGACGAAGCCGATCGGCGCGCCGGCCATCGCTTCCGACACCTGCGCGAGCGCCAGGCGCTCGCGCAGGCCGGTGAAGAGCAGCAGCACCAGGGTGAAGCCGAGCGCGGAACCGAAGCCGTACAAGAGGCTTTCGACGAAAGCGTGCTGTTCCTGCACGTTGAGGATCGCCACCCCGAGCACCGCGCAGTTGGTCGTGATCAGCGGCAGGTAGATGCCCAACACCTGGTACAGGGCGGGGCTGGTCTTGCGGATCGCCATCTCGGTGAACTGCACCACCGCTGCGATCACCAGGATGAAGGCGAGGATGCGCAGATACTCGATGCCGAGCGGTGCCAGCATCCAGTGTTCCAGCATCCAGGTGGCGGCGGTCGCCAGGGTCAGCACAAAGGTCGTGGCCATGCCCATCCCCAGCGCGCCGCCCATCTTCCTCGACACGCCCATGAACGGGCACAGCCCGAGAAATTTCACCAGCACCACGTTGTTGACCAGGGCCGTACCCAGCAGCATCAGCAGGTATTCGCTCATATGCGTCTCTCCTGCCCTGTGCTTCGCAAAGGCCGTGCCAAACCGGTCGTGCGTCGCCGGTGCACCGGAAATCAAGGGCTTGGGGCCGATCGGCACCTATTCGGTGCACAAACCGCTTGTCGCGGACAGGCCCTGCCACCGCCTGCTGTAGCAAAGCCGACAAAGCACGCGGCCTGCGCGTCAGATGCCGGCGCGTGTCCGAACGGGCACGCTTGTTGCGTAACGTCTATCCGTCACATCCGGATATTGATATCGCAATGAGCCAGCCCGCCGCCCCCGACCATGCCAATCCGCCCCACAACTCGTCCTCGGCTGCGTCCGTCCCGTCGCAGGTGTTCCGCCAGGTGGTGGAGCAGGCGGCGCTCGCCATTTCGATCACCGACGCCGACGCCCGCATCCTGTACGCCAATCCCACTTTCGAGCGCGTCACCGGGTACTCGCAGGCGGAAGTGACCGGGCACAACGAGTCGATCCTGTCCTACCGGGTCACGCCGAAGATCGTCTACGAGACCCTGTGGGCGCAATTGAAAAGACAGCGCCCGTGGAACGGCATGCTGGTCAACCGGCGCCGCGACGGCAGCCGCTACCTCGCCGACCTGACCATCTCGCCGGTGGTCGACGAAAACGGCAACACCACCCACTACCTCGGCATGCACCGCGACGTTACCGAAGTGCATCGGCTCGAGCGCCAGGTGCAGAACCACAAGGCGCTGATCGAGTCGGTGGTCGACGCGGCGCAGGTCGCGATCGTGCTCCTGGACGAGGACGAGCGCGTGCTGCTCGACAACCACGCCTACAAGAAGCTGATCGGCGAACTCGGGCAGGAGCCGGCCGCCACGCTGATGGCTGCCCTGCGCGCGCAGATCGGGCCCGGCTTCGACACCCTGCGCGCCAACCGGCGCGGCCTCTCCAACCGCGAGCTGCTGATCGAGCAGCCCGGGCGCGCGCCGCGCTGGTTCGCCTGCTCCATCTCCTGGTTCGAGGAGCAGGACGTCAGCGCCGACGCCTTCTACGAACCGGCCAGGCGCCACTACCTGCTGCTGACCATCCAGGACATCAGCGAGCTCAAGCGCCAGCAGGAGGCCATCCGCATCAACGGTCTGCACGCGCTGATGGCCGAACAGGAACGCATCCAGGGCCTGCGCGAGGCGCTGGCCGGCGCGGTATACCAGCTGGAAGGCCCGCTCAACCTGCTGGCAGCAGCGGTCAAGCTGCTCGACCGGCGCAAGGAAGCCGACGGCGACGCGGCGCTCGCCGCCGCGCTCGACGACGCCGTGCGCCAGGGCCGCGAGGCGCTCGACACCCTGCGCGCCAGCATCCCCGACGACGCCGGCGAGCAGGCGCAGTCAGTCGACCTCAACACCGTGCTGCGCGACCTCCTCAAACTGGCCACCCCGCGCCTGCTGGCGGCAGGCATCGTGGTCGACTGGCAGCCCGCGGCGCTGCTGCCGCCGATTGCCGGCCGGCCCACGCAGCTGTGCACCCTGTTCAAGCAGCTCATCGACAACGCGGTGGAGGCACTCACCGAAGCGCGCGGCGGGCCGCGCGAACTGCGCGTCGCCACGCTGGCCGCGGCCGACCACGTCGAGGTCGTCGTCGAGGACAGCGGCCCGGGCGTGCCCGAGGAGTGGCGCTTCAAGGTGTTCCAGCCCTTTTTCACCACCAAGGGCGCCGACCAGCACCACCTCGGCATGGGCCTGGCGATCGCGCAGGAAGTGGTGGCGCGCCACGGCGGCACGCTCGACGTCGACCCGGCGCACCGCGCCGGCTGCCGCATGCGCGTGCAGCTGCCCATCGGGGGAGCGCGCCCATGACGCTGCCGCAAAACGAAGCCTGGGACGAACTGCAGCACGAGCTGCTGAAGACCGAGCTGGAGACGCTCTACCAGGTGAGCCAAGTGCTGTCGCGCTCGCTCGACCTCAAGGAGACCCTGAGCGCGGTGCTGCGCGCGCTGCACGAGGGCGTCGGCCTCGAGCGCGGCATGGTCAGCCTGATCGAACCCGACAGCGGCGCCCTGCTGGTGACCGTGGCGCACGGGCTGGAAGAAAGCCACATCGGCGAGATCCGCTACCGCTCCGGCGAGGGCGTGGTCGGCATGATCCTCGAGGAAGGCGAGCCGATCGTGGTCGAGCGCATCGCCGACGAGCCGCGTTTCCTCGGCCGCCTCGGCATCTACGACCCCAAAGGCGCGTTCGTCGGCGTGCCGATCCGCATCGCGCGCCGCGTCACCGGCGTGCTGGCGGCGCAGCCGGCCCCCGGCGCGGAAATCCTGCTCGACGAATACACCCACTTCCTGGAAATGGTCGCCAACCTGATCGGCCAGAGCGTGCGGCTCAACCGCGACATCGAATCCGAGCGCCGTTCATTGACCGAGGAGCGCGACAGCCTGCGCCGCACCGTACGCGGGCAGTACGGCTTCGACAACATCATCGGCCACACCCAGGTGATGCGCCGCGTGTTCGAGCAGGCGCGGCTGGTGGCGAAGTGGAACACCACGGTGCTGATCCGCGGCGAGACCGGCACCGGCAAGGAGCTGATCGCCAACGCCATCCACTACAACTCGCCGCGCGCGCGCAGCCCGATCATCAAGCTCAACTGCGCCGCGCTGCCGGAGAACCTGCTCGAGTCGGAACTGTTCGGCCACGAAAAAGGCGCTTTTACCGGCGCGGTCGCGCAGCGCAAGGGCCGCTTCGAGCAGGCCGACGGCGGCACCCTGTTCCTCGACGAGGTGGGCGAGGTTTCCGCCGCGTTCCAGTCGAAGCTGCTGCGCGTGCTGCAGGAAGGCGAGCTCGAGCGGGTCGGCGGCAGCCGCACCGTCAAGGTCGACGTGCGCGTCATTGCAGCCACCCACCGCGACCTCGAGGCCGAGGTCGAGGCCGGGCGCTTCCGCGAGGACCTGTATTACCGCCTCAACGTGATGCCGATCTACTTGCCCGCCCTGCGCGAGCGCATGGAGGACATCCCCGACATCGCCCGCTTCCTGGTCGACAAGATCCGCCACCAGCAGGGGCGCGAACTCGGCCTCACCGAAGCGGCGCTGCGCGTGCTGATGCACCACGACTGGCCGGGCAACGTGCGCGAACTGGAGAACTGCCTCGAGCGCGCCGCGGTGCTGACCGAAGGCGACGTCATCGACCGCGATGCCATCCTGCTCACCGGCATCGACGAGAAGGTCTCGATGGGGCGCGGCGCGATCCAGGCGGTCGACCTCGACGACCCCAACCTCGACGAGCGCGAGCGCGTCATCGCGGCGCTCGAGCAGGCCGGCTGGGTGCAGGCCAAGGCCGCGCGCCTGCTCGACATGACGCCGCGTCAGATCGCCTACCGGATCCAGATCCTGAAGATCAAGGTGCGGCAGATCTGATGCGCCCGCCCAAATCGACGGTGATCACAGACCAGCAATCGTTTTGGGCACGCTAGAATTCTGTCGGCCGGACCGCTTGGGACTTTTGCGGGGTTACTCATGAACCAAGCAGCCGTAGCCTTCAACCAAGGCGACCAAAACCGTGTGGATGGTGCTGCCCTCTCAACCCGGAACAGACGATCAGAGATGGCGCCGCATACGTCCGTTGTTCGGCCCAAAGGCGACAATGGCTTTTCGATTTACCGCGTCCGCTGTACTCGCAAGATCGGTCGTTGGCAACTCGCTCCTGAATGAACGATTCTCTCAGTTAGGACGGCAGAACCAGACGGTTCAGGGCTCTCGGACAGCTTCCTTTTTTTCCTGCCAAGGCCAACGGCCCTCGACTTCCAAGGTAAGCGCCCAGCCCAAGGCGGTCCTGACCAGCACGAGGAGCGCCAGAGTCGCAAGGTTCATCAGCGTCAATTCCAAGGTTACGGTGCGAATGATGTCGGCCGCCACCAGAAGTTCGAGTCCGACTAGCAGAGATTGACCCAGCAGTATGCGGTAGCTCTTATACGCATGCTCGAACTGCTTTCTGGACTGAAGAAGCCAGCGCACGGTGCCGACGCTGATGAAGGCAACCATGATGACGATCGCGAGGACTTCGATGCCCAGGATGACCCATTCGATTAGAATTTGAAAAGAGAGCATTGGCCTAACTTCTCCCGCTGTTTCGCTGTTTGCTAAAGGCCAATGTGAATCGCTCCTGTTTCCTGGTCAATCCAGGCCGAGTGCAAAATGTGTAACTCGCCCTTTCCCTCCTCATTCAACGCGCCAATAGAAGTGCAACTGAGTTAGCCGACCGCCACCAACCTTGGCCTGCTGAGCCTGGCTTTGCCCTTCGGACTCGGCTGCAATCTTGTAGCGGCCGGGCGCTAGCTTCACGAAGAACCAGGGGCCATCCGACACGGCTTCGAGGATTTTCTGACCCTTCATGTTCATGATCAAGAGCTTGATATCCGCAAGGTAGGCCCCTGAACCCTGCTCAGCAAAAACAAGTTTCAGGTTGTAACCGCCGGCCACTTCGTCCAGCGCTTGGCGCTCCTCCAGGCCGTTCCCGCCGCTGACATAGGTGATGCCACCTTCGGTGACCGGCTGGAGAATAGGTGCGCTTGAATCAGCCGCGTGAGCAAGCAACGGGCCGGACAAGCCTAAGACAAGTATCCAATATGCCAGGTTTTTGTTCATCATTGCCTCCAATTGTGAAATCCACTACAGAGAAGCCCTGCCAGGTATTTCCGTCCTTTGGCCAAACCCAGCCAATCACCCACTCAACTTTGAGACCAGCGGATTTCCATTCCGGTGCGGCCATTCAGAGCGCCACGCAAAAGGGTAATTAAGGCTTTATCGGCCCCGCGTTCTTCAAAGATATCGAGCGTGGTCTCATTGATGTAATAGTCCTTATCTTCGCGTGACTCCTCCTCAAGCTGGTCGATAAGGTATTGCAAGTTGTCCTCGGTAATGGTGCCTATCCACGCACCCGTGTCTTTATCGTGCAATTGAATCATTCAATTCTCCTTGGGGATTTGAGTGTTGCTGCCAGGCTTTCGTCGTAACTGGCTTACTCCGACCAGAGCTTAGAACCAAAGGGGCTAGGCTCGGAATAAAATTGGCTGCACCCAGAGCATTTTAAGCTTGAAACCAAGTGGCGTCCGTTAAGGATTGCTGTTGTTCGCTGCTAAACAGACCTTCGGCAAACATGCCGCAGCCGATTGCGCTCAAGTCCGCGCAGTACCTATCCGGAACCACAACGCATACAGCGCCGGCACGAACAGCAGGGTAATCGCGGTGCCCACGGCGACGCCGCCGATGAGCACATACGCCAGCGGGCCCCAGAAGCTGTCGAAGGTGAGCGGCACGAAGGCGAAGACCGCGGCCAGCGCGGTCAGCACCACCGGGCGGGCGCGGCGCACGGCGGCTTCGATGACGGCTTCCAGCGCGGGCATGCCTTCCTCGAAGTTGTCGGCCACCTGTTGCGTGAGGATCAGGGTGTTGCGCATCAGGATGCCGGCCAGGCCGGTCAGGCCGAGCAGCGCGACGAAGCCGAACGGCTGGTTGAACAGCAGCAGGGCGATGACTGCGCCGATCAAGCCGAGCGGCGCGGTGGCGACGACCATGAAGGTGCCCGAGAACGAGCGCATCTGCAGCATGACGAAAATGAGCATGAAGGCCACCATCATCGGCTGCAGCTTCTGGATCGATACGTCGGCCTTGCCGGACTGCTCGACCGCGCCGCCGATGTCGATGCGGTAGCCGGAGGGCAGCTTCGCGCGGACCGTTTCGAGCTTGCGCCAGATGGCGGCGGTGACGTCGTTGGGCTGCGCGCCCTGCACTTCTGCCTGCACGGCGACGAAGGGCTCGCGGTTGTAGCGCTTGATCACGGGCGCCTCGTAGCGCACCTCCAGCGTGCCCAGCTGGCTGATCGGAACCTTGCGGCCCTCGCGCGTGAGCACCTCGAATGTGGCCAGGCTGCCGGCATCGACCAAGCGCCGGCTGGCGGCGCCGCGGGCGACCACCTCGACGGTGCGGATGTCCTGGCGCAGTTGGGTCACCGGCGTGCCGTCGAGGTGAAATTGCAGTTGTTGTGAGACTTCAAGCGGGGTCAGGCCCAACAGGCTCAGGCGCTGCACGTCCATGGCCAGATGCAGCACAGGCGCGCGCTCGTCCCAGTCCAGATGGGGGTCGCGGGTGTTGGGATCGGCGGCCATGACCTCGCGCACCTGATGGGCGATGCGCCGCAATTCGAGCGGGTCCGAACCGACCACGCGAAAGCTCACCGGCCAGATCACCGGCGGACCGAACAGCAGGCGATAGACGCGCACCCGCGCTTCGGCGAACTCGCCGCGGGCGATGTGCGCCTCCAGTTCGGCCATCACCTTGTCGCGTTCGGTGGCATCGTGCGTCACGGCGATCAGCTTGGCGAAGGCGGGATCGGGCGGCTCGGGGTTGGCGGAAATGAAGAAGCGCGGCGCCCCGGCGCCGACGTACGCCGACAGAGTCTTGACCTCCGGCATGGGGGTGAGGATGGCCTCGAGCTTGCGCACGGTGCGGTCCGCGTATTCGATGCTGCTGCCTTGCGGCAGGTAGACGCTGACCAGCACTTCCGGGCGGTCGGACCCGGGGAAGAACTGCTTCTGCACCGGCCCGGCCAGCCCCGCAATCGCCAGAACCAGCAGCGCGACCGTGCTGGCGACCACGGTTTTCCGATGCGTCACGCACCAGCTGATGACGGCGCGCAGGCGGCGGTACGGCGGCTTCTGGTAGATGTCGGCCTCGCCGTGCTCGTGCCCGGCAAAGCCCGGCAGCAGCTTGACGCCCAGATACGGCACGAAGGTGACAGCCACGAACCACGACACCAGCAGCGCCACCCCCAGCACCCAGAAAATGTTGCCCGCATATTCGCCCACGCCCGATTGCGCAAAGCCGATGGGGAAGAAGCCCGCCACCGTCACCAGGGTGCCGAACAGCATGGGGGCGGCAGTCACGCTCCACGCATGCGCGGCGGCGCGCACGCGGTCCCAGCCCTGCTCCATTTTCACCAGCATCATTTCGACGGAGATGATGGCGTCGTCCACCAGCAGCCCGAGCGCGATGATGAGCGCGCCGAGGGTGATGCGGTCGAGGTTGATGCCCATCAGCTTCATCACGAGGAAGGTGATGCCCAGGGTGAGGGGCACCGCGATGCCAACCACCAGACCAGCCCGCAGCCCGAGCGCCAGGATGCTCACGCCCACCACCACCGCGACCGCGATGAGGAACTTGATCTGGAACAGATTGACGGCGCCGGCGATGGCCTCGGCCTGGTCGGTCAGCACGGCAAGCGAAATGCCCAGCGGCAGCCGGGCGCGCTCGTCCTCGACAAAGCGCGTCAGGCGCTTGCCCACTTCGAGGCCGTTCTCGCCACCCTTGATCACCACCCCGAGCAACACCGCATCCTCGCCCCGCGCGCGCACCAGGTAGCTCGGCGGATCCTCGTAGCCGCGGCGGACGGTGGCGATGTCCGACAGGCGCAGCAGCCTTTCGCCGATGCGGATCGGCACCGCCGCGAGCTGCGCGGGATCGGACAGGTCGGCATCGAGCCGCAAGTACAGGCGCGGGCCGGCGGTTTCGATGCGGCCGGCCGGAACCAGCCGGTTGTTGGCGTCGATGGCAGCGGCAATGGCCTCGGGCGTGATGCCCAGATTGACCAGGCGTGCATTGTCGAATTCGAGGTACACGCGCTCGCTGCGCTCGCCGAGCACGATGGCCTTGTGCACGCCCGCAGTGCGCTGCAGGCGGTCGCGGATGGCTTCGGCCTCGCGCGTGAGCTCGCGCATCGGCATGCCCGGCGCGGTCAGCGCAATCAGCTTGAAATAGACGTCGGAAAAATCGTCGTTGACGAGGGGCCCGATCACCCCCTGGGGCAGGCGGCCGGCCTCGTCCTGCATGCGCTTTCGCACCTGGTAGAACAGGTCGGGGACCCTGGCCTGCGGGGCGTAGTCCTCGAACTCGACCTGCAGGTCGGCGCGACCCGGCCGAATCGTGGTTTCGATGCGGTAGAGGTACTCGACCTCCTGGATGCGCTTTTCCAGCCGGTCCACTACCTGCTCCTGCAGTTCCTGCGGCGTCGCGCCGGGCCACACCGCCGAGACCATCATCACGCGCACGGTGAAGGACGGATCCTCGGCGCGACCCAGCGACAGGAAAGCGTAGACGCCCCCGATCACCGCCAGAATCAGGAAGAACAGCGTCACCGCGCGCTCGCGCACGGCGAGCGCGGACAGGTTGGGAAAACTCATTGCGCCAGTTCCCGCACCGCCATGCCGGGGGTGAGCAGATGCGTCCCCAGCGCGATCACCTTGTCGCCCGCCTTCAGGCCGCCCTGCACCCGCGCCGCCTCGGCATCCAGCGCAAGAATCTCGACCGCCACCGGCTGCGCGCGCCCGTCCACTACCCGCCACACCCGCGGGCCTTTGCCGCGCTCGTCCAGCGCGGCAATCGGCACGCTCAACGCCTGAGCGTCGCCCCCCGGCACGGCAAAAGCGGCGCGCACCACCGAGCCGAGCGCCAGCGCATCGCCCCCCGTCGAGACCGAATAACGCGCCCGCCAGGTGCGGCTTTGCGGATCGGCTGAACCGGAGACCTCGCGCAAACGCAGCGGCAACGGCGCCCCGTCCGCGCGGACCAGCTGGCCGGCGGCAGGCGGCCTGGCCGCATCCGGAAAGAACACCTCGATTTCCCGCTCGCCATCGCGCGCCAGCGTCGCCACGGCCTGGCCGGTTTCCACGACCTGGCCGGGTTCGCCGCTCACCTCGACCAGCACGCCCGCACTCGGCGCGCTCAGGCGAGCGTAGCCCAGCGCATTGCGCGCCTGCGCCAGCCTCGCGCGGGCGGCATCCAGGCGGGTGCGGGCCTCGCGTTCGGCGAGTTCGCTGCGGTCGAGCGCCTGCGCGCTCACGAAATTCTGCTCTTTAAGTTGCCGCACCCGCCCCAGGTCGGCGCGCGCCGTGGCCAGAGCCGCCTCCGCCGCGGCGACATCGGCCTGGGCGGCTTGCGAAGCCTGCTCGAGATCGCGCGCGTCCAGCTCGAACAGAACCTGGCCCGCACGCACCGCCTGGCCGGCATCCACCCGCCGGGCAGCGATGCGCCCGCCCACCTGGAACGCCACCGGCGTCTCGTATCGCGCCCGCACCGTGCCGGTAAGGCCCAGAACGCCCGCATCCGCGGACGCCACCGCCGCAGTCTTGACGAAGGGCGCGTCAACCCCGCTGGCGGAAGGTTCCTCGTCCCCGCCGCAGCCGGAAATCGCCACACAAACCAGCGCGAGCAAAGCTTTCATTCGATGCATTTCGGTGCCTGACATGGGAAAGAGTTTTGAACGGTGGCATATGGTAACCGCAGCGCGTGTGGCGTTCGTACACCCCCCTCCTGCCCCGCCCCGTGGACTTCAAATTTCAGGTGGACGGATCGGGGTGCGTAAAACGCTCCGGGCGAATCGCCTGCATCAGTTCGGCCTCCAGCGGCAAGGGCTGCTGCGTCAGCAGATCGGCCAGCGCCTCGCCCAGCAAGCCTGCCCACACCACGCCGCGCGAGGCATAGCCCGCCGCCACGAATAATCCCAGTTGCCCGCTGACCGCCCCCACGATCGGTAGCCGGTCCGGCAGGGTCGCGCGCAGCGAGGCGCGCCCCTTCACTTCACCCGCCCCCAGATGCTCGCCCGCCCCCGGCAGGATCGCCTCCAGCCGCGCCAGGTTGGCCATGTCGCTCGCCGTGCGCGGTGCGGTGTCGTCATCATCGTGCTCGTAGGTTGCACCGACCAGAAGTCGGCCCCCGCCCGGCGCCACATAGCCTTCGCGCGCGATCACCCGCCGGATTGCCGGCAGGCAGCGCGGCGGCAACTGCGTGATCTGCCCGCGCACGGTACTGAGCGGCCAAGGCTGATCCGGGGCCAGATCGAGCGCGTCGCGTGCGTTCGCCAGCACCACGGCATCGGCCTCGGCCAGCACCGCGCCGTCGTCGCCCAGAACCTGCCAGCCGGATGCGACGGCCTGCACGCATGCGACGGCGCTGCCGGTCTTCAACTGGATCGCAGGATGGTTGAGCCAGGCGCGGCACAGGCCCGCCGGCACCACCCAGCCCGCCGCCGGGTAAAACGTGCCGGGCGCCGCGACCGGCCAATTGGCCAGTTCACGCGCCTCGCCCAGTTCCACCCAGCGCGCGTAGCCGGCAGGCGGCGCCGTGGCGGCCAGCGCCTGTTGCTGCTTCATTGCTGCATCCGCATCCTTCGCCAGATGCAGCACGCCGCAGCGCGACCATTCAATTCCATCCAGCGCCGCCCACGCGCGCAGATCATGCAGAAACGCCGCGCGCGTCAGGCGGCTGGAAAGGCTGTCGTCGCGCGAGATCAGCGGTCGGAACACCGCCACCGGATTGCCGGACGCAGCCTGCGCCGGTGCGTCGGCTCGCTCGAATACCGTAACGGACAGCCCCCTCGCAGCCAGTGCATGCGCCACCGCGGCGCCCGCCACCCCGGCGCCGATGACTGCGACACGTTGCGGCACTGCGGATTCAACCCGCTGGAATCGGCCCGCATGGCGCGCACTCAGACAATGCCGCTTGCGGC
The DNA here is from genome assembly GCA_019459055.1 of Thiobacillus sp. Classification (GTDB taxonomy): domain Bacteria; phylum Pseudomonadota; class Gammaproteobacteria; order Burkholderiales; family Thiobacillaceae; genus Thiobacillus. The sequence goes on along the minus strand of JAIBEI010000040.1, from coordinate 14,867 downwards.
CAAAGCCCGCGCGTTTTTCACAGGCGAAGCCTGCTTCGGTTAAGCCTTGCCGCACCGCTGCCGCCACCGTGTAGCTCGCAGCGACCGCACCGGGCCGGGCCAGCTTCGCCAGCGCATCGAACAGGCGGGGGTGCCACAAATCGGCGTTGCAGTCGGGCGCAAAGCCGTCCAGATAGAAAGCGTCCACCCCGGCGTGCACCTGCGGCAGGCAGTCGTGCGCGTCCCCCAGCATCAGGGTCAACTGCACCCGGCCGCCAGCGAGCGCGATGCGATGGAAGCCCGGTGTCAGCGTCGGCCAGTTCGCCCGGAGTTCATCGGAGAGCGCGCTGAACTCCGGCCACAGCGCATGCAGGCGCGCGAGGTCGTCGGCGCAAAACGGATGCTTCTCGACCGACAGGAAATGCAGCCGCGCCGGACGTTGCGGGTCGTCGCGCCATGCCGCCCAGGTCGTCAGGAAATTCAGTCCGGTGCCAAAACCGGTTTCCAGCACCACGAAGCTGTCGCGTCCGGCCCATCTGTGCGGCAGATCGCAGCCGTGCAGGAACACATGGCGCGCCTGCCCCGCGCCGCCGTCGGCGGAATGGTAGATGTCGCCGTACGCGGCGGAATACGGCACGCCGTCCTTGAATTCGAGGCGGGCAGGAACAATGGTTTTCAGCATGATCGAATGTTACATTGGGCCGGTTCACTGCTGCCTCACCCAATCATGTTCAAACCGAAAACCTGGCTGCGTCTTGTTGTCGTCGTACTGATGGGCGCTGCGCTGGCCTACGCGGGCTGGCACTTCACCCGTCCGGCGCCGCCCGACGTCGAACTTGCCACGATCGCGCGCGGCGCCGTTGAGTCCACCGTGGTCAACACCCGTGCCGGCACGGTCAAGGCCTGCCGCCGCGCCAAGCTTGCACCGGTGGCGGGCGGACAGATCGTGAAGCTGTGGGTGAAGGAAGGCGATCGCGTGAAGGCTGGGCAGCCGCTGCTGGAACTGTGGAGCCGCGACCTGGCCGCGCAGCGTGAACTTGCCACGCGCCAGCTGGCCACCAGCGAGGATCGCCGCCGCGAAGCCTGCATCATGGCCGACAACGCACGGCGGAATGCCGAACGTACCGAACAGCTCGCCAAGCAAGGGTTTGTCAGTTCGCAGCGCGGCGAAGATGCGCGTGCCGAAGCGCGCGCCCGCCAGGCCAACTGCGATGCGCTCACCGCCGACGTCAAGCGTGCGCAGGCGCAGATCCGCGTGACGCAGGCCGGGCTGGAGCGCACCACCCTGACTGCGCCGTTTGCCGGCATCGTGGCGCGCGTCACCGGCGAGGTCGGCGAATTCACCACCCCCTCGCCGCCCGGCATCCCCACCCCGCCCGCTGTCGATCTGATCGACGACACCTGCCTCTACGTGAGCGCACCGATGGACGAAGTCGATGCCCCCAAGTTGAAACCCGGCCAAGCTGCGCGCATCAGCTTCGACGCCCTGCCCGGCCAGACCTTTCACGGCCATGTGCGGCGTATTGCGCCGTATGTGACCGAGGTGGAAAAGCAGGCACGCACGGTCGATGTCGAGGTCGACTTCGACACGCCGCCGCAGCAAATCCTGCTGGTCGGCTACAGCGCCGATGTCGAAGCCATCATCGAGCAGCGCGCCAATGTGCTGCGCGTGCCCACCCAGGCGATCCAGCAGGATGGCAGCGTGCTGGTGCTGGGCGCCAGCGACAAGCTGGAAACACGCAGCCTGGAAACCGGGCTGGCCAACTGGGCGTTCACCGAAATCGTCAGCGGCCTCAATGCGGGTGACCGCGTGCTGCTGACCTTCGACGACGAAAACGTGAAGGCCGGTGTGAAAGTCAAACCCAAAACCGCCCCATGATCCGCCTTGCCGAAATCACCCGCGTGTTCCACATGGGCGACCAGGAAGTGCGCGCACTCAACAACATCAGCATCGACATCGCCTCGGGCGAATACGTGTCGATCATGGGCCCGTCGGGTTCCGGCAAGTCCACTCTGCTGAACGTCATCGGCCTGCTCGACCGCTCCGACAGCGGCCACTATGAGCTGGATGGCACCGACGTGACCGATCTGTCCGAGAACGAGCGCGCGCGCGTGCGCCGCGAGAAAATCGGTTTCGTGTTCCAGTCGTTCCATCTGGTGCCGCGCCTGACCGCTGCGGAGAACATCGGGCTGCCGCTGATCCTGGGTGGCATCGACCCCGCCGAGCGCAAGTCGCGGGTCGACGCCGCGCTCGACGCCTTCGACCTGCGCGACCGCGCCCACCACCGGCCGGCCGAACTCTCCGGCGGGCAGCGCCAGCGCGTGGCGATCGCACGCGCCACCATCATGCGCCCGACCGCACTGCTGGCCGACGAACCGACCGGCAATCTCGATCACCGTATCGGCGCCGAGGTCATGGCCTTGCTGGAAGGCCTGCACCATGCCGGCACCACGCTGATCGTCGTCACCCATGACCGCGAACTCGGCGCACGCGCGCATCGCCACATTGGCATGCGCGACGGGGAAATCGTCGCCGACGAAACATGACCCCGCTCGACACCCTGAAACTTTCATTTTCAACGGTGGTGAGCTACCGCACCCGTTCCCTGCTCATCGTGCTGGCGATGGCGCTGGGGGTGGCGGCGGTGGTGGTGCTGACCGCGCTGGGCGACGGCGCGCGGCGCTACGTGGTGGGGCAGTTTTCCTCGCTCGGCACCAATCTGGTCATCGTCCTGCCGGGCCGCGCCGAAACCTCGGGCGGCTTTCCCGGCGCAGCGCTCGGGCAGACGCCGCGCGACCTCACCCTGGAGGACGCCCGCTTTGTCGGCCAGCTGCCGCAGGTCCGGCGCTATGCGCCGCTCAACGTGGGCGTGGCCGAACTCACTGCCGGCGGGCGGCTGCGCGAAGTGACGGTGCTCGGCAGCACCGCCGAGCTGCTGCCGATCCGCAGCATGAAACTGGCGCAGGGCAGCTTTCTCGCCCACGGCTCGGAACGCAGTGCGCAGATCGTGTTGGGCAGCGCGCTGGCGCGTGAATTCTTTCCCGACGGCACAGTCGTCGGCCAGCGCATCCGGCTGGGCGACAGCCGATTTCTGGTGTCGGGCGTGCTGGCCTCCCAGGGCGAATCGATGGGCTTCAATACCGACGAGATCGCCATCATCCCGATCGATTACGCGCAGGAGCTGTTCAACACCGAGTCGCTGTTCCGCATCCTGGTCGAGGCGAAGAGCCGCAACGCCATCGAGTCGGCCAAGGCGGCGATCACCCATGTCCTGAAACTGCGCCACGACGGCGAGGAGGACGTGACCGTCATCACCCAGGATGCCGTGCTCGCCACCTTCGACCGCATCCTGCGTGCGCTCACGCTGGGCGTCGCCGGCATTGCCGCGATCAGCCTGGCGGTGGCGGGGATACTGGTGATGAATGTGATGCTGGTGGCGGTGGCCCAGCGCACCTCGGAAATCGGCCTGCTGAAGGCTATCGGCGCACCCGCCGCCGATATCCGCCGGCTGTTCTTTGCCGAAGCGCTGTGGCTGTCGCTGGCGGGCGGCGCCATCGGCTTCGCGCTGGGGCACTTTGGCGCCTGGATGATCCGCCTCGCCTATCCGCTGCTCCCCGCCTGGCCGCCAACCTGGGCCAGCGTGGCGGGCGTCGCCACCGCCCTTCTCACCGGCATCCTCGCCAGCCTGCTGCCGGCTGCGCGCGCGGCCAAGCTCGATCCCGTGCTGGCGTTGAGCGGGAAATGAGGGTTTCCAAATGAACCTCGCCGACACCCTGCGCTTCGCCCTGCACGCCCTCACCGCGCACCGGCTGCGCACCTTCCTGTCGGCCACCGGCATCGCGGTGGGGATCGCGGCGGTGATCCTGCTCACCTCGATCGGCGACGGCATCCATCGTTTCGTGCTGGCCGAGTTCACCCAGTTCGGCACCAACATCATCAACATCAGTCCGGGAAAAACCAGCACCCACGGCGCCTCGGTGGGCGCCATCGGCAGCGCGCGCCTGCTGACGATCGAAGATTCGCTGGCGCTGCAGACCTCGCGCTACGCGCAGTACACCAACTCCGGGGTGATGGGCAACGCGGAAATCCGCGCCCACGGCCGCAGCCGGCGCGTGACGGTATATGGCGAAGGCCCGGACTTCTCCCGCGCCTTCAACATGCAGGTGGCGGTCGGCCAGTTCCTGCCCGCCGACGATCCGCGCAATCCGCGCGCCTATGCGGTGCTGGGCTCGAAAGTGCGCAGCGAGCTGTTCGGCAGCGCCAATCCGCTGGGGGCCACCCTGCAGGTCGGGACATCGCGTTTTCGCGTGGTCGGCGTCATGGCGCCCAAGGGACAGGTGCTGGGCTTCGATCTCGACGACACCGTCTACATCCCCACCGCACGAGCGCTGGAAGTGTTCAACCGCGAGGGGGTAATGGAAATCCACGTCGCCTATCGGCCCGGCTCCCCCGTGCAAGCGATGGTCGAGGACATCAAGCGCATCCTGGTCGCGCGCCACGGCCGCGAGGATTTCACCGTCACGCCGCAGCAGCAGATGCTGGACACGCTGGGTACCGTGCTGGACATGCTGACCTTTGCCGTCGCCGCGCTCGGCGGCATTTCTTTACTGGTCGGCGCGGTGGGGATGGTCACGCTGATGCATATCGCGGTAGCCGAGCGCGTCGCCGAGATCGGCTTGCTCACCGCGTTGGGCGCAACGCGGGCGCGCATCCGCACCCTGTTCCTGATGGAGTCGACCGTGCTCTCTACCCTGGGCGGCCTCGGCGGACTCGCCATCGGCGCCGGCATTGCCTGGCTGCTGAAAACCACGGTAAGCGGCCTGCCGGTCAACACGCCATGGGATTACGCCCTCGGCGCGCTGGGGGTGTCGGTGCTGATCGGGCTGGCTGCAGGGGTTGTGCCGGCGATGCGCGCGGCACGGCTGAATCCTGTGGATGCGCTGCGGGCCGAATAATGCCGGCCCGAGCCCGATAGGCCCCGGCTGCAGGGGCGATGCACGGCCCGACCCCATCGCGCCTCCGTGCCCGGTCGCGCCAGCGCGATGGACGCTTGTCCTACAAGACGTCGCGACCTATACCTATACGAGCAAGGCCGGTGCCGCCTTTACATTGGTTTCTGCGCCACCGCGCTCCAAACAAGGCAAACAGCGACTTGCCGCCATCATTTTGAGGAGAACCCCCATGAATAACGTAGCCAACATTGCAGCCATCACGCTTGCTTCCAGCCTTGTCCTGGTCGCCACCGGTTGCGACCGCACACCCGAGGGGCCGACCCCGGGCGAGAGAATGGACAATGCCGCCACGGACAGCCGAAACGCCGTCAGCGGCATGGGCGACACGCTGGAACGCAAGGCCGATGATGCAGGACAGGCCATCGATGACGCCGCGATCACCGCCTCGATCAAGAGCAAATATCTGGTCGACGACACGCTCAAGGGCCTGGACATCTCGGTCGACACCGAACAGGGGGGCGTGCGGCTGACCGGTACGGTACAGAGCGACGCCGCCAAGGAACTCGCCACGCAGATTGCCGAGAACGTCGAGGGGGTGGTGCGCGTGGACAACCAACTCACGGTCCAATAGCCAGCAAGTAGGCTGGGCTGAATGAAATGAAGCCCAGCATGCATCCTCGCAGGATCATCAAAGATGTCGGGCTTGGCAGCCCAATCTACGTGCTGCGCGCGGAGTGATTACAACTCATAGCCCTCGCGGTGCGTCGCATTGATGCTGCGCAGCAGTTCACGGAAGGGAATGCTGCGCTCGTGTTTCTTGAACAGCGGCATGAAGGCCAGATCCTCGCCCTTCCCAACCCCGCCGTATTTTCCCGAGACCATCGATTCGTGCAACGCGCGCAGCATCGAATCCAGCGAGTCGATATACGGCGTGTACGTGGATGCCTCTTCGTCGTCGTGTTCCAGGCAGGCGCGCAGCTCGTCGACTTCGTACACGGCTTCGTGCACCAGGTCGATCAGTTCGTTGAGGTCTTTGGCTTTTTTCATCTTCGTATTCAATCGGTTTAAAACAAAGCGTAAGAATACCGCTGCTTGACCAACAGGGCGAGACCTGGCCTTCACTCATTTCCGCCCGCAAGCAAAACCGCCCTGACGCAGAAATTCGGCGCAAAAAAAACAGGGGCAGCATGCCCCTGTTTTCGCCATCCCAAACCGCTTCAGCGCTTGACTGGCTTGGCGGCGATTTCTTCCAGCCGCCGTGCCTTGATGACCTGGCCGTTGAGCGCCGCATCCTTGGCGCTGCCGCCGTAGGCGACGACCATGAGCTGGCTGTAGTACATCACCGGGATGTCGAACTTGGTGCCGTAGCGCTTGTTGACCTGGCCCTGGTAGATCTCGACGTTGGCCTGACACAGCGGGCACGGCGTGACGATCATTTCGGCGCCATGGTCGTAGGCCGACTCGACGATGTCCTTGATCTGCGCCTGCGCCCTTTCGGGCTCGGAGAACGCCAGCGCGCCGCCGCAGCAGGTCACTTTCTGCTCGTATTCCGGGATCGACTCGGCGCCGACCATTTCGACCAATTTGTCGAGATAGACCGGGTTCTCGAACGATTCACCCGCCACACCAAAGGGGCGGTTGGTCTGACAGCCGACATAACCGGCGATCTTGACGCCCTCAAGCGGCCGCACGACGTGCTTCGCCATTTCCTCGAAGCCGAGATCCTCGATCAGCACTTCGACCATGTGACGAATGCCGGGCATTTCGTTGATGGTGAGGCCCGCTTCCTTCAGCGCTTCGCGGGTATCCGCCATCAGCGTGTCGGAGTGGGTCAGCCGCTCGCGGGTTTCGCGCGCGCCGAGCCAGCAGGCGGCGCAGGTGGCGACGATTTCCTGGCCGGGCAGGTGCTGCTCGGACAGGGCGAAATTGCGCGCATTCAGCACGTGGCGCGGCAGTTCGCCGGCCTCGGCGTAGCCGATCGACGCGCCGCAGCAGTTCCAGTCGGGGATCTCGGTAAGCTTGACGTCGAGTGTCTTGCACATCGACTCGACCGAGGTCAGGTAGTTGGAGGCGGAAGCGCCCTTCTGCGACGAGCAGCCGGGGTAAAACGCATATTCATGTTTGGCCATATTTGTCTCCTCAACCGGCTATCTTGGCGGTCTTGCGGCCGCGTTCGATTTCGTAGGCTTTTTTCAGCATGGCATGGACGCCCTTCTGGTCCTTGCACTTGTGGCCGCCGAACAGTTCCATCACGCTCAGCCGGCCGGCCTTGACCATGCCCAGCGCAACCGACTGCATCGCCATGCCGTTCTTGATGCCCTGAACAAAGCCGTCCTTGAAGTACAGACCCATCGAGAGTTTGAGTTCGTTGACGCGGCCGGTTTTGGTCGCGTTCTTCCAGAACAGGCCGGAAAAAAAGCGCGTCGGCTGCATCTTTGGCGCCATGCCCAGCCGGTGCGCGTATTCGGCGATGCCGTGCATGATGTGGGTGATCGGCAGCTTGCGCGGGCAGCGCACGATGCAGTTGTAGCAGGACGTGCAATTCCACATCGAACTGCTTGTCAGCACTTCTTCGCGCTTGCCGGCGCGGATCATCATGAAGAGTTCCTGCGGCGGATGTTCCCACGCGCTCTGGAAATTGGTCGGGCAGGAACCGGAGCAGACGCCGCATTGCATGCACATCTTCACCCAGTCGCCCATCTCGACCTGTTCTTCGATTTCCTTCAGGAAATTGTTGCGGTATTTTTCCGCCACTGCGGTGTTTGCGCTCATGTCGTTTCCTTGCCTGCTAAATGACGCATCGTCAAAAATGGCCGATGCATGACTAGAAGCCTTTGAACGGGCTGGGGCCAACGGCGACCAGCTCGGCGGCATACTTGTTGATCATTTCCGGAACCCGCTCGATGTCGGTAATTGCGACCTCGAGATCGCGCACGCGCTCCGATTCCAGATTCAGCGTCTTCAGCGTGTCGTCGATCTTGGACATGCGCACGCGGCCCAACTCGGAGCCCTTGACGAAGTGGCACTGATACTCGTCGCCGGATTTGCAGCCCATCAGCATCACGCCGTCATAGCCGGCGTTCAGCGCATCGGTGATCCAGATGGTGTTGACCGAACCCAGGCAGCGGATCGGAATGATGCGCACAAACGCCGAATACTCGTTGCGGCTCATCCCCGCCATATCGAGCGCCGGGTAGGCGTCGTTCTCGCACGCCAGAATCAGGATGCGCGGCTTCTCGGAGAACTCGTCGGGAATGTCGACCGCCTTGATCTGCGCGCCGACCGAGTTGACCGAGTAGTTCTCGAACGAGATCACCCGCACCGGGCAGGCGCCCATGCAGGTGCCGCAACGGCGGCAGCGCGATTCGTTGAACACCGGGAAGCGCTTCTCGTCCTCGTCGATGGCGCCGAACGGGCATTCCACCGTGCAGCGCTTGCACTGGGTGCAGCCTTCGAGACGCACTTTCGGGAACGACAGGTCGCCCGAACGCGGATGCGCGGCGCGGCCGAGTTCGGCGTTTTCCAGCGCCTGGATCGCCTTCAGCGCGGCGCCGGTGGCGTCCTCGCGCGCCTGCGCGATGTCCATCGGGCGGCGCACCGGGCCGGCAGTGTAGATGCCGGTGCGGCGGGTCTCATACGGGAAGCAGATGAAGTGCGAGTCGGTGAAGCCCTGCTTCAGCTGCGGCACGTCCTTGCCTTGACGGTAGGTCAGGTTGAGGATGGAAATCGGCTTGATCTCCACCGTGTCCGCTTCCGCGGCGACTGGCGGGAGTTCGATGTTGATGCCCGAGTTCGCCACCTGGCCGGTGGCCAGCACCACCAGGTCGACGTCGACTTCGGCCGCGTCCTTGTCGTCGAGGATGAGGTCGTGGAATTTCACCGTGCTGGTGTTGCCGTTGGGCACCACTTCGGCAACACGGCCCTTGGTGAAGATGACGCCCTTCTCCTGCGCGCTGCGATAGAAGTCCTCACCGTTGCCGGGCGTGCGCAGGTCGGTGTAGATGATCGTGGTGTCGACGGACGGGTTGGCGTCCTTGAAGTACATCGCCTGCTTGATGCTGGCATTGCAGCAGAAGCCCGAGCAGTACGACAGATGCTGGCCGCTGGTGTCGCGCTGGCCGGCGCACTGCACGAATACCACCGACTTCACCGGCTGGCCGTCGGACGGCCGACGGATCACGCCATCGCCCGCTGCTGCCGCAATCGCCAGCGCTTCGAGGCCAGCCTGATCAACCACGTTGGCCGACTTGCCGCCGCCGAGTTCCGGCAGCTTGTTCATGTCGTACAGGGTGAAGCCGCTCGCCTGCACGATGGCGCCGATGTCTTCGGTATGCGTCGCCCCCGATTCGGTGGCGATGTCCACCACGAAGCGACCCGGCGCACCGTCGGTCTTGGCGACGGTCGCGTTCAGATACACCTTGATGTTGCTGTCCGCCTGCACCTGGGCGACCAGATCGCCGACACCGGTGTCGGCAGGCGACTTGTACGGCTCATGCACCGGAACGCGCTTGTAGAGCTTGGCTGCCCAGCCGCCGAGGGCGCCGGTTTTTTCCACCAGCACCACCGGGTAGCCGGTCTTCGAGGCTTCGATTGCGGTGGTCATGCCGGTGACGCCGCCACCCACCACCAGCAGGGTCTTGCTGGTGCCGGTGTTGGTATTGCCGGCGGGCGCGGTCATCGCCTTCACTTCGGCGCAACCCATGCGGATGTAGTCTTCCGCCATTTCCTGGGTGGTTTCGCGCGCCTCGTCGGTGTCGGGACGGATCCAGATCACGCCTTCACGCAGGTTGGCGCGTGCCACCGCGTTTTCGGGGAAGTTGAACGCCTCGGTTTTGGCACGGCGCGAACAGGCGCCGATCATGACGTGGGTGACGCCCTCGTTGGCGATGTCGTTCTTGATCATCGCCACGCCGTCGGCGTTGCACAGGAAATCGTGCGATTTCGCCAGCGGCACCTTGCCGTCCTTCTGTGCGATCTTGACCAGCGCGTCCGTATCCAGACGCTCGCCCAGCCCGCAGCCCTTGCAGATATACGCTGCGACTTTGATGTCAGCCATTGTTTAAGCCTCCGCCTTTGCTACTTTGTTGACCACCTGGATGGCGCGCAATGCCGCCGCCGTGGCCGATTGCACCGCACGGTTCACATCCAGCGCATTCGACGCGCAGCCGGCGCCGAACACCGCGCCGTTGGCCGGGTCGGCCTCGATGAAGCCGCTGGAGTCCGCCACCACGTGGCCGGGAATGTTGACGCCCTTGACCGAGGGCTCCATGCCCACCGCCAGCACCACCAGGTCGTGCGGCGTGGTGTAGCGCTTGTAGCCTTCGGTATCGACGCCATGGCACACCGGATTGCCGTGCTCGTCTTCGGTGATTTTGGCGACCTTGGACTTGATGAAGCTCACCGAGGGGTCGGCCTGCACCTTCTGGTAGAAATCCTCGAAGCGGTCGATGGCGCGGATGTCGATGTAATAGATGGTCGACTTGCCGCCTTCCGGATACTTCTCGCGCACGTAATGGGTCTGCTTCAGCGAGGCCATGCAGCAGATACGCGAACAGTGGCGCAGATGGTTCTCGTCGCGCGAACCGGCGCACTGGATGAAGGCGATGTTCTTCGCCTCCTTGCCGTCGCCGGGACGCAAAATCTTGCCGCCGGTGGGGCCGTGGATGTCGGCCAGCCGCTCGAACTCGACGCTGGTGATGACGTTCTTGAAGCGGCCATAGCCGTAGGGCTGAATCTTTGCCGCGTCGTAGGGCTGCCAGCCGGTCGCCCACACCACCGCGCCGGCCTTGACCTGGATCGTCTCTTCCTGCATGTCGAGGTCGATCGCGCCGTACTTGCACGCAGCCTTGGCGCGGTCGGCGTCGGGCGTGCCGATGATCGCCGGATCCAGCACATAGCGCTGCGGGTAGGCCATCGCGTTCGGCAGGAAGGCCGCCTTGTGCTGGCCGAGGTTGTAGTTGAACGGATCGTCCACCATCGTCTCGACCGCACGCGAGCAGTCGCCGCAGGCGGTGCAGTTCTCGTTCACATAACGCGGGCGGACCTTGATGGTGGCGGTGTAGTTGCCGGCGTCGCCTTCGATGCCGGTCACTTCGGCCAGCGTCAGCAAGCGTATGCGGGGATTGCCCTTGAGGCGGCGCTGGTTGATCTCCAGTCCGCAGATGGGGTGGCACAACTTGGGAAAGTAGCGATAGAGCTGGGAAGTGCGTCCGCCCAGCGCGGGATTCTTCTCAACCAGAACGACGTTCTTGCCGGTTTCGGCCGCTTCGAGTGCGGCGGTCATGCCGGAAATCCCGCCGCCCACTACGAGTATGGTCTCGTTGGTCGCAACATGCTCCGTCATTGTTTCCTCCATCCGATGGATGCAACGTAAATCTGAAACCATCCGGAATACCCTCCCGGACAGCCGGGTTATTAGCCCGGAGTGAATCCCTGAAATGGTACCCCGAAGGCCGCACCTGCCGCCACGGGCAAGTGCGCATTTTCAATCGAAGTTTTCTATGTGCGAATAAACGAGGATGTGTGCGGCACGGGTACGCGGGCGGGCACAGATGGGCCGTGAAGGGAAACGGCCCGTTCCCTCCTCATCTTCGCTTCCAGAAGCCAAACAAGTATATCCCTGCTCTCCTGCTGCCATGACAACATGACACCCCACCTGACAACACTGTCAGTTTTTGAGCGTAAAGATCAGGGTCAATCCATTCCACTCAAGCTAATACGGCGCTGGCACACAAGGTGCTTATATCAAGATGCTTTTATCTCAGCACACCAAGGAAACAGATGACGAAGACAACCCGCTTATCTTGCGTAATGGCAGCCGTGCTGCACCTGACTTTTGGCATCGCCATGGCCGCAGACCATCCAGCAGACAATACCGGGGCACAGCGCGCCGAGCCCACTGCAGTAAACGCCCCTGAAAACCAGTCCACGCCCCGGGAGAACGCCAACCAAAACCAATCGCAAAGCAACACACCCGCAACCCAAGAAGAACCGGCCAAAACCCAACAAGAACCGGACTGCAATTAATCGTCACGATTGTTCGTTAATCGTCACGATTGCTTGTCCAGCATATTCCAGGAGACGTACATAATGAAGCTTCGCACCCTATTCGCCGCATCTGCCCTATTTACCGCCCTCGCCACGCCGATGGCTGCAAACGCACTGGATGTCAACATCGCCGCCAGCCTGCCGTCGGTGGACGTGATGCACAACGGCCAGAAAGTCGCGATCACGCGCAATCAGGACCAAAACAACACCATCAATCCTGACTTTGCCAAGACTTCGCGCAAATGCCCGCCCTTCTGCATCCAGCCGGGCGAACTGGCGCCGGGTGTCGCGACCATCGGTGAACTGGAAGTCATTCACTATTTGAAGATGATGAGCGACGGCGACACCAGCATCATGGTGGTCGACTCGCGCACCCCGGACTGGGTCGCGAAAGGCACGATCCCCGGCGCGATCAACATCCCGTGGGACCAGCTCAACATCGGCAAATCCGATCCCATCACCGTTCAGGACATTCTTGAAAAGCATTTCGCGGTCAAGAACCAGGACGGCTTCTACATGTTCGACAATGCCAAAACCGTCGTCATGTTCTGCAACGGACCCTGGTGCGGCCAATCGCCGACCAACATCAAGGGCCTGCTGAAGATCGGCTATCCGGCTGACAAGATCAAATGGTACCGGGGCGGCATGCAGGACTGGGAAGCGCTCGGCCTGAACACGGTCAAGCCTTGAACCGGCAATAGCTTACAAAATTCAGAGGATAAAATTCATGAAGAAAAATCTGCTCAAGCTTTCTGCTCTTGCCCTGGCGCTTGCCGCCACAATCGGCATGTCGGGCTGCGCTTCCAACGGCAACACGGCCGCCACGCCCGACAAACCCCTGGAAGTCGCCATCGCCGCCGGCCTGCCATCGGTGAACGTGATGCACAACGGCCAGAAAGTCAGCATCCAGCGCAACCAGAAGCAGGACAACACCATCAACCCAGACTTTGCCAAGACCTCGCGCAAATGCCCGCCGTTCTGCATTCAGCCCGGTGTGCTGGCTCCCGGCGTGCAGACCATCGGTGAACTGGAAGTCATTCATTATCTGAAAAAAATGAGCGACGGCGACAAGAGCATCATGGTGGTCGACTCGCGCACCCCGGACTGGGTCGAAAAAGGCACGATCCCCGGCGCGATCAACATCCCATGGGACAAGCTCAACATCGGCAAGTCCGATCCCATCACCGTTCAGGACATTCTTGAAAAGCATTTCGGAGTCAAGAACCAGGACGGCTTCAACATGTTCGACAACGCCAAAACCGTCGTCATGTTCTGCAACGGCCAATGGTGCGGCCAGTCGCCGACCAATATCAAAGGCTTGCTGAAAATCGGCTACCCGGCAGAGAAAATCAAGTGGTACCGGGGCGGCATGCAGGAATGGGAAGCACTCGGTCTGACCACCGTAAAGCCGGCGAAATAAAGCGGATTCACCCATAAAAAACGGGGCTTCGTGCCCCGTTTTTTATTCATTCAAGTCCGAGATACCTGCCCAGGCCGTCCACCTGGTAGGCGGTGGCGACACCGATGGGTCGGTGACGCGGGTGACCCGGTCGAGGGCATCGTACTGGGTCCGGGTGGCCCCGCCCATGGGGTCGAGCGACTGGATCAGGCGGTTGAGCGCGTCGTAATCATGGCGCGTGGTTGCGTTGTTGGCGTCGGTGGCGAGGGTGAGATTGCCATTGGCGTCGTAGCCGTAGTGCGTGGCCTGGTTCCGGCTGTCGAGCACCCGGGCCAGCCGGCCCAGGCTGTCGTAGGCCTGGACGCGGGTGCGGGCGAGACTGGCGGGAAGCGGGGCGCACATGGGATCAGCGGCGTTGCGGGTTTGCGTTCATTTATTATTGCGGAGCCTTTGGATTGAAAATTCACATGCGGCGCAATACATGCGGCGCAATATGGATTGCGCCCTACGCGCGCTACCCTGTACGCCTTACGCGCGTTGGATCAACGCAAAGGTAATTTCCGTAAGACATACGGAGCCACAACGAAGGCCGCACAGAAAATGATCAGCATTCCCACTATCGAATAGACATCGTCCCCAAGACCCGTATCAACAACGATGTCTATAGCAGTAAAGACGCCTATAACTATCACGGTAAGCATCATAGATGCCCTAAGGCGACGAAGCATGGTCACCCCTTCATTTCGATTCACAACATTCGCGAATTTCAACGCTCGTCACAACGGCGGCACCTACGTACACCCCAGCCGAAACGTCCAGCCCATAAGCTGGGCCACCACAACCGCTTGAGCGAAGCCCACCTATTTCTAACTTTGAGCAGCCTCCACCTCCAATAACTACCGAACTAGCGGCAGTCATAATGAAATGGCCATTCGCAACGTCTGGTTCAGGGCATGGATTGAAATCACTAAACGAAGTGCCCCCTCCTGATCCTGTCGCTGTCATTCCAAACCCGGCAGCAACTGAGGATACATAGCCTTTGATATGCACAATTTTTCCGCACTTACACTCAGAAGTGAGATCAAATTTAAAAAAGCCTGTTCCCAATCCCTCAATGTACGCAGCTCCACCAAACGTACCACTCCACTTAACCAACCCACGTGGATCAGTAAAAGAAACCGGGTTCCCACCAACATAGGCATAGCGATTCACCCCCCCCTCCAACCCAATCGGATCGCTGGTCGTATACCTCCCGATACTCGGGTCATAGTCCCGATAGTAATTGTAATGCAGCCCCGTCTCCCCATCGTAGTACTGCCCCGGAAACCGCAGATTGAACTCGAACAGCGACTTCTTCCCCTTCCCGTCGTCCGGGTTCTCGTCCGGCAGCGCATTGCCGAAGGGGTCCGGACTGTCCCAGCGCCACACGATCCGGTCGGCCGAATCGGTGATCTGGCGCGGCGTGCCGAGGTGGTCGGGGTGGATGTGG
>JAIBEI010000016.1 GCA_019459055.1 Thiobacillus sp. | reverse complement strand
TTTTCTGGGTGGCTCTCCCACGCCCAACTATTCAACTTAAAGGGGAGCGCGGCGCCCACCCTACGGAAGGCTGAAATGAAAATCGGCGAACACAACTGGAATCTCGACCCCCTCGGCAAGCACATCTGGCGCGGCCGCATGGAGGCCGGGCAACTGCTCGCGCTGGCACGTTCGGTCAAGGAAGAAGGCGGACAGCTCATTGCCCTGTGGGGCGCGGACAATCGCCACCTGGGCCGCGGCTTCGCCATCCACGCCGCCCTGCTCACCAGCGCCGGGCTGGCCTGGGTGACCTGCGCCCTGCCGGAGGAAGCGCCGGCCTACCCCGACCTCGCCCACATCTTCCCGCAGGCCGACCGCATGCAGCGCGCGACCTTCGACCTGCTCGGCATCGTGGCCACCGACGCGGTGGACAACCGCAAATGGCTGCGCCACACCGCCTGGGCCGAAGATGAATTCCCGTTGCGCAAGGACTTCACCCGCCTCACCCCTCACCCCTCACCCCTCACGCCGGTGGACGCCTACCCCTTCATCCGCGTCGAAGGCGACGGCGTGCACGAGATTGCGGTCGGTCCCATCCACGCCGGCACCATCGAGCCGGGGCATTTCCGCTTTTCCGTCATCGGCGAGCGCGTTCTGAGGCTGGAGCAGCGCCTGGGCTACACCCACAAGGGCACGGAAAAACGCTTCGAGGGGATGGACCTCGCCACCGGCGCCAAACTCGCCGGACGCGTCTCCGGCGACGCCCACATCGCCTACGCCTGGGCCTACTGCATGGCGGTGGAAACCGCCACCGAAAGCCAGGTGCCCGACCGTGCCGTGTGGCTGCGCGCGCTGTTCCTGGAAATCGAGCGCATCGCCAACCACCTGGGCGACCTCGGCTACCTCGGCAACGACGTCGCCCTGGCCTTCGGCTTCATGCAGTTTTGGCGGCTGAAGGAAGACTGGCTGCGGCTGACCGAAAAGCTGTTCGGCCACCGCTACCTGTTCGACAGCATCGTGCCGGGCGGCGTGGCAGTGGACATCGGCGACAGCGGTCGCGCGGAGCTCGCAGCCGAGGCCGACCGCCTCGAGGCGGAAGTGCACTCGCTCAAGGCCATCTACGACGACCACGCCACCCTGCAGGATCGCTTCACCAACACCGGCGTCTGCAAACCCGATCTCGCGGCGAAGCTCGGCCTCACCGGCCTGGCGGGCCGCGCCAGTGCGCAGGCCTGGGACGCCCGCGCCCAGTTCCCGCAGGCGCCCTACGACCAGCTCGACGTTCGCATGGCCACGCAGCGCAGCGGCGACGTGCTGGCGCGTGCCGAGGTGCGCTTCAGCGAAATCCACGAATCGCTGCGCCTGATCCGCGACCTCCTCGCGCGCCTGCCGGCGGGGGACATTCACGCCCCGCTCAAGCCGGTGCTGGACGTGTGCGAAGGCCTCGGCTGGGTGGAAGGCTGGCGCGGCGAGGTGTTGGTGGCGGTGCGCATCGGGACCGACGGCAGACTCGACCGGGTGCACCCGCACGATCCCTCGTGGCAGAACTGGCCGCTGCTGGAGATCGGCATCCTCGGCAACATCGTTCCCGACTTCCCGCTCATCAACAAATCGTTCAACCTTTCCTACAGCGGACCGGATTTATGAAAACGGTGAGGGGTGAGGCGTGAGGAGAAAAGCGCGTCCGCTTCGCTCCACCATGCCTGCCTCACGCCTCACCCCTCACGCCTCACCCCTCACCCCTGACCTCCACACGCCATGGCTACACACCTCATCCTGAAGAAGATCTTCACGACCGGCTTCGTCTCCGAACCGGCGCCGCAGGCCGACCTCGCGCTGCGCACCCGCGAACAGGCCCTGCATGCGGAAATCCTCAAGATATTCGGCCAGTCGGTGGCGATCCGTCATGTCGACGCCGGCTCCTGCAACGGCTGCGAACTGGAAATCCACGCCATCAACGGGCCGCATTACAACATCGAAGGCATGGGCGTGAAGTTCGTGGCCAGCCCCCGCCATGCCGACATGCTGCTGGTCACCGGCCCGGTCTCGCGCAACCTCGAAGTCGCGCTGAAACGCGCCTACGACGCCACCCCGGAACCCAAGTGGGTGGTCGCCATGGGCGACTGCGGCTGCACCGGCGGAATGTTCGGCGAGAGCTACGCCACATGCGGAAAAGTCTCCAACGTCATCCCGGTCGACGTCGAAGTGCCGGGCTGCCCACCCACGCCGATTGCCCTGCTGCAGGGCATCCTCGCTGCGGTCAGCCAGAACAAGACCAGCACGGCGTCCTGAAAAAACCGTCCGCGAATCCCCGAAGGGCATAAAGGGCCGCGAAGAAACGCGAAGGATTTCCGAGGCGTTCCTTCGCGTTTCTTCGCGCGCTTCGCGAATAACGCATTGATCGAGTCACCCCCGGTCCAGCCCCGGCTTAGACGCCATCCAGAAATTCCAGATTCCGGCTGCCCCAGTTCAGCACCGCTGTCCTGCGGTGCATTTTTTCGGCCAGCTGCGGAAACTCGCGCGCGATGACCTCGGCGGCGAAGCCGGACAGAAAGCGCGACTTGAGTTCGGCGCGCGCGCGGTCGACGCCGATTTCGGCGTAGGGCACCGACGCCAGCAGCAGGAAGCCGTCGTCGGGAATCCGCCCGGCCGCCATGTTGCTCTGCAGAATGCCGGCGGCCTTGCGCACTGGGTCGGCCAGGTCGGGGCTGTAGGGTCCGATGATGAGCGCCTGGTTGGGCATGTGCAGCCAGTCGAAGCCGCGCCCCAGGCAGATCACCCACTCGCGGTGTTCGATGTCGAGTTCGCGGGCGGTTCGGCGCACCTCGGCGACATGCCGGATGTTGCCCTCGATCAGCGGCAGCAGATCGGCGCGCATTTGCTCGGGCATGTCGGGGAACAAGGCCTGCAGGCGCGCGGGCAGGGTTTCGGTTTCCGTCACGCTGGACGCATCGAGCACCTCGCCGTGTTGTCCGTGCAGGATCAGCGCGTCGTCATCCGTCTCGAACCCGCACACCAGCGGGTAGACGGTTTGATGGCCGGCGCCGAACACCTGCTCGATCTGGCGGCGGATGGCGAAGGTATGCGCGCGCGCCGACTCCGTGTCGAAATCGAATCCGGCGCAGCCGCGCTGCGAATCGCCCCTGGAAAAATGATAGGTCGACGCCATCAGCGCGCGCCGGCCCTCGCGCACGACCGACATCACGTAATCCGACAACACTTCGCCCAGGTGCGGCCAGCCCAGGTCAAAGCGCCCGCCGAGATTGCGGAACGGCTGGATGATGCCCACGGGGGTTTCCGTCGCCACCGGGATGTTGATGCGGCCGTCCATGCATTTGAGCACCCCGATCGCGGTGGGATGTTCGGCCAGGTAGCGCTTGCGGGCCAGCCAGGTTTCCGGGCTGCCGAAGAATTCGGTGTGTTTCTTTGCGTGGGCGAACAGCCAGTCGATTCGCGTCTCGATGGATTGGGCGTAAAGATTCATCGGATCATCCTACCCGCACCGACGGGCGGCGGAAGCCGTCGAATTACTCGGCATCCCCTTAACGCGTCAGCCCCGCATACAGCAGCGGCAGTTTCTCCGGCAGCCGCTCGACGTGATCGACCACCATGTAGTTCTTCTGCCCGAAGATGCGGCTGACGTAGTTGTCGGCGCGCGGGTCGAGACTCATGCAGTAGGTGATGACGCCGTCGCGGGCGACTTCCTCGACCGCCTTCTTGGTGTCGTAGCGCAGGTACTGCGGGTCGCGCACGTCGATGTCGGCCGGCTCGCCGTCGGTGATGACGATCAGGAGTTTCTTCGCCGAGCGCTGCAGCTTCAAATGATGGCCGGCGTGGCGGATCGCCGCGCCCATGCGGGTCGAGAGCTGGCCGGTCATGCCCGCCAGTTTCGCCTTGGGCGTTTCATCCCAGTGCTGGTCGAAGTCCTTGAAGCGGGTGTACTCGACGTTGTGGCGGCCATCCGAGCAGAAGCCGTGAATGGCGAACGGGTCGCCCACCTTGCTGATCGCGTCGGCCAGCAGCACGCAGGCCTGGCGGGTGAGGTCGAGCACACTGTATTCCTGATCCTGCACCGTCTCGTTGGTCGATTCCGACAAGTCGAGCAGCACCAGGATCGAGAAGTCGCGCGTCTTGCGCACCGAACGCATCATGATGCGCGGGTCGGGCTGGTTGCCGAGACGGATGTCGATGAAGCTCTGGATCGCCGCGTTGATGTCGATCTCGTCGCCGTCCTCCAGCTTGCGGATGCGCTGCACGCCCTGCGGCTGCATGGCGTCGAGCAGGAACTTCATGCGATGGATCTCGCGCTTGTACTTGGCGGTGATCGCGTCAATGATTTCCAGGTCGCCCGACTTGGCGCGCTTTTCCTGCACCGTGGCCCAGGCCGGCCGCTCCAGCTGGATCTGGTAATCCCATTCCGAATAGTGGAAGGGATCGGACACCGGTTCGCGGCCCTCCAGCTCGTTGTAGCTCTTGCCCATGTCTTCATACGGGAAGAGTTCGGTGGAGAGCACCCAGATTTCCTCGGCGTCGTCGCCAGCGGTCTCGACTTCGACCTCGTTCGCCATTTCCATCACGCTCACGTACTTGCGAACCTGCTTGTGGCTTTCGTAACCGGCGTCAGCGGCCTTGTCGAAATCGAATTCCTCGAATTCCCAGAAGTAGCGGTTGTCGTCGCGATAGGGCGCGGCAAGAATGTCGGTGCGCGCGTTGAACGGGATTTTTTTCTGGGTCAGGCTGTGCGCCAGCTGCACACCGATCTCCCACGACGTGTGGTTGTTGTCGAATCGATCCTGGGCAGACGCGAACAGCGCACGGCCTTCCGCGATCCACGCATCGTCGTCCCGGTAGGTCTCGTCCAGCAGCGCGCGCGCCAGCCGGTTGAGGTAGTCGCCGACGCTCGCGCGCATCTCCGGTGTGGCGGTATGCAGCTTGCGCCACAGCTGCTTCAGCCCGGGGAAGCGGCGGATCGCCAGGGCTTCCACCCGCGCGTCCTCGATGACGGAAATCACCGCCATCTGCAGCGGGTTGAGCGACTCGGCGGAAATCGGTTGCCGCGTCTCGACGATGTGGGCGGCGCAGTGCGCAGCGGTGGCGCGGTACAGTTCGAGGCCGGACACCGGCTCCTGCCCTTCGATCGCAAAATCGTCGAAGGCGTCCGGCAGATGCAGCAGGTAGTCCTCGATATAGGGCCGGTAGCCGTCGCGCGCTTCGAAGTCGCCGGAGGTCGGGCGCATGAAGAAATCGCGTGCCCACAGCGCGCGCAGGTACATGTTGATGCGCCGCTGCACGTCGACCAGCAGGGTGCCCTTGCGCTCCTTCTGCAGCATCGCGATCGATTCCTTCGACGCCAGGCTGAAGTAGTTGATCTGCTCTTCGTAGTTGGTGCGGTGCGCGTGCGCACCCCACAGCGCCCAGCGCCGCAGGCCGCCTAGGGTCAATTGCTGGAACAGCACTTCCAGCTTGTCCAGCATCGGCCGCACGCCGCGCGGCGCCTGCGCGATCAGGGTGTTGATGAACTGCAGGTACTTGAGGAACAGATCGGCGTCGCCCAGCCGTTTGGCCGCGGTCGGCGCGGTGGCCAGCAGCAGCTCGATTACCGCGCCCGAGGTCTTCGAGGCGAGCATCAGCGAAGCGGTGGCGAGATCGGCCACCACGTCCTCGCCCACTTCCTTGGCCACCTGCGGCGCCTGTTCGATCCAGGTTTCGACCAGCGAATCGCCGCGGCCGAGTCCGCGGATGGCCGACACGCCCTTCAGGTAGTTGTCCAGCCCGCGCGGCGAGAACACCTTGGTGGCCTCGTGCCAGGCTGCGTTGAGCGCATCCCGGGTATGCGGCGACAGGTCTTCCAGCAGTTCTGCGTAGTCTTCGAGTTTGATGCTCATTTTGAGGATCCAGGGGTCAGGGGCCAGGGGTCAGGGTCGGAGCGGCCTTTGGCCGCGCATTGATTCAGGATCGCGGGCGTTGCCCGCACATTCCCTGATCCCTGAATCCTGAACCCTGACCCCTCGCCAAATCAAAAGAACGTGCTGACTGCCGCGTCCAGCGCGTCTCGCATGTCGGGATCGTCGGTGATCGGGCTGACCAGCGCGACGCGGCAGGCGGCCTGCGGGTTCACGCCCTTGGCGATCAGGCTGCCTGCGTAAATCAGCATGCGGGTCGACAGGCCCTCGTCGAGGCCGTGGCCCTTGAGGTTGCGGCTTCGCTCGGCGATCGACACCAGCTTGCCGGCGATGTCGGCGCCCACGCCGGATTCGTGCGCGACGATTTCGCTCTCGATGCCGTGCTCGGGATAGGTGAAATCGAGGCCGCCGAAGCGCTGCTTGGTCGACTGCTTGAGATCCTTCATCAGGCTCTGGTAGCCGGGGTTGTAGGAAATCACAATCTGGAAATCGGGGTGGGCATGCACCAGCTCGCCCTTCTTTTCCAGCGGCAGCACGCGGCGATTGTCGGTCAGCGGGTGGATCACCACGGTGGTGTCCTGGCGCGCTTCCACCACTTCGTCCAGGTAGACAATGGCGCCGTGACGGGCGCCGATGGCCAGCGGCCCGTCCTGCCACTCGGTGCCCGCTGCGGACAGCAGGAAGCGGCCGACCAGGTCGGACGCGGTCATGTCCTCGTTACACGCCACCGTGATCAAGGGCTTGCCCAGCTTGTGCGCCATGTACTCGACGAAGCGCGTCTTGCCGCAGCCGGTCGGGCCTTTCAGCATCATCGGCATGCGCACCGAGTAGGCGGCTTCATACAGCTCGACCTCATCCGCAACGGGACGGTAGTAGGGTTCCTGGGTGATGCGGTACTGGTCGACGATATTGCTCATGACGGCTCCTTGAAAGTGGGGCTTATTTATCCGCGAATGACGCGAATTCATGCAAACGCGGCATTCGCGGGCAAACAAAAAGCCCCCGCGCCCAGCGGGCGACGGGGGCTGTTACGGTCACCCGTCGCGACTTAAACAGTCTTGCCGCGGAAAATCACCATCGACGCACCTTGCGACTGATTGAAGTTGTTGTAGCCAATCAGGCGAACGTGGTTGTCGGGGTTGGCCTTGTGGCAGGCTTCGGCTTCGGCCAGCACGCGGTCCACATCGGTTTCGCCGAACATCGGCAGCTTCCACATGTACCAGTAGGAATCCTGCAGATGCGCCGGTTCGGTGTGCTCGATAGCCGGATTCCA
>JAIBEI010000015.1 GCA_019459055.1 Thiobacillus sp. | reverse complement strand
CCCCCCCCCCCACCCCCCCCCCCCCCCCCCCCCCCCAACCCCCCCCCCCCCCCCGCCCCCCCCCCGCCCCCCGGGGCCCCCCCCTCCCCCGCCGATTCTCGCCGTGGCCAGCCCGGTTGAGTCTCCGGTTGCGGCTTCCTTCAGCGTCGCGCCACAACCCCCCGCTCCTGTTTCAGCGCCGGACATCGTTGCCGCCCCCACCCCGGCGCCTGCGCCCGCCCTCGTCGACGCCCGTTTCGACGCCGATTATCTGGACAACCCCAAGCCGCTGTACCCCCATGCTTCCCGCCGTCTCGGCGAGGAAGGGAAGGTGGTGTTGCGTGTCTTCGTCAGTGCGGAAGGCGACGCGAAACAGGTGGAGGTGAAGCACTCCAGCGGCTTCCAACGTCTCGACCTAGCAGCCGAAAAGGCGGTTGCCCGCTGGCGCTTCGTGCCGGCAAGGCGCGGCGAACAGGCTGTGACCGCCTGGGTTGTCGTACCCATCGTATTTAGTTTGGACAATGAAAGTTGAGGATACCGCCATGCCATCCAATCTCGGATTAGCCCATTTCTGGCAACAGGGCGACCTCGTCACCCACAGCGTCGCCATCCTGCTGCTGGTGCTTTCCATCGCAAGCTGGTCCCTGACCATCACTCGCTTTTTCCAGCAACTTCGCTTTAACCGCGCCATGGACAGCGTTTTCACTTCATTCTGGGAAGCGGACAGCATCGGGGTCGCCCTCGAAAAAATTGAGCGGGAAGACAAGACCGGCGTGTTCGCGAGGCTGGCGCAGGCGGGTGTTCAGGCAGCGCAGGCGCACCAGCGCCATGCGGAACGCGGCATCGGCGCCGGCGTCAACCTCAGCGAAACGGTCACGCGTGCCCTGCGCAGCCAGATCGTCCGTTCCCAGGTCGGCATCGAATCGGGATTGACTTTCCTCGCCTCCGTCGGCGCCACCGCCCCTTTCATCGGGCTCTTCGGCACGGTCTGGGGGATTTACCACGCCCTGGTCGCCTTGTCCGGCTCCAGCCAGGTCGTGCTCGACAAGGTGGCCGGCCCGGTGGGCGAGGCGCTGATCATGACCGCAGCCGGCCTGTTCGTCGCCATTCCCGCCGTGCTGGCCTACAACGCGCTGACCCGCGCCAACCGGCTGATCTTTGCCCAGTTGGACGGTTTCGCCCACGACCTGCATGCCTACCTGACCACCGGCGTGCACCTGCCTGCGGTCACCGGACAAGCCGCCTCGGCGCGCCCGGTTCCGGTTGCAGTCGCGGCCTGAGGAGCGGACATGGCCTTCGGTTCCTTTGACAGCGGCGGCACCACCCAGCCCATGGCCGAGATCAACACCACGCCCCTGGTGGATGTGATGCTGGTGCTGCTGGTCATTTTCATCATCACCGCGCCGCTGTTCCATCAGGCGGTGCCCATCGACCTGCCCCAGGTGGATTCGACCCGCCTCGACGACAAGCCCGTTGTCGTCAGTCTGGCGCTGGACGGCCAGGGCAAGCTGTTCCTCGACGGCGTCCCGACAAGCCGCGAGGGCGTCCAGGCGCGCCTCGCCGAGCTGGCCCCGTCGCAGCCGGAACTTCACCTGCGCGCCGACCGGGTCACGCCTTATGAAAAGGTGGCCGACATCCTCGCCGTGGCGCAGCGGGCGGGGGTGATGAAGATCGCTTTTGTCACCGAAGCCGCCAAATAACCGCCCGCAGGGCAAGCACGAAACCTGATTACAACCAAGAAACGGAGCCGAGCAACATGATTCGCAAACCCAATGTCCCTGCCGCTGTTGGCATCCGCCGTCCGCTGTCCGTGGCCGTTGCGGCCGCACTCGGCATTTTCTGCGCCGGCAGCGCCATCGCCGAGGAAAATGAAGTCAAGCTCGAAGCGGATCAGGCCGCCATCGAACGCATCGAAGGGACTGCCGGCCAGGATGCCGCCCAAACCATGAAGGAGGTGGTGGTGACGTCCACCACCATCGACGACCGCTTCTCGTCCAGGCGCAACGACCCCACCAACATCAATGTCATCAGCGGCAAGAAGGTGGACGACGCCCACGTCGAGAACATCATGCAAGTTCTGCAATCCATCCCCGGCGTGACTGCAGACGTTTCCAGCGGGGACGAGATCAAGATCAAACTGCGCGGCATCGAAAATCAGCGCTACATGGGCGAGAAACCGGGTGTGGCGATCGTGATCGACGGCGTGCCGGTGTTCGAGCGTACCGGCAAGGTCAACATCGACCTCGACAACATCGAATCAATCCGGGTGATCAAGGGCGGCGCCTCGTATCTGTTCGGCGATGACGGGCTTTCCGGCGCAGTGATCATCACCACCAAGCGTGGCGCGAAATATGCAGGCGTTACTTTGGGGGCGGAGACGGGTTCGTACGGCTTCAACAAGCAAATTGCCCGGGCCGGGTTTGCCGGTGAAAAGGGGAGCGGCCATATCCAGGTTTCCAACCGCCAGTCGGACGACTATTACTTCCAGGCCCCCTACCAGGCCCAGTACCTGGATGGGAACGTGCAGCTTTACCTGACCGACACCAGCGATCTGTCATTTGGCTTCGAAACGTCGCAAAGAGAGAAAGACAAGCACGGCAGCGTGACGGGGGCGACGCAGGCAGCGCTTGACCCCACCTCGACGATCGGCAGGGACTACACGCGAAAATATGATGTCGATCTGCAGAAGCTCAATCTGACCTATTCGAATAATTACGACGATAAAAGCAATGTGCTGTTGAGTGGCTACGAGTTCAGGGATCACACCCTGTTCTGGTCGGCGCCCCAGCGGGTCAGTGCGACCGGGGCAGTCGTGCCCAACAGCACGACCGATGCGTATACCACCAACAATGATTATCACCAGCTGCAGCGAGGCCTCAAGGGCGAATGGCGATCGGGTCGGGAAAATGTCGGCTGGCTGGGTGGCCTGGACGTGCGGCGCAACAACTACAAGAACCTCAATACGTACCTGGTCGATTTCTGTTCCAGGGCCGGAGCGAGTTGTGCGCCGGCCAACCTCAACAAAGCCGGCAGCGTGGTGCAGGACGATTCGGTGGACGAAAGCGTGAACGCCGTGTACGGCGAAGTGAAATTCTCGCCGACGAAGCCGCTGACCCTGACGTTCAACGGCCGCTATGACAATATCGACCTGGACTATTCCTCCAACCCGGTCACCACATCTCCCACGACGACCTACACCCCGCCGCCGCAAAGCAAATCGTTCAATGTGACTTCCTGGCGAGGAGGCGCTATTTATTCCCTCAGTGAAACGATGGGCGTTTACGGCAATCTTTCCACCGGCTTCCGGGCGCCAAGCATCGACCAGCTTTACCGGGGGAGCATTTCCCCAACCGGTGGCAAAACCGAGAACAACGAGAATCTGGAGCCCGAGCAGGCGCTGAATATGGAAATCGGGCTCCGCTCCAAGGCTGCTGTTCTGGGCGTTGCATTTGATTGGGACGCCGCGCTGTTCCAGATTGACCGGAAAGATTACATCTTGGCCACCTCCGGACAATATGGCGGAACAAGCACAACGTATGTGGAACAGTACGACAACATCGGCGGCGTCAGGAATCGCGGTTTCGAGCTGTCGCTGAAGAGCGACCGCAAGCGCGAATTCTCGCTGGACCTGGCCTACACCTACATCACTGCCTATTTCACCCAATACGATCAGTTCGTTCAGGTGCTGGGCAGCCCGTATGCACCCGGAACCCTTTACGTGCCGTTCGACAACACCGGCAATCACGTTCCGCGCGTGCCCACACACATGCTCAATGCGACCCTGAATTGGCAGGCCAATCCAGCATTCAGGATGGGGCTGGAGATGGACGCCAGATCCTGGTCATGGTCGGATGAAATCAACCAGAACAAGCTGCCGGGGCGGACTCTGTTCAACCTGCTGGCCAATTACGATTTCAAGACGCGCGGGATCGGCGCGATCAAGGGCGCCAAATGGGCGCTCTTCGCTCGGGTGAACAACCTGTTCGACCGGAGTTACTGGGCGACGGCACGGGGCACCAATGATTCCGCCGATTACCTGACGGGAGCCTACGACAAAGTCTACGACGCCAACGATCCCTCGATTGTTGTCGGCAAGCCGCGCACCTGGTATGCCGGCGTGTCGGCAACCTTCTGATCCGCCAGGAACAGGCCATGAGCCGTATAGCACATCGATTCGTGCCGGCCTTGCTGGCGCTTCTGGCGACGGGTCTCGCCCTGGCGCAGGGTGAAGGCGGTGAACCGCTGGCGGGGGTTCGGGGTGGCCCGGTTTCCGCGGGCGACTACGCGGGCCGGCGTCCGTCCGAAGGTGCCCGTCCGGAGGCGTCCTGGCAGAAACGGGCCGCTGAAGGCACCAAGCCCGAGGAAGCCATCCGGGATGGCGGCGGTACGGGGATGCGCAGCGGCGGCGTGCTCTGGCTTGCCGACACGCCCCCGATGCGCGGTGAAGCTTCCCGGGGGCGACGCGGCGGTGGCATGGGCGGGATGTCGATGGGCGGCGAACATGGCGGCCCGCCGATGAAACGCCTGTGGCTGCGCGCCGGCGCCGATCCCCAGAAGGCGCCTTTCGCTCACCAGGAAGCGGATGCATCGGTGGAAACCCTGCTGGTCCACCCTCTCGGCAAGCCCGAGGGCGAACCCCTGCCGTCGCCGGCCGAGGGCCATACAGGGCTTGCCTTCGCGATGCCGGCCCAGGGCTTCTACCGCGTTTACGTCACGACCCGCAAGCTAGAGGGGGATACGCTGAACGTCAGCGTCGCCAAGACCGAGGTGGGCAACTTCGGCCATGGCGGCGACGAGGAGGAGCAGAAGCGGGCCATAACGGCTCCGCGGGTGCTGGAGAACGCCGCGATCGAGATCGTCCGCGAACGCCAGGACAAGGAGGGGCCGTTCTCCCAGATCAGTTCGGGCATGGACCAGTCCTTTATCGTCCTGCAGAAAGGCCTGCCGGCAGCGAACGCCCGGGTGCGCCTCGTCAGCCACGCCGGCTGGGTCAAGGAGATGACGAGCGACGAGCAGGGCCGCGTCAGTTTCCAGATCATTCGCGATTACTTCCCGCCCTGGGACGAGTTCCAGAAACGATTCAAGGCCAACTACCTCGTGATTGCCGAGGTCGCCGCCGACGAATCCGGCAACCACAATGACCAGCCCTATACCCGCGTGCGCTATCAGGCCACCCTCGCCGGAAACTATTCCCCCTCACCCAACGATTACCGCTCCTATGCCTGGGGTCTCGGCGTGGGACTGCTCGCGGTACTGTTCAGCGGCGTCGCCGTCTATCTCTACCGCCGCCGCCGGTTGAAGCCTTTCCAGGAAGTGCGTTTCGATGAAAAGGCTTAAGGACGCCGTCGATCGGGTCGACCTCAACCGCTTCCGCTTCTGGCTCCAGTTGGCGATGTTCGCGCTGCTGGTCTATGGGGGCTATCTGGCCGTCGACCTGGGTTCCCGCCTGCCGATGTTCTCCTGCGGCTTCAACGAGGAGGGCCGCGCCGGCGTCTGCTACCTGCTGCCGCTCCAGCATCAGCTGAGCCGGCCGTGGCCGCAGCTTTTCGGCATCGCGGGCGTGAGCGTTCTCACCGGTTTCGGCGTCTTCTTTCTCTGGTTCATTGTGCTCAACAAAGGCTGGTGCGGCTATGTCTGCCCCCTGGGCACCATCCAGGACTGGATCACGGCCCTGCGCCGCCGGCTCGGCGCGCGGTACAGCCGCTACACCCAGGGCCAGTTCCGCCAGCTCAGCCGGATCAAGTACCTCCTGCTCGCCCTGATGGTCCTGATCCCGCTCGGCATCGGTGGCGGCTGGTTCTCCCGCGACATGGGCACGCCCTTTTGCCTGATCTGTCCGGGGCGGATGATCCTGCCCATGTTTACCGGCGATTTTTCGCAGTTCACCATCGATTTCTCCAGCAAGACGGCACTTGTCATGACGGCGCTGGGAATGGGCATCACCGGCCTGTTCCTGGCCGGGGCATTCGTCAAGAAGCGCTTCTTCTGCTTCTTCTGCCCGATGAGCGCGCTTCACTACCTCATTTCCAAGCCGGCGCTGCTCAAGCTCAAAAAGGATGGCGACAAATGCACCCGCTGCGGCGATTGCTACACCGTCTGCGACATGGAGATCAAGGAAATCGCCGACGACATCAAGACCCGGGACATCATGATGGACGACTGCATCCTGTGCCTGAAATGCGTTGCCGCCTGCCCCGAGCCGGGGGCGTTGAAGGCCAATTTCGCCAGCGTCACCTTCTTCGAATCCACCGAAGCCGGTTTCATCAAACGCAGCCAGAAGGGAATCGGCCTTGAACAGCCCGAACACTAAGACCGCCATCCCCTACAACCGCAGCCGCCAGGCGCGGGAAGCGGAGACCATGCTCGACCACATTACCGACGATTTCGACGACAACCCGGCGGCAATGGACTATTTCTACGATCTG
Source organism: Thiobacillus sp. (assembly GCA_019459055.1). Classification (GTDB taxonomy): domain Bacteria; phylum Pseudomonadota; class Gammaproteobacteria; order Burkholderiales; family Thiobacillaceae; genus Thiobacillus. Next base: position 77,179 of record JAIBEI010000015.1, on the reverse strand, counting down.
TTCCGACGCGCCTATTGCCAGGGCGAATCCCTGGAGCGGGAGGGCGTGCGGGTGGGCACCACCTGCATCCATGCTCCGGAGGAATTGATCTACGCGATGGGGGCAACGCCGGTGCGCCTGTGCAACGGCTCCTACCACTACGATCAGATCGGCGCCGATTTCATGCCCGCCAAGTCCTGTTCGCTGGTCAAGGCCACCCTGGGCATGTTGAGTTCCGAGAACGTAATTCCCAAGGTCGGCAAGCTGGACCTGATCGTCAATCCCACCACCTGCGACCAGAAGAAGAAGGCCAGCGCCATGATGGTGGGCATGGGGCACAAGGTGTACAACCTGGAACTGCCCCCGGCCAAGGAAAGCGAGCAGGCCAGGCTTTACTGGCAGCGGTCGGTGCGCGAGTTCGTCCAGCAATTGCGCCAGATCACCGGCAAGAAGCTCACCCGCAAGAACCTGATGGCGGCCATGGCCAGGACCAGCCGCGCCCAGGCCGCCTTCCGCACCCTGCACAATTTCCGCCGCAAGGCGCCCTCGCTGGTTCTGGGCAAGGACGTGTTCCTGGTCACCAACGCCTATTTCTTCGACGACATCGAGCGCTGGACCGAGGCAGTGGAAAAGCTCAACGCCGAACTGGCCCAGCGCGACCAGGACGGTTTCTGCGCCGCCCAGAAGAAGGCGCCGCGCATCCTTTTCACCGGCTCGCCGCCGATCTTCCCCAACCTCAAGCTGCCGCTGCTGATCGAGGAATCCGGCGGCGTGGTGGTGGCGGACGAGACCTGCTCGGCCAACCGGATGCTGTACGACATGACTGCCGTGGACGAGTGGCTGGTCAACGACATGGTGGACAGTCTGGCGAACAAGTACCTCAAGCCCTGCACCTGCCCGATCTTCACCAACAGCGATGACCGTCTCCGCCGCCTGGTGGAACTGGCCAAAAGCTTCGCCGTGGATGGCGTGGTGTACCAGGCTTTCTCCGGTTGCCAGGTATACGAGATGGAGCAGAAAAGCGTAGCGGAAACCCTCAACAAGGCGGGCATCGCCATGCTCTACATCGAAACCGACTACAGCCCGGACGACATGGGCCAGCTCACGACCCGGATCGAGGCGTTCCTGGAATCCCTGAAAACCCGCAAGAGAAACCGCACATGAAGTACTTCGCAGGCCTGGATATCGGCTCCACCGCCATCAAGGTGGCCCTGGTGGACGAGGAAGGCAAGATTGTCGGCGTCCACGTTTCTTCCTCCGGCAGCCTGTTCCACAAGAACGCCAGGGAGGCCCTGCATACCCTGCTGGCCCAGCAGGGTGTGGCCAAGGACGACGTGCGCTATCTGATCGCCACCGGCTACGGCCGCAAGCTGTTCAAGGAGGCCGACGACTCCATCAGCGAGATCACCGCCAACGCCATCGGCGCCCACGAAACGGGCAAGGCATTCGGCGGCGTGCGCACCATCATCAACATCGGCGGCCAGGATTCCAAGGCGATCCAGATCGACGACACCGGCAACGTGTCCAACTTCGCCATGAACGACAAATGCGCCGCCGGCACCGGGCGCTTTCTGGACGTGGCGGCGCGCAATCTCGACATCGACCTGGAGGAGCTGGGCGACTACCACTTCAACGGCAAGGGGGCGCCGCTGACCATCAACAGCACCTGCACCGTGTTCGCCGAGTCCGAGATCATCGGCCTGCTGGCGAACGGCCACGGCAAGGAGGAAATTATTGCCGGCATCCACTACTCCATCGCCAAACGCACGGTCAGGCTGGCAAAGCGCGTCGGCATTGAGGATCGGGTCTATTTCGATGGCGGCCCAGCCCTCAACAAGGGGCTGGTGGCCGCCATCCAGGACGAACTGGGGCGCGAGTTGGTCGTCCCGGAATATCCGCAGACCACCACCGCTTTCGGTGCGGCCATTCTGGCGCGCAACGAGTTTTTCGCCGAGACGTCCTGAACCGGTGAGACGGGAGAAACCCGGCCATGCTTGACGCGCTCATGCCCAATTCCGCCGTCCTCGCGATGCCCGTCGAAGCCATCGTCGGCCTGCCGATGGCCCTGGCCTTGGGGTTGCTCTATGGCCTCGGCCCGTGCCTCGTCAGCTGCCTGCCTTACCTTGGACCGGTATTTCTTGCCCGCGATTTCAGTTGGCGCCGCTCCTGGCGCGTCGTGCTGCCCCTGTCCCTCGGCCGCCTTGCGGGCTATTCGACGTTCGGCGCGGCAGCCGGCTGGGCCGGCCATTATGTCAAGGACAGCGCCGCGGCTTCGCCACTGCTGCAATGGCTCTTCGGCGCTGCCGCCCTGATGGTCGGCCTCGCGCTCTTCTGGCAGCGACGGCCGGCATGCACGGCGGGGGCGGCGCCCGCTGCCGGCGGTCTGCCCTTGCGCCGCTTCGACCTCGGCGCCGAACCTCGGCCCCTGTTGCCGGGCGGCCTGTTCCTGATGGGCGTCGGCATGGCGCTGACGCCATGCGGGCCGCTGGGCGTGGTGCTGTTCTCGGCCGCCGCCTCGGGTCATGCGCTCAGCGGATTTCTGCTCGGCCTCAGCTTCGGCCTCGGCGCCATCATCGTGCCTTCACTGGTATATGGCCTCGGCGTCGCCTATCTCGGCGGCCGCCTGCGCGAGCAGTTGGGCTCCTGGCGCCCGCGCATCGAGGCGCTGAGCGCCGGGCTGCTGATCCTGGTCGGGATGAGCCAGCTCATCCGGGCTTTCTGATGCTTCTCAGGCGGTCCGCGAATAGCGCGGCTTGTCGCTGGAGGTTTCCTTGAGGTAGCGGTCGAAGCACATGCCGATGTTGCGCAGGAACAGGCGGCCCGTGGGGGTGACGCTGATCTTGCCGGTTTCGATATTCACCAGGCCGTCGTCGGCCAGCGGGCGCAGGTCGGTCAGCGCGTCGGCGAAGTAATCGGTGAACGCGATGCCCCATTCGCCGCCGAACGCAGCAAAATCGAGCTCGAGATCGCACATCACGCGGGTGATGGCCGCGCGCCGGATCTGGTCGTCGCGGGTGAGCCGGATGCCGCGCTCGACGGCAAAGCCGGTTGCGGCGACGCGTTCCTGATAGCGCTTGAGGTTCTTTTCATTCTGCATGTAGACGTCGGCGGTCTGGCTGATGCTGGACGTGCCGAAGGCGAGGATGTCGCTGTCCTTGTGCGTGGTGTAGCCCTGGAAATTGCGCCACAGCGTCTTGTTCTGCTGCGCGCGCACCAGTTCGTCGTCGGGGCGGGCGAAGTGGTCGAGGCCGATGTTGACGTAGCCCGCCGCGCCCAGCGCCTCGTTCACCGCCTGCTGCAGGCCCAGGCGGGCCGCCAGATCGGGCAGGTCGGCGTCGCGGATGAGAAGCTGGTGCTTTTTCAGCCACGGCACGTGGGCATAGGCAAACACCGCCAGCCTGTCGGGCGCCCACGCCACCACCCGTTCCAGGGTGCGGCTGAAGCTTTCGACGGTCTGTTTCGGCAGGCCGACGATCAGGTCGAGGTTGATGCTGGAAAAACCCAGTTCGCGCGACCAGTCGATCACCTGCCGGATCAGTTCCTCGGACTGGACGCGGTTGACCGCCTGCTGCACGGCCGGGTCCATGTCCTGCACGCCGAATGACACGCGGTTGAAGCCGCATTCGCGCAAGGCCGCCAGGTGCTCGCGCGTGAGTTCGCGCGGATCGGCTTCGCAGCTGATCTCCGCATCGGGAGCCACGGTGAAATACTGCCGCATCATCGCCATCAGGCGGCGGATGTCGTCGGGATTCAGGTAGGTCGGGGTGCCGCCGCCCCAGTGCAGCTGGTGCGCCACGCGCTTGGGGTCGACCAGTTGCGCGGTGCGCGCCATTTCGCGGTCGAGCGTCGCCAGATAGGGCACGGTTTTGCTGTAGTCGCGCGTCGCCACCATGTTGCAGCCGCAATAGTGGCAAAGCGAATCGCAGAACGGGATGTGGGCGTACAGCGACAGCTCGCGATCGGGCGCCGGCGCGGCCAGCGCTTCGGCCCAGTCCGCTTCGCCAAAACCGGTATGGAAATACGGCGCGGTGGGATACGAGGTATAACGCGGCCCGGCTACGCTGTACTTGCGGAGGAGTTCCAGGGTGGTTGGCGTCATCTTGCTGCTCTCGTAACGGATAATGGTATCTTTTATCACAGCGCAGACCTGAAATCCAGCGTCCCCCAGGCCGGAACGCCCACCTGCTTTTGCGGTAGAGTTAAGGACTGGAAAGCCGTTGCCAAGATGCGTACGCGTCGGGAAAACACATGCCACCCACCCCGTTTCTGAACTTCATTCGTTTCCTGCTGCTCGCGCTGCTGCTCGGCACGGCAGGCGCCCGCGCCGACGAAGCATCCGATCTGGCGCAAAGGGTCCACGACCGCCCCAACGGACGCGATCTCACCACGCTGGGCCGCATGGTGCTGACCGAAAAGGACCGCGCGCCGCGCATCCGCGAGATCGTCACCTACCGGCTCGACCAATCGGGCGGCGAAACCGCCAACCTAATCCGTTTTCTCGACCCGGAAGACATCGCCGGCACCGGCCTTCTCAGCCTGGACAAAGCCGACGGCACTACCGACCAGTGGCTGTATCTGCCCGCGCTCGACCGGGTGCGGCGCATTTCCAGCGACCGCAAGGGGGGCCGCTTCGTCGGCTCCGACCTGTATTTCGAAGACCTGCAGGAGCGCAAGCCCTTGAAGGATCGTCACCGCCTGCTCGGCCGGCAGACCGAAAACGGCATCCTTTGCGATGTGCTCGAAAGCGTTCCGACAGACCCCAAGGATTCGGCCTACAGCAAGCGCATCAGCTGGATCGACCCCGCCACCGCCATTCCGCAGCGGGTGGACTATTTTGAAAAAGACGCCGCCAGCCCCAGCAAGCGCTGGCTGCTGCGCAGCAAGAAACGCAACCAGGGCTACTGGACGCTGACCGACAGCCGCATGATCGATCTGTCCAGCGGCCACCAAACCCGGATGGTGGTCGACGTCGCGCTGTACGACCAGAAACTGCCCGCGAAACTGTTCACCACGCAAGCCCTGGCCGACGAAAGCCTGGAATCGGAATACCGCCCATGAAGAACCTGCTGCTGACCCTGAGCCTGTCGTTCGCCGCCCTGCCCGCTTACGCCGCCGACGAGCTGCCGCCCCCGCGCACCGACGTCCAGGACGCGGCGGACGACCTGCCGCCCCCGCGCGCCACCACGCGCAAACCGCGTGTGGCGGCGCCCGAAACGGCGCCCACCGAGGCCGCGCCGCAAGCCGGCGCAAGCGACGATCTGCCGCCACCCGCCGCACGCAGCCGCAATGTGGCTGCGCGCGGCTTCCAGCCAACGCTCAAGCTCGGCGTCGACGACCTGCTGGTGGAGGCCGCCGCGCTCCCCGACGCGCCCGAGGCCGACACCTATTCCACCCTGCGTGCCAGCGCCTATGTGCTGTGGCAGCCCAGCCGCAACTGGGAATTCCGCGCCGGCGCGCGGCTCGACGGCATGGCGCAGGACGGCGGCGGCGCCGGCCACGACGAAATGCTGGCCGACTACGCCGACACCTATGTGCGCTACCGCAGCGGCGATACCCGCCTGACCCTGGGCGCACAGACCATCATCTGGGGCCGCGCCGACGAAATCCCGCTGGCCGATCGCGTCAGCCGCGCCGACCTCACCCGCTTCATGCTCGACGATCTGGCCGACCGCCGCCGTGCGCAACTGGCCGCGCGCTGGGAGCAGACTTTCGGCGACTACAAGCTGGACGCGGTGTGGCTGCCGGTATTCCGCGGCGCGCAGTTGCCGGACGTCGCCAGCGTCTGGAGCCCGATCAACCGCAGCACCGGACAAATCATCGGCATCGATCCAGCACATACCGGATGGGTGCGTGGCGCGCGCATCGACGAAGACGAGCACGGCAGCGGCGGCGGCGCCCTGCGCCTGACCAGGACCGGTGCGCCATTCGACTTCGGCGTGACGCTGGCGCGCACCCGGCAGTCGCTGCCGTACTACCGGGTCGATCTGCCCAATCTGGCGCTCACCGCCGTGCATCCCTACAACACCTTTGTCGGCGCCGACCTGGAACGGGTGAGCGGCGGCTTCACCTGGCGCACGGAACTGGGCTACACCGACAACGTGCCGGTGACCCGGCCCACCACCGCGATGGACACCACGCATTCGCTCGACTGGATCGGCGCGGTGGAGTTTTTCCCGGGCGGGGGCGACACCCGCGTCAACCTGCAACTGGTCGCCCACGCGCTGCAAACCGACCGCAGCATCCTGGAATTGAAGGAGTATTACGGCGCCAACGGCGAAGTCGAAACGAGCTTCGGCCAGGGCCGCTGGCGGGCCGGAATGCGCTTTTCCAGCGGTTTCAACGTGAAGGACATCTACCTCAGCCCCAAGCTCAGCTACGTCGGCTGGGAGCCGCACGAACTCTACGTCGCCGCGCATTATTTCGACGGCGAGACGCGCACCCTGGGCGGCTTCCACCAGGATCACTCGCTGATCACGCTGGGCCTGCGTACCCGCTTCTGATGATCCGCGGCATGACATGCTGAAACCCTGGTTCAACGGCAGGCGCATGCTGCCGCCGTGGCTGGCGCTGGCGCTGCTGCTCGGCATCCAGCTGGCGTCACTGCCGTTCCTGTTGAAGATCCACTTCAACAATGCGGGGGATATCTACTCCCCGCCCGATGCACCCATCATCCAGCTGCGCGAATCGCTGTTCCGCGAGTTTCCCGGCGACGAGGCGCTGATCGCCCTGTTCGAGGGCGACGCGCTCTACACGCCGAAATTTCTGGCCGCGCTCCACCGCGTCGCTGAAACCATGGAGGCGCATCCCTCGGTCGACCGGGTGCTGACGCTGACCACGGTGGAGCATATCGACGCCACCGACGACGGCTTTGCCGTGTCGCTGCTGATCGACCCGGACGATCTGGATGCCCGCACCCCCGCGCAATGGCAGGCGCGTGTACAGGGCGACACGTTTGCGCCGGGGCTGCTCGCCTCGCCTGACGGCCGTGCCGTGGCGCTGGTGGTGCGTCCGCGCATCCTCAAGGAAAGCCTCGCCCGGCGCGACATTCAGATCGCGCTCGATGCCGCCATCGCCGCCGAAAAGCTGGATACCCTCCATAGCGCCACAGCCGGCAGCGTGGCGCAGACCGTCGAGGAGCTGCGTTCGATCTGGCGTGACAGCGCGATATTCATTCCGCTCACCGTCGTCATCGGCCTGGCGCTGATGTGGTGGGTGGTCGGACGCGTGCGCCCGATGGTGGTGGGTGGCCTCGCCATGGGCACGGTGGTATCGGCCAGCGTCGCCGGGCTGGTCATCTCCGGACAGCCCTACACGCCGATCACCGCCATGATCCCCACCCTGATGGCGGCCTATACCACCGCCACCCTGCTGCATCTGTACGCGGCCATCCAGCGTGCGCGCATCGCCCTGTTGCCGCGGCCGCAGCGCATCGCACGCGCGCTGAAGGAAACCTTCAAGCCCGGGCTGTTCAATGTGCTGACCACCGGCGCCGGGCTGTTGAGCCTGCTGTGGGTGGACATTCCGCCAGTGCAGGCCTTCGGCCTGTCGGGCGCGATCGGCACGCTGATGGTGTTCCTGGTGGTGTTCATCCTGGTGCCGCCGATCCTGCTGAAATGGGACACCCCGCGCTGGCCGCGCCGCGGTTCGGGGCTGGCGTACGCGCGCCACGTCGCGGCGGCGGTGGCCGTGTTCAGCCTGCGCAACGCGAAGGCGGTGCTGGCCGGCACCGCCCTCGTCGTGCTGGCGACCATTCCGCTGGCGATGCAGGTCAAGGTGGAGTCGAACCTGATCGAGTTTTTCGCGCCCGATCACAGCATCAGCCGCAGCACCGACCGCGTGGAAAACGCGCTATCCGGCGTGACCGGACTTGAAATCATCCTCACCGGCAGCGAGCGCGACAGCCTCAAGGATCCGGCCAGGCTGGCGCAAATCAAGGCGCTGCAAACCTGGGTGGAACAGCTGCCGGAAGTCGACCGCAGTTTTTCGCTGGTCGACGTGCTGGAGGAAATGAATCGCGCCCTCAGCGGCGAGGACCTCGGCGAGAATGCACTGCCGGACGACCGCAAACTGGTCGAGCAGTTGCTGCTGATCTATGACGGCAAGGATTTATACGAGCTGGTCAACCGCGAATTCCAGCGCGGCCGCATCACCCTCAGCCTCAACGTGCACGGCGCCAACGAAATCAGCCGGGTGATCGACAAGGTGCGCGCGCATGTCGCGGCGCAGCCGATTGCGGGCGCGGAGATCGATCTCGCAGGCTACGGGCGGCTGTTTTCGGATCAGGAAGACCGCATCGTCGACGGCCAGGTGAAAAGCTTCACTTCCGCCTTCCTGCTGATCCTGCTGCTGATGGCCTTGCTGTTCCGCTCGTTCCGCGGCGCCCTCATCTGCCTGGTGCCGAATCTGGCGCCGCTGTTCTTCATTTTCGTCATGATGGGGGTGACCGGCATCGCACTCGATGTGGCCACCGTGCTGATCGCCGGCGTCATTCTCGGCATCACGGTGGACGACACCATCCATCTCTATCACGGCTATCTGCACCGCATCCAGAACGGTGTCAGCCCGGTGTTCGCCATCATCCGCAGCGTGGAAAGCTCGGGACGCGCGATCATCGCCATCTCGATCATTCTGATCGTCCAGTTCAGCCTGCTGGGGCTGTCCGACTTCCGCCCCACGGCGCATTTCGGCATGCTGTGCGCGGTCGGCCTGTTCGCCGGCCAGCTGTTTGAGATGCTGCTGATGCCCGCCCTGCTCGGCCTGCGCTTGCGCAAGCCGCGTGCCGTCACGGCACCGTGAGTTTCAGCGCGCCAAACGCGTCGTTGAACAGCGCCACCTCGTCGCCCGAGGCGAACTGCCAGCCTTCCAGGTGGCCGAAATCGATGCTGGATCTTGGCGCCAGCTCGAGTTGGAAGCGCTTGACGGTCGACAGCGTGGGGTTGCGCACGGCCAGCACCACGGTCAGATAGCGATCGCTGGTGTTTTCGATCATCGCAACCAGGCCCTGGCCCAGCATCGACGAGCGAAAACCGACCAACACGGGGAGCGCGGGCCTGGCCGTTTCCCGCGCCCGCTGGACATCGGTTTCCTTGTTGGCCAACTGCGTTTTGAGCTGCTCGATTTCGCGCAGGCGGTCGGTCAGCTGGTTGCGCGTTTCGATCAGATAGCGCTCGGCCTGCTGGCGGGTTTCGACTTCCTTCGACAGGCGCCGCTTCACCTCTCCCAGGTCGACATTGAGCATGAAGGCGTACAGCGCCAGCCCGCACACCAGCACCAGCAGCACGACATTCACGACAAGGGAGACGACCAGCCCGCGCCGCTTCGGCTGAGAGGGAGAAGGAATGATCACCATCGCGTTGCTCAGCCGGTATTGCGCATTCCGGCGGCAATGGCATTGATCGACCGCTTCAGCGGTGTCAGCCAGCTGTCCTGCTCGGATTCCAACAGGCTGTCGGTGCGGTAACGCTTCAGCATCAGCACCTGAATGTGGTTGAGGGGATCGATGTAGGGGCGGCGGCGCGAAATCGACAGCGCCAGCGACGGGTTGTCTTCCAGCATGGTCTCGATCTGCGCGACCTTTTTGACGCCGGCCACGGTGAGCGCGAATTCGTCCGCAATCGTACGGTAGATCGTCATGGTGTTGGGGTGATCGCACAGGCGCGCATACTCCTCGGCGATTTCCAGGTCGGCCTTGGTCAGCGCCATCTGCACGTTGGACAACAGGCCGCGGAAGAACGGCCACGCGCGACACATCGCCTGCAGGTGCGCGAGACCGTCCGGCTGGCGCTCGATGAAGCCCTGCAGCGCGCTGCCGATGCCGTACCAGGCGGGCAGCGTGTGGCGCGACTGTGCCCAGCCGAACACCCACGGAATCGCGCGGATCGACCCCAGCGAGCGGTCGGCCTTCTTGCGGTGCGACGGCCGGCTGCCGATGTTGAGCAGTCCAATTTCGGTGACCGGCGTGCCCTCGTAGAAATAGTCGATGAAGCCCGGCGTGCCGATCAGGGCACGGTAGGCGACCTCGCCCGCCGCCGCGATGTCGCGCATCCAGTCGAGATAGTCCGCCGGGTAATGCACTTCGCAGTTCGCCAGCGCGGTGGCGCTGGCCTTCAGGAGGCCGGTGACGCCCATGCCGATTTCGTAGTTGGCGGTTTCCGGGTTGCTGTACTTGTAGTACAGCATCTCGCCCTGCTCGGTGAACTTGATTTCGCCGTTCACGGTGCCGGGCGGCTGCGACAGGATCGCATCGTGGGTCGGGCCGCCGCCGCGCCCGACGGTGCCACCGCGTCCATGGAACAGGCGGCATTCGATGCCGTGCTGCCGGGTCAGCGCGATGATGGAAAGCTGCGCCTGATAAAGATTCCAGTTCGACGCCAGGATGCCGCCGTCCTTGCACGAATCGGAATAGCCGAGCATGACTTCCTGGCGGTTGCCGTCGGATGCCACCAACGCACGGTAGACCTTATTGGAAAACAGCTGGTCGAGAATCGCCTGGCTGCGCTGTAAATCGTCCACCGTCTCGAACAGCGGCGCCACCAGAATGCGGCAGAACCAGTCGTGCCCGTTGTGGCCGCACAGGCCAACCAGACGCGCCAGCAGCATCACTTCCATCACGTGCGAGGCGCTGTGCGTCATCGAAATCACGTAGGTGCCGAAGATCTCGTCGCCCACTTCGGCCTTCAGCTTGGTCATGCGCCGGAACACCGCGAGCGCCTCGCGCGCCTCGTCGTCGAGCGCGGCGTCGTCCACCCCGATCAGGTCGATGTGGGCGACCCAGGCGGCCAGCCGCTGCAGCCGCTCGGCTTCGGCCGCGCCGGCGTAATCGAAATCGGGGTCGATCTGCCGCAGCACCGCGGTGACCGTGCGGGTATGGACGGTCGACTCCTGGCGGATGTCGAGCTGCAACAAATGAAAGCCGAAGCTTTCGACCAGCCGGATCAGCGCCTGCAGATCCTGCATGGCGACGATGCGATCGCCGTGGCTGATCAGCGAATCGCGCAGCAGATAAAGGTCGTCGAGGAAGGCAGCGGCGTTTTCGTAGGCCAGATTCGAGAGGAAGCCCGGCACGGCGGCCAGGCACTGGTGGACGTAGGACAGGTTGGCGTCCAGCCGCGCCAGCATCATCGCCGCCATGCGGCGGTAGGGTTCGCGGCTGTAGATCTGCACGGCGGTGCCGCGGAACACCTGTTCGCCATATTCCGTTTCGTATTCCGACAGGCGCGCCAGGAAGGGCGCCGAAGGCGTGCACCAGTTGCTGCTATGGGTGAGCGTCTGCCGCAGCTCGAGCACCCGCGTGCGGTATTCGTTCAGCGCTTCCTGCATCTGCTGGTGCACCGTCCATTCGGTGACATCCGCCGTCACGAACGGATTGCCGTCGCGGTCGCCGCCGATCCAAGAACCGAAGCGGATAAAGCTCGGCACGCTGACCGGCGCGACCCCCTCGGCGTTCACGCCGTAATGCTTGCGCAGCGCCCTTTCGAAGTGCTCATACGCCTTCGGCACCGCCTCGAACAGGCTTTCCCGCACGTAATACAAGCCGTTGCGCACTTCGTCGCGCACTTCCAGCTTGGCGCTGCGCAGTTCGTCGGTGCGCCACATCACCTGGATTTCGGCAGCCAGCTCTGCTTCCAGTTCGCGCTGGTCGTTCACCCCCAGCGTCTGGCTGTACATCTGGTCGCAAATCAGGAACACCCGGCGCACCCCTTCCATCACCGCACGGCGGCGCGCTTCGGTGGGGTGCGCGGTGAAAACAGGCGCGTAGTGCAGCCGGTCGAGCATGTCCTGCAAGGTATTGACCGGAATGCCCTGCGCCTTGAGGTCGGCCAGGGTGCGGTCGAACGAACCCTCCCACAGCGCCATGCCATGCGACAGCATGCGGCGGCGGTTGCGGTGGGCAAAGCTTTCTTCCGCAACGTTGACCAGCATGAAATAGCTGGAGAAGGCACGCACCACCAGTTCGACCTTGTCGGCCGGCATCGCGTCGATGATCGCCATCAACTCGGTACGGCGGTGCTGGTCTTCCTGCTGGTGCAGCTCGGAAAAACCGCGCCGCAGGGTTTCCACCGCATCGAATACGTCCTCGCCGGCAAACTGCAGCAACACCTGTCCCAGCAGGGTGCCCAGCAGTTTGACCTGCGCGCGCAGGTGGTCGTCGGTCAGGAGATTTTCGGGTGCATTCATGGAGGGAATCAGCCCGGCACAGCGGGTTTCGGTGCGACAAAGCCCGCTATTTTCGCATAGACGACGCGCATCACCCAACCGCGCGCCGCGCGTTGCGGAACATCCGCAGCCACGGGCCGGCGCCGCGCATGCCATCCGGTTTCCACGACAGCTGCGCGGCGCGGAACACGCGCTCCGGATGCGGCATCAGGATGCTGAAGCGGCCGTCCGCGGTGGTGAAGCCGGTCAGCCCGCCGGGCGAGCCGTTCGGATTCAGGGGATAGGTCTCGGTCGGCGCGCCGCGGTGGTCGACGTAGCGCAGCGTGGCCTGCGCCTGGGCGGCGTGCGTCGGGTCGCGGAAAGCGACCCGGCCTTCGCCGTGCGACACCGTGATCGGCATCACCGAGCCGGCCATGTCGGCGAAGAAAAGCGACGGCGAGGCCAGCACCTCGACCAGCGCGAAGCGCGCCTCGAACTGCTCCGACAGGTTGCGCTCGAAACGCGGCCAGGCAGCCGCCCCGGGGATCAGGTCGTGCAGCTGGCTCATCATCTGGCAGCCGTTGCACACCCCAAGCGCGAGCGTGTCGGCGCGTTCGAAGAAGGCCGCGAACTGGTCGCGCGCGCGCGGGTTGAACAGGATCGACTTAGCCCAGCCGCCGCCCGCGCCCAGCACATCGCCGTAGCTGAAGCCGCCGCACGCGGCGAGCCCGGTGAAGTCGGCGAGGCTGGCCCGGCCGGACAGGATGTCGCTCATGTGGACGTCGACCGCGGCAAAGCCGGCCGCGTCGAACGCCGCAGCCATCTCGACCTGGCCGTTGACGCCCTGCTCGCGCAGCACTGCGATGCGCGGGCGCTTACCGCTGGCGATGAAGGGCGCGGCGATATCGGCGTCGACATCGAAGCCCGGCGCATAGCGCAGGCCGGGGTCGGCGGCGTCGGCATGCTGCGCGAACTCCTGCTCGGCGCACGCCGGGTTGTCGCGCAGCTTCGCCATTTCGTAACTGGTGCGCGCCCATGTGCATTGAAGGTCGATACGCGCCTCGTCGAAGAACGCCTGGTCGCCGCGCAGCAGGCGCAGGCGGTCACCTGCATTGGGCTGGCCGATCACATGGAGTTCGCCGCGCAGTCCGGCATTCATGAAGGCCTGCATCACCGTCTGCGTGTCGTCGCGCCGCACCTGCAGCACCGCGCCGGCTTCCTCGTTGAACAGCACATTGAAAATGCGCTGCGAGACATCGCCCGCGCTCGGCAATTCCGGTTCCGGCAGCCCCGCGTCCTCGACCTCGTGGCGAATCTGGTCGAGACACAACTCGTCCACGTCAAGATCCACCCCGCAATGCCCGGCAAACGCCATTTCGGCGAGCGTGACGAACAGGCCGCCGTCGGAGCGGTCGTGATAAGCCAGCAGCTTGCCGGCCGCGTTCAGCGCCTGCACGGTGTCGAAGAACGCGATGAGCGCCGCGGCCTCGGGAGCGTCCGGGCAGTCGTCGCCCACCTGCTTGAAAGCCTGCGCAAAGCTCGATGCGCCGAGGCGGTTCCTGCCCAGCCCCAGGTCGATCAGCACCAGATCGGTATCGCCGGCGTCGGTGCGCAGTTGCGGCGTCAGGTGCCGCGTCGCGTCGGGGGTGTTGGCGAATGCTGAAATCACCAGCGAGATCGGCGAGGTCACCGCCTTCTGCTCGCCGTCGGCCTGCCACACGGTCTTCATGCTCATCGAGTCCTTGCCGACCGGGATGGAGACGCCCAGTGCCTGGCAATACTGCGAGACCGCCGCCACGGTATCGAACAGCGCGGCGTCCTCGCCGGGGTGGCCGGCGGGCGCCATCCAGTTGGCCGACAGCTTGACCTCGCCCAGGCCCTCCACGCGCGCGGCGGCGAGGTTGGCGATCGCCTCGACGATCGCCATGCGCCCCGATGCGGGCGCATCGATCAGCGCCAGCGGCGCCTTCTCGCCGATGGAAAACACCTCGCCGTGCGTGGTCTGATAACCCGCCAGCGTGACGGCGCAATCGGCCACCGGAACCTGCCAGGGCCCGACGCACTGGTCGCGCGCGGTGAGGCCGCCGACGCTGCGATCGCCGATGGAAATCAGGAACATCTTCGACGCCACCCCCGGCATCGCCAGCACGCGATAGGCGGCATCCTTGAGGTCGATGCCGTCGAGCGCCAGCGGCGCGAGCGCGGTCGCCCGATGCGTGACATCACGCGTCATCTTCGGCGGTTTACCGAGGATCACATCCAGGCTCACGTCCACCGGCGCGTTCTGGAAATGACTGTCGGCCACCAGCAGGTGGTTGTCCTCGGTGGCTTCGCCCAGCACCGCAAACGGACAGCGCTCACGCTCGCAGAGGGTGCGGAATTCGGCCAGCCGCGCAGGCGGGATCGCCAGCACGTAGCGCTCCTGTGCCTCGTTGCACCAGATTTCGCGCGGCGACATGCCGGATTCCTCCGACGGCACGGCGCGCAGTTCGAAGCGGCCGCCGCGGCCGCCGCCGTGCACCAGCTCGGGCAGCGCGTTCGACAGGCCGCCGGCGCCGACGTCGTGGATCGACAGGATCGGATTGGCCTCGCCCAGTTGCCAGCAGCGGTCGATGACCTCCTGCGCGCGCCGTTCCATTTCCGGGTTGCCGCGCTGCACCGAGTCGAAGTCGAGGTCGGCGGCGTTGGCGCCGGTGTCCATCGACGACGCCGCGCCGCCGCCCAGCCCGATCAGCATGCCGGGGCCGCCCAGCTGGATCAGCAGGGTGCCGACCGGCAGCATTTTCTTGTCCACATGGTCGGCGCGGATGCTGCCGACGCCGCCCGCCAGCATGATCGGCTTGTGGTAGCCGCGCCGCTGCCCGGCGACCGTTTCATCGAAGGTGCGGAAATAGCCGGCCAGGTTGGGGCGGCCGAATTCGTTGTTGAACGCCGCCGCGCCGATCGGGCCTTCGAGCATGATCGCAAGCGGGGTGACGATGCGCGCCGGCTTGCCGTAGGCGCCGGTTTCCCACGGCTGTTCGAAGCCGGGAATATTGAGGTTGGACACCGAAAACCCGCACAGGCCGGCCTTGGGTTTCGAGCCGATGCCGGTCGCGCCCTCGTCGCGGATTTCGCCGCCGCTGCCGGTGGCCGCGCCCGCGAAAGGCGAAATCGCCGTCGGGTGGTTGTGCGTTTCCACCTTCATCAGCACATGGGTCAGCTCGCTGCCGTAGGCGTAGCCGCCGTCGGCGCGCGGGTAGAAGCGGTCGATGGTCGCGCCTTCGATCACCGACGAATTGTCGGAATACGCCACCACCGTGCCCGCGGGATGGGCGGCGTGGGTGTCGCGGATCATGCCGAACAGCGTTTTCGCCTGCGCCGCGCCGTCGATCACCCACGAGGCGTTGAAAATCTTGTGGCGGCAATGCTCGGAGTTGGCCTGCGCGAACATCATCAGCTCGACGTCGGTGGGGTTGCGCCCGATGCGGACGAAGTTCTCCACCAGATAATCCAGTTCATCGTCCGACAGTGCGAGGCCGAGCTCGCGGTTGGCGGCCTGCAGCGCCGGGCGACCGCCGCCCAGCACGTCGACGCGGGCCAGCTCGCGCGGCGGCACGTGGCGGAACAATTGCTCCACGTCGGCCAGCGTCATCACCGCTTCGGTCATGCGGTCGTGCAGCAGCGGCAACAGGCGCGCCATCGCCTCGGCCGGCAGCGGCCGGCCGGCAGCGTCCAGCACATGAAAGGCCACCGCCCGCTCGATCCTCCGGAAGCCGGCGAGGCCGCAGTTTTTCAGGATGTCGGTCGCCTTCGACGACCACGGCGAGATGGTGCCGGGGCGCGGCGTAACGAGGATCAGCGGGTCGTTCGCCGTGGGTGTGGCGGTCGGCGTGCCGTAATCGAGCGCCTGCTCAACCAGCCGCATTTGCGCGGCATCGAGCGCAGCGTCGGCTTCCAGGAAATGCCAGTGGCGCGCAGCCAGCGTGCCCAGGCCCAGGCCCAGTTGCGCGGCCTCGCTGCGGATTTTATCGAGACGGAACGAAGACAGCGCGGCGGCGCCGGGAAGCGGGACAATGACAGACATGTGCGCCTTTGCGGAACGGCAAAGGCGCTATTTTAGCTGATCGGAGCCCTTCTCCGGACCGGCTTACCGGCGAATGGCGGCCTGCTTTCGCCAGGCTTCGAGGCAGTCGAGGCCGCAGAAATGATGGACGTAGTCCTGCGCATCCGTCACGTTGACCGAATCGGCCGGCACTTCCTTCAGGCAGACCGCACAGCTGAGCAGGGTGCAGCCTTCTTCGTCGGAACATTGCGCCACCGGCGCGCCCGCCGGGTTGTGGTGTGGGCTATTCATACGATATTCCTCGCATCACCAGACGGTTTCAGTGTAAGCCAATCGCACGGCTTCAGCCATGGGATTAAGATGTCGGCGATACCGCCGAACCGGATACTCCCCTGCATGGCCGACCCTGAACGCCCCGCCCATCCCGCCGCTTGCGCCCCCCTGCCGGTCGCGCCCCGCACCCTCGTCTCCCCGCCACTGTTCACGGCTGCCGCCATGCGGGAAATCGACCGGCAGTGGGCGGCCCGCCACCCCGCCGCCTCGCTGATGGAGAGGGCGGGCGCGGACGCGGCCGAACTGGCCGGCACGCTGGCCAGCGAATCGGGCCCGCCGGTCCTGGTCCTGGTCGGTCCCGGCAACAACGGCGGCGATGCCCTGGTCGCCGCGCGCCGGCTCACGGCGCAGGGATTCCGCGTCGACGTCGTCAGCCGCGCCGCCCCCGCCCGCCTGCCGCCAGATGCCGCCCGCGCCTGGGCCGGCTGGCGTGAAAACGGCGGCACGATCCTGGCGGATATCCCGCCGTTGCGGCGCTACAGCCTTGTCATTGACGGCCTGTTCGGGGTGGGGCTGCAGCGCGACATCGGCGGCGAAGACGCGCACTGGATCGAGCAGGCCAACGAAATGGACTGCCCGAAACTCGCGCTCGACGTGCCGAGCGGCCTCGACAGCGACAGCGGCCGCATCCGTGGCCTCGCCCTGCGCGCCGACCACACGCTGACCTTCATCGCTCTCAAGCCGGGCTTGTTCACCGCCGACGGCCCGGATTGCGCCGGCCAGTTGCACCTCGACATGCTCGGCGTCGATCCGGCCGACCTGCCCGCCGCGCCGGGCATCGCGCTGACGCAACTGGAAAGCCGCCACCGCCTGCCCGCGCGCGCCCAGAACAGCCACAAAGGCCTGTTCGGCCATGTCGGCATCGTCGGCGGCAGCCACGGCATGGTGGGCGCCTGCCTGCTCGCCGGGCGCGCCGCGCTGCAGCAAGGCGCGGGCAGCGTGACGTTGGGCGCGCTGGACGAGCGCGTCGCGGTCGATTACGGCGAACCGCGGCTGATGTTCGCCGTGCCGGAAAACCTGGTTGGCAGGCATCCGGACGTGCTGGCGGTCGGCCCGGGACTGGGCCAGGGTGCCCGCGCGCATGCCTTGCTGGAAGCGGCGCTGACGGCGCCCTGCCCGCTGGTGCTGGATGCCGACGCGCTGAACCTGCTGGCTGGCAGCCCGGATCTGGCCACCCGCGCCGCCCGCCGCAGCCATCCCACCCTGCTCACCCCGCACCCCGGCGAAGCCGCGCGCCTGCTCGGCGTGAGTGGGGCGGACATCCAGGCGAACCGCATCGAGGCCGCGCTGCGCCTGAGCGCGCAGTATCACGCGCAGGTCGCACTCAAGGGCGCCGGCACCGTCATCGCCCACCCCGACGGCCACTACGCCATCAACACCAGCGGAGGGCCCTGGCTCGCCCAGGCCGGCTCGGGCGACCGCCTCACCGGCATGGTGGCCGCGCTGCTAAGCCAGGGAATGGCCACGGGCGATGCATTGGAGGCTGCGGTATGGCTTCACGGCAACCCGGCCTGAAAATCGCCCGAGGCTTTGCGAACCCGCGCAATCATTAAAGTACACTGCCCCCCTTGCCGATATGAATGCTTCCGGTCACACCCCATTCTCACTTATGGGTTTACGACTGTTGCAGATGCCGAATCAATGAATAATAACAACCGACATCTGGGAATCGGCGTCCGCATTGGGGGCGGTTTTGTCGTCGTGCTTGCCCTGATGGTCGCGCTCGGCGCGATCGGTCTGCGTTATGTGGCCGAAGCCAACCAGCGCCTGAAGGACATCGCCCAAACCAATAACGTCAAGATCGAACTCGCCACGGAGATGCACAGTGCGCTGCGCGAGCGCGCGATCTCCATGCACACACTCCCCAGCATCGTCGATGCCTTCGAGAAGGATGACGAGATCCAGCGCTTCAATGCCGAAGCCGCTCGCTACGCCAAAGCGCGGGCCCGCCTAGAGAGCATGCCGCTCAGCCCGGAAGAACGCGAGATCCTGGCAAAAATCTTCAAGATGACCCGTGAAGCGGGATCCGATGTGCAAGCGGTCGTGGACAGGTCCGTCTTTATCGACGACCCGGCGGATATCTTCAAATGGATACGCACCGTGGCGATGCCGCGGCAAAGCGCCATCGCCGAACAGGTCAACCTCATGCTCGAACTGCAGCGCAGCCAGACAGCCGCCGCGGTGCAGGATGCGGAAGACTCATTTTCCCGCGTGCGCAACCTGATGCTGGGGTTGGGCACCGCGGCACTGCTGACAGGAATAACGATTGCCGGCTTTGTCGCCCAACGGGTGACGCGCCAGGCCAGGCAACTCGAAACCCAGGCCATGTATGACCTGCTGACCGGCTTACCCAACCGTTCGCTGTTGCATGACCGGCTCCAGCATGAGACCGAGTTGTCCAAACGCGAGCATGCGTCGTTTGGCGTGGTACTGATGGATCTGGACCGGTTCAAGGAAATCAACGATACCCTCGGCCATGGCGTGGGCGACGAGGTCCTGCGTGAAGTCGGGCGCCGCTTGAAGGAAGCGATACGCGCCGAGGATACGGTGGCGCGTTTGGGGGGCGACGAGTATGTCTTGCTGATACGCAACCTGGAACCAGAGGACGCCGCATTGATCACAAACAAGATTTTTGCCGCCCTGGACAAACCCTTTCACTGGCAAAACCAGAGCATCGACCTCGGCGCGAGCCTGGGGCTGTCGTTTTATCCTTCACAGTGCGATGACGCCAGTGGCCTGCTGCGGTGCGCCGACATCGCGATGTATGTGGCGAAGCGCTCCGGCCAGGGCTATGCGCTGTATTCCCCGGATCAGGAACACACCAGTCGCGACGATCTTTCGCTCAAGAGCGAGTTGCGCGAAGCCATCCAGTCGAACCAGTTGAGCCTGTACTACCAGCCGCAAATCGATCATCGCAATCAGCGCGTGTCCGGCCTCGAGGCCCTGATGCGGTGGAACCATCCGTCGCGCGGTCTCCTCGCACCCGACCAGTTCATCCCCCTGGCGGAAGGTGCGGGGCTGATCGCCCCCCTCACCCACTGGGTGCTGAAGGCCGCGCTGGCACAGCTGGTGGCTCTGCAGAACAGGGGCTACGACCTGACCATGGCAGTCAACCTCTCCGCGCGTAACCTGCACGACATGGAACTTCCCGCCAGCATTCTCGCCCTGCTTGCCGAGAGCGGCGTGGCCCCGCAAAACCTCATCCTCGAAATCACCGAGGGCGCGGTGATGACCAATCCCAGCGACGGCCTGACCATCCTCACCCAGCTCGACCGCATGGGCGTGACGCTCGCCATCGATGACTTCGGCACTGGCTACTCCTCGCTCGCCTACCTTAAGCGCCTGCCGGTGGACGAACTGAAAATCGACAAGTCCTTTGTGACGGACATGGAAGAGAACGATAACGACGCCGTGATCGTGCGCTCCACCATCGACCTGGCGCACAACCTGGGCCTCAAGGTCACCGCCGAAGGCGTGGAAACCCAGGGCGTTTGGGACCTGCTCGAGATCCTCGGCTGCGACCGCTCACAGGGGTACTTCATGGGCGAACCGATGCCGGCGGAAAAACTGGAGGCATGGCTGCAGACGTCGGCGTGGTCCGGGGTTTGCACGAGCGAACTTGCCGCATGCTGAGCGCGCGTCAAAGCGCAAGGTTCGAAATTCACCCCCACCCCCTTCACGCACGCCGAACAGGCGCGATTCAGCAAACGTGCTTCTTCAGGTAGGCCGCGAAGTCTTCGCTGACCTCGCTGTGCTTCAACGCATATTCAACCGTCGCCTGCAGATAACCCAGCTTGCTGCCGCAGTCGTAGCGGGTACCAGCGAAGTCATAGGCCAGCACCTGCTGTTCCTTCAGCAGGGCGGCGATGGCGTCGGTCAGTTGCAGTTCGCCGCCGGCGCCGGGCTTGAGGTGCTGGATGTGGTGGAAAATTCGCGGGGTGAGGATGTAGCGACCGACCACGCCGAGGTTGGACGGTGCGTCCTCGGGTTTCGGTTTTTCGACGATGGCGTTCACCCGCGACACGCGCTCGGCCATCGGGCTGGCGTCGACAATGCCGTAGGACGCGGTTTCCGAGGGCGCCACCTGCTGCACCCCGAGCACCGAGCACTGGTAATACTCGTATTGATCGACCATCTGCTTCATTGCCGCCGGACTGCCGTCGATCAGGTCGTCGGCGAGGATGACGGCAAAGGGCTCGTTGCCGATCACCGGTTGCGCGCACAGCACGGCGTGGCCCAGGCCCAACGCTTCGGCCTGGCGGATGTAGATGAAGTTGACGCCGGCCGGGCGGATCGACTGCACCAGTTCCAGATCGCGATCCTTGCCGCGCGCGGCCAGTTCGGTTTCCAGTTCGTAGGCCTTGTCGAAATGGTCCTCGACGGTGCGCTTGGTGCGGCTGCTGATGAAGATCATGTCGGTGATGCCTGCGGCCATCGCCTCTTCGACTGCGTACTGGATCAGCGGCTTGTCGACGATGGGCAGCATTTCCTTGGGGCTGGCCTTGGTGGCCGGCAGAAAGCGGGTGCCCAGACCGGCAACCGGGAATACGGCTTTTTTTACTTTTTGCATGTCTCTTTCCTGTAAGTCATTTGGTTCAAAAATCCAAAGCGTGCTGCCCGGTATTGTTGTTCGATGCCAGCAAGGCCAGCAGCCCGGGCTCGTCCAGAATGGCCACGCCGAGTTCCTGCGCCTTCACCAGCTTGCTGCCGGCGTCCTCGCCGGCCACCACGTAGTCGGTTTTTTTCGATACCGAGCCGGCCACCTTGCCTCCAGCGGCCTCGATTTTTTCCTTCGCGGCATCGCGCGTCAGCGTCGGCAACGTACCGGTCAGCACCAGCGTCTTGCCGGCAAGGATGCCTGCCGATTGTTGCAACCCTTCGGACTCCGGCCAGCGCACGCCGGCGGCACGCAATGTGTTGACCACTTCCAGGTTATGCGGTTCAACGAAAAACTGGATGATGGACTGCGCCACGACGGGGCCGACATCGCGCACCGCGAGCAGCTCGGCTTCGGTCGCCTCGATCAGCCGGTCAAGCGAACCGAAGTGCTTCGCCAGATCCTTGGCGGTGGTCTCCCCGACATTACGAATGCCGAGCGCAAAAATGAAGCGGGCCAGCGTGGTGGCCTTGCTGGCCTCGATGGCCGCGAGCAGATTGGCCGCCGACTTTTCGGCCATGCGCTCCAGCCCGGCGAGCGCCTCCCGTGTCAGGCCGTATAGATCGGCGGGTGTGCGCACCAGACCGCGATCGACCAGCTGGTCGACCAGCTTGTCGCCCAGGCCCTCAATATCCATCGCGCGGCGACCGGCAAAATGCAGCAGCGCCTGCTTGCGCTGCGCCGGGCAAACCAGGCCGCCGGTACAACGCACCGCCGCCTCGCCTTCCAGGCGCACCACATGCGAGCCGCATTCGGGGCAGGCGGGATAGGTTTGCAGAATACTGAAGCGCAACGGCTCCGGCTGCGGGCGACGCTCCATCACGACGGCAACCACTTCGGGGATGACGTCGCCGGCGCGCCGCACGATCACGGTATCGCCGGCGCGAACGTCCTTGCGGTCGATCTCGTCCTGATTGTGCAGGGTGGCATTGGTCACGGTGACGCCGCCGACGAACACCGGCGCCAGGCGCGCCACCGGCGTCAGCGCGCCGGTGCGTCCCACCTGCACCCCGATACCGAGCACGGTGGTCAACTGTTCCTGCGCCGGAAACTTGTGCGCCACCGCCCAGCGCGGTTCGCGCGTGACAAAGCCCAGCTCGCGCTGCAGGTCGAGACGGTTGACCTTGTACACCACGCCGTCGATGTCGAATGGCAACTGGTCGCGGCGTGCGGCGATGTCGTCGTGAAACGCGATCAGTGCCGCAGCCCCCTGGCCGGTGACACGCTCAGCGCACACCGGAATCCCCATGGCGGCCAGCGCGTCGAGCGTCTCGCTGTGGGTAATCGGGGGGTTCCAGCCCTGCACCTCGCCGAGGCCATAGGCAAAGAAGGACAGCGGGCGCTGCGCGGCAATCGCCGGATCGAGTTGGCGGATGCTGCCCGCCGCGCCATTGCGCGGGTTGACCAGGGTCGGCTTGCCGGCTTCGCGCTGCTTCGCGTTGTAGCGCTCGAAATCGTCGCGCCGCATGAAGACCTCGCCGCGCACTTCCAGTACGGCGGGCGCCGATTCGGCATTCAGGCGCAACGGTATGGTTTTCACGGTACGGATATTCTGGGCGACATCCTCGCCGGTTTCGCCGTCGCCGCGCGTAGCGGCCTGCACCAGCACGCCGTTTTCGTAGCGCAGGTTGATGGCCAGGCCGTCGAATTTCAGCTCGGCGGCGTACTCGACCGCCGGGTCGGCGTCGGACAGTCCCAGCTCCTTGCGCACCCTCGCATCGAAGGCGCGCGCACCGCTGGCCTCGGTGTCGGTTTCGGTGCGGATCGACAGCATCGGCACCGCGTGGCGCACCTTGGGCAGCGTATCCAGAGGCTTGCCGCCGACGCGCTGGGTCGGCGAGTCGGGGCTGACGAGTTCGGGATGCTCGGCCTCGATGGCCTGCAGTTCACGGAACAGGCGATCGTATTCCGCATCCGGGATCGTCGGCGCGTCGAGTACGTAGTAGGCGTGGTTGTGGCGCTCGATTTCCCGGCGCAGCGCGGTGACGCGCGCCAGGACATCGGTCGACGCCATCAGGAGAACAGACGCAGCGCCCGCCGGGACCCGGATGGCACGCCGCGCGCTTCCATACGTTCATAGATCTGCGAGAGCTGGGTGCGGATTTTCTCGATGCCGCTGTCGGTCAACGGGCGCAGGTTATCGTCCACCAGAATGCCGCCGACTTCGCTGGCGAGCTTGCGCCCGAACGCCACCATGCCGTCGAACACCTTGATGCCATCCGGCACGCGCGGCACGTCGAATTGCAGGGTGACCCCCTGCGAGGTCTGCCCCTCGATCGCCGTGGCGCTGAACGGCTCGGCATCATGGTTGCACAGGGCATAGAGCGGCTCGCCACGGCTGTCGAGCAACTGGAACACGCCGTCCACGCCCAGCGCCATGCCGCTGCTTTCCGCCTGGTGCACGATGCGTGTCAGGTTCACCGCGCCCTCGCCGCGCGCCACCACATTGAGGCCGATCAGGACGTCGACATCGACACAGAAGCGATCGATCGCCTGCGCACGCTCGATCGCTTCCGCCTCATCGCCACAGACGATACGCAGACCATGCGTCTGCGCCGTGTTCTGCAGCAGGGCGCAGAGGGCCGAGAGCTGATCTTCCTGCACCGCGCCGTTGCGGTCGGCCAGCTGCATGGTGACCACCACCTGCTGATACGACACTTCGCGCCAGGGCTGGATCTCTTCCCATTCCGTCGCGCCAACCGGCAGTCCCATCCAGCGCACCGCCTTGCCCAGGGTACGCGCATGGCTGAAGGCATCGGCAAACACGTTCGCCCGCACGCCATCGCTACCGATGCGGATACGGTATTCGATCAGCTCGTCATAGGGCGCGGCCGCCGGCGACACGGCAGGGCGCGATGGAGTGGGCGGCGCGACGGAGGAGGCCGTGCGCAGGGCGGGCGCTGCATCCTCAAGCGATGCGTGCGACGCGGACGGACGTGCGGGTTCGATCTGAAGGTAGGGTTCACCGGCTTCGGCGGCTTCGTCCAGTTCGCCGGACTCGATGACGGGCTCATGCAACGCGGGCTCGACCCGCATGTTCGTTTCGCGGGGCGCCGCACCTGGCTGCATCAGGGCATCGCCCGCCGGCGCCTGAAAAGCCGCGTCGGCCTGTTTCCGGAAACGGCGCTCCTGGGCCCAGTTGAACAGCAGCACCGCCGCCACAATGACCGCGCCAATCACCAGCAAGCCGATTTGCAAATCACTCATTTACTTTTCCAGACTGAACGGATTGGGCGGACACCACGCGGATGAACCATTCGTCCGGCGCAATCATGCCCAGTTCGTTGCGCGCACGCTCTTCGACGGCGTCGCGTCCCTGCTTGAGATCGCCGACCTCGGCCAGCAGGCCGGCATTGCGGGTTTGCAGACGCTGATTCAACGCCTGCTGGGTGTCGATTTTGTGCGCACGCTCACGCACTTTCAGCCATCCGCCCTCGCCCAGCCATAGCGGATATTGCAGCAACACGATCGCAGCAGCCAGCGCCCAGGTCAGCCCCCGGCTGCGTATGCGCGCGATCCATTCAGCCGCGCTGGCGGAAAGCATCGCGTCCGGGGTAGCTCGCCGTGTCGCCGAGCTCTTCCTCGATGCGCAGCAGCTGGTTGTACTTGGCCATGCGGTCGGAACGCGACAGCGAGCCGGTCTTGATCTGGCGCGCGTTGGTGGCCACCGCCAGATCGGCAATCGTGGTGTCCTCGGTCTCGCCCGAACGATGCGAGATCACCGACGTGTAGCCGGCCTGCTTGGCCATCTCGATCGCCAGGAAGGTCTCCGACAGGGTGCCGATCTGGTTGACCTTGATCAGGATCGAGTTGGCGATGCCCTTGTCGATGCCTTCCTTGAGAATTTTCACGTTGGTGACGAAGAGATCGTCGCCCACCAGCTGCACCCGGCGGCCGAGCTTCTCGGTGTGAATCTTCCAGCCGTCCCAGTCGCCTTCGGCCATGCCGTCCTCGATGCTGACGATGGGGTACTTGTCGCACCAGGCCGCCAGGTAATCGGTGAACGCGGCCGAGGTCAGCTTCAATCCTTCTGACTCGAGGTGGTAGAGGCCGTCCTTATAGAACTCGGACGCGGCGCAATCGACGCCGATGGCGACGTCGATGCCGGGCTGCAGGCCGGCTTTTTCGATCGCCTGCACGATCAGCTTGAGCGCCGCCTCGTGCGACTCGAGGTTGGGCGCGAAGCCGCCTTCGTCGCCGACGGTGGTCGCCATGCCGGCGTCGTCCAGCAGCTTTTTCAGCGCGTGGAAGACTTCCGCGCCGTAGCGCAGGGCCTCGCGGAAGCTGGGCGCACCAACCGGGATGATCATGAATTCCTGCATGTCGATGTTGTTGTTGGCATGCGCGCCGCCGTTGATGATGTTCATCATCGGCACCGGCAAGGCCATCGGCGCAGCGCCGCCGAGATAGCGGTACAAGGGCAGGCCGGCCTGTTCGGCGGCAGCGCGCGCGCACGCCATCGACACCGCCAACAGCGCATTGGCGCCAAGGCGCGACTTGTTCTCGGTGCCGTCGAGATCGATCATGGTCTGATCGATGAAGGCCTGGTCCTCGACGTCAAGGCCGATGATCGCTTCGCAGATTTCGGTGTTGATGTGCTCGACTGCCTTCAGCACGCCCTTGCCGAGGTAGCGCGCCTTGTCGCCGTCGCGCAGCTCGATCGCCTCACGGCTGCCGGTGGACGCGCCCGAGGGCACGGCGGCACGGCCCAGCACGCCGGACTCCAGCAGCACGTCGGCTTCAACAGTGGGATTGCCGCGGGAGTCGAGAATTTCTCGGGCGATAACATCGATGATTGCACTCAATTGCTTTTCCTTAATTCGTAAAAAATTTCGCAGGGAGGACAGGCGCAACCGGCGGAGATTTTCTCCGCGACCGCCCGCCCTCTTTGCTCACACGTTCAATAGCTTGTTTTCGATGAACCCGCGCTGCTTCACCAGCGCGTCGATTTCTTTCAGCGTTTCCAGCAGTTCCTTCAGCATGCCGAGCGGCCAGGCATTGGGGCCGTCGGACAGCGCGCATTCCGGATTCGGGTGCGTCTCCGCGAACACGCCCGCCACCCCGGCAGCGACCGCCGCGCGTGCCAGCACCGGGACGAACTCGCGCTGGCCGCCGCTGGTCGTGCCCTGCCCGCCCGGCTGCTGCACCGAGTGGGTGGCGTCGAATACCACCGGGCACTGCGTGGCGCGCATGATCGCCAGGCCGCGCATGTCGGACACCAGCGTGTTGTAGCCGAAGGACACGCCGCGCTCGCACACCATGATCTGCTCGTTACCGACTTCGCGTGCCTTGTCGACCACGTTCTGCATGTCCCACGGCGCGAGGAACTGGCCCTTCTTGATGTTGACCGGCAACCCCGTGCGCGCGACGT
Source organism: Thiobacillus sp. (assembly GCA_019459055.1). Taxonomy (GTDB): domain Bacteria; phylum Pseudomonadota; class Gammaproteobacteria; order Burkholderiales; family Thiobacillaceae; genus Thiobacillus. The sequence continues at coordinate 50,659 of JAIBEI010000015.1, read as the reverse complement.
TCTGGATGAAGTTGGTCTGGCGGCAGAGGAAGGCCGGGGTCTGCAGCACGTCGACCACGGCGGCCACTTCGGCCAGCGGCGTGTCCTCGTGGACGTCGGTCAGAACCGGCACGCCGATCTGCTTCTTGACCTCGGACAGGATGCGCAGCCCCTCTTCGATCCCGAGCCCGCGGAAGGACTGGGTCGACGAGCGGTTGGCCTTGTCGAACGAGGACTTGTAGATGAGCGGGATCGCCAGCGCCGCGCACATCTCCTTCAGCTGGCCGGCGGTGTCCATTGCCAGCTGCTCGGATTCGATCACGCAGGGGCCGGAAATCAGGAACAGCGGATGCTCAATCCCGGCTTCGAAATGACAGAGTTTCATGCGGATTCCTGTTGTTGCGCGGGCGCAGTTCTAACCGTGGCCTGATGCGCCAGCGCCGCCTCCACGAACGCAATGAACAGCGGATGGCCGTTGCGCGGGTTGCTGGTGAATTCGGGATGAAACTGGCAGCCGATGAACCAGGGATGAACCGAAGTCGGCAGCTCGACGATTTCGCACAGGTCGGTGCCCGGCGCGCGTCCGGCAACGACCAGGCCCTTCGCTTCGAGTTCGGCCAGCAGCGTGTTGTTGACCTCGTAGCGGTGGCGGTGGCGTTCGACGATGCTGGCCGCGCCATACACCTCGCGTGCCAGGGTGCCGTCCTTCAGTTCGCAGGGCTGGCCGCCGAGGCGCATGGTGCCGCCGAGGTCGGACTGATCGCTGCGCTTTTCGACCTGGCCGCCGCGGTCCAGCCATTCGGTGATGAGGCCGATCACCGGATGCGCGGTCGCCGGATCGAACTCGGTCGAGTGGGCATCCGCCATGCCGGCAACGTCGCGCGCGTATTCGACCACCGCGAGCTGCATGCCCAGGCAAATGCCCAGATACGGCACCTTGTTTTCGCGCGCATAGCGGATGGCGGCAATCTTGCCTTCGACCCCGCGCTTGCCGAAGCCGCCGGGAACCAGGATAGCGTCCATGCCCGTGAGGCAGTCGATGCCGGATTTCTCGATCTGCTCGGAATCGATGTAGTGGACCTTTACCCGGCTCCTGGTGTGCATGCCGGCGTGGATCATCGATTCGGACAGCGACTTGTAGGACTCGGTGAGGTCGACATACTTGCCGACGAAAGCGATGTTGACGGTGTGCAGGGGGTGCTCCAGCGCATGCACCAGGTTTTTCCACACGCTCAAATCGGCGGCGCGCGCCAGGATCTTCAGCTTGTGGCAGACGATCTCGTCGAGCATCTGGTCGTGCAGCATCGCCGGGATCTTGTAGATCGAATCGGCGTCGAGCGCCTGGATCACCGCTTCCGGGCGCACATTGGTGAACAGCGCGATCTTGCGCCGCTCGTCGGCGGGGATTTCACGGTCGGCGCGGCACAGCAGGATGTCGGGCTGGATGCCGATTTCGCGCAGCTCCTTCACCGAATGCTGGGTCGGCTTGGTTTTCAGTTCGCCGGCGGCCGCGATGTAGGGCAGCAGCGTCAGATGGATGAAGCAGGTGTTTTCGGGGCCATCCTCAAAGCCCATCTGGCGGATGGCTTCCAGAAACGGCAGCGACTCGATATCGCCCACGGTGCCGCCGATCTCGACCAACGCGACGTCGGCGCCTTCCGCACCCGCGCGGATGGAGCGCTTGATCTCGTCGGTGATGTGCGGGATGACCTGCACCGTAGCGCCGAGATAATCGCCGTGACGCTCCTTGTCGATCACCGACTTGTAGATCTGCCCGGTGGTGAAGTTGTTGCGCTTGCTCATGCGGGCGCTGGAAAAGCGCTCGTAATGGCCCAGATCGAGGTCGGTTTCCGCACCGTCGTCGGTCACGAACACCTCGCCGTGCTGGAACGGGCTCATGGTGCCGGGATCGACGTTGATGTACGGATCGAGCTTTAACAGGGTGACACGGATACCGCGCGATTCAAGCAGCGCAGCAAGAGAAGCGGAGGCGATCCCTTTCCCGAGGGAAGAAACCACTCCACCGGTGACAAACACATACTTCGTCATTTTATGAGCGGGGGCGGGTGATGGCGGATTCTACTTCATCCCATCCCGCGGCTCAAATTCGTAACCGGGTTTTACTTGCGTCCCATTCAGGGCCGGGTCTGGTCGATCATGATTTTCACGCCGGTCGCACCCACCTTCACGTTGGCGACGGCGCCCTCCAGATCGCCCGGCTGGGCCATCGGGTTGCCGGATTTGGAAAGGCGGGCCACCAGCGTCACCTGCTTATGCTGCGAAAGGGTGTTGCCGGGGTTCATCGCCGTGCTGTCGTCCAGCACGAATTCCAGCGGAAGCTGGCCGGCGCTGGCACGGATCGCGGCAACCGGCGGACCACCCGGGCCCGAGCGCGCGAACAGAAAAAGCACGTCCGTATCCGCCAGCCCGGACTTGAGCGCCGGGGCGACATCAACGCTGCCGCGGATGGTGGCGCCCGGGGCAATCGGCGCCGTCCTGTCGGCGGCGGGCGGCGAGGCGGACAGCTCGGGCACGCCCGGCTGGGCCAGACGTTCGGCCTCCTGCTGCGCGGCCAGGATGTCCTGGGCATAGGGCGATTCCGGCGGCAGCAAGCCATACATGCGCTTCAGGTAGGCGCTGGACTGGGCAAAATCGCCTTCCCGAAAGGCATTGATTCCGGCCAGTTCCAGCGCCTTTATGTCTTCGGGATCGATCTCCAGCGCCTGCTGCACCAGCTCCATCGGCTTGCCCGTCAACACAAGATTGCCGGTGATGGCCAGGGCCTCGGCATAGCCGGACAGCACCGAGGCTTCCCGCGGCAACAGCCCGGCCGCCTTTTCGTACGCCTGCAGGGCCTTGGGCCATTGCTCCGTCGCCGCGTAGGACTTGGCCAGCATGGTCCACGCCTCGGCGTCATCGGGATTGGCCTGGGTCCGTTCTTCCACTTTCCGGATCATGCTCATGAAGTCGTGCTCACCCGCGGCGCCGGCCATGGCGGATTGGGCCGTGCCGGTTTGCGCATCGGCAACCAGGGACGCGGGGCTGCCCAGCAGGAAGTAGAGGGCAAAAGCGGCAACGGGCAGAACGGCGCCCAGGGTGTACCCCAGCCTGCGGCTGCCGACGCGGCCGGGTTCGGGGGTGTCGTCCGGAGTCAGGGCATCATCGGCCAGGCGGGCTTCCAGTTCCCGCCTGGCGCTTTGAAACTGCGCCTCGGAAAGCAGGCCGTTGACGCGGTCGGCTTCCATCTCCTTCATCTGGTCGCGGTAAACAGCGATATTGACGTCACGCCGGGCGGCCTTGTCTGCCCCGCCTCGCGTACGCATCAAGGCAGGCAGCACGAAGGCCAGGGCGACGACGACGCAGACGGCGGCGGCAATCCAGAACAGGGATACGGTCCAGAACGGGTTCATTTTTCTTCCAGAAGTTGAGCAGCAGCGGCAAGTTTTTTCTCGTCCACCGGGGCGGCCTGCACGGCGCGGCGACGACGCAGCGTCATCACCCAGGCGCCGCCGCCGATCCCCAGGAACAGCAGAGGGCCGAGCCAAAGCAGATACGTCACCGGCTTGAACGGCGGCCGATACAGCACGAAGTCGCCGTAGCGTTCGGTGAGGTAGGCGATCACCTCGCGATCGTCCTTGCCGGCCTTCATCTGCGTGCGGATCTCGCGCCGCAGGTCTTCCGCCAGCTCGGCATGCGAGCCGGCCAGCGATTCGTTCTGGCAGACCAGACAACGCAGGTCTTCCGCCAGGTTGACCAGGCGCTGCTCGATGACGGGGTCTTCCGCGTTGGGCAGCGCCGCCTTTGGCGCCGCTTCATTGGCGAGCGCAGGCAGAGTGATCGCCAGCAGGAAGGCCAGCAGGACAGGCTTGATGCGACCGGATTTCATGCGCCCAGCTCCTTGAGTTTCGGTTCGAACTTGGTCTGCCATACGTCCGGGCCGATCGGGCCGATGTGCTTCAGCCGCACGATGCCCGTCTGGTCGATGATGTAGGTCTCGGGCGTGCCGGTGACGCCGTAGTCGATGCCGACGCGGCCGTCGAGATCCTCCGGCACCGCCACATAGGGGCTGCCGGTGCGTGCCAGCAGCGCTTCCGCCTCGCGCGCCTTGTCCTTCCAGTTGAGGCCGACGATGGGAATGCGGCCGCTCTGCATCAGCTGCATCAGGAAACCGTGCTCCTGGCGGCACGATACGCACCAGGGCGCCCAGATGTTGAGCATCCAGACCCGGCCCTTCATGTCGGCCGGGCTGAAGGTGGCGCTCGCATCCCCCACCAGCGGCAGCGTGAAGGCAGGCGCCACGCGGCCGATGAACGGCGAAGGCACTTCGCGCGGGTTGAGGAACAGGCCCTTGGCGAAAAAGCCGACGAGGACGACGAAGAGGACAAGCGGCAGCCAGCGCTTCATGATTCAGGCCCCCTGCGCCGCAAGATTCTTCGGCACTTCGCTGCGCCGCAGCGCGATGCGGTAGCGCTTGTCGGAGGCTGCCATGAAGCCGCCCGCCACCATGAACAGGGCGCCGAACCAGAGCCAGTTGATGAAGGGCTTGTAGAACAGGCGCACAGTCCAGGCGCCGCTCTGGTCGTCGAGCGGCTCGCCCATGGCGACGTAGATGTCGCGGAAGATATTCGGATGCACCGAGGCCTCGCTCATCCCCGTGCCGGAGGCGTTGTAGATGCGCTTCTCCGGGTGCAGCGTGGCCACAGCCTTGCCGTTCTGGCTGACCTCCACGGTGCCGCGGGCGGCGCGGTAGTTGGGGCCTTCGTGCGCGGTGGTGCCGCGGAAAGTGAAGCTGTAGCCGGCGAGTTCGGCATAGCTTCCCACTTCCATGCGCACGTCGCGCTCGCTCGAATAGTTGGCGACCACGGCGATACCGGCGACACCGACGGCCATGCCGAAGTGCGCCAGCTGCATACCCCAGAAACCGCGCGGCAGCGTGGCCAGTTTCTGCAGCAGGCCGCCCTGGCCATGTTTGAGCCGGTCGATGAACGCCACGACCACCGCCAGGGTGATCCAGGCGGCGAGGAAGAAGCCCAGGCTCGCCCAGGCATTGAAACCATCCAGCGCCAGCGGCAGCAGCAGGCCGGTGGCGAGCGCCACGCCGAGCGCCCACTTCAGGCGGGTGACCATGTCCGGCAGGCTGGCTTCCTTCCAGCGCGCCAGCGGACCCACGCCCATGAGGAACAGCGCCGGCGCCATCAGCGGCACGAACACCGCGTTGAAATAAGGCGGGCCGACGGAGATCTTGCCCAGCCCCATGGCGTCCATGAACAGCGGGTACAAGGTGCCGAGCAGCACCGAACCCAGGGCCGCGATCAGGATCACGTTGTTGGCGAGCAGGAGCGACTCGCGCGAGAACCAGGTGAAGCCGCTGCCGGTGACCATCTTCGGCGCGCGCCAGGCGTACAGCACCAGCGAGCCGCCGATCACCACCGCGAGGAAGCCGAGGATGAAGGCGCCGCGCGCCGGGTCGGTGGCAAAGGCATGCACCGAGGACAGTACGCCGGAGCGCACCAGGAAGGTGCCGAGCAGCGACAGCGAGAAGGCGACCAGCGCCAGCAGCACGGTCCAGGCCTTGAACGCGCCGCGCTTCTCGGTGACCGCGAGCGAATGCATCAGGGCAGTGCCGGCGATCCACGGCATGAACGAGGCGTTCTCGGTGGGATCCCAGAACCACCAGCCGCCCCAGCCCAGCTCGCGGTAGGCCCACCAGCTGCCGAGCACGATGCCGAGAGTGAGGAAGGCCCACGCCACCGTGGTCCACGGCCGCGACCAGCGCGCCCAGGCGACGTCCATCTTGCCCGAAAGCAGCGCGGCGATGGCGAAGGCGAAGGCGACGGCAAAGCCGACGTAACCCATGTACAGCATCGGCGGATGGATGATCATGCCCCAGTCCTGCAGCAGCGGATTCATGTCGTTGCCGTCCATGGCGGCGGGCAGCAGGCGCTCAAACGGGCTGGAGGTGGTGAGCAAAAAGGCGAGGAAGCCGACCGAGATCAGCCCCATGACGCCAAGCACGCGCGCCGCCATGTCTTCCGGAAGGTGGCGCGAGAACACCGATACCGCGGTGCTCCAGAAGGCGAGGATCAGCACCCACAGCAACAGCGAGCCTTCGTGCGAGCCCCAGGTGGCGGTGAGGCGGTAGACCTCGGGCAACTGCGAGAACGAGTTGCGCGCCACGTTCTCGACCGAGAAATCGTTGGTCAGAAACGAATACGCCAGGCTGGCAAAGGCAAGGGCAACGAACACGAACTGGCCCTGCGCGGCGGGCCGCGCCACCGCCATCAGCGTGAGGTTGCCGCGCTGCGCGCCGTAGAGCGGCAGGATGGCCTGGGTCAACGCCAGCAGCAGCGCGACAATCAGGGCGAAATGGCCGAGTTCGGGAATCATGGTAGCTACCTCAAGAAAACCACGGGGTTCCTGCCATGGCAGGAACGTAATGTTTCAATGTTGACCGGACCGCACTCACTCCGCGACCGTCTGCTGCGCCTTCTGCGCCTGCTCGATCGCGCTGGCGGCTTCTGGCGGCATGTAGTTCTCGTCGTGCTTGGCCAGCACCTGGGTGGCAGCAAACAGGCCGTCGGAACCGAGCCGGCCTTCGGCCACCACGCCTTTTCCTTCCTTGAACAGGTCGGGCAGGATGCCGGTGTAGGTCACCGGCATCGATTTGGCGGTATCGGTGACGACGAAACGCGTGGTGAGCCCGTCCGCCTCGCGCCGGATACTGCCTTCCTCCACCAGGCCGCCGATGCGGAAGGCGCGGCTGGTCGGCGCCTCCCCATTGGCGACCTGGGTGGGCGAGAAGAAGAACACCAGATTGCTGTTGAAGGCATTGAGCACCAGCGCGACCGCCACCCCAAGGATGGCGACGACCAGGACGATCAGGGCGAGTTTTCTGTGACGTGGTTTCATTGCCATGCTGTTTCCAGAGTACGGATTATTGGATATCCCATGATTTCATGCGCTTGAGCCGGCGCCAGACCTGCAGGCGATGGCGGCGCAGCAGCCCGACTTCAGCCACGACGCAGAGCAGCGTCACGCCGAACGACCCCCAGACATAGAGGCCGTAGCCGCCCATGGCCCAGAAGACCTGCCAACTATTCCAGATCATGGCTGTCCCTCCAGCTGGGCGCGCACCCATTCGGTCTGCCGCTCGCGTTCGAGGACCAGCGTGCGGGCCCGCGCCAGGGCGACGGCGATGGTGTACATCCAGGCGGCGAGCGCCATGATGAGCATGCCCCAGAGCATGGTCTGCGCCATTGAGGGGGCGCGGGTGAGACTGACTGAGGAGCCCTGGTGCAGGGTATTCCACCATTTGACCGAGAAATAGATGATCGGCACATTGATGACGCCGACCAGATTGAGCAGCGCACCGGCGCGGTCGGCGCGGCGCGGGTCGTCGATCGCGGCCTGCAGGGCCATGACGCCGACATAGAGGAACAGCAGGATCAGCTCGGAGGTGAGGCGGGCATCCCACACCCACCAGGCGCCCCACATCGGCTTGCCCCAGAACGCGCCGGTCCACAGGGCGACGAAAGTGAACATGGCGCCGGTGGGCGCCAGCGCGCGCGCCATGACGAACGACAATCGGGTGTTCCAGGCGAGACCGATGGCCGACCAGAAAGCCATGACGACATAGATGAACATCGACATCCAGGCCGCCGGCACATGGATGAAAATGATGCGATAGCCCTCGCCCTGCTGGAAGTCGGTGGGCGCCACGAAGAAACTGATGTAGAGCCCTGCAATCGCCAGGAGGAACGCCAGCGCCGCAAACCACGGGATCAGCTTCCCGGCCAGGGGGTAGAAGGTTGACGGCGAAGCGTAGTGGTACAAATTCAAATGCCTACTCCACAGAAACTCTAAGGGCCATGGCGCTGACCCACGGCGCCAGCAACAGCGACATCATCAAAAACGCCCCCAGCAGCGAGAGGTGCGCTTCCGAACCGGTGCCGGAGAGCACGCCCTCCACCGCGCCGGCACCGAAAATCAGGGCCGGCACATAAAGCGGCATGATCAGCAGGGTGACCAGCGCACCGCCGCCACGCAAGCCCAGTGTCAACGCGGCGCCGATGCTGCCGAGCAGGGACAGGATGGGCGTGCCGATGGCCAGCGACAGGACGAGCATCCACAGCGCCTCGGCCGGCAGATTGAACTGGATCCCCAGCAGCGGCGCAATCAGCAGCAGCGGAATCCCGTTGATGATCCAGTGCGCGATCGCCTTTCCCAAGGTCAGCAGGGCAATAGGACTGGGCGACAGCAGCATTTGTTCCAGGGTGCCGTCGCGATAATCGTCGGCGAACAGCCGATCCAGCGACAGCAGCGACGCCAGCAGCGCCGCCACCCACACCACCCCCGGCCCGATGGTGCGCAGCATACCCGGCTCTGGCCCGATGCCGAGCGGAAACATGCTCACCACCATGACGAAGAAGAATTGCGCGGTCAGCCAGTCGCCACGGCGCCGCCCCGCCAACAACACATCGCGGCGAATGACGGTGAACAGGAATTTCAGCATCGTGGTCCATGCGCGAATAGGCTCCACCCGCAAGGGGTAGGCCGTGGCACTAAAGCCGCTGAAGCGTCAACAACCACGCTCCACCCGCAAGGGGTAGGCCGTGGTTCTAAAGCCGCTGAAGCGTCAAGAACCACGCTCACTCGCCGACCGAGAGGGTTTGGGGGGTCAGGCCGTCGAGCGCCAGGGGCTGATGGGTGGTCATGATCGCCAGGCCACCCGCCACGACGTGATCGCGGATCATCCGCTCCACCATCGCGACCCCCTCGACGTCGAGCCCGGTCAGCGGTTCGTCGAGAATCCACAGCAGCGCGCCGGCCGTCATCAGCCCCGCCAGCGCAACGCGCCGGCGCTGGCCGAAAGACAGCACGCGGGCAGGGAAATCCATGCAACGCGACAGGCCCACCCGCTCCAGCGCAGCCGTCGCGGTCCCGATATCCAGTTCACGGCCGTTCAGCGCCGCCGCGATACGCAGATTCTCCATCGGGGTGAGGTCGTCCTTGATGCCGTTGGCATGGCCGAGATAGGCCATCTCCCGCCCATATTGTTCGTGCGCCTTGCTCAGGGGGTCGCCACGCCAGCGCACAACGCCGGCGACAGGCGCAGACAGGCCGCAGAGGATGCGCAGCAGGCTGGTCTTGCCGCGACCATTGCCCCCCACCACCAATAAAGCCTCGCCCCGCCCCAACTCGAAACCCAGGTTTCTGAACAGCAGGCGCTCGCCGCGTTCGCAGGCCAGTCCATTGGCAGAAAGCATACTTGGCATCATTCAATCGTGGCATACATCGTGGAATATCGGCGCAGAGCTTAACTTACTACGCGACGTTTAACACGATGGTTTCATGTTACAGATTGTAAAGGCGCAGAACGACGAGCCCCGGAGGGTTACCTGCATCAACCCGCGATGCGGATCACGCGGTCGCCATTCGGCTGGGCCGGACCGATGAGACTCAAAAGCCCATCCAGTTCCACCCGGCTATCCGGGGCGGCACGGGCCACACCGTTAAAAACCGTGCCGCGCCGGCGGTCCCAACTGCCCAAACCCTGCAGGAACAGCGGCCCCGATTCGGTCGACAGTTTGAATTTCAGGCCGTTTTCCATCCCTTCGACGTCCGCGCGGTAGCTGCCGAGTCGTGGCCGCACCCGGCCCGAAACGGCATCCAGCCAGCGCAGGGTGGCATCGCCTTCGGTGCCGCTTCGGCTGAAGGCGATGCGGTCGGCTTGCAAAACCAGTCGGCCGTCCGGTTGCCACAAACCGAGGTCGGGTGACAGTTGCTCCAGCCATTTTGCCGGCAGTTCGACCCGGGTTTCCAGCAGCTCCCCGCTGTTCGCCCCTGCGCGCAACACGCCCTGCGCATCAATGCCCGCGCCTGTCAGGTGCAGCCGATAGCCGAGGCGGCCGGCGAAGAGATCGAGCGGGCGCAACTGCCAGCGAATGCGGCCCAGCTGCAAATCGGGTGACGCCGCAACCTTCACCCGAATCCCCGCGGCCTGGCCGCGCCACACGCTTCCTTCGGCCTGATCAAGCGACATCGCCTGCTGGGTGAAGTGCGGCAGCGCCCACGCCAGCAGACTGGCCGGCGCCCACGCCAGCAGCAGCGCCAGGTACACCAGCGCAGCCAGCAGGTAATGCGGCCCGCGCAAACGGAAAGGCGCGCGATCCGCCATCATCCGCCCGCCAGCACGGCGTCGACACGGACCATGCCGGCGGCGGCAGTCGCTTCGATGCGGGCCGATTCCACCCGCACCCCGTGGCTCGCCTGCAAGGCGCCGACCCAGACGATCCACGCGTCGAACGCCACCTGCGGCAGCAGCACCCGCACGTGGCCGGCATCCTGCGGCGTGATCGATTCGATACGCTCGCCCAGGCCCGAGGCGACTGCGTTCTGCTCGACTGCGTGTGCGAGGCTGCCCGTCCCCCGGATCACCGCGGGCTGCGCCTTGAGACGGGCGACTTCCTGCGCGTCCTGCTGCAACTGCCCGGCCTGGGCGCGCAGCTGCGGCAGCGCCTGCCGCAGCTGCACCACGTCGCGCTGCATCGGCAGCCAGGCGTAGGCAAACCCCAGGGCCAGCACCAGCAGCGCCGAACCGCCGGCGAGGACGAAGCGTTCGCGCGGCACGCGCGTACGCCAGAATTGAACCAGCAGGTCTTTCATGGCGTATTCCCCGTAATCGCGATACGCGCCAGCGATTGCGGCGCCGTGCCGCTGACGCTTTGCAGCTGGCCGGCCAGGCCGGCATCGGTCAGGCGCCTCAACAAGTTTTCGGCCGCCGCCTGGTCGGTCACCGCCACTTCCAGACTGAGCTGGCTGGTTTCGTAGCGGATCGCGCGCAGGCTACCGCGGCTGTCGGCGTCGAGCGCAGACGCCACGCGCGACAGCAAGGGCATCAAATCAGACGGCGACATTTGGCCCGCCGTGCCGCGCAGTTCGGCCAGATTGCGCTGCATCTGGAGCGGCGCGTCGACGATCGCGCGCGCGTCGGGGAAGGCCTCGCGGAAGCTCCCTTCCATCGCCGCCTGCAGGTGTTGCTTTTCACGGCTCAACAGCCACCACTCGGTCGTCGTCGCCCCGACCTGCAGCAAGGCGATCAGCCCGGCCAGAATCAGCGGCAGCCGCAAATTGGGCCACCCGTCCCGCCCCGCACCCGATGGTGCGAATGCGCCCTGCAGCAGATCGATGCCGCCATGGGTGGCGTCCGGAAGCTGCAAGGGCATCCATTCCACCCCCACCTCGACCGCCACGCCCAGCACATGGCTCCAGGCTTCGACGTCGGGTGGCGACGCGCCTTCGCGCAGACGCAACAGCAGGTGATGCGGCAAGGCGGCCGCCGCACGGGCTTCCGCCACGCTCAGCACGAGCGCGGTGGGCGGCTGCGTGGACGTGCCGCCGTCCAGGCTCATGCCCGCATGCTCGCCGCTGCGCAGGAAGCCGCCACGGCCATCCCACACCATCACCCAACCATCGGCCGGCAACGCCGGCAGCAGGGTTTCCGGCCAGGCGCTGCGCGGCCGCAGGCCGGCTCCGTCCAAACGCGCCAGCACCCGCGCCAGCCAGGCCTTGTCGACCACCGCCAGCGCAGTCTGGCCGTCACCCAGCGTGGGGCCGGCGGCCACATGCACCGCATCGGGTTCGGCCACCAGCCGGTCTTCGATCACGTACGCCAGAAACTGCCGCATTTTACGCTTGCTGCCGCGCGGCAGGGTGGCACGGGTCAGCAGCACCGCCTCGGCCGGAATCACCAGTTCGCAGGCCTCGGCGCGCGGCAGGTTGGCGAGCGTGGCACTGCCGGCTGCGAGCCGCTCGCCGCGCGTGTCAAGATTGCACCAGGGCAATGGAGCGTCCGGCTCGGTGTCGGGCCAGGAAGAAGGGATATGGATGCGCAGCAGGCTCATGGTCAGGGTTCGATTGGATCAGATATTCTTTTGCCACACCAGCTTCGGCCAGGCGGTCGTTTCACGTTCCAGCAGGGCCTGGCAGCCGACTTTCGCGCGGCCGAAGCGGGCGTGGCCGGTAACCAGGAAATAGCGGCTGCCGACACTCAGCAGGCTCTCATTGACCTGCATCACCGTCTTCGGCAGCCGCGCACGGAAATCGGCGATGTCCTTGAAATGCTGCTCCTTGCGCGCCGTCACCAGCGTCTGCGCCTGGTCGAGCGGCAGGTCGGCGATCACCGCCGCCAGCACTTCCGCCGGCGCGGTGTTGACGTTGACCGGCGTCGCTTGCGGCAACGCCGTCACGAAGGGACGCAAGCGCTCTACCGTCACCGCGTCGAAGCCTTTCAGGCGGGCGAGCCCGTCCACCGTCGTCAGCGCACGGTTGCCGGCGCGGTAAGGCGGATCCAGTGCCAGATAATCCATGTCCTCGGCGCCACCCGGATGCGTCACCACGGCATTGGGATCGATCCAGTCGACCACGGCGGCAGCATGCTCGGACGGCAATTGCAGCAGCTCCAGCAGCTTGCGAAAAACCGCGAGATCGGTCGCGCTGACCTTGCCCCCGCGCACCAGGTTGTTGAGGTTGAACAGCCCCTGCTGGTCGGTCAGTTCGCCGGCCAGTTCGCCCCCCTCCACCGGCAGCGGCGCCAGCGCCTGCGCCCAGCCATCGTCCAGATGGTCCACACTGTTGTTGCGCGCGTCCTGCGCCAGCACCGAACGCGCCCACTGCAGCGCCGCCAGCACCACCACCCTGCTTTGCGCCTGTTCATTGAGGTTTTCCACCTGGCGCACCCACAACTGCTGCTGCCACGCCATGAACGACGCCGCGCTCGCCACCAGCGCAACGACCAGGATGGCCGTGATGACGGCCATGCCGCGCTGGCGCCTCATGGCAGGGCAAAAACCCGCGTCACGGCGACGCCGCCGTCGAGTTCGAGCACCACCTCCAGCGCCGCCGGCAGCGCCGCCACCCCGGGCAGCGGCCAGCGCGGCTGCCAGTTGCCACTGCCGTCGAGGTAGCGCAACTCGAAGCGGTTGACCCGCTCCAGCAATGCATGCACCACGGGCTCGGTGAGCGGCGCCCGGTCCAGCACCGGCCACACCAGTTGCTCGAGCGTGCCGTTGTTGAGCCTGTAGCCATGGCGCTGAACATCCGCCAGCACGCCGGTCTGCCACGCCATGCCCATGCGGCTGAAACTCAGCTGCGCGTCGTTGGCGCCAAGGGCCTGCGGGTTGCCGACCAGCGCCGGCAGCGGCAGGTCACCGCTGTCGCGCACTGGTCGGTCCACCGCCATGCTCATGTCCTGCTCCAGTTGCGCCAACGTCAGCGCAATGTCGCGCCAGCGCCGGTTGTCCTCGGTGAGATGCTCGCGCGTCTGCAGCACCGCGGTCAGCCCGCGGTAGGCCAGCACCGACATCAGCGCGAAGATCGTCAGCGCCACCAACATTTCCACCAGGGTGAAGCCGCGCTGCCTCATTTGCTCTCGGCCCGTGCCAGGTAGCCGGTCAGCCGCGCCAGTGCATGCGCGTCGCGCCCCGCCGCGCCAACACGGATTTCAACGCGGCGGAACGCCTGGTTGGGGGTGGCGCTGACGGTTTCGTGCCAGGTCAGTTTCAATCCCGCCTGCTCCACCTCGCCTTCGCGGGTGCCGGCATCGGGCCAGGCGCGCCGCGCCTGCAGTTCGGCCAGACGGTTTTGCGCCACCCAGCTGGCCAACAGGCGTTGCCGCAGCTCGGCCGAACTGTTGGCCATCATCGCCGACGCGCGACTGGCAGCGGCCAGCGCGATCGCCAGAATCGCCAGCGCCACCAGCACCTCGATCAGGGTGAAGCCGCGCGCCGACTGCCTGCTCATTCGGCCATATCCTGCTGCGTCTCGACGCGTACCCGGCCCAGGCTGTCGCCACGGATGCGCGCGTGCGCCGCGTTGAGCGCCAGGTCGGCGGTGAATGGCGCGCTGCTGCCGGACGGCAGGAACAGCAGGCGCTCGCCCGCCTCCAGAGTGGCCTGATTCACCCGCAGTGCCAGCAGGCGCACGCCGCTCGCCAAGCTTCGATCCTTCAGCAGATCGTCGCCGCTGCGCGGCACCCATTGGTTGTCCTCGTCCAACGCCCAGAAACGATAGCCCCCCTGCTCCACCGTAAACGCAATCGGCTCGCCCGATACCACCGCCTGGTCGCGCGTCTGTTCCAGCAGCAGCGCCAGCCGCTGCACCTCGTTCGCCAGCACGCGGTCGTCGTCCGGCATCAGACGCACGCCCACCAATCCAACCATGATGCCGATGATCACCAGCACCACCAGGACCTCGATCAGGGTGAAGCCGCGCTGGCTTACAGCTCCCACGAACCGATGTCCGCGTTGTTGCCTTCGCCGCCTGCCGCGCCGTCCGCGCCCAGGCTGAAAACGTCGATCTCGCCGTGCAGCCCTGGATTCAGATACTGGTAGGGTGCATTCCAGGGATCGTTGGGCAGGCGCTCGATATAGCCGCCGGCTTTCCAGTTGCCGGGAATCGGCCCGGAAGTCGGCTTTTCCACCAGGGCCTGCAGGCCCTGATCGGTGGCCGGATAGCGCGCATTGTCGAGGCGATAGAGGTTCAGCGCCTGCTTGATCGAGGCGATGTCCTGCTTGGCGGCAACGATGCGCGCCTCGTCCGGCCGGCCCATGATTTTCGGCACCACCAGCGCCGCGAGAATGCCGAGAATCGCGACCACCACCATGATCTCGATCAGGGTGAAGCCGCGCGCGGCCAGGCCTGGTTTGTGTGATGCGGATTTCATGTCGATCCTTCCAATCAAATCAACGGGCGCAAAAAACAGCCCGCGTTATAAAAAATTGCAGCGCGTGCGCAAGGCGATACGGCCGGGTCGCGCGTTCAGCGGATTCATGCATCGGCCGGCGCATCAGCGCACCAACTGGTTCATCTCGAAAATCGGCAGCAGGATCGCCAGCACGATCACCAGCACCACAACCCCCATCACCACGATCAGCAGCGGCTCCAGCAAGCTGGTCAGCCCCATCACACGGTTTTCCATTTCGCGGCTCTGCTGGGCGGCGGCGCGTTCGAGCATGTGCACCAGGCGGCCGCTTGCCTCGCCGCTGGCGATCATGTGCACCAGCATCGGCGGGAACAGCTTGGCGGCGGCAAGTGCGCGGCTCAGGCTGCCGCCCTCGCGCACCTTGCGCGCTGCCTCCTCCACCGCCTGCCGCATCGGCAGATTGTTCACCACCCCGGCGCCGGCCTGCAGCGCCGCCAGCAGCGGCACCCCGCTGCCCACCAGAATGGCCAGCGTGCTCGCCAGCTGCGCGCTGTTGACGCCACGCACCAGCGCGCCCACCAGCGGCAGCCGCAGCAGCCAGCGATGAAAACGCAGACGCGTCGGCGGCAGGCGCAGCGCCCGCCGCGCCGCCCAGATCGCCACGGCGATCGCGATCAGCCATAGCCAGCCGCTGGCGCGCAGAAAATCGCTCAGCCCGATCAGCGCGCGGGTCAGCCACGGCAGCGTCTGGTTGGTGTTCTGGAACACGCTCACCACCTGCGGCACCACGTAGGTCAAGAGGCCGAGCACCACGGTGCCCGCCACCAACGTAACGATGGCCGGGTAGATGAAGGCCAGTCCGACCTTCTGCCGCAGCGCCTGATGCGATTCGGTGTAGTCGGCCAGCCGCTCCATCACCTCGCCGAGACGGCCGGACTGCTCGCCGGCCGCGACCAGGGTGACGTACAGCTCGGGGAACACGCGCGGATATTTCTGCAGCGCGCGCGCCAGCGAATGTCCCGCCAGCACCTCGCCGCGCACCCCGGCCAGCACCTGGCGCTGATAGTCGGTATCGGCCTGCTCGATCAGGGCGTTGAGCGTTTGCTCCACCGGCAGGCCGGCGGCCAGCAGGGTGGCGAACTGCCGCGTGACCAGGCTCAGTTGCGTGCCGGACAGGCCGCGCCGCCAGTGCCAGCGGTTGCTGCCGCGCGCCATGGTGGCCTCGGACACCGTCGCCACTTCCGCCACCAGCAGCCCCTGTTCGCGCAGCCGGGCGCGCAACTGGCGCGCAGTGTCGGCTTCCAGCACGCCCTTCTTCAGGCGGCCGGCAGCGTCGTAAGCCTCGTAGCGAAATGCAGCCATGCCGATCCAGCCGTTCAGGCTTCGCGCGTCACGCGCAGCACTTCTTCCAGTGCGGTGTTGCCGGCGCGCACCCAGCGCATGCCGTCCTGGCGCATGCTGGCCATGCCTTGCGCCACGGCGTGGCCGCGCAGGTTCTGTTCGGACGCGCCGTCGTGGATCATGCGGCGCAGCGGCTCGTCGACCGCGAGCAATTCATAGATGCCGGTACGGCCACGATAGCCGGTGGAATTGCAGCTCGGGCAGCCGACCGCGCTGAACAACGGCCCGTCCAGCCGAGGCTCGCCGATCGCCGCGCGTTCTTTGTCGCTCGCCGCGTGCGGCTGGCGACACAGCGGGCACAGCCTGCGCACCAGGCGCTGGCCGAGCACGCCCAGCAGGCTCGATGCCAGCAGGAAAGGCTCGATCCCCATGTCGATCAGGCGCGTCACCGAGCTGGCAGCATCGTTGGTGTGCAGCGTCGCCAGCACCAGATGGCCGGTGAGCGAAGCCTGCACCGCAATCTGCGCGGTCTCCAGGTCGCGGATTTCGCCGATCATGATGACGTCCGGATCCTGCCGCAGGATGGAGCGCAGCGCGCGCGCAAAAGTCAGCTCGATGCGCGGGTTGGCCTGGGTCTGGCCGATGCCGTCGAGGTCGTACTCGATCGGATCCTCCACCGTCATGATGTTGAGCGTCTTGGCGTCCAGCCTTGAGAGCGCCGCATAGAGCGTGGTGGTTTTGCCCGAGCCGGTCGGCCCGGTCACCAGCACGATGCCGTGCGGGCGGCGGATCAGCTCGTCAAGCCCGGTCAGGGTGTGCTCGCTCATGCCGAGTCGGCCCAGCTCCAGCCGCCCTGCCTGCTTGTCGAGCAGACGCAGCACCACGCGCTCGCCATGGCCGGTGGGCAGCGTCGACACCCGCACATCCACCGGCCGCCCGGCCAGCCGCAGGGTGATGCGGCCATCCTGCGGCAGGCGCTTCTCGGCGATGTCGAGCTGCGCCATCACCTTGATGCGCGAAACGATCGCCGCGTGCAGCGCGCGCTTCGGCTCGATCACGTCGCGCAATGCGCCGTCCATGCGAAAGCGCACCACCGAGCGCGTCTCGTAGGGTTCGATATGAATATCGGACGCATTTTCGCGCAGCGCCTGCGTCAAGAGCGCATTGATGAGGCGAATGATCGGCGCGTCGTCCTCGCTTTCCAGCAGGTCGGCCACCTCGGGGATGTCCTGCGCCAGCTGCTGCAGGTCCATTCCCTGCGCCATGTCGTCGACCAGGCTGGCCGCCTGGTTCTCGCCACGCGCATAGGCCAGTGTCAGGACGCGCTCGAACTGCTCCGGCGCCAGCACCTGCGTCTGCAGCGGGCACTTGAGAATGCGCCGCACCTCGGCCAGGGTGGCGGGCTCGGCGCCCTCGCGCAGCCACACCTCCATCTCGTCGCCGACGCGCCGCGCCACCAGCACCCCGCGGGTGCGCGCAAAGCCGTAGGGCAGCAGTGTGGCGAGCTGCGAATCCGGAACGTGGGTCGCGGGCGTATCCATGACAGGCATCAGGGCGCGGTCAGCGGCGAGTTCTGGGCGGGCTGCGGCGGCTGGTTGACCCGCTGGGGCAGCGGCGGATTCTTCAGCTCGGGCAGCGGCTCCATCTGCATGTCGGGCAGGGCAAAATGCGGCTGCATGCGGAACTCGGCCTGTTTCTGCCGGATGAAGTCATAACGCTCGCCGGTCAGCACGTCCGAACTGCTGGTGTCGCGCAGCACGTACGGTCGCAGGAACACCATCAGGTTGGTTTTCATGCGCTTGCGCTTTTCCGACCTGAACAGATGGCCGATCAGCGGGATGTCACCCAGCACCGGCACCCTGTCGACACCGTCCTGCATGGTGTCCTGGATCAGCCCGCCGATGACGATGATGCGGCCGTCGTCGACCAGCACCGTGGAATCGATGGAGCGCATGTCGGTGATGATGTCGGCCGCCGTGGTGGTCGGACGCAGGCTGGAAATCTCCTGATAGATCTCCAGCTTGACCGAGCCGCCTTCCGACACCTGCGGCCGCACCCTCAGCGTCAGCCCGACGTCGCGGCGTTCGATGGTCTGAAACGGGCTCGGCGTGGTGGTGGAGCCGGTCTGCGCATACTGGCCGGTGATGAAGGGCACATTCTGGCCGATCACGATCTTCGCCTCCTCGTTGTCCATGGTCAGCAGGTTGGGCGTCGACAGGATGTTGGCGTTGGCGTCCGATTCCAGCGCCCGCGCCAGCGCGCCGAGGTTGGTCACCACGCCGAGGCCGGGGATGTTGATGGTGCCGCTGACGATGCCGATGTTCAGCCCCTGCCCCACGGTGCCGAGGTTGACCGCGGCGTCGAGGATGTTGCTGCCGGTATTGCGGCCGCCGAGGTTGGTGCCGCCGATAAAATTCGTGCCGCTCTTCTCGATGCCGCGCAGGTCCTGCCACTGGATGCCGAACTCGGCCGCTTTCTCGGCGGTGATCTCCACCACCAGTGCCTCGACGAACACCTGTGCACGGCGCGCGTCGAGCTTGTCGATCACCGCGCGCAGTGCGTTGTAGGTCACGTCCGGCGCGCTGATGACGAGCGAGTTGGTCGCCGCATCGGCGAGGATCATGCTGCCGCCGGCGGCGCCGGATACGGGGTTGACGCTGGCCGTCTGGCTGGCGGCCGGCGTGGTCGCTGTCGCCAGCCCGCTCGGCGCCTCGCCGGTCAGAACGCCGCGCAGCGTCTCGGCCAGCTTCGCCGCTTCGGCATTGCGCAGATACACCACATGAATGTTGCCGCCCGCCACGCCCGCCACATCGAGCCCGGCGATCAGGCCGCGCAGCGTCTGGATGCGCGAGGGATTGTCGCTGCGCACCAGCAGCGAATTCGAGCGCACATCCGGCACGATCGTCAGCCGCGCACCGCCCGGCTGCCCCGCCGCGGCGGCACCGTCGGACATCAGCCGCCCCAGCGACTGCGCCACGTCCACCGCCGACACATGGTTCAGCCGGATCAACGCGGTGTCGTTTGCGCTCGGCTGGTCGACCGCCTCGATGACCGCGTTCAGCCGGCGCACGTTGTCGGCATAATCGGTAATCACCAGCGTGTTGCTGCTGGGCAGCACCGCGATGGTGTTGTTGGGACCAATCAGCGGCCGCAGCACCGGCATCAATTGCGCGGCGGACTCATGCTGCAGCGGGTAGACCTGGGTGATGATCCGGTCGCCGCTCTCGTTGATCTGCTTGCCGCGGGTCACGCTGTAATTCTGCTTCGCCTCCGCTTCCGGCACGATCTTCACCACCCCGCGGCCCTCGATCGCCGAAAAGCCCTGCATGCGCAGCGCCGACAGCAGGATCGGATACACCTGGTCGCGCGGCACCGGCCTCGCTGAAGTGATGATCACCGTGCCCTTGACGCGCGGATCGATGATGAAGTTCTTGCCGGTGAGTTCGCCCACCGCCTTGATCACCGAGGGGATATCGGCGTTGACGAAATTGAGAACGACCGGGCCAGTCTGGGTCTGGGTCTGGGCCAGGGTCTGCAACGGCGGCAGCGCCAGCGCCAGCAACAGGACGCTCAACGCCAGCCGGCGGGGGAAACCCGATCGTGTTTTTTTCATGTTGTTCATCGTTTCTACTGCAGCCTGTAAGAAAGAGTAAGCGGCTTGCCCTGGCGTTCGCCCACTACGGTGAGGTTCTGCACCCCCACCGTGCCGGACAACTGCTGCGCAAAGTCCTGCACATTGGCAACCGGCATGCCATTGACCATGCGTAGCGTGTCCCCGCTCTGCAGGCCCAGCCGCGCAGCCAGCCCGTCAGCCGCCACCGCGGTCAGCACCAGGCCAGGCTGCGCGCCACTCCCTGCGCTCGCCTGAACCCCGAGACTTTGCGGGTTGGCCAAAGCCTGGTTGAATTCATTGCGCGAGACCGGAATGTCGCCGCCAGCCAGCGCCAGCGGCTGCCCCACCGCATCCAGGTCGAGGCGCTCACGCATCCCGCGATTGAGCAGAATCACGTGGTCGGGGGCCACCGAGTCCAGCACCACTCCCGGCACGATTTCATAACCGGTGGCAACGGCCTGGTCCTGCCCGTCAACGCCCAGAATCGCCATCGCCGGCTGGCCGCCCAGTGCAGCGAACACCCCGCGCAGCTTCAGGTTGAGCGAGGTCACCGGCTCACCGCGCAGATCCGCCGCCCCCTGCGCCGCGCCGAACAGATGCGCCGCACGCAGCGAAGCCAGTTGCTCGCCCGGCTTGATGTCGGCGCGCGCGGCGCTTGCCGACAGCGGCGGCACAGGCGCGGCAAAGCGCCAGGTCCAGTGCGCCAGCAAGGCCGCCAGCGCCAGCAGCAACAGAAGATTCAGCGGTGCGCCCAACCAGGAAGCGCGGCGCAACGAGACGAAAAGGGGGGCAAGCGACATCGCGTTCAAGCTTCCTATAAAAGGCATGGCGGCGCAACTAGGCGGGCCGCCCAGGCGCCCGGGCACCGCGGCAATTCCGCCGGGCAGCAAGTGGCATCGGCCGGGAAGAAACGCGACACGCGCGTTCGACCGACGGCATTATTCCTCAATGCCATAGCGCTTGACCTTGCGCCACAAGGTCGATTTGTCGATTCCGAGGATTTCCGCCGCCAGCGCACGGTCGCCGTGCGTCTCGCGCAGGGTCTTGCGGATGAAATAGGCCTCCACTTCGTCCAGGCTTTGCGGTGGCAGATAGTCGAGGGCGCGTCCGCGCGGGTCCTTCTGCTCGGTCAGCCGCGGCGGCAGCACGTCGGCATCGATATGATCCGACTCGGCAAGAATGATCATGCGCTGGATGATGTTTTCCAGTTCGCGCACGTTGCCGGGCCAGTCATAACGCATCAGCGCGCCGAGCACGGCGGTGCTGACGCCGCTGATGTGCTTGCCGAGGCGCAACGAATGTTTGTTCAGCAAATAGTAGGTCAGCAGAGCGATATCCTCGCGCCGCTCGCGCAGCGGCGGGACGCTGATCTCCATCACCGACAGACGATAGAAGAGGTCTTCGCGAAACTGGCCACTTTCCACCAGTTCGGGAATCGGCCGGTTGCTGGCGGCGATCACGCGGACGTCAACATGAACCGGTTCGGTGGCGCCGGTCGGGTAGAAACTGCCGTCCTGCAGCACGCGCAGCAGCTTGGCCTGCAGCGCCAGCGGGGCATTGTTGATTTCGTCGAGGAACAGGGTACCGCCATCGGCAACCTCGAACAGGCCCGGCTTGTTGCGCTCGGCGCCGGTAAAGGAGCCTTTGCGAAAGCCGAACAGCTCGCTTTCGATCAGGTTATCCGGGATCGCCGCGCAGTTGATGGCGACGAAGGACTTCTCGCGGCGCTTGCCGCGCTGGTGGATCTGACGTGCCACCAGCTCTTTGCCGCTGCCGCTTTCACCGAAGATCAACACACTGGAGTCGTAGGCGGCGGCGGCATCGATCAGGCGGTCGACCCGCTCCTTCGCCTGGGACTGGCCGATGATCTCGCCGCTTTCCTCGTAGGCACGGCTTTGCCGACGCAGGCGCTGGTTCTCGGTCGAAAGCAGGTAGAAACCGAGCGCCTTTTCCACCACGCAGCGCAGCTTGATGGTGTCGAACGGCTTCTGCACGTAATCGTAGGCGCCTTCCTTGAGGGCATCGATGGCGGACTCGACGGTGGCATGGCCGGTGACCAGCACGACCTGGGTCTGCGGGTCATGCGATTTCACGAACTTGAGCAGGTCAAGACCATCGGCGCCCGGCATGCGGAGATCGGAGATCACAACGGCGGCGTCGTTGTTTCCGAGGAAATCCATCGCCTCGTGCGCGTTCTCGGCGCTGGCCACCTTGAACGTCATCGACGACTCGGCCAGCACGGCGAGGATCAGCTCACGCATGTTGCGGTCATCCTCGGTAACCAGAATGGTCGGGACGGCATCGGCCGTGCCGGCATCCTTGTCATTGCTGCGTGGAGCGGAGGCATCCTGTTTCATGATTTTGCTCGTTCCAGGTCGACTGCCGGCAGTTTGACGACGAAGCACGCGCCTTCGCCATTCGCGGCATCATAAGCAATAAAGCCGCCACGTTTTGTAACGATTGCCTGGCTGATGGACAGGCCAAGCCCGGAGCCCTGCCCGACTTCCTTGGTGGAAAAGAAGGGATCGAACAAACGCTTGCGGATATCCTGCGGTACGCCCGGGCCGTTGTCTGAAATGGCGATGGCGGCATTGGCGTCTTCCGCCCAGGTGCGCACGACGATGCGCGGCGACGGCGTTTTGTCGAGCGCATCGATGGCATTGATCAGCAGGTTGCTCAAGACGATATCGAGCTGGCCGCATCCCCCCTCGACCACCAGCATTTCCGGGCACAGGTCCAGCACGATTTCGATCCGGTAGCGTTTAAGCCTGCAGTTGATGAATGTCTCGATCAACTCCTGTGCCAGCTGGTTCAGGTCGCAGGTCTCGCCGCTGCACTTGTCCTTGCGCGCGTAGTCGAGCAATTCCTGCACCACGCGCGAGCAGCGCTGCGTCTCGTCGACGATGATGCGGGCATAGCCCGCCAGTTTTGGATGCTCGGCCGCGCCCCGGTCGAGCAGTTGCGCATAGCCAAGTATATTGCCAAGGGGCGTGTTCAGTTCGTGCGCGACGCCGGCTGCCAGCTGGCCCATCGCCACCAGTTTCTCGCGCGTCGCAACGCTTTCCATCAATTGGCGATGCTCGGTGATGTCCTGCAGGATCAGCACGCCGCCCATGTCGTTTTCCTCATCGCTGTAGAAGGCGAGGTTGAGCGAAAAGAAACGCTTGCCGCCACCGACGTTGAGGGCAATTTCCTGGTTTCGGATCATGTGCTTGTAGAGAAAGGCGTCGCGCAGCAGTTCACGGTCGTGCTCGTTGACGTCGAGCAGTTCGAACAGGTTTGCGCCGATCAGCGCACCCGGCCGGACATCGAACAGCGCATCCGCCTGGCGGTTGGCGATGGTGACGCGCAAATCGTCAGCAAGGCTCAGCAGGGCACCCGGCAGGCTTTGCAGAATGGTGTTGCTGCGGTTGCGCTCGTTGAGGAAACGCCCCTGACATTCCTCCACGGTCTGGAACATCATCCGCAGCGTGGTGATGGTGGTGTTGTATTCCGGTATCAGGCGGCCGATGCTGGTCCATGCGTAGGGCTCGGCCGAGGTCGGTTCCAGCAGACCTTCACGCGCGTGAAGAATGCCAAGCTCAAGTCGCCTCAGCGCGGCCCGTTCGCCAAGCAGGCGCACGATCAGATAGGCGAACAGGGCGGCCAGCAGGAAACCGGACAGCCAGAGAAGGTGCGATTCGTTCCAGAAAGGACCAAAAAAGGCATACAGCAGGCCAGCCAGCAATGCAATCGCAGCCAGCAGCAGGTGGCCGGGAAAGATTGAAATGAAGGGGCGCCGGTTGGCTGTCCCCCGCAAACTCAGCGATTTGATGGCAATACCTCTTGACTACTTGATTGACACAACACGGAAAAAAACACGGCCGCCAGTCACCGGGCGGCCGTGCAGAACCACTGCAAGAGACAGATCAGAAGACGAACTGCAGGCCAAGCGTGGCCTGATTATAATCCTGCAACGCCGGGTTGGTCGGGTGTTCGGTATCGAAGGAAATATCCGCGTATTCGAAGCTGACCTTCAACTTCTGTCCGTCCAGATAGTAGTTCGCACCGACGCTGTTCCAGTTCTGGTCGTAATACTCGACACCGCCGGTCTCAACGCCGTAATCGGACTTCTCGTGGCGAGCGAAGAACTGCAGGCGACCCTTGCCAATCTTGTTGGGCAGCATGTAGCCGGCCTTGACGTAATAGCCCTCGAGATCGCTGCTGACAGGCAGTGCGGGATCCGGACTCATATTCGTGGCGCCACCGGTGTCGTACTCGAAGACCGCGCCGGACAGCGTGTAGACCCCGCTCGCCGTCGGGTACTCCATGAACGCGTCCACCGTCCATGCCTTGTAATCCTTGATGTCGCTGCGCGCAACATAGTTGCCGTAGGCGACGCCTTCCTGCATATCGTAGGCGGCGCCAACGGTCAGCACCTTCTTCGTTCCCAGGTAGGTGCCCAGATAGCCGTAGTTGAATTCCGGCTCCCAGAAGCTGTAATGCACGCGGGTAGTCAGGCGGGGATTGTCCTCGGCCACTTCGTTGCCCTCGCGGCCGTCGGCAATCATGACGCGATACTGGAGTTTGGCATCCAACAGGTTGCCCCAGACCGCCAGACCGGTATCGCGGCTGCCGCCGAACGGCGTGTAGGAGAGCACCTCGGCACGGTCCAGGGTCAGCGGCTCCAGGCACGCCTCCAGGTTCTCCCGCGAGAAGGTGTTCTTGAAGCGGCCGGCAATGAAGCGCACCTCATCGCGATAGTCCAGGGTCACATACGCGTCGCGGTAATAGACGCTCTTGTTGTCCTCGCCGAGCTTGCTGTCGTTGCCAGCCTCGATCTGCGCATAAAAACCCACGAAGTCGTTGTACTGGCCGGAAAAGGTCAGACGGTTGCGGCGCAAAAAAGCATCGTTCGACGAACCGTTATCGGTTGCCGAAGTGAATCCTTTGTGCTGCAACCATCCCTGCAGCGCGTACGTGAAGGTGAGCGAACCCTCCTCGCCGAACTCGATGGTGGGGCCAGCCACTGCGCCCAGCGGCAGCAAACCGGCGAGCAGGCCAACAGCACAGGCACGGGACAGCGGGGAAACAGTATTGCGCGGGACAGTCAGAATTTTCATGTTATTTCTCTCCTGGAATGGCGTGATAAGCGCCCTGCACCTTGGTCAGGTCACCCTTATGGCAGCTGCCGCAGGCGTCAGCCGTGTTGTCACGAGGCTTGGCGAGCATCTTCGCGTGCGCCACTTCTTGCTTCATGATTCTCGAATTCCCCTTGTGGCAACCCACACACGAGTTGTTCACCTTGGAGTGCTGCGCATGCCAGGGCGCCTTGGCGGCATCCATTTCGGGCGCTGCTGCGCGCTTGCCGTTGTGGCACTTGAAGCAACTCGAAGCGCCCAGGCCGCAGGCATTGGCGAGAGAAATCGGCGACAGCCGCGCCGCACCTTCCGCCAGCGCCACCGTAGCCTCGCCGCCCCAACCCGTGGCCGCAAGCCCGGTCGAATCTTCAGCGTGCTTGCCAGCCAGGCCAGTGAGCATTGCGACACCCAGGCCAAACAGCGACAGCATGACACCACCGCGCCAGATTTTTCCCAACAGACCACCCTTACCTTGGTTGCGCTTCATCTACCCTTCTCCTTTGCTCGTCACGAGTTGCGGGAAGCCCGTCCAGATTATCCAGACGGGCGCCTTCCGATTGCTTAAACCGGTCATTCCATGCCTTGCTTATCTCCGCCTCGCTCGTACTCGAAGCACAGGTACACGCCTGCCCACTGCCGCGGTACTTGAGTCTGGGCTGCCCCGGCTCGGTCGCAGCAACAGCCGGTGCCGCCAACAGCAGGGCAAGAGCCATCAAAGTCACTGTGCCAGTGGATCGCATGGGTTTCCGGTTCATTTCTGTCTTATCGACACTCTCCTAAAGCACAAGCCATGCCAGAGATCATTATCCATACATATCAAGAACTTATAACAATTCCGCAAGCCCGATTCGATTGCACAATACGTGCAATGAAGTGCGATCTTTCAAATTGCAATCGGTCCCGGAATGGCAGCAGTTCACAGCGGGATGAATCGTGCGTCCCTCAGCAGCCTTGCGGGTCCGCCCGAAGCCTGGCATCTCACCGATCCACGCCCGCCTCCATACGCAACAACTCATAGCGTGCCGCTACCGCCTCGGCGAGCGCTTGCCGCAACAACGGGACCGCGGCAGCCGGCAACTGGTCGGCACGGCTCAGGCTATCACGGTAGACGCGCTCGTAATGCTCGGCCGGCAGCACCCGCATGACCAGTACCACGCGCCAGTCGCTGCCCGGCGCTGTGAAGGGCTGCCGAAAATCGCGCGCCTCGCCGGCGGGGATGCGGGTATCGAAAATCTCGCGCGTAATCGGCGTGTCGACCTGCCAGCCGATCACTTGGCGCCCCAGTTCGAAGATGCCGCCATCGGCATCGTGGCGGTAAAACGCGAGTTCGACCTTCGGCACCATATAGGTCGGGAAATGATGGCCCGCGCCGCTGTTGCGAACGTTCGCCCGCGCCTCGTAGCGGCCGTCGCCAAGCGCATGCAGCTTCAGCGATACATCGATCGCCCGTCGCGTCGTCTCCGGATCGTGAATACCGCGCCAGAGGTGCTGGCGATCCGGCATATGGCAGGACTGGCAGGTTTGCTTGCCGCCCCCCTCCTTGGCGTATGGACTGGCAAGCCATTGCCGGTAGGTGTCTTCCATCAATTTGCCGGCGATGCTCGGGCCGTCATCCGGAAACTGGTGGCAATGCGCGCAGAAGCGGCTGTCCCCGAAAGCCGTGGATACGGTAAAGCCGCCATGCGGGATGTCGGCGGCGACCTCGCCGCGCGGCGGCGGCCCGAAGCGCTGCTGGCCGCGCACGTGGCAGGCCGCGCAAACCAGGCCCTGATGCCCCAGGCCGGCTTCGACATAGTCCGGCGGCGGCTGCTTCGGCGCGTTCGGCCAGCCGTGCTCCAGCGCCAGCAGCGCTTTCTGCTCGGCCAGCGGCGCATGACAGCGCAGGCAACGGTTGCCCTGATCCTGATCCATCAATGTGAGCTGCCAACGCAGGCCGGGGCCCATTGTCTTGCTGTGCAGCGAAGTGCGCCAGGCTGCAAGCTGTTTGGTATGGCACTGCCCGCAGGCCTCAGGACTGAGCGAGGCTTCCAGCGGCGAGAACGTGGCGGGCGGAGCACCCTGCGGCGGCATCGGTTCGGTCCAGTGCTTGCTTAAAAAGGCCTCGACCGCAGGCGCAGGATTCTCGCCGCAACCGGACTGCAGCCCGAGCAGGAGCGGCAGGGTCAGCAGCAGCCACGACTGCCACGGTTGAAAAAGACGGTTCAAATCCAGCTCCATGAAAAAAGGCCCACGAGAGTATCGTGGGCCAGAATAGGAGAAAGCAAGGTTCAGGCGGAAATTAGCCGCCGCACGGGTTGGCGGGCGGGGCGTTGGTGCCGGCGGTCGGGATCACCTCGCCGTATTTGTAGGCCTTGTCCGCCTCGATGATGGCGTTGGAGGACTTGGCATACGCATCGGTGATATAGCGCTGGGCCACCTGGGTCGGGCTCGATGCCGCACGATAGAAGGACTTCACGTCGGTGCGCCACGGCGAATCCTCGGGCAGGATCGCATTGCCGGTCGCGTCGGTGATGACGCTTCCCGGGGTCAGCGAACTCCACTCGACCATCGCGCCGTCGTAGAAGCGGGTCGGCTTGCCGAGGATCACCGTGCTGGCCACGCCCGTGATCATCGCGCGGAAGGTCGTCTCGCAATAGGTGTAGATGACGTCGCCCGGCCGGTAGGCATTGCCGAAGCCAACGTGCTGATAGCTTCCATCGATGAAGCCCGCGCCGCTGACGTTGCCGTCCAGGTAGGCCTGCAGTTCGGCTTTGCTCTTGTAGGCCCACCCTTTTGCCGAATCCAGCATATTGGTGAAGTCGAGCTGCAACGCGCCCCACGGATGGCCCTGGCGCGAGCCGCCGTTCTGGAAGGTGGTCATGTAGTTTGCGACCGGGGTGATCGTGTTCGCAGTACTGGTTTCGCCGGCGCTGTATTGCGAGGTGTTGCGCGCATCCCAGATGAAGACGCCGTCGTTCAGCACGTTGGTATCGCTCGCGGGCAGGATGCGGAGCATGTCGCCCACCGTCGCCTGCAGCTGGGTGTTGTCGACCAGCAGGTCCCTGACTGTGGCGTGACCGTTGTTAGGCGCCGCGCTTGCGGTCGCCTGGAAGTCGGCAGGCAGCAGTTCGACGGCCAGCCCCAGATCGTCATCCAGCCACTGGTTGCCGCCGTTGAGGATGGCCAGGTTTTTCTTGTCGACGCCCCAGTAGCGCAGGGCATACCAGATGCGACCCTGCGCCATCGCGTTGCCAGTGTTGCCTTCGCCCATGGCGGCGACGATCATGTCGTTTTGCGGGTCGATGTTGTATTTCTTCAGCAACGCGTCCATGGCCGCGCCGTCCGGCACCATGCTCGGCGTCTCGATCACGCCATTGGTCCGGGTCTGGATCCATTCGCTACTCGGCGACAGATAGGTAAACACGTTGGTGCCGTTGGGCTTGATGTATTCGGCGCCCGCCGGACCGGCCGATACCTGCAGGATGACCAGCTTGCCGGTGATGCCGGCAGGCCGCTGGTTGAGCCAGTTACCCTTCCAGCGCTTGAGCGTCGATTCGGTGATCAGGCCGTTGACGTTGTCATCGTAGCTGGCAGCCGACTCCTGGGCGATCGCCGCCGGCGTATTCACCGGGATTTGTGTCACCAGCGCTGTCGTGTCTTCACCGCCGCCGCCGCAGCCCTGCAGGCCCAGCGCCATTGCCAGGGCGGTCATGCCGGCCCAGCCCCTATTCATCTGCTTGTTCATTGAGAATCCTCCATCCATTATCAAGCCCGCGCCCACCTTGCCGGACGGCAAGACGGCGCACCCATAGCGGCCGGCCCGCCAGAGGCCAGCGGTAAAACCGCCCGTCCCAGCCATGCACAACCTCCACCGCGACCATGGCCGCGGGCAAAACCCCATCAGGCCGTCGGTGCTTTCAGCACCACCGGCAGCCAGTCCTGTTCCAGCGCATCGAGCAATGCGCCGTAATCGTCCGTATTCATTTCCCGCACTTCTGCGCCAGCGGCGCGCAAGGCTTCGGCCAGGCCCGGCATCGCCGGCACCGCTGCGGGATTGATCAGCAAAACCCGTTTTTCCGTGCTCATACGCAATACACCACGTCATGGTCGAGGATCTGCCGCGCCAGGGCCGCCATGGCGTCACTGGCGGGGTCGAGCTCCACCACGGGCACCTCGGCGAACGCCAGCGCTTCCATTTGTTCCGCCACGTCGGCACTTTCGGGCAGCCTGCCCCAGGTGGCGATGGCGACGGCGTCGTCGAGCAGGGTGAGCCCGCTGGCCATGCGCAGCGCTTCGACCGGTTTCTGCACGGCCACCATCAGAATATGTTTTTGATCTGCCATGTCCCGTCCTCAGAAGACCAGCACCTTGTCGCACGTGCGCACGAGTTCGGCGTCCTGGTATTGGCCGCCGACGACGACGACGTCGGCGAGGGTGTTGAGGTCAAACCTGCCGGCGGCGTAATGCTCGGCGCTGTGTTCGCACAGGGTGACGCTGTTCGGGCGCGCCCGCGCACGCTCGACAAACCCTGCATCGGCAAGCAGATTGACGCCGGTGTCGGTCAGGAAGCTCAGGGTTTTCCAACCGCGCGCAGTCGCCGCGTCGATCAGGCCGTTCGCCTGCGGCAGAAAACATTCATCGGTGATCACGATACCCAGTTGCATGACTCAGGCCTTCCTGATCTTCCAGGTGAAGGAACCGCTTCCCTCCTGGCGATCGATCAGGTCGTTTCCCTCGGCTTCGCACATGGCCATGATCGATTCGCCCGAGGAAGGGTTATCGAAAACCAGGCTCAGCACATCGCCGCTTTCCAGCTTCTGCAGCGCTTTCTTGGTGTACATCTGCGGGTGCGGGCAGGCGTAGCCGCACACGTTCAGCTCCCATTCGCCATCGGCGATCTTGTTGAAACTCATTGCCATAGCACGACTCCTTGATGATGATTGCTTGCCTGAAATTCCCGGACAGTAAGACTAGAGACCGGACTCCGAAGTCTTGCGGGCGTCGCTCCAGTCCATGTACCAGGTGAAGACCTTCACGCCGACGTAAGCGCCGAGCACCATGCCGACCAGGAAAACCCAGCCGCTGGGGTCGCCGTTGGTGACGGTGGCGAAGAAGGCGCCGATGTTGCAGCCCATGGCCAGGCGTGCGCCGATGCCCATCAGCGTGCCGCCGACGATGGCGAAGAACGCCGTTTCCCAGCTCGGCAGCTTCCATTTGAATTCGCGGCGGGAGAGCGCCATGATGGCGGCGCCGAGAATGATGCCGATCGACATGAAACCGGGCGCATTCAGCAGCGGGTTCGGCAGGCCGTTGTCGAGACCGAAGAAGATGCTGTCCATGTTGTCGATGCCGAGCTTCTGCATGACCCAGCCGCCCCACTGCGCTTCCTGGGTGGTGATGTACCAGTAGCCGGGGTCGAACACGGTGTCCTGGATGGACAGGCCCTCGGTGTAGCCCATCGCCACCAGCAGTTCGCCGAAGTTGAAGACGTCGTAGTGCTCGCGCAAAGCGCCGGTCACGTACATGTGCAGGCCGGCGAGAATGCCAAGGCCGATACCGGCCAGGGCGGTATTCCTGGATGACGTGCACATGGCCCACATACCTGCAAGCTCGTCGCGCAGCGCCGGGCTGGCCTTGCCGGAACGGCGCAGGTAGCCCTTACGGTAGTAGAAAACATACAGCGCGATCAGGATGAGGATGACCGGCAGGATCGCGGTCAGGAAGGTGTTGTACAGCAAGATGCTCGCAGCGCCGCTCTGGCCGAGCACATCGGCGGTGGTGGAACCCTTCAGATCCCACATGTAGCCCGCGGTGAAGATATCAAACCAGCCCTGCGTGATGGTCAGCTCGGCCGGCATGTCCTTGGCCGCGGCGGAATCGATCCACGACTGCGGCACCAGGGCGTCCCACCAGCCGCTGGCGGTCACAACGACCGCCTGAGAGAACGAGATGGCCAGGATCACCAGCATCGAGTTCATGTTTCCCTCGCCCGCCTTGTAGAGCGAACCCGAGGCGCAACCGCCGGTAAAGACGATGCCGAAGCCGAAAATTGCGGCGCCGACGACGATGTGCCATCCCATCGCGTTGGGATGGAATGTACTGAATCCTGCCAGGGTGACGATGGCGGCGACGACCGCGTACAGCGCCACCGCGATCATCACGCCGACCGCCATGCGCGGCACCTTCACTGCGAACAGGTCGCGCACCGCCGATGCCATGCAGAAACGGCCGTATTGCAGCAGGATGCCGTAGGCGAGACCAAACCAGACGTACACCAGCAGGTAGACGAAGCGCGTGTCCTGCGCCAGGGCCAGCAGCGAACCGGAGACCACGAGCAGGAAGACCCCCATCGCCTGGAGACTGCTTTTGCGAAACAGCCAATGTGTTTCAGTTGCGATACTTGCCGACGCCACATTCACTCACACTCTCCTCAGTAAAACCGGCGAACCTGGCAGGCCGCCCCATATTGCATTGCTTAAAAAAGCCCCTTGCGCAGGTACACACGCCAGCAATCAGGCTCCCGAACCGTGGCGAGATGCGCGCAGCCGAGCGTCTGGGCCAGCGCAGGAAACCCCTCGACAGCCGTGGGATTGTCGAGCACCACTTCGATGGCCGCACCCGACCCGACTTCGCCAAGCACCTTCATGGTCAGCAACTGCGGCCGCGGACACATGGCGCCCAGGCAATCGACCGAGCGCACCACATGGACACACCCCAAACCGGGAACATCGATGTCCTTGTTCACCAGGCTCGCCATACCGGCTGGCCGGTCATGAAAACGATCGAACAGACTGTTCACTTGCACGCGCATCCTTCGCTTGGCGACCCGCAGTAATAAGCACGTTGCGTGCCACATTGATTTGTCTTTTGTAAACATATGGTTACTCCAACTCACGGGTTTCCATCCAATGAAAAATGCAATAGCGCCGGTTTTATGGTTTGGCGCTGGTGTCTTTTGCAACGGGAAAGCGTCCAGGCTGGCGGCGAGGCACTTGAGAGCACCGATCAATTCGCCACGCGGCGGCGCGGCATGCGGTTCCACGTGGCCTCCGCCCATGGAAAATCCGAGTCATCCAGGAATGTCCGCTTGCCAACACGCTGGACTGCCGCGTTTTGATGGGGGGAGCAATTCGCCCCATCGGTCAGGGCGCGGGTATCAGGCAGTCAGGCGCCGCCAGGTTGCCACCACGGTATCGGGATTGAGCGACATCGAGCCGATTCCCTGCGCCACCAGCCAGTCGGCCAGATCGGGGTGATCGCTCGGCCCCTGGCCGCAGATGCCAATGTATTTGCCTTGCCGCTTGCAGGCGGCGATGGCTTCGGCCAGCAGCTTTTTCACCGCCGGGTTGCGCTCGTCGAAGCTTTCGGCCACCAGGCTGGAGTCGCGGTCGATGCCCAGCGTCAGTTGGGTGAGGTCGTTGCTGCCGATGGAAAAGCCGTCGACGTGCTGCAAAAAGTCGTCGGCGAGCAGCACGTTGGACGGAATCTCGCACATCATGATCAGGCGCAGGCCGTGGTCGCCGCGCTTGAGGCCGTTTGCTTCCAGCAGTTTCACCACCGCCGCGCATTCGTCCACCGTGCGGACGAAGGGAATCATCACCTCGACGTTGGAAAAGCCCAGGGTCTCGCGCACCTGTTTCAGCGCGCGGCACTCCAGCTCGAACGCCGGGCGGAACAGGGTCGAAATGTAGCGCGCCGCGCCGCGCAGCCCCAGCATGGGGTTTTCCTCCTTCGGCTCGTAGCGCTCGCCGCCCACCAGATTGGCGTATTCGTTGGACTTGAAGTCGGACAGTCGCACGATCACCGGCTGCGGCCAGAACGCGGCGGCCAGGGTGGCTATGCCCTCGGCCAGCTTGTCCACATAGAACGATACCGGGTCGGCATAGCCCGCCGCGCGCGCATCGATCTCGGCGCGAACGTCCGGCGGCTGGCCGGCATGGTCGAGCAGCGCCAGCGGATGCACGCCGATCATGCGCGCGATGATGAACTCCAGCCGCGCCAGACCGACGCCGTGATTGGGAATCTGCGCGAACTCGAAGGCGCGTTCGGGGTTGCCGACGTTCATCATCAGCTTCACCGGCGGCTCGGCCAGGGTCTCGCTTGCCAGCGTCTCCACCGTGAACGGCAGCTTGCCCGCGTAGACAAAGCCGGTGTCGCCCTCGGCGCACGACACCGTCACCATCTCGCCGTCCTTCAGCACCGCGGTCGCCTCGCCGGTGCCCACCACGGCGGGAATGCCCAGCTCGCGCGCGACGATGGCGGCGTGGCAGGTGCGCCCGCCGCGGTTGGTGACGATCGCCGCCGCGCGCTTCATCACCGGCTCCCAGTCGGGGTCGGTCATGTCGGTGACGAGGATGTCGCCCGGCTGTACCCGGTTCATTTCGGCCGGGCTGGCGATCAGCCGCACAACGCCCGCGCCGATCTTCTGGCCGATGGCGCGGCCGCTGATACGCACCTCGCCGGGCGCTTCCAGCGTATAGCGTTCGCTGACGCCGTTGGCGCGCGCCTTCACCGTTTCCGGGCGTGCCTGCACGATGAAGAGTTCGCCGGTTTCGCCGTCCTTCGCCCACTCGACGTCCATCGGGCGCTGATAGTGCGCCTCGATCGCCATGGCCTGGCGCGCCAGTTCCAGCACCTCGGCGTCGGTCAGCGAATACTGGCGCCGCAGCGCCGCCGGCGTGTCCTCGATCACGGTCGCGCCGTCGCGCCACACCATGCGGGTCGCTTTCTCGCCCAGTTCGCGCCGCACCACGGCGGGAAAGCCCTCGGCCAGTTTCGGCTTGTGCACGTAGAACTCGTCCGGGTTGACCGAGCCCTGCACCACGGTTTCGCCGAGGCCATAGGCGGCGGTGATGAACACCACGTCGCGGAAGCCGGACTCGGTGTCGAGGGTGAACAGCACGCCGGAACACGCGATGTCGGAGCGCACCATGCGCTGCACACCGGCCGACAGCGCCACGTCGGCGTGCGCGAAGCCGTGATGTACGCGGTAGGCAATGGCGCGGTCGTTGTAGAGCGAAGCGAAGACCTTCCTCACGTACTGCAACAGGTCGTCGGCGCCGCGCACGTGCAGGTAGGTTTCCTGCTGCCCGGCAAACGAGGCGTCGGGCAGGTCCTCGGCGGTGGCCGACGAACGCACCGCCACCGACACGTTGCTACCGAGCGCGGCATAGGCGGTGCGCAGGCCGGCTTCGAGCGCGGCCGGCAACGCGGCCGCCTCGACCCAGGCGCGGATTTCCGCCCCCGCCGCG
This sequence comes from Thiobacillus sp., assembly GCA_019459055.1. Classification (GTDB taxonomy): domain Bacteria; phylum Pseudomonadota; class Gammaproteobacteria; order Burkholderiales; family Thiobacillaceae; genus Thiobacillus. The sequence goes on along the minus strand of JAIBEI010000015.1, from coordinate 16,675 downwards.
GCCAGCGCCGTCACGTCCGCCACGTCGAGCGCCGCCAGCCGCGCATGAATGCGCGCGCGCAAATCGTTGTGGTCGAGAAAATCCCAGAACGCCTGCGCCGTGGTGGCGAAGCCGCCCGGCACCTTGACGCCGGCGCCGGACAGATTGCCGATCATCTCGCCCAGCGACGCGTTCTTGCCGCCCACGCGCGGCACATCTACCATCGACAGACTGTCCAGCGGAACGATATAGTCAGTTGAAGCCGGCATAATCCACTCCATGAAAAGCTACAGCGTTTTCTGCGTATCCGATCACACCGGTGTCACCGTCGAGGCGGTGGCGAAGAGCGTGCTGGCGCAGTTTCCTGCACTTGAGTTTAGCCTGATTGCGCTGCCTTTCATCGACAGCCCGGAAAAGACGCGGGCCGCCGTGGCGCGGATTGCCGCCGCGCCCGGCGCGCTGGTATTTTCCACCCTGACCGACCCGGCCCTGCGCGCCGTCCTGCGCGACAGCCGCGCCAGCCTGTTCGATGTCTTCGACCTCGTCGCTCCCGCCGTGGAAGCCGCGCTGGGCCTGGCCGCCACCCCCAGCGGCGGGCGCACCCACGGCATGGCGAACGACTACGAATCGCGCATGGATGCGGTGAATTTCAGCCTGGCGCTGGACGACGGCCTGCAGCCGCAGCGGCTCGACCAGGCCGACCTGATCCTGGTCGGCGTCTCGCGCGTCGGCAAAACCCCCACCGCGCTCTACCTCGCTCTGCAATATGGACTGCGCGTCGCCAACTATCCGCTGACGCCGGACGACCTCGAGCAGAACAGCCTCCCCGGCGTCCTGCTCGCCCACCTGCCGCGCCTGCGCGCCCTGACCCTGTCGGCGGAACGCCTCGCCGCCATCCGCCAGGCGCGCTATCCCGACAGCCGCTACGCCAGCCTGCAGCAATGCCGCGACGAACTTGCCACCGCCGAGCGGCTATTCGGGCAGCATGGCCTGCCCGTGCTGGACACCACCCGCATGTCGGTGGAGGAAATCGCGGCGCGCCTGCGGCATTCCTGAAGCTGCGCCGCACGGCCGTCTTTCCACAAGCTTCCCGCTTTCCGCCCGTTTAAGCAGACCGCCGGAAGTCCGACAGGCTCCTGGAGGCGCCACTGAAGCGCGTCAGCCGCGCGCCATCCGGCGCTGCCTCACCACTTCGAACAGTGCCGCGGCGAGTGCCGCTGAGGCATTCAGCGACTCCACCCGCCCCGGCATCGGTATCTGTACCCGCAGCCGTGCGGCCTGTGCAGCCGCTGCGCTGAGGCCGGCGCCTTCGTTGCCGACCGCCAGCACGGTCGGGCCGGCGTAGTCCTCCGCATAGAAATCCCTCGCTTCACCCAGCGTCAGCGCCACACTTTGTCCGTCGAACGCCGCCAGCCAGGCCGGCACATCGGCATCCAGCTGCATCGGCAGCACGAACTGCGCGCCCTGCCCGCCGCGCAGCGCCTTCGGCGACCAGGGATCGTGGCAGCCCTTCGACAGCACCGCCAGGGTGGCGCCCGCCGCCGCCGCGGTACGCAGCATGGCGCCCAGATTGCCGGGGTCCTGGATGTCTTCCAGCGCAATCGCCAGCGGCGTCGCCGTGGGGAGCGCCGGCGCAAGCCAGGCGGCCTCGGCGAGCACTCCGGTCGGCGTGGCGACGGGGGCCAGTTCGGCGAACAATGCATCGGACAGGACGATGGCCTTGGCCTGCGAACAGCGCGCGGCAAACGGGGTCAGCCGCGCGGCATCGAACGAGGCGGCCCGCACCAGGGTATGCGGCTGCCCCCCCGCATCGAGATACGCCATCAGCAGATGCTCGCCGTCGAGCAGGGTCCTCTGCGCTTCCCTGCGCGCACGGGCGGACTCGGACAGCTTTTTCAGCCGCTTGAACAGGGGATTGTCGCGCGAAGAAATGGGCGTTTCGGTCATGCCCGGATTATCCGCGTTTCGCTATCGCAAGCTACACTCCAGTGATGCGCATCGCCCTCATCACCCCCTACGGCCGCGAACACCGCAACGGCAACTGGCACACGGCCGCGCGCTGGGCGCGCTTCCTGCGCGAGGCGGGCCATACGGTGCGGACGCAGGTGGAATGGGATGGCCGCAACACCGACCTGATGCTGGCGCTGCATGCGCGGCGCAGCTTTGCCTCGATCCACGCTTTTGCCGAGCGCTTCCCGACCCGCCCCCTGTTGCTGGCGCTGACCGGCACCGACCTGTATCGCGACATTCACCAGGACGCCGACGCCCAGCAGGCGCTGGAACTCGCACACCGGCTGATCGTGCTGCAGGCGCGCGGCGTCGACGAACTGCCGGCGCATCTGGCGGCCAGGACGCGGGTGGTCTACCAGTCGTCGCCCGACATTGCCCGCCTGCCCGCGCCTGCCCATGCCTTCGAGGTGCTGGTGATCGGCAACCTGCGCGAAGAAAAGGATCCCTTCCGGGCGGCGCTGGCGACGGCCTATCTGCCCGAGCATTCGCAAATCCAGGTGACGCATCTGGGCAGCGCCCTCTCCGGGGAGATGGCCGAAACGGCGGAGATGGCGCAGAGCAAGCTGCCGCGCTGGCACTGGGCCGGGGAGGTACCGCACCGGACGGTGCTGAAGCGGCTGGCGCGCGCGCACCTGATGGTCATCAGCTCGGTGATGGAAGGCGGCGCCAACGTCATCTGCGAGGCGCTGGCGGCGGATGTGCCGGTGCTGGCCTCGCACATGCCCGGCAATATCGGCATGCTGGGCGAGGACTATCCAGGCTATTTCCCGGTGGGCGACGAACGACAGCTGGCTACGCTCTTGTCGAGGGCCGAAACCGACCCCGATTTTTATGCCGATCTGTTGAGCCACGCCCGCCAGCGTCGCGGGCTGATGCGACCGGAGCAGGAAGCCAGCCGCCTGCGGCAGGTCGTGGCGGAGTTCGAGCAAGAGCAAGGCGCGGTGTGACCACGGCGAGCCGCAGCCAATTGATTCACCCCTCGTCGAACAGGATGCCGAACATGCGCGCGCGTTCGGCCGCGCTCAAACCGCGCAGCACACGCACCGCCTGGCGCGCGACCCGTTCATCGCGCGTGATCGAATATTCGATCGCCAGCGTGCGCCAGACATCGGCCAGCGCCGGGTCGGACGCCTGCAGCTTTTGCAGCGCCTGGGTCACCCCCGCCTGCCCCTTCGTCAGATAGAACGTCAGCCCCAGGTTGTGCCAGGCCTGAATGTAGTCGGGGTCGGTTTCCACGGCCGCGCGATACGCCTGCATCGCCTCGCGGGGACGCCCGCTGTCGCGGTAGGCGTTGCCCAGATTGTTGCGCGCATAGACATCGCCGGGCGCGAAATGCAGATTCCGCTGATACGCCGCGATGGCCTCTGCAAACCGCCCCAGCTCGCCCAGCGCGCGCCCTTGGACGAACCAGGCCAGCGGATTCTTCGCATCGGCCTGTGCCCACGTTTGCCCCCATGCCAGCAGGCCCGGCCAGTCGGCGCGTTTTTCGAGCACCTGCGCCTGCCGCACCCACTCGGCCTGAGAACGCGCCGCAAGCACCGTCTGGCTGGCATCCAGACCAAACGTCTGGACGGCAGCCGCCACCGGGCCGGCAAACGCAAGGGCAAGCAGCAGCGGGAGTAAAGCGATACGGTCAGGCATGGGCGAATTCATGGATTGCAGCTGCCACAGGTAAGGGATCGATGCCCGTCATTTTACGCCGCACTTGACGCATCGATTATGCTGTTGGCTGTTCAAAAAAGAGTCACCCCATGCACGCCACCACCGAAAGCTTCATCCCCGGCAAGGACGCCTCGCTCGAAGCGTCGATCCGCACCCTGCAATCCAAGCTCGAAGCGCTCGATTTCCATATCGAAGAGCGCTCCTGGCTCAATCCGGTAGAGGGCGTGTGGTCGGTGCACATCCGCGACCGCGACTGCCCCCTGCTGTTCACCAACGGCAAGGGCGCCTCGGAGCTGGCCGCGCGGGCGAGCGCGCTGGGCGAGTATTTCGAACGGCTGTCGACCAATTATTTCTGGACCCACTTCTATCTGGGCGAAACGATCGCCCACCGCAGCTACGTCCACCATCCCGACGAGCGCTGGTTTTCTTCGGACGACGACGCCTGGCCGACCAAACTGCTCACGCCTGAACTGCACGCCTACTACAACCCCGACGCCGGGGTGCGCGCCGACCAGCTGATCGATCTGAATTCCGGCAACGCCGAACGTGGCATCTGCGCCATTCCCTACCAGCGATTGCGCGATGGCGAGACCGTGTATTTCCCGGTCAACCTGATCGGCAACCTCTACGTCAGCAATGGCATGTCGGCCGGCAACACGTTGAAGGAGGCGCGCACCCAGGCGCTGTCCGAAATCTTCGAGCGCCACATCAAGTTCCGCATCATCGCGGAGGGCCTGTGCCTGCCTGACGTGCCCGAAGCCGTGATCGAGCGCTATCCGCACATCGCCGCCGGCATCCGCGCGTTGCGCAGCGCCGGCTTCGGCATCCTGGTGAAGGACGCCTCGCTCGGCGGCCAGTACCCGGTGATGAACGTCACCCTGCTGCATCCCCACGACCAGGGCTGCTTCGCCAGCTTCGGCGCGCACCCGCGCTTCGAGGTGGCGCTGGAGCGCGCGCTGACCGAACTGCTGCAGGGCCGCGCGCTCGATTCGCTGGCGGGTTTCCCCGCCCCCGGCTTCGACGAAGCCGAAATCGCCGACCCGCAGAACCTGGAAATCCACTTCGTCGATTCCAGCGGCGTGATTTCATGGCAATTCCTGCGCGACACCCCCGACTTCGAATTCGTCGACTGGAATTTCGGCACCACGACCGAAGAGGATTACGCGTGGTCGGTCGATGCGCTGCACGCCGAAGGGCATGACCTCTACATCGCCGACTTCACCCACCTCGGCGTCTACGCCTGCCGCATCCTGGTGCCCGGCGTCTCCGAGATCTACCCGGTCGAGGAACTCGAATTCGAGAACAACAGCATCGGCAACCTGATCCGCCCGACGCTCGCGCGCCTGCCCGAGCTGACCGACGAAGAATGTGCCGAGCTGTTCGACCTGATTGGCGAACTGGAACTGGCGGACGACCGCCTGGTCACGGTGTTGATCGGCCTCGCGCCGGATGCCGATTCGCCGTGGACCGATGTAAGAGTTGGCGAACTGAAGCTGCTGCTCGCGCTCGCCCTCGGCGACGACGACGCGATCCGCGAAGGCTGCGCCTGGATCGCCCAATACGGCCAGCGCAGCGACGCGCGCCTGAAGGTCTACCGCTGCATCGCCGACCTCACCCAACTCGGCGACCCCAGCCCCTTCGAGCCTGCGCTGGCCCTGATGTACGGCCGCGAGACGCTGGAACAGGCGTTCGCGCTGTTCAATCAGGACGAGCGGTTTTTCGGGTTGACGAAACTGGGCGGAGACTTCGAGGGCAGCGCGATTCACCAGCGCTTGCTGGAGGCCTATCGCAAGGTGCGCGGGTAGGCTGGGCTGCAAAGCCCAACTAGCGCTTGCCCAGCTATATGGTAAATACGTTGAGCCTCATTTCATTCAGCTCAACCTACGCGGGCTACTTTTCATCCCAAGGCTTGTCAGCCATCCCGTCAACGTCACGGCTACCGTGCATCACCGCGAGCACGAGCACACGTCCAGGTTCGAGGCGGTACATGATCCGATAGCCCTGGACGATGACCTCCCTTAATGTTTTGTCTTCCGCCTCGGGAATCGTGCGACCGCTCTCAGGAAAGGTTTGTAGCCGGCGGGTAGCAAGGACAACTCTTTCGGCAAAGCGCCGGGCATAGAATCCGGAATCCCGGCCGATATAGCGCACAAGATCGTCCAGATCGTCCCGCGCGCAATCCGACCACTCAACCTTCATGGTTGAGATAGCGTTTTTCCATTTCTTCCTGTGAGCTAATCTTGCCTTCTTCCGCCGCCTTCAACGAGCGTTCCAGTTTCTGGCGCACGTAAATAGCATACATGGCATCGTCGAAGCTTGCCTGGTCTGGCAAGTGGTCAGCGATATCGTGGACGATTTGTTTGACAGTTTGCATAGGGTGGCTCCTTGGAAAAACCCGTTGAAACGCCATTCATTCTAGCCTGCCGTGCGCTGCCGCACCGTCTCATACAAGCACAGCGCCGCCGACACCGAGACGTTGAGGCTTTCCACGGTGCCGCCGATGGGGATGCGCGCGACCTGATCGCAGTTTTGCTTGACCAGGCGGCGGATGCCCGCGCCTTCGGCGCCGAGCACCCAGGCGATGCCGGATTTGGCGTCGACGCGGGATAGCGGCTGATCGCCGTCCATGTCGGCGGCGATGACCCAGATGTTGTGTTCCTTGAGTTCTTCAATCGTGCGCGAGAGGTTGGTGACCATGATGTAGGGCACGGTTTCGGCGGCGCCGGAGGCGACTTTCTCCACCGTGGCGTTGATGCCGACGGCGTTGTCTTTCGGCGCGATGACGGCGTGCACACCGAAGGCGTCGGCCGAGCGCATGATGGCGCCGAGGTTGTGCGGGTCGGTGACGCCGTCGAGAATGACCAGCAGCGGCGGGCCCTTGATGTTTTCCAGCACTTCGTCGAGCGAATGCGTCAACGCGACCGGCTTGACGCGGGCGACCACGCCCTGATGATTGGCGGCCTTGCCGACCAGCCGGGTCAGGCGGTCCGCTTCGACCTGTGCGAGTTTGACCCCGTTGTCCTTGGCCTGATGCACCAGGTCGCGCGCGCGCGCGTCGCGGCGGGTGAGGTCGAGATAGATTTCCAGAACGCCCGAGGGATCCTGGCGCAGGCGGGCCAGTACGGGGTGAAAACCGTAAATGAGTTTTTCGGCGGTTTTCTCGCTCATTTCTTCTTGCGGCCGGAACCGGATTTGCCGGCGGCTTTCTTTTTCGGCTCTGATTGCTCGAATGCGCGCTGCATGTCGTGCGCAGAGCTGTCCTGTTCAACCAGACTGAAGTCGATCTTGCTGGTCTCGATGTCGGCGCGCATCACCTTGATGCGCACGCGGTCGCCCAGGCGATATCTTTTCCCTGTCCGCTCGCCGAGCATCAAGTGCTTGGCCTGGTCGTAATGGAAATAATCCTGGCCGAGTTCGGACACGTGGACCAATCCCTCGATGAGAAGGTCGTCGAGCGCGACAAACATCCCGAAGCTGGTGACCGCGCTCACGGTGCCGTTGTATTCGTCGCCGATGCGATCGCGCATGAAATAGGTTTTCAGCCAGGCGTCGACGTCGCGGGTGGCGTCGTCGGCGCGGCGCTCGGTCATCGAGCAGTGGGCACCGATTTCAGCCAGCCCCTTGACGGGCAGTTTCTCGCTGTTCAACACCGCCTTGATGCCGCGATGCACCAGCAGGTCAGGATAGCGCCGGATCGGCGAAGTGAAGTGGGTGTAAGCCTCGTACGCCAGGCCGAAGTGGCCCTTGTTGTCCGGGCTGTACACCGCCTGCCTGAGCGAGCGCAGCATCACGGTCTGCAACAGGCCGTGGTCGGGACGATCCTTGATCTTCTCCAGCAGCGCGGCGTAATCCTTGGCGTGCGGCTTGTCGCCGCCGCCGAGGTCGAGCCCGAATTCGGCCAGGAAACTGCGCAACGCAGTGAGCTTCTCGGGGGTCGGGCCTTCGTGCACACGGTACAGCGCGGGCTGCTTGTTCTCCTGCAGAAAATCCGATGCGCAAACGTTGGCCGCCAGCATGCACTCCTCGATGATGCGGTGCGCATCGTTGCGGACCACCGGCACGATGTCCTTGATCTTGCCCTGGTCGTCGAAAATGATCTGCGTTTCGGTCGAACCAAAATCAATCGCGCCGCGCTTGGCGCGCGCCTTCAGCATGGTGCGGAACAGCTTATCCAGCGCCTGCAGGTGCGGCATCATCGCGGCGTGTTTCTGCTCCGGTTCGGCCGCACCGGAAAGCCAGTTCCACACCTGGTTGTAGGTCAGGCGCGCGTGCGAATAGATCACCGCCGGATAGAAGCGGTATTCCTTGACACTGCCGGTACTGGTGATGCGCATGTCGCACACCATCGACAGTCGGTCGACTTCCGGGTTGAGCGAACACAGGCCGTTGGACAGCGCCTCGGGCAGCATGGGGATGACGCGGCGCGGGAAGTACACCGAGTTGCCGCGGTTGAAGCCCTCGCTGTCGAGCGCATCGCGCGGCTGCACGTAATGACTGACGTCGGCGATCGCCACCACCAGCCGGTAGCCGCTACGGCCGAGCGGCTCGCAGTACACCGCGTCGTCGAAGTCGCGCGCGGTCTCGCTGTCGATGGTGACGAGCGGCAGATGGCGGATGTCCTCGCGGTCGGCCATGTCCTTTTTCTGCACCTTTGCGGGCAGCTTGGACGCCTGCGCCTCGACGTCCGGCGGGAACACGTACGGCAGATCGTGCTTGCGCAGGGCGATCTCGATTTCCATGCCGGGCCCGGTGAAGCTGCCGATGACCTCGGTCACCCGCCCGATCGCCTCGTTGTGCGCACCGGGCTGGGTGACGATTTCGACCGTGACCACCTGACCGGACTGCGCGGATCCCGCGTGCTCGGTCGGCACCAGAATATCCTGGTTGATGCGGCGGTTCTCCGCAATCAGAAAACCGACCCCCCCCTCGAGGTAGTAGCGGCCGACGATGAACTTGTTGACGTGCTCGAGCACCTCGACGATCTTCGCCTCGCGCCGCCCGCGCCGGTCCAGGCCCGCCACGCGCACCATCACGCGGTCGCCGTGCAGCACGCGGTGCATTTCCTTAGGCGACAGATAGAGATCGTCGCCGCCCTCTTCCGGCACCACGAAGCCGAAGCCATCCGGATGGCCCTCGACGCGGCCCTTGATCAGGTCCAGCTTGTCCGGCAGGCACAGCTGGCGCTTGCGGTTGAGCATCAGCTGGCCGTCGCGCTGCATCGCGCCGAGGCGGCGCTGGAACAGCTCGCGCTCCGTCTCGGTGATTTCCAGCTGCCCGGCAAAGGCGTCGGCGTCGACCGGACAGCCTGCCTCGGTCAGCAGCTGCAGGATGTATTCGCGGCTCGGCAGCGGCGACTCGTAGCGTTCGATCTCACGCTCGTAGAACGGATCGGCCTGGCGAATCGCCGGAATTTTGTGTTTGTTTGCGCGGCTGCGCGATTTGGTCGTTGACAATTTAATCTCTGCTCTCTAGAATGCGCGCCTTATTGCCCAGATGGCGGAATTGGTAGACGCGCACGGTTCAGGTCCGTGTGCCGCAAGGTGTGGAGGTTCGAGTCCTCTTCTGGGCACCAAATGTTGTAAGCAAAAAGCCGACCCCGTGTCGGCTTTTTGCTTTTTCAGTTTTTATTTTATACATCAAACCTCGTAGGGGTGACGACGCACGATTGTCTCCACCCGATCCGGCCCGGTCGACACCACGTCCACCGGGACTTCGCACAGCGCTTCCATCCGCTTCAGATAGGTCTGCGCCTTTTGCGGCAGCTTGTCGAATTCCTGCACGCCCACGGTGGTATCGCTCCAGCCCGGCAGGTCTTCATAAATCGGCTCGACGCTGGCGATCGACTCGGCGCCCACCGGCAAGATGTCGCAGGTCTCGCCGTCGATCTTGTAACCCACGCACACCCGCACGGTTTCCAACCCATCCAGCACGTCCAGCTTGGTCACGCACAGGCCGGACACGCCGTTGATCTGGATCGAGCGCTTGAGCGCGGCGGCGTCGAACCAGCCGCAGCGGCGCTGGCGACCGGTGGTGGCGCCGAATTCATGGCCCTTTTCGCCGAGATACTGGCCGACATCGTCGAACAGCTCGGTGGGGAACGGCCCGGAGCCGACGCGCGTGGTATAGGCCTTGGTGATGCCCAGTATGTAATGCAGCGTGTTCGGGCCCACGCCCGCGCCGGTGGCGGCACCGCCAGCGGTGCAGTTGGACGACGTCACGAATGGATAGGTGCCATGATCGATGTCGAGCAAGGTGCCCTGCGCGCCTTCGAACAGCAGGTTCTCGCCCGCCTTGTTGGCCTCGTACAGGCTGCGCGGGACGTCGGCCACCATCGGCTTCAGGCGCTCGGCCATGGCCATCATGCTGTCGAGCGTCTGGTTGAAGCTCACCACTTCGGCCTTGTAGTAGTTCTTCAGCATGAAGTTGTGGTGGTCGAGCACTTCGCCCAGCTTGGCGGCGAAGCGCTCGCGGTGAAACAGGTCCTGCAGGCGCAGCGCGCGGCGCGCCACCTTGTCTTCGTAGGCGGGGCCGATGCCGCGCCCGGTGGTGCCGATCTTGCCGGCGCCCTTGGCGATTTCGCGCGCCTGATCGAGCGCCACGTGGTGCGGCATGATGAGCGGGCAGGCTTCACTGAGCTTAAGGCGGCCCGTCACGTCGACTCCGGCGGCCAGCAGCATGTCCATTTCTTCCAGCAGCGCGGTCGGCGACAGCACCACGCCGTTGCCGATGTAGCAGGTGACGTTGTCGCGCAGGATGCCGGAAGGGATCAGGTGCAGCACGGTTTTCTTGCCGGCCACCACCAGCGTGTGGCCCGCGTTGTGGCCGCCCTGGAAGCGCACCACGCCCTGCGCGCGGTCGGTCAGCCAGTCGACGATCTTGCCCTTGCCTTCATCGCCCCACTGGGTGCCGATGACGACGACGTTTTTTGCTGCCATGGTGAATCTCCCTTTACTTTATTGTGCTGCCACTTTATTGAGCATCGGAACCGGCGATGACCAGTTCGCGCAAATCCAGACTGAATCCGGTGGCCGGGCGCGCCCGGCCGAATACCCGCCCCACTTCGTCGTAGCGTCCGCCCTGCGCAATCGCATGGCTGCGCCCGCCGGTGTAGGCGGCAAACACGACCCCGCTGTGATAGCCGTAGCCACGCAGCTCGGCCAGATCATAGGCCGCCTCGACGTTGACAAGGCCGCGGTCGAGCGTCTCCAGGGTATCCAGTGCGGCCTCGACTGCTGCCAGCTGCGGCAGGCATGCACGCGCCTCGGCCAGCACGCTGCGGTCGCCATACAGGCGCGGCAGTGCGGCAAAGGCGTCGCGCAAGGCGATGGGCAGACCGGCGGCAAGAACCGCCACGGCGCTGCTGTCCTTGGCCTGCAGCGCTCCGAACAGTTGGTGTTCGACCTCGCGGCTCAAACGGGCTTCCTGCGCCAGCGCACGGTAAACCCCGACGTGGCCGATGTCGAGCTGCAGCGTTTTCACCCCGCATGCGGCGAGGCCCTGCAGCATCAGCCCGAGAATTTCGAGATCCGCTTCGGGGCCGGCTTCGCCATACAACTCGGCGCCAATCTGGATCGGTTCGCGCGAACGATGAAAGCCGTCGGGCTGGGTGTGCAGCACGCTGCCCGCGTAACACAGGCGATTGACGGCATTGGCTGCCAGCAGGTGCGCATCGATGCGTGCCACCTGCGGCGTGATGTCGGCGCGCACGCCCATCAGGCGTCCGCTGAGCTGGTCGACCAGCTTGAAGGTTTTGAGGTCGAGATCGGCCCCCACTCCGGTCAGCAGCGAATCGACGTATTCCATCAGCGGCGGAATCACCAGCTGATAGCCGCGATCGCGGAACAAGTCGAGCAGCGCGCGCCGCATGCCCTCCATGCGCCAGGCCTGCGGCGGCAGCACATCCTCGACGTTTTCAGGCAATAACCAGGCAGTCATTTCAGTTCAGATCAGCAACAAAAAAACGCCGCCGATAATCGAGGCAGCGCCGATAAAACGCAATTGGCCATCGCGAAGTTCCAGCATCCTGCGAAAGCCCTCCCGCCACACGGCAGGCGCGGCAAACGGCAGGATCCCTTCAATCACCAACAACAATCCGATTGCAGCCAGCCAGTCGGAACCGCTCACTGACCGCCGGCCGCGCGCGGATTCTTCATGTACTTGAAGAAGTCTGCGCTGGGGTCGAGCACCATCACGTCGCTCTTGCTCTTGAAGCTTTCGCGATACGCCTGCATCGAACGGTAGAACGCATAAAACTCGGCATTCTTGCCATACGAGGCGGCATACAGCGCAGAGGCCTTTGCGTCGCCCTGGCCCTTGACGCCCTGGGCATCGCGGTAGGCTTCGGCAACAATCACGTCCTTCTGCTTGTCGGCGTCGGCCCGGATCTTTTCGGCCTCGGCCGCGCCGGTCGAACGCAGCTCATTGGCCACCTGCTTGCGTTCGGCTTCCATCCGGCGATAGACGTTCTCCGACACCGCTTCGGGCAGATCGACCCGCTTGATCCGTACGTCCACCACCTGCACGCCGATCGTTCGCGCATCCTGGTCTGCCTTGGCGCGGATGATGCTCATGATTTCCTCGCGACTTCCCGACACCACCGCATTGATGGTGCGTTTGCCGAACTCGGCACGCAGGCCGTCGTTGACCGTCTGGTTCAGGCGAATCTCCGCCCGCCGCTCGTCGCCGCCGACCGACACATAGAACTGCCTGGCATCGATCACGCGCCATTTGATGAACGAATCGACCAGCACGTTTTTCTTTTCCGAGGTGATGAAACGTTCGGGATCGGCTGAGTCCAGCGTCAGGATGCGCGTATCGAAATAGCGCACGTTCTGCACCAGCGGCAGCTTGAAATAGAGGCCGGGCTTAGTCTTCACCGACACCACCTCACCCAGCTGGAACACCAGGGCATTCTGCCGCTGGTCCACCGTGAACATGCTGGCGCTCAGCACCACCAGCAATGCAATCAGCGCAATCAGGATGAAACCGAGATGCTTGCTCATGGCCGTGCCTCCCGGTCGCGGTTGCGCAAAGCGTCACGCGTGCGAGCGTCCAAGGGCGTGGCGGCCGACGCCGGAGCCGACTGCACCTCCGGGCCGGCGCTATAGGGCTGGCTCACGGTCTGCTGCAGTTTGTCGAGCGGCAGATACAGAAGGCTGTTGCCGCCCTTCTGGTCCACCAATATTTTGCTGGTGTTGTTCATTACGGCCTGCATGGTGTCGAGATACATACGCTGGCGCGTGACCTGAGGCGCCTTCTGGTATTCGGTAAAAATTTGCGCGAAGCGGCTGGCCTCACCCTCGGCGTTGGCAATCACCGACAGCTTGTAGCCCTCGGCCTCTTCCGTCAGACGCGACGCCAGACCACGAGCGCGCGGCACGACATCGTTGAAATAGGCTTCGGCTTCATTTTTCAGGCGCTCTCGATCCTGACCGGCTTTCACCGCGTCGTCGAACGCGGCCTGCACCTGCTCTGGCGGCTGGATGTTCTGCAGGGTCACCTGGCTGATGCTGATGCCGGTGTTGTAGCGATCGAGAATCTGCTGCAGCAACAACTTGGCGCTCGCTGCAATTTCAGCGCGGCCTTCATACAGAACAAAGTCCATCTTGTTTTTGCCGACGATTTCGCGCATCGCGGTTTCGGCCACTTGCAGCACCGTTTCTTCCGGTCCACGGTTGACGAAGAGAAAATCTTTCGGGTCTTTCAGGATGTATTGAACGGCAAACTGCAGATCGATGATGTTCTCATCATCCGTCAGCATCAGCGATTCCCTCAGCACCTTGCTCTTGACGTCGCTGCGGTAACCGATTTCAACGGTGCGCACCTGATCGACGTTGACTATCTCACGCGACTCGATCGGCCACGGCAGATGCCAGCGCGGACCCGGCTCGGTGGTCTCGACATATTGGCCGAAACGCAGCACCACGCCCCGCTGGCCGGTATCGACGATGTAAAACCCGCTTGCCACCCAGACCAGCGCCAGCACGCCAATCAGCAGGCCGACCAGATTGCCGCCACCCGGCAAGCCTTCGGGCGAAAAACCCTCTCCGCCGCCACTGCCGCCACCGGTATCCTTCTTGCCGAACAGACCATTGAGGCGCTGATTGATACGGCGCCAGACCTCGTCGAGGTCAGGCGGTCCGCTGTTCTTGTTGCGGTTGCCGTTGTTGCCCCATTGGGGATCGTTCCATGCCATATCGATTTATTCAGAGATAACTTCAGTTCGAGGAGAGGTGTCGTCTGGCAGCCTGGCTTCATGCCGAACATGGCCAGCGCGAAGAATTTCCGACAGCGCCTCACGTAAAAGTTCAAGTCCAGCGCCGGTTTGCGCGGACACATACACGCTTTGAAGTCTACCATACTCGTCGCGCCCAACCCCCGGCGCCACGTCCGTCAGATCGAGCTTGTTGTAGACGCGAAGCTGCGGCACGGCATCCGCGCCGATTTCATGCAACACCTTTTCGACTGCCTCGATCTGACGCTCGCGCCCAGGGCTGGACGAATCGATCACATGCAGCAGCAAATCGGCCTCGGCCGTGGCTTCCAGCGTGGCACGGAAGGCCGCCACCAGGTCATGCGGCAGGCGGGTGATGAAACCGACCGTATCCGACAGCACCACCTCGCCACCCGCCGGTTCACCACCGGCTGATTCAGCCGGGCGTGGCAGGTAAATCTTACGCGTGGTGGTGTCGAGCGTGGCGAACAGCTGGTCGGCTGCGTAGGCGCCGGCGCGCGTCAATGCATTGAACAAGGTGGACTTGCCCGCATTGGTGTAGCCCACCAGCGCCACCGCCAGCACGTTCTGGCGCGCGCGCGAACGCCGCTGGGTGCGGCGCTGCTTGCCCAGTTTGGCGAGTCGTTCGCGCAGCGCCTTGACCCGCAACCCGATCAGGCGGCGGTCGGTTTCCAACTGCTTCTCGCCCGGGCCGCGCATGCCGACACCGCCGCGCTGACGCTCCAGGTGGGTCCAGCCGCGCACCAGGCGGGTCGACAAATGCTGCAACTGGGCCAGTTCGACCTGCAGTTTGCCCTCAGCACTGCTCGCCCGGCGGGCAAAGATATCCAGGATCAGGCTGACGCGGTCGATCACCCGGCAGTGCAGGCGACGCTCCAGATTGCGTTCCTGCGCGGGCGACAGTTCATGGTTGAAAATGACGACATCGGCTTCGGTGGCGGCCACCAGCGCCGCGATTTCATCGGCCTTGCCGCTGCCTGCAAACAGTGCGGCGTCCGGACGGCTGCGCTTGCCCTGCACCTCCCCCCGGATGTCGAGCCCCGCCCCCGTTGCCAGCAGGCGCAATTCGGCCACGCTTTCGGCAAAATCCGGGGTCCCGAAATCGAGCGCCACCAGGATGACACGCTCGCCGCCCGCGTGCCGCTCAAACAACGGCGACTCTCCGCATGTGGGGCAACCGCATCGGGGCCTGCCGCTTGAGGCCTTCGATACGGCCGGGCGATGCGGGGATACGCGCGCAGCGCTGTGCGTTCAAAAGAGAATACCGGGAGGACTGTGGCTGGATGTGCATACGGCTTCACAGCTTGGGGTCGATTTCAGCATTTCAAGCCGAACGCAAGAGTAGTGCCAAAGGCGCGTTTTACAACTCCACCGCTCGCAGGCGCTCGGCCGCCTGTTCCGGATTGATGGTGTTGACGAACAAACCCGAGCCCAGCTCGAAACCGGTCGGAATCGAGGTGCGCGGACAGATTTCGAGATGCCAGTGGTAGCTCGGCGCGTGGGCGGCACGCTGGGCATCGTGCGGCACCGAGTGCAGAAAGAAGTTGTATTGCGCGCCGCCGATGACCGCATCCAGCCGCGCCATGGTGCGTTTCATCACCCGTGCCAGGTCGGCCATGTCCTCGGCGCGCACGTCGAGAAAGTCCGCCTGGTGCGTCAGCGGCAGGATGTGCACTTCCCATTCGTAGCGGCTGGCAAAGGGCTTGATGGCGATGAATTTTTCGCCGCGCTCGACCACGTACTGGCCGACGTTGATCTTGCGTCGCACCGCCCCCGAGGTCCGGTCGTAGATCGTCGCCTCGAAGGTCAGCGCTTCGTCGATCAGCGCGCAGAAAATACAGTGGTGATGCTTGGCGAAATGCGCCGCGCTATTCTTCACCTCGGCGTCGACGTTTTCCGGCACCACCGGCATCGCGATCACCTGACTGTGGGTGTGCGGAATCGACGCCCCGGCCGCCGGGCCGAAGTTCTTGAACACCAGCACGTATTTCAACCGACTGTCCGATTCGAACAACTGCCGCATGCGCATCTGGTAGACCCCGAACAGCGCGGCCAGATGGCTTTCCGCCATGTCCTGCACGGCGATGCCGTGTTCATGATGATCGATGATGACCTCGTGCCGGCCGTAGCCGTCGATGGTCTGCTGCAGGCCGAAATTGAAGCCGGCCTGTTCGCGGTCGTCGCCCAGCACCGGGTAGAGGTTTTCCACCATGCGGATCTGCCAGTCGCCTTCCGCCGGCCAGCTCAGGATCAGCGGCGGCGTCTTGTGCTCGTTGCCGCGGCAGAACGGGCAGGTTTCCACATGCTTACGGGTGTCGCGCGGCGCCAGTTCCTCGGCCTTTTTCGGACGCATGCTGCGCGCCGTGGCGACCAGCACCGACTCGCTCGGCACGACGGGATTGATGCGGATTTCGCGGACTTCGTTCGTCTCGGGGGGGGTTGGTTCTGACATGCGGCTTCTCCTGTGGCTGCCAAGCTTAAATCAGCCGGACCACGCTGTCGGTTCACTTATTCTTATGCCCCCAGTCAGGCTTTTTATCCCTGCCGCCGCCAAGGCCTTGCGTTGACGAAGGCCCGGCCGGCGCAGACAATGACAGGTCTTTTCCGACCCTCCGGAGCCTCCCCATGGACGCCGATAAAATCCTGCACGACGAACAGCGCATCATGAGCATGATGCGCAAGACCCACACCACCATCGTGCGCGCCACCCCGCCGCGCGACGGCAACCCCCGCCCCCAGACCGCAGCCACCGAGCTCGGCATCAAGGATTGACTGGTGGTGATTTCAAAC
>JAIBEI010000011.1 GCA_019459055.1 Thiobacillus sp. | reverse complement strand
CCCCCCGCCCGCCCCCCCCCCCCCCCCCCCCCCCCCCCCCGCCATGTCCTCGAGGTAGAGACTGACCAGATTCACCATGCGGCGCAGCGCGAGTTCGAGTTCGGGACGCAGATGTGCCGTGCCGAAAAAGTTGGCGATCTGCACGATGCCTTTGGAAAAATCCGTCTGGATGCCGAGCAGTCGTTCAGGCGTGATGAGTCCCTGCTGAACGCCGTACCGCAGGGCCTTGTCGAAAAACGGCCGGCTGTCGAAAGTCGCGAGTGCGGTTGCCATGCGCCCAGCCCTTAAATTGCGGACTCTTCCTCGTCGCCTGGCGCTTGCCCGGCGTCCGAAAATTCGGGAGTGAAAGCCGTATCGAACATCTCCAGCATTTTCTGCGCACGGTCACGCAGGATGATCATCATTTCCTCGAATGCATCGGGCACCTGGTAGCGCAGCACCCAGGCGGTTTCCATCCAGTCGCCATCGGCCACCTCCGAGCGGGATAACAGCGGGCGCGTATCTTCGATGAAGTTGCCGAACGCCAGGCCATGATCGATTTCCTCGATTTTTTCCATCAGCCAGGTGTTGTGGGTTTTGGCATCGGAATCAGGATCGATTTGCGGCGTGAAACTCCCGCTGGTGGCGAAACAAAACACTTCGTCGTAATGGTCGGCAAAATAGTCGGCCAGCGTGTCACTGCCGCCCTCGATGTCGGCCATGGCCTCGAGGTACTCGTGGACGGTGTCGGTGTCGCGGTAAAGAACGGCATTCACCATGGCGCGCAGTCTTTCGCTGGTGCGATCGCCATACTTTTTTTCCAGCACGATCGAGCGGGCAAACTGCTTGGGCGTGACCAGCATGTTCACCACGGATTCCCTGGACGAATCGAATTCGCGCATGACCGCAAGCAGGTCCTTGGGCTGCAACTCGTCCAGGATCTCCACCAGCGCGTGATCGCCCTGCTCGTCGGCAATGGTCGCGAGCGCGTGCTCGGCGCCGGCGATATCGCCGGCAAGTATCAACTGCGAGGATTTCAAAACAACCGGATGCATGCCATGTCCTTCTTTATGAATAGTTGTGCCTAACGATCCAGCGGATCGAATCCCTGCTCGGCGAGCCAATCCGCGCCTGCCTCGTTCAAATCATCCGAGTCGTCGTCCTCGCCGCCTTCGTCATCGTCTTCTTTCTCGGCTTCCGACTCGCGCATCGGCGCCGCCACCGAATCCTTGCCGCGCAGGAATTCCAGCGCGGCGGCGCCGACGAGGAAGGCATCCCCTCCATCCGCTTTCAGCGACGATTCGATCAGCGGCCTGGCCCAGTCCGATACCGTCAATTCGCTTTCCAGTTCGGCCCATGTGAAGAACGTGGAGTCTCCGGGCTCGCTCAGCACGACCTGCTGCATGATTTCAGGCGACCTGAAATCAAAGGCGCCGTAGAAAACGACCGATACCATTTCCGGGCTGAATTCGATCATCGGCAGGATGGCGTCGATCTCCCGCCGCTTTTCGTCCAGGCGCTTTTGCAGCACCGACCTGCCTCCGGAATCCGTCACCAGGTCATCGACCTCATCGATGTAGTTTTTGATGAGGTCCGAAAAATAACGGGATTTTTTCACTGAATGACGTCCTGGATGTATTTGCCTGAAATGTCCCATGCGACAGCCAAAGGGTCTTCGATCAGATTGCGTTGCCGGTATTCGTCGTACGCCTTGCGGCGCTCGAGATCGGAAAGCACTTCATAGGCTTCCTGGGCTTCCCTGAAGCGTGTAGGGGCATCCGGAGACTGGTTTTTGTCGGGGTGATACTGCGCGGCTTTTTTTCGGTAAGCGGCCTTGATTGAATCTGCTGTTGCAATGGGCGAGACGCCCAGTACTTCATAGTTGTCCTGCATAAGAATCCTTTGTGTGAGCCCGGTTCCCGCGTGTCGGACAGCAACCCTGGCTTCCGTTCCACCGACCCCTAGCCAAACAGCTGCCCGTGTTCCCTTGTGTCGTGGAAAGCGACCTTGGGCCAGCGCTCCTGCGCCAGCTGTAAATTCACGCGGGTATCCGCCAGATACACCAGGTTGCCGTCAACGTCCTTCGCCAGCTTCAGCGTGTTGGCCTTGGTGAATTCGGCCAGATGCTGGGCGTCCGGGCAGGTGACCCAGCGCGCGGTGTAGATGCCGGCGTTTTCGAAGCTGGCGTCGACGCCGTATTCCGTTTTCAGGCGATGCGCGACGACCTCGAACTGCAGCTGTCCGACCGCGCCGATCAGCAGGGTGTTGTCGGTGAAGGGCTCGAACACCTGCACCGCGCCTTCCTCGCCGAGTTCCAGCAGGCCCTTGTTCAGCTGCTTGGCGCGCAGCGGGTCGCGCAGGCGCGGGCGGCTGAACAGCTCGGGGGCGAAGTAGGGGATTCCCTTGAACTGCAGGGCCTCGCCTTCGGTGAGGGTGTCGCCGATGTGCAGCTGGCCGTGGTTGTGGATGCCGATGATGTCGCCCGCCACCGCGTCTTCCATGCGGGTGCGCTCGTTGGCCATGAAGACCACCGCGTTGGCGATCTTCATGTCCTTGCCGGTGCGGCGGTGGCGCACTTTCATGTTGGGGCTGTAGCGCCCCGAGCAGACGCGGAAAAAGGCGATGCGGTCGCGGTGCTGCGGGTCCATGTTGGCCTGGATCTTGAACACGAAGCCGGTGAACTTGGGCTCGGTGGGGTCGACCACGCGCTCGACCGCCTCGCGCGGCTGCGGCGGTGGCGCCCAGTCGGACAGCGCGCGCAGCACTTCACGCACGCCGAAGTTGTTGATGCCGGAGCCGAAAAAAACCGGCGATTGCCTGCCCTTGAGAAACGCATCGAGATCGAAGCTATCGCCGGCGCCGCGCACCAGTTCGATTTCGGACAGCAGGGTGTCGGCTTCGAGCGGGAAGCGTTCTTTCAGGGCGGCCTCGCCCAGGCCCTGCAGCGACTCGAACTGCTGATTGGCGTTCTCCTCGCCCGCCTTGAAGCGCAGGATTTCGTTGTTGAGCAGGTGATACACACCCTGGAAGCGCTTGCCCATGCCGATCGGCCAGGTCACCGGCGCGCAGTGGATTTTCAGGATCGACTCGATCTCGTCGAGCAGCTCCAGCGGCTCGCGCACCTCGCGGTCCATCTTGTTGATGAAGGTGATGATGGGCGTGTCGCGCAGGCGGCACACTTCCAGCAGCTTGATGGTCTGCTCTTCCACGCCCTTGGCGGCATCGACCACCATGATGGCGGCGTCCACCGCGGTCAGCACGCGGTAGGTGTCCTCGGAGAAGTCCTTGTGGCCCGGGGTGTCGAGCAGGTTGAACACGCAGCCGCCGTGGGAAAACTGCATCACTGAGCTCGCCACCGAAATGCCGCGCTCGCGCTCGACCTCCATCCAGTCGGAGGTGGCGTAGCGTCCGCTTTTGCGTGCCTTGACCGTGCCGGCCATCTGGATCGCGCCGCCGAACAGCAGCAGCTTTTCGGTCAGCGTGGTTTTGCCCGCGTCGGGGTGGGAAATAATGGCGAAGGTGCGGCGCTTTTTGACGTCGCGCGCCAAAGACGAAGCGCCGGCCTGGGCCGGTGCGGTTGCGGTGGATTCCATTGGGTGAGGCGGGGAGATACGAAGCAAGCCGCAATTTTAAGCTATTTCCCGCCACTTGCCGCGTTACGACACGGCATTGCCGGGTGAATTCCGGACCCATCCCGAGGTTTTATCGTGCGTCGTTACCTGGAACTGGATTTCACTCGTTGCGGCAGCAACACCTCCGGTGTGCCCATGGGTCGTTCGCGCTGGATTTTCCAGTGCTTGTCCGCTGGCGGCGGTGATGGCTCGGGCAATTTGACCGAGGCTGCTTCGGTCGTGCGTGGCGTCAGATCTACGCCGGCGGCGGCTGTCGCCAGCGGCGCGACCGCAGGGCACTGGCTGGCGGGGTCGACGTCCTGCCGGTCCTGACCGAGTTCCTGCGGGGTGGGCATCCCGTCGCGGCCGACCTGCAGGGTGGACAGCAGCTCGCCCATGCCTGCCAGGGTGCGCGCGTGGGCGATGGCGTGCTCGTAGGTGGCGTTCACGTAGGCGCGGCGTGCCTGGAAGTATTCGTTTTCGGTGTCGAGCAGGTCGAGCAGGGTGCGCTGGCCGATGTCGAACTGCTTGCGATAGGCTTCGCGGGCTTTTTCGATGGCCAACTGGTGCTGGTCCAGAAAACCCAACTGACGCGACAGGTTGTGAATGTCGTTGAAGGCGATGGACAGCGTCTGGCGGAGCTCGCGGCAGGCTTTGTCGCGCAGCTCCTTCGTTTGCGCCAGACGCTCGGCATACTGGTTCACCAGGGCGCGGTCGGAGCCGCCCTTGAACAGGTTGTAGTTCAGCACCAGCTCGACCACCTGGTCGTCGCGCCGTCCTGCGACCCCATTGTCGTTGTAGGACACACCCTGGCTGGCGCGCAGGTCGATGCGCGGCTGGAAGTTGGACTGGCGGCCGCGCGCCTCGGCCTGTGCGGCGCGCACGTTCTCGATTGCGGCGTTGAAGGCCGGACTGCCCTGATAGGCCAGCATCAAGGCTTCTTCGACGCTGGGGGGGATGCCCTGTTTGAGCAGGCCGGGCGCGATCATCTCGCCCGGCGGGAGCTCGCCCACAATCCGCAGGTAGCGCGCGCTGACATCGTGCAGGTTGCTGGCCTCGGTGAGCATGTTCGACTGCGCCAGGGCAAGGCGGCCGCCTGCCTGTTCGAGGTCGACCCGCCGGCCTACGCCGGCCTGAACACGTTCCTGGATCTTGTTGAATACCTGGTCGTGCTGGGCAAAGTTTTCCTGCGCCAGGGTCGACAATTCACGATAGCGCAGCACGTCCATATAGGCTCGTGCAGCTTCCAGGGCGATCGATTCCGATGCGTCGAGGACTTCGTAATAACGCACCAGCTTGGCATAGGCCAGGCGGGCAACCTCGTCGCGCGTGGCAAAGCCGTCATAGATCATCTGACTCAAGGTCAGCGCCGCATCCCGACGGGTATAGTTGGTCGTGGGCAGGTTGGGCTGGGTCAGGCCTTCCCGCCCGACGCCCGTGCTGAGATCCACTCGCGGGAAATAGCCGCCGCGGGCAACATCCTGTTCGTGTCGGGAGGAAAGGAAGGTGTGCCAGCGCGCCTGAACTTCGGGGTTGCTTACGATGGCTTTCCTGACGGCATCCTGCAGCGTGACGGGCGTTTGCGCCCAGGCAATTGCCGGGAGCAGGCTCATCACCGACAAAAACAGCACAATTTTTCTTTTTGGCATTCCTTCAGCCTCTCGGAACGCGTCCGATAACTTGTAAGTAGGGTAATCGGCATTCTGACAGCAATATTTGTACCAGACGTGCTGTCGACATTTTTAATCGCAGGCTCTTGCAGCTTCATTTCAATCCGGGAAAGTGTTTTTGAGACCATCCAGTGAATCAAGCATGTCGTGGTGTCGGGTGATGGCAATCGTTGCCAGCCAGAGGCGAGTGACGTTTTCCAATCGGGTTAGCAGCTGACAGGCCCCCCAGGAAGCCCCGATTGACTCGCTGCTCAATGTCGAATTGTCGACAGCTTCTTGGAAAAATTGGCTTAATCAAGTCGATTCTCCTGCTGGCTTTCAGCCTGAGCCTGGCAGTTGCCGGTATTGACATCGACCGCATGCTGTTGCTGGCCGGCCAGCGCTATGGAAACGCCGGGGTTGCATCGGTGACGGGCTGGCGTGATTTGCTGACCCAGGCTGCCAGTCAGCCCGAGGCGATCAAGCTGAAGCAGGTTAATGATTTCTTCAATCGAAGAACCCATTTTGGGGAAGACAGCGATATCTGGGGATCGCAGGATTACTGGGCGACGCCGCTCGAAACATTGGGGCGCGCACGGGGGGACTGCGAGGATTTTGTGATCGCCAAATACGTGACGCTGAAGCTGCTGGGCATCCCGTCCGAGAAACTGCGGCTGACCTACGTCAAGGCACGCATCGGCGGGCCGCAAAGCACCGTGGTCCAGGCCCACATGGTCCTGAGCTATTATCCGGCCCCAGGCGACGAGCCGCTGGTACTGGATAACCTGATTTCAGACATACGACCCGCATCCCGCCGCGCTGATCTGATCACGATCTTCGGCTTCAACGCCGAAGGGCTGTGGGTGGGCGGGGCAGGCCCGCGTGCGGCCAGCGCTACGCAACGCCTTTCAAGATGGCAGTCGGTGCTTGCCAGGATGCGGGAAGAAGGAATCGATTGAAATATCTCATGTACAGGGACATGTCATGACACTCACCAAGCAACTCTGGATCGCCATCACGGCCATCATGACCATCGCGTTCGGAATCAGTTTTCTGATCAGCGCGTGGTCGGCAAAAAGCTATCTCGAAGATCAGCTGCGGCTGAAAAATATCGACAATGCAAATTCGCTTGCGCTGTCGATGTCGCAGATCGAGAAGGATCCTGTCCTGATCGAGTTGCTGCTTTCGGCGCAATTCGATATGGGGCATTACAAGCAGATCAAGCTTGCCTCACCGTCCGGCAAGGTGATGGTGGAGCAGGTGAGCGATGTGGGCGCGGACGCGGTGCCTGACTGGTTCGTCCGGCTGATCCCGTTGCGCACCGAGCCCGGCATCGCCCAGGTGCAGGATGGCTGGCGCCAGTACGGCATGCTGACGGTGATCAGCCACAACGGCTTTGCCTACCAGGCATTGTGGCAGGGCAACCGCAGGCTGCTGGGCTGGTTTCTGGCGAGCGCGCTGTTGTGCGGCGTGATCGGTACGCTCATTTTGCGTGCCATCACGCGGCCACTGGGCGAGGTGGTCAAGCAGGCCGAATCCATCGGCGCGCGCCGCTTCATCACCATCCCCGAGCCGCGAACGCGGGAATTTCGCAGGGTGGTGCGGGCCATGAATGCGCTGTCCGGGCAGGTGCACAGCATGCTGGAAGAAGAATCCGCGCGGCTGGAGCAGTTGCGGCGCGACGCCCAGTACGATGCGCTGACCGGCTTGTTGAACCGCGAGCACTTCCTGAAAAAAGTCCAGGTTGCCCTGGAGGACGAAAACTCGGCCCCGAGCGGCGCATTGTTCATTCTGCGTCTTCCCGAGCTCATCAAGATGAACAAGTCGTTGGGGCGTGAAACGACCGACACCCTGCTGAAACGCGTAGCCGGCGCGTTGCAGGAATGCTGCCCTGACGAGTCCTGTCTGATCGGCCGGTTGAATGGTGCTGATTTTTCTGTGCTCGCTCCCGACGTGGATGCGGTCGAAGAATTGGCGCAGCGGATTTCTGCCCGCACTCTGTTGTCGATCAATGGTCCGAACGAGGAACACGCAGTTCTGCTGGGCGCGGCCGTGTATGGCCATGGCGATGTGATATCCCAGGTGTTGTCGCGCGCCGACATGGCATTGAGCCGCGCCGAGCAGGAGGGCGGCAGCGCGGTTGAGGCGGGCGAACCCCATGTCGAGTGGAAACCTGCGGCCAACCTGGTCGCTACATGGCAAGTGCTGATCGAGACTGCTTTGAAGCTGAAGCAGGTCCAGTTTGCGACCTACCCGGTGCTGAACGGGCAGGGCGAACTGATCCACTACGAAGCGCCCGCACGCATGCAGCTCATCCAGAGCTCCCTGTGGATACCGGCCCAGGAGTTCATGCCCTGGGCCAGCCGGCTTGGCCTGACCGAACGCATCGACGAGGCGGTGTTCGAGTACGCACTTGCCTGGATGGAAACAAACGATGGCCCCGTGTGCATCAACGTGTCCGCCCAGTCCGTGTGCGATCCGCTGCTGACAGCGCGCTATTACCAGGCGCTCAAGCGCCATCCTCAGATGGCGCAGAAACTCTGGATCGACATTCCCGAGTTCGTCGCCTACCGCCACGCCAGGGAATTCCGGGTGTTCTGCGACACGCTCAAGTCGCTGGGCTGCAAGATCGGCCTCGAGCACGTCGGCAACCAGATTTGCCATGTCGGAGAGCTGTACGACGTGGGACTCGATTACCTGAAGATCGACAGCGCCATCATCCGCGACATCGATCAGAGCCTGGGCAACCAGACTTTCCTGCGTGGCGTGTGCACCATCGCGCACACCATGGGCATGATGACCATCGCCGAGGGCGTGCTGAATCAGCAGGAGGCAGCGTGCCTGAAGGAACTGGGCTTCAAGGGTATGACGGGGCCGGGTATCCGGCTGGATGCGCCCCCGGCCTGACGGCTGGAGGCGCTGAGGCTTTGCCTGCGCCTCGCCCCGGCGATTGGGGCAAGGGGTGGGTTCGAGAGTGTCTTGCGCGCTTAAAACGTCTCGTTGTCGCCGTTGCCGGAAAGCAGGTCGAGTTCGCCCAGCTTCTGGCGCATCGAACGGCGCTCCATCAGCTTTTCCTGAGCCGCGAACGGCAGATCGGTAAACCGGATCACCTCACGGTCAATCAGCAGGTTGACCAGGTCTTCCAGCACCCGCACCAGCCGCAAGTCGGACTGCAGCAGCGTGCCTTGTTCCATTCCCATCATGTCCATGAACTCGATTAGTTCCGGTGAGCTGGCCAACACCTCGGTTGAGCCGTCTGTAGGCTCCAGACTCACAGAGCTGATCAGTCCGTGTTTGTTGCGCGTGACGTAAGGCATAAGCCGGTCCTTTGTTTTTTGCGGGCGATCAGTCCGTAACCAGTTTGCCCTGACTGAGCAGGTTCGTGATGATATTCGCGTCCGTCGTCCCGTAGGCACTGACCAGGTCGATTCCGCTAAGGATAATCGTTTGATCGGTCGCGCCTGCGACGTACGTACCGTCCGTGAATCCGCCCGTGCTGCTGATCTGGATGAGCGTGTCGCTGCCGGACGTCTCGAAATGCAGGTAGTTCGTCAGGGTGCCGGCTGATTCGCCTTGCAGCAGGTCGCGCAGATCAAGCTTGTCGCTGTTGGCTGTGGCGTCGAAATCCGTGATGGTGTCGACAGCAGGAGTGCCGGGCGTGCCGGCATCCGCCAGCGTCCACACGAAGGTGTCGGCGCCGAGGCCGCCGGTGAGGGTGTCGTTGCCCGCCCCGCCGATCAGAACATCGTTGCCCCCACCACCGGATAGGGTGTCGTTGCCTGTCCCTCCGATCAGAACATCGTTGCCCGCACCACCGGATAGGGTAGTGATGTCAGATCCAGAAGTGGTATTCGTAGTCGTTACAGTTGCCGTGGCAGGACTGGAAGAAGCGGTATTCGTAGTCGTCACAGTTACCGTGGCAGGATTAGAAATTGCTCCAGCCGAATCGATAGTGGTGTACGTGAATTCGTAGGTTTTGTTATTAGCGGGATCAGTGGCAAATGTGACGCTACCATCACTGTTCAGAATGACGCCTTCTTGAGTGCCCGAGGTAACGGAATAGATACGAAGGCTATCTCCATCAACATCGGTGTCATTGCCGATAAAAGTGATCGCTGGCAGTGTCACTGTTGTATTTTTTTCGACGAGTATTTGGTCCGCCACCGCGACCGGCGCATCGTTGGTGCCGGTGATGGTGAAGGTGAGCGTGGTGTTGCTGGTGGCGCCGGCTGTGTCGCGGACCGTGTAGGTAAACGCTTCGGTCCTGACCTGTCCCGCAGCCAATGCCTGCGCCGCAGGACGATCCGCCACGTAGCTGTAGCTGCCGTTAGCATTCAAGGTTAGCGTACCGTAGGTACCGTTAAGCGCGCTGCCGACCGTGCCGCTGGTGGCGCCGAACGCCACCGCTGAGACGGCTTTGGTGTCTCCCGCATCCACATCGGTATCGTTGCTGAGGACACCCGTTGCCGCCGTACGTGTGACGATCGCATCCTCGCTGACCGAGGCCACATCGGCTATTGCCACGGGTGCGTCGTTGGTGCCGTTGACGGTGATCGTCACCGACGAGGTGGTGCCATCGACGCTGGAGACCGTGAAGGTCTCGGTCAGGGTGTCGCCGACGCCGAGGGCCTGCACCGTCGGGTTCGCGTTATTCAGTGCATACGTCCATGCCCCGTTGGTGCCCAGCGTGAAGCTGCCGTAGGTTCCTGCAGTTGAAGGCTGCGCCACAAAACTTGCCTGACCCGAGTCCACATCGCTGATCGTTAGCGTACCGGACGTCGTCAGCGCTGTATCTTCCGTCACCGACCCGGTACCCGAACTGATCACCGCCGCGTCATTGGTGCCGGTGATGGTCACCGTAACGAGCTGTTGCGTGCCGTCGGCGGTGGTGACTGTGAAGTTGTCGGTGTAGTTCTGTTCAGCGACGAAGGCGTCGTGGGCCGAGTTCATCGCATAGGTCCAGACCCCGTCCGTCCCGATGTTGAAAACCCCATAGCCGTTGGAGCCGGCGACATTGCTCTGCGCAACGAAGGTGTCGGGGCTGTCGACGTCGGTGGCGGCGAGCGTGCCGCCGGTCGACTGCGCGACGTTGGACTCGGTCAGCGCAGCCGTGGAGTCGCCGGTGATCACCGCCGCGTCGTTGACCGGGGTGACATTGATGGCGACGACCGCGCTGCTGGTGCCGCCGTTGCCGTCGCTGATGGTGTAGCTGATCGTCGCTGCGCCGTTGAAGTTGGCGTTTGGCGTGAAGTCGAGGGTGCCGTCGCCGTTGATCAAAACGCTGCCCTGGTCGCTGGATGCGCTGGCCACGGTGAGC
>JAIBEI010000005.1 GCA_019459055.1 Thiobacillus sp. | reverse complement strand
GCCCGCGCGCGTAACGCCCCCCGTAGACGGAGAAACACACCCCCCCCCAGCACAAAAACACCCCATTAAGCCAGCCCCGGGGGCGCCGGGAGTGCGATACAAGGGAAAAACATCCCCCCCCGACACCCCCCCCCCCCCCCCCCCGCCCCCGCCAACCCGGGGGGGGGCCGCCCGGGGGGGGGGGGGGTCCCCCCCCCACGGGGCGCGCTACCCCCCCGGGCTGGAGGACGTTGCGCTGGTGCGCATCGAGCAGCTCTACCCCTTCCCGGAAGAAACGTTCCGCGCCGTGCTCAACGCCTATCCGCAGGCCGTCACCTTCGTCTGGGCGCAGGAGGAACCGATGAACCAGGGCGCCTGGTTCCAGACCCTGCACCACCTCAACCATTGCGCACCGGATGGCAAGCGTTTCCAGTACGCCGGCCGCCCAGCCGCCGCTGCGCCGGCGTCGGGCTACCTGTCGCGCCACCGGGCGGAGCTGGAAACCTTGCTGACCGACGCCCTGGAGACCCTCTATGAAGCTTGAAGTGCGCGTGCCCACGCTGTCCGATTCGGTGGCCAGCGGCACCCTGCTGCCGTGGCGCAAGCAGGTCGGCGAGACGGTCGCGCGCGACGAAACCCTGGTCGACCTGGAAACCGACAAGGTGATCCTGGAAATCCCCGCACCGGCGTCCGGCATTCTGGTCGAGCTGCGTCAGCCCGAAGGCGCCGTGGTCAAGGCCGACGAAGTGGTGGCGGTGATCGAGACCGGGGAGGGCGCCGCCGTGGTCGCGCCTGCCGAAAAGCCCGCGCAGTCGGCGCCAAAGCCGGTTACCGAGGCCAAGCCGGCGCCGGAGCAAAAGCCCAGCGCGCCGCTGCCTGCCGCGTCGGCCGCACCGGTCGTCCCGCAAGGCGAAATTCGACGCGAGCCGATGTCGCGGCGGCGCAGCCGCGTCGCCGAACGCCTGGGCGCCGCGCAGCACACCGCCGCCATGCTCACCACCTTCAATGAGGTGAACATGCAGCCGGTGAACGAGCTGCGCCAGCGCTTCAAGGCCGAGTTCGAGGTGAAGCACGGCGTCAAGCTGGGCTACATGTCCTTTTTCGTGCGCGCGGTGTGCGCCGCGATGCAGCAGTTTCCCGTCGTCAACGCCGCCATCGACGGCGACGACATCGTGTGGCATGGCGACATCGATATCGGCATCGCCATCTCCAGTCCGCGCGGGCTGGTGGTGCCGATCCTGCGCCGCGCGCAGACGCTGACGTCGGCCCAGATCGAGTCAGCCATCGCCGATTTCGCCCGCCGTGCGCGCGACAGCAAGCTAACGCTGGAAGACCTCTCGGGCGGCACCTTCTCCATCACCAACGGCGGCGTGTTCGGCTCGCTCCTGTCCACCCCCATCCTCAACCCGCCGCAGTCGGCCATCCTCGGCATGCACACCATCCAGGAGCGTCCGGTCGCCGAACATGGCCAGGTGGTGATCCGTCCGATGATGTACCTGGCGCTGACCTACGACCACCGGCTGATCGACGGCCGCGACGCAGTGCAGTTTCTGGTCGCCCTGAAGGCGATTCTGGAAGCGCCCGAACCCCTGCTGGGGGAAACCTGAGCATGCCCGCATCGCAACAACAATCCCTGGAGCAGCCGGCGGACAATCTGGTCGAGATCAGCGACCTGCATTTCGCGTTCGAGAATAATCAGGTGCTCAAGGGCATCAATCTTGCCATCCCGCGCGGCAAGGTGGTCGGCATCCTCGGCGTCAGCGGCTGCGGCAAGACCACGCTGCTGCGGCATATCGGCGGCCAGCTCAGGCCGTCGCGCGGCCAGGTGAAATTCGACGGCCAGGTGGTCCACAAGCTTGGCAACCATGATCTGTACGCGATGCGCCGCAAGATGGGGATGATGTTCCAGGTCAGCGGGCTGTTCACCGACCTGTCGGTGTTCGACAACCTCGCCTACCCGATGCGCGAGCACACCGACCTGCCGGAAGACGTCATCCACGACCTGGTGCTGATGAAGCTCCACGCCGTCGGCCTACGTGGCGCCCACGCCCTGCGCACCAGCGAACTGTCGGGCGGCATGGAGCGCCGGGTGGCGCTCGCCCGGGCGATCGCGCTCGATCCCATGCTGATGATGTACGACGAGCCCTTCGCCGGCCTCGACCCGATCTCGCTCAACATCATCGCCAACCTGATCCGCCGCCTCAACGACGCGCTCGGGCTGACGTCGATCGTGGTGACCTACGACGTGTCGGAATCGCTGAAGGTCGCCGACTACGTCTATTTCATTCACGACGGCGTGGTGGTGGCCGAAGGCAACGCCGCCGAAATGGCCGACTCGGCCGATCCCTTCGTCCATCAGTTCGTCCATGCGAAGCCCGATGGGCCTGTCGCCTTCCAGTACCCGAGCCGGCCTTATCCGGAAGAGTTGGAAATTAGCCTGGCAGGCGACTGATCGCCGGATTCCCGCCCCGGGGTCGGGTGCCGCCTCACACAGGCGTTCAGTTCGTTCGGGAATCTCCGATAACTCCACCCAATACGACGGATGTGACGCCCCGCAGGGGCATGGCACAAAGATGCACGATCGTCTGAAATGACCGCACCCCGTCCACAACCGCGGACCCCCTTCGTTATTCAAGAGACCGGACCCGACGATGATCGAACTCTCTCGCAGCAGAAAAGCCAATCGACTCGCGCTCGTCGCCATCCTAGGGATCCTGGGCAGCGTGGTGCTGGCGTGGAAGGCCGGCGAAGAGGTGTCCGTGGCCGCCGGACCGGGCGCGCTCGCCAGCACGGGCGAAACGGTGTATTTCGTCGCCGGCGGCACCTTGTATGTGGCGGATGCCGGCGGCGCGCTGCAGGACGAATTCCCCCTCGCAGCACTGGGACTCGGCAGGGTGGTGTCCCAGCTCGCAGTGATAGGAGACGACCTGCTGGTCGCTGATGGCGCCCGCGGCACCGTTCATCGCTGCGACCTGGCGCGCCGCGCCTGCGCGGAACTCGTCCGCATCCCGATGCGCGGCCACGGGGCCGCAATGGCCGTGGCAGCTGCGCCCGATGCGGACCGACTCTACGTCGCGGACACCAGCGGCCACGAACTGCATGTCTACAGCCTGAAGGGCAAGCCGCTCTATCGCATCGAGGCCGAGGGCGGGCTGAAATACCCGAACGAGGTGCTATGGCTGGGCGACGGCCGGCTGCTTGTCGTGGATACCAACCACCATCGTATCGTCGTTCTGGCGGATGAGGGGGATGGACACACCCGGTTGCTGCAGACGATGGCCGCGAAGAACGATCTGGGCCGCGGCAACACCTGGCCGATCACAGCCGCGCGGGACGGCCACGGGAACACCTGGGCCGTCGTCGCGGATGGGCTGCTGAACAACGGCGAACTGATTCTGTACGACACGGAGGGCAGGCCCCAGCGCCATATCGAGCTGGGCGAAGGCGCAGACCCCGTTGCCCTGGCGCCACTCGCAGACTCGGTGCTGCTTGCCGACCTGGCAAATTACCGACTGCTGCAGATCGGCGTCGGCGACCATCGCGTCGAAGCCTTCGGCGATGCCGCCTTGCGCGATGTCCTGCAAACCCTGCAGGCGCGCCACAGCCACGGGCTGTGGATGCGCTACCTGAGCATCGGCATGATGATGCTCTTCGCCGTCCTCGGCGCCGTCGCCGCCTATTTCGATTCGAGGGCGCGCCGCGAGTACGCGGCGGCCCAGCGCCAGGTGGGTGCGGCGGAGGAGGGCGGCGAAATGGAACGACAGGACGTCGTGGCCGCCGCAGCGGGTCTGGCATTGCGGCCGGATGCGCGTGGGATCGTGTGGCTGGGCGCGAGCCGCCGGGTGCTACGTTGGCAGCAGGCGGTGTTCGTTTTGTCAGTGCTGATGTTTGGCGGCGGGACGGCGCTGCTGCTCACTTCGCTCGAGGTGCTTCCGGCCCGACTGGTCGCGCTGCTGGCTGGTGTGGTGGCGCTTGGGCTGGGCCTTAACGGGTGGCTTATCTACGGGATGAAACGTCTTCGCGTCGGCACCGATGGCAAGATGCTGCACGTGGTGGATCTGTTCGGTCGCCAAGGTAAGGGCCTGCCTGAAGCGTTCATCCACACCGGCCGCCGTCTGCTCCTCGGCCGAATCGCTGTTCCCCTTCCCAATTCGTTCGTCTCGATGTTCGATAGGAAGGCCTTCGCCGCCGTCGTCGAACCCATGCTCGGACGCACCCAGCGCAGCAACGAATTCGCTGTCCTCGGGCGCAAGCTGCGCCAGGGCGATCCGCTCAGCTGGCTCGGCCTTGCCGCAGTCGTCGCCGCGCTCGCCCTAAAGGTCTGGCTCGACCTGTAGTCGCGGGCAGTCGCTCGGCGGGCATTCAGTCGGGCAGCAGGGTCACCCGGGCTTCGGCCGTCGTCCGGTCGATGTGGAACTCGACCACGCAGTATTCGTTCAGTTCGTCGATCGGCGTGGGGTCGTCCGCGCAGCTGCAGCCGGCGATGATTCCCGTATAGAAAATCCCCGCTTTCACCCGGAGCAGGCCGGCGTCCTCGCTGGCGCTGAGGAGCATCGCCTGGAAAGGCCGTTCCGTGACGTGGCTGCTGCGGGTCAGTCCCTGCTGCAGCGGAAGCTCGGAGGCATCCAGCTGCGCGATTTCCTGGCGGACGACGTCCTTGAATTCGGGCGTTCCCCAGGCGTTCAGTGATTTGGGCAATCGGATCATGGGCTGTTTGTTATCGGCTTGCGTTCTTGGTTGAAATACGGGTCAAGGCCACTGCATCCGGCTCAAACATGAGGGAAGCCCGGGTTGTGCGCGACTTCCCAGACGAAGCCGTCGGGATCGCTGAAATAGCCGGAGTAGCCGCCCCAGTCGGTGGGCTGGCCGGGCCGGGTCACGGTGCCGCCGCAGGTGGCTGCATGCGCCAGCAGCGCATCCACCTCGGCCGGCGAGCGCACGTTGTGCGCCAGCGTGAAGCCGCGGAAACCCGATCCTTCCGGCGCGAGACCGGCGTCTGCAGCCAGGCTTTCGCGCGGCCACAGCGCCAGCCAGGTCTTGCCGAGCTCGAAGAAGGCGACCGACGGTGGTGTCTGCAGCCGCGGCAGGTCGAGGCATTCCTCATAGAAGCGGGTGGCGCGCTCGAGGTCGGCGACGCCGAGGGTGATGAGGCTGATGCGTGGTTCCATGGCTTTACTCCTGGTGGTGCGTTCCGCCCGGATGTGTCGTCTGTTCAAGCGTTGCCAGCAGCCGGATCATGTCATCGCAAACCGGCCTCGAGTTCATGATGAAGGTGTGAAGGGACGGCACCTCGACGGTCCTCGCTTTATAGCGGCCGGTGGCTTCCGACACGCTGAGGATGCCATCATTGGCTTCCGTGCCGAACGGCAGCCAGGATGCTCGCGGGCCGCCGACCCCCGCATAGATCCGGGTGGGAACCGGCGGCAGCGGCAGCTGCAGCATGAACGGCCCGTCAGACAGGAGCTGGCCCATTTCGCCCGTCAGTAATCGGTATAGCCGGAATCGTGAAAAAAACCGGGCGGCCTTGCAGGCGACCATCGGTGGCGCCAAAAAAAAGCAGACGCACGGCGCCCGGTTTCCCAGCTGGCCGAGCGCCGTGCGGATGAGTACCGTGCCGAGCGAATGCCCCACCAGCGCTGAGGAGCCGAGAAACAATAACTTGAACGTTCTGGCTGTGCCGGCGGGCGCGCTGCGGCGTTGCCGGTCGCTTGCAGGGAATGGCCATGCGGCGCGCCCGGCGCCTTGCATCGCATCCCGCCAGCGCACCCATAATTGTCCAACTTATTATTTCTCGGCTCCGTAGTGCCGGGTGTCCACCCGCTGCTCGATCAGTTTCACCAGGCGTGCGGTTGCGCCCTGCAGGCTTTCGAACGTCGGGGCGTAGCCGAACAGGACCGGGTGGTGGCCGGCTCGCCGCAAGCGCCGGCGCAGCCGCATCATGGACAGCGGCGTCCTGCCCATGCCATGGACCAGCACCATATCCATGCGCGGTCAGCTCGCTGCGTCGGCGAGCAGCGCCTGGTAGACGGCGAGATCGGCCGCGGAATGGCAGCAGAAGATCACTTCCCGGATGACCGGGAACCCCGTCACCGCAGTGCGGACTGTCGCAATGGCCACGTGGGCGGCAAGCTCGACGGGGTAGCCGTAGATCCCGGTGCTGATGCCGGGAAACGCCAGGGTGTGGATGCCGTTCTGCGCGGCCACCTCGATGCAGCGCCGGTAGCATGACGCCAGCAGTTCGGGTTCCCCGCGGGTGCCGCCGTGCCAGACCGGGCCGACGGTGTGGATGATGAATCTGGCGGGCAGTTCGTATCCGCGGGTGCGCTTGGCATCGCCTGTCCGGCAGCCGTCGAGAAGACGACATTCGTCCAGCAGGCGCGGCCCGGCAGCGCGATGGATTGCGCCGTCGACACCGCCGCCGCCGAGCAGCGACGGGTTGGCTGCATTGACGATTGCGTCAACCTGAAGCGTTGTGATATCGGCCTGGATGGCGCGCAGCAGGGCGGGCATGGTGAAGCCTCAGCGCCGGGCCTGCGTCATGGCACGCGCTGCCACGAGCCGCCGGCAGCGTCAGGCAGCCGGTTTGTCGTCGTCGGGCGGCGACGGTTGAAGCTGCGGCTGGTCTTCCTGCGGTTGGTCATCCTGAGGCTGATCGTCCTGGGGCTGGCTTTCGCCTGCGCCGGTCTTGCGCCGTAGTTTCTCTTCCTTCTTCTGTTTTTTGGCGAGGTCTCGCTGACGCTTTGCAAACGAATAGTTGGGTTTGGCCATATGACATCTCTTCTGCTGGTTTGAGGACAAGGTTGGTAGGGTAAGTCATTTCCCCGCCGATTGTCTTCAGCTGTTCGCATGACGATCAATCGGGCGCGGGTTCCGGCGAGGTCTGCACCGGCTCGACCTGGATGACCGTGCCTTCGCGGCGCGGGTCAGCCGCGCCGTGATGGGCGCCCGTCGCGAGGTCGATGACGACTGCCTGCACCGAGCCGATCGTTTCCCGGCAGCCATCCGTCCCCGGTTCGCCCAGGCCGATATGTCCCCGCTTGCGCAAGGCATCCTGGGTGGCGACGCTGAAATGCGGCTGCATGAACGCGGCGCCGCCTTCGCACTGCACCCGCCCCGTTGCGTGGGTCACCGACAGGCGGGGCGCGGCGATGGCCTGCTGCAGGGACATGCCGTGGTCGATGAGGTTGAGCGTGACATTGAGCACCGAGTTGATGATGGTCGCGCCGCCGGGCGAGCCGTAGGCGGCGACCGGCTTGCCGTCCCGGAGCAGCAGCGTCGGCGCCATGCTGGAGCGCGGGCGTTTGGCGGGGGCGGCGTCGTTGGCGCCGGGGTTGCCGGTCGCGGCGTCGGCCGCAGGCACGAAATTGAAGTCGGTCAGCTCGTTGTTGAGCAGGAAGCCGTAGCCCGGAACGGTGATGCCAGACCCCCAGGTGAACTCGATGGTGCTGGTGTAGCTCACCACGTTGCCCCAGCGGTCGACGATGGAAAAATGCGTGGTGTGTGGACTTTGCTGCCTGGCGGGCGACGGCTTGCGCCGCACGGCGGTGGCGACATCCCAGGGCAGCGGATCGCCTGCCTGCGGCGTGTCCATGCGGCTGTCGGGTTTGATCAAGGCTGCGCGCGCAGCGAGGTAATCGGCATGTAGCAGCCCATGTCGCGGCACCGGCACGGTGTCGTCGTCGCCGATCCACACCGCGCGGTCGGCGAACGCCAGGCGCATCGCTTCGATCATCGCGTGCAGGGTGTGCGGGCTGCCGAAGTCGTATCCCTGCGCGGCGTCGCCGAGCGGAAAGCGCTCCAGCAGGCCCAGCATCTGCAGCATGGTGAGGCCGCCGGAAGAGGGCGGCGGCATGCCCGCCAGCGTCCAGCCGCGGTAATGGCCGACCAGCGGCTGGCGGATTGCCACGCGATACTGGTCGAGGTCGGCCAGTGTCATGCGACCCTTTCCGGCTGCGCCGAGCTCGCTGCGCGTGCGCTGCTGGGCGTTGACGATCGCCCGTGCCAGGGGGCCGCGATAGAAGGCGTTCGGTCCCCCGGCGGCGATTCGCTTCAGGGTCTTCGCCAAGTCGGGCTGCACCAGCCAGTCGCCCTCGGCCAGTGGCACGCCGCCGGGGCGAAAGATCGCGGCGGTTTCCGGCTGCAGCCGGGTGCGGCCGCCGTCGTCCGCGATGTCGGCCGCGAGGAAGCGGTTGACGCGAAAACCGTGCTCGGCCAGTTCGATGGCGGGCGCCAGCACATCCGCCAATTTGAATGTGCCCCAGCGGCGCAACGCGGTGTCGACGCCGCGCAGGGTGCCCGGCACGCCCACCGCCAGGCCGCTGGTCGAGGCCAGCGGAAACTGCATCGGCAGGCCAGCGGGCGCGAACATGTCGGCGCTGGCCGCAGCCGGGGCGCGCTCGCGCGAATCGACGATGAAGCTTTCGCCGGTTTTGGCGAGATGGACCAGCATGAAGCCGCCGCCGCCGATGCCGGAAGACTGCGGCTCGACCACGTTCAACGCGAACTGCACCGCGGCCGCGGCATCGATGGCGTTGCCGCCCTGCGCCAGCACGCGCGCGCCGGCGGCGGCGGCGGCCGGGTGCGATACCGCCACCACGCCGTCGGGCGAGGCGGCCAGCAGCGGGGACGACAGCAGGCAGAGGACAAGCCAGCGGGTGCAGTGCGCAAGACGGTTCATGGGAATCAGCCGGGATCGTCGGTCATTGCGGCCGGCAGCGCCTGCCGCGTTTTGTCGTGGCCAATGTGCGGCTCAGCCCGCTTTGCCGTCGATCCGCGGGCGCAGCAGCATGGGTACGTAGATCGCGGCGAACAGGCCGAACGCGAACATCCAGGCCAATCCGGCAACGGTGAGGCCTGCCGTATAGACCGCCGGAAAGAACAAGGGCGACGCGACGCGGATCAGCGCCGCGAGATTGATCGCGACGAAGGCCAGCGTCATTAGCGGAACGGAGTCGATCGGCCGGCCTGTATGGCCGAGCGACACCCGCGCCATCATACCCAGGGTCAGCACCCCGATGCCGCCCACGGTGAAGGCATGCAGTGAAGCGCCGGTTGCTGCGCTCACCCCCGCTGCCGACAGCGCAAGCAACATGAAGCCAAGCGCGATCCAGGCGCAGCCCAGATGCAAAACCCACAGCAGCGGTACTGACCAGACCTTGCTGGTGTACCAGCCCGCCAGCCGGATGAAATGCACCGTTGCCGCAATTGTCGCGAGCAGTGCGGTAACCGGCGACACGGGTGCAATCAATGCGGCAAGCAGCGCCGCAAGGGTGGCGGCAGGCACCAGCCATTCGATGATTTTCCAGCGCCGTGGGCAGGATTTCAGCCTGTTGTCGGTGAAGAAGGGAATCACCCGCCCACCCATCGCGGTCATCATCGTGACCACGACATAGGCAGCGAGATGCAAGCCCAGGCTGGCGCTGGACGCGGTCCAGCCGAGCGCTTCCGCATGCACCAGCGCGTTGGCCGCGGCCAGCGCCAGCAGCATGACGGGGAAAGGGTAGTTGTGCAGCTGCCTGGCCTTGATGATCGGCCAGGCCAGCGCCAGCGCCAGCGCCGGCAGGAACAGCAGGTCGACCAGCGCGACCAGCCCCACCGGCAGGCCGGGAATCAAAAAGCTCAGCCGGCCTGCCAGCCACAGCAGGAACAGCGCGGCCAGGGGCGGGCCCGACGGCGTGCGAATACCGGTCCAGTTCTGCGCCGCAGCGAGCAGGAAGCCGGCGATCACCGCCGCGGCATAGCCGAACAGCATTTCATGGCCGTGCCAGACGGCGGGAGCCAGCGGCCCGACGGCGATTGCTCCCTGAAGGATGGCCAGCCACAGCCCCAACAGCACGACGGCGAACAAGCCGGCAGCGAGGAAAAAAGGCCGGAAGCCCAGGGCAAACAGCGCGAATCTTGCAGGGCGCATGGTCGGGTTGAGCGGTGAGGACATAAGCGTGGAAACTCGGTTTGGCGGTTGCACCGGCAGGTTTGTCGATGGCAAGTGATGCGTCCTGGTTCTGGCGAAAGCATGGCCTGCCTGGCGGCGACCATTGTATAGGCATCATGGCTGCCGGGTACGCCTTCGGGGATGCCGGTGTACCGTGAAAAATTGGCGCCCGGGCGGTTTCATCCGGGAAAAAATATGGCGGCGATCGCCGAAACCGCTTAGTTGCCCGTGGCTTGGGCGGGCTTGGAAAAGTGGATGGGCGCGCCCAGCTCGTGGGAATGTTCAGCTGTCAGGAAGTGATCAAGAGCGTGAGCGGCGACGACGCGTCACGTGCGGGGATTATCGCCGGTCGCGCAAGGCGCCCGAGTGTTGTCCGCGCCGAATCGGCAGGGTCCGATCAACCCGTGCTCCAGGCCCTTGGCCGCCGCATGCCGGCGATCTTGCATGCCTGCTTCACGTAGCCGTAGGGGAACAGATCGAACAGCTTCTTGTGCGCTTCTTTCCCCATGCGTTCGGCCAGGTGCTTGATGACGAAACGGGCATCGGCGATGACCTGGTGTTCCTCGAAGTAGTCGCGCATGAAGTTGATGACGTCCCAGTGGTCGTCATCAAGCTGGATTTTCTCTTCCTCGGCCAAGGCCCGGGCCACGTCCTCGTTCCAGTCGGCGGGTTCGATCAGGTAGCCTTCTGCATCACGTTCCGGTAAATCGATAGACATCGTCTTGTTTCCCCGTGCAGTATTTCAAAAAAGCATAAAAATCTATGAAGATGCGCTTGCATTATTTTAGTGCATTCACGCGCGCAAAAAAACATTTCCACACGCATATCCAAGGAAGGCGCGCCGGCATCGAACACTACACCGGGCTGCTGTTCCGGCAAATCTTCCACCAGCAGCTCGCGTCTTGAATGCGCCATCACATCGGCCCCGTCCCCGTCCAGATACGATTTGGCGTCGGATACCGTGGCGGCCAGCGCGTCGGGTTCGCGCCCCAGCGATTTCGCGAGTGCCCGCAGTTCGATCCAGGGATCTTGCGACGCCACATTCCCGAAGCGGCAAGGGCGGAATCGTTCAAGGCAGTGCGCGCGGGAGGGCGTAGCGCATTGGAGATCTGGATACGGATCTCTTGCTTCGTTTCGATATGCGGGGGCGAGGTGCTATCATCTCGCTCTGGCCGTGGCCGATCCATCCGCCGCGGCCGACCCGAATTTCCGACTTTGATCGAAATCATTCCACGCCATAATGGCAGCCCGTTGCATCGGTTCGGGATTTTTAAACTGGTGCAGACAAACAGGAGATTTAAATGAAGAAGACATCACTCGTTCTGGCTGTTTCGCTTGCAGTTTTGTTGAGCGCTTGCGGGAAACAGGAGAGTGCCGCTCCGGAAGCGCCCGCTCCCGAGGTGGCCGCACCGGCTCCGGCTCCGGCGCCAGAACCCGTTGTGGCGGAGAATGTTCTGGGCAAAAGCATATTCAACAAGACCTGCGCGTTGTGTCATGCGTCGGGAGTTGCCGGTGCGCCGAAGCCCGGCGATACGGCTGACTGGGGGCCGCGTATCGCGCAGGGCAATGACCTTCTCTACAAGCATGCGATGGAAGGATTTACCGGTGCAAAAGGCATGATGCCCGCGCGCGGCGGAAACACCGCACTGACCGACGACGAAGTCAAGGCGGCAGTCGACTACATGGTTGGGCTATCAAAATAAGCGTCAGAAGCCAACGACCACAGCCTGGTCAATGAAAAAGCGGGAGAGATGCAGATCTCTCCCGCTTTTTTTATGGGCGCGACTGGCGGCAGGCGTCAGTGGCGATGGTGCACGCTGCGGTTCAGCGACTGGATCACTTCGGGGGTCACTTCCGTAAATGCCAGCACCTTGCCGCCGCGGCTGCGGGTCAGGGCGTTTGCCGCTTCGCGGCTGGCAAAGGCGGGCAGGTCGGCATCGCGCATCGGACCGAAGGCGCTGGAGCCGTGGACGAAAAAAGCATCCTGGGCCTCGATCCATTGCCCGGTTTCAAAGTCGGTTACAAAGCTGACGGCAACCTCGTTCAGGGCGTAGCGGCTGTCGTAGCGATCGACCTTTTGCAGGAAGACGAACAGGTCGATCGGCGAGTCGAAGTAGTGGGCAGCGCCGTCCCTGAAAATGCTTTGCGCAGCCCAGCGCGGAAAGCGGGCGGGATACATGCCGCAGACCGGGCAGCGTGCCGCGACAGGGATCGGCCGCGGTGCAAGCATTGCCAGGCCTGAAGCCGGATCGTAGGGCGTTGCCGGGGCAACGACGCAAAGCTCGTTCGTGACCAGGTCGGGATCCGTGGCCGCCTGTTCGCCCTGGGGCAGCAGCACGACGGCAGCGGCAACGACGGCTATCGCGAGCACGGCGATCCCCAGGGATAGCCGTTTCCCTGGCAGTCGCATCAGCCGACGTTCCCGACCCCGAGCATCGGGTCATCGATCAGGGCGCGGATCAGTTTTTGCAGATTGTCTTCCGGAAGGGCATCGGGGCGAGTGATCGGGTCTGCAACGATGCGGCCGCCCGCATCGTGGAAATGGTTGGGGAAGGTTTCAAGCCCGCGGTGCAGGGGCGCTGTGTCGATTCCGGATTGGGCATCGCCATAGGCCCAGCGCAGCGAATAGGCATCGACTGCGGCATAGCGGACTTCCAGCGTCACGCCATTTTTCAGGTGGACGATCATGGCGTCCTGCTTCTGTTCGACGGGGGAAGCGAGATCACCCGCGAAGGATGTTTCGATCATCGAACCGAGTTCGAGGTGTAGGCTCATTTTCGGTTCGCTTCTTTCAGGCGTTCGGCGACCATGGCGCGGACCGATTCGCGGGTGTCGGCGAGAATCCGGGCAGCCAGGTAATGTTCATAGGCAGGATGCTCGGCCACTGCGCCGGATTGGATGCGCTGCAGCAGCGCCGCTTCGTCCTCCGCACCAAAGGGCTTGAGGACGGCATGGCGATTCTCGCGCAGCTCATAGATCAATTGCGACAATTGCTGGAATTCCGCTGCCGTGTCGGGATCAAGGTTTTCATAGAAATTCGCCATGATGCTTTACATGTTGCTGTCGTGGATTGCGCCGCCGTCCAGCACCACCATGTCGCGCGTGATGTCGGCGAAACGATAGACCTTACCGCCGTAGTCGGCAGCAAACTTCACCGCGTCGTTCTCCAGCGCGAAACTTGCGATCGTCGGTCCCATGGAGCCGTGTCGCTTGCTGCCGTGGACGTAGAACGCGTTCTTCGCATCGATCCAGTGGTCGCGAGGGTCATCCCAGTCGGCCTTGCCCATGTCCTGCACGAAAAGGCCATGCACGGCCCTGACTTGCTCGGGATTGAGGTAGATGTTGAACATTTCCATCGTGTCACAGAAGAAATCCGGTTCCGCCTGCCCGGCATAATGGATCTGTGCTTTGGGGCCGGGATAATCCGCGAGCAGCATGCCATCGAGGGCGCAGGACGTGCCCTGGCTGATCTCCAGCGGAACAACAGCGGTCTGGGTCTCGGACTTCCCGCAGGCCGCCAGGGCGGTTGCTGCCAGGGTGGCAAGAATGAGTGTGCGCCGTACAGGGTTCATTTACGGAATCTCCATGTTGCAATAGCCAGCGGTGCTGCAATCCAGGCCAGCATCACCAGACCCAGCAGCCAGGGCTCGGCCAGTGCGCGGGGGAAAACGGTTGCCAGTCCGTACAGGGTACGAACGTCGTCCATGGCAAAGATATTGAGAATGCGGAACACGTCTGCCGGGTTCGCCATCAGCAGGTAAGGAAAGATCTCCCCTCCGTAGCTACCACCGGTTACAACCAGCGCGCCCAACAGCAGCAGATCGAACACCAGCACGAAGAAGAACCACAGTGCGATCGCCATGCCTGACGCACGGGTGCGATCCGTGGCGAATGTCGACACCATTACCGCGAGGCTGAGGAAGGCCATGCCGAGCAGCACCGAACTGAGCATGAATCCGAAATAGTGATACAGGGCTTTCAATTCGAGGTTCGGCGCAAGCACGAGAGCGACCAGGCCAAAGCCCGCCACGGTGGAAAACGTCAGCGCGGCTGCCAAGCCGAGGTATTTTCCCAGCAGCAGTTCGAAGCGGGTGATCGGCATCGACAGCAACAGATCGAGTGAACCGCGCTCGCGTTCGCCGACGATGGCGTCGAAGCCGAGAATCAGCGCGATCAACGGGATCAGATAAATCACCAGACTGACCAGGCTGGCGATGGTGAACTCGATCGAGCGAAAGCCCACCGCGCCCTGCTGTGCGCCGCCGAAATAGGCGATCACCAGGGCGAATACGGTGAACACCAGGGCGACCGCCAGCACCCAGCGGTTGCGGATGCGGTCCCAGAATTCCTTGCCGGCGATGGTGGCGATCTGTTTGAATTCCATGGATGTCAGCTCTAGTCGGAGAAGCCGAAGAACACGTCTTCGAGCGAGGGTTCGCGCACATGCAGGTCGAGCACTTTGCCGTCGAGCCTGGCCACGGCTTCCAGTACCTGCATTTTTGCATCGCGCCGGCACTGCACCGTGATGCGGTCGTTGTGGGCCTCGATGGCAATGATCGGCAGATGCCCAAGTGCGTCGCGCACCCGGTCGACATCTGCCGCTGCGAGCCGGATGTCGAACCACAGCGGAAGGTCGATCTGTTCGCGCAGGGCCTGAACCGTGCCGATGGCCTGGATGCGGCCGGCGGACATGATCGCGAGGCGATCAACGCGTTCCTGGATCTCGGCGAGGATGTGTGAAGTCAGGACCATGGTGACGCCCTGGTCTCTCAAGCCGCGCAGGATCGCGTAGAAGTCGCGGATGGCTTCCGGATCCAGGCCCGAGGTCGGTTCGTCCAGGAACAGGATCTGCGGCTGGCCGAGCAGCGCTTGCGCAAATCCCAACCGCTGCCGCATGCCCTTGGAGTATTCGCGCACGCGCCGGGTCGCGGCGTCCGCCAGCCCAACGCGTTCCAGCGCGGCGGGACATTCGCGCGCCGGCACGCCCTTCAGGCGCGCGAAGAAATGCAGCGTCTCCAGTCCGGTGAGGTTGTCGTAGAGGACCACGTTCTCCGGAAGGTAGCCGATCTTGCGGCGCACCGCACGAAAACCGCTACCAGCGACTGTTGCACCGTCGATACGAATCTCGCCGGCAGTGAGTGGGATCAGTCCAAGCATCAGCTTGAATAGTGTGCTTTTGCCCGCGCCGTTGTGGCCGATCAAGCCGAACAGTTCGCCGCGGTTGACGTCGAGATCAACGCCGACAACGGCATGCACTGGGCCATAGTATTTGCTGGCGGCGCGGATGCTGACGACAGGCGCTGTTGCAGCGGTGGTGTCAGCGGGAACCGGGGTAAAACTTTCCAAGCCAGTTTCTCCAGTCATTGTGTGTTTGCCGCATGCGCGGGTTGGGGTCGACCACGCTGGGTGCGCGCAATAAAGGGAACTGCCGCCCAATCAGCCGCAGCGTCTGAATTGCAGGACTCGCCAGCAAGAGTTTGGTCATCGGATGCCGCCAGGACAAGCGGTCGACCATGTCGTTGGCCTCGTAGGGGATGTCGCCGATCCCATCGCCGTCGCGGTCCCAGCCGAGGTAGTTGCTCCAGTGGTTGCCATGTTCGCTACCCCAGACCTCGTCGCGTGCGCCGACATAGCGGACCTGTTCACGGTTGGCGATGAGGTCATTGCCTTCCACCCGATTGTTCTTCGAACCGGCCCACAGGTGCACGCCGACGAGGTTGTCGACCACCAGATTGTTGCGCAGCGTATTGTATTCGGCGTCGTAAATGAAGAAACCGCGGGCATTGCCGGCTACCACGTTGTTTTCTACCACCGCATCCTGAATCGTGCGCAGCATGATGCCATGGTCGGAATTGGCCCACGCGCGATTGTTGCGCACTACCTGGTTGCGTACTTCCATCAGCGCAAGGCCGCCACGGTTCAGCCAGGAGTCGTTGCCTTCCCACAGGTTGTAATAGGAATTCATGTAATGCGTGCCATAGCGGCTGTGATGCATCCGGTTGCCGCGGAAAATCGCGTGGTGCGAGACATCGACATAGATGGCATCCCGCACGAAGCTGATGTGGTTGCCAATAATATGGGCGCCCGTCGTGTTGTAAAGCTGAATGCCATTGCCGCGCGACGAGGATCGGTAATCGCGCTTGCCGGTAATGAGGTTGTTTTCGATGCGCACGTCGTTGGCCTTCTCGATCCACAGGCCGAACAGGTTGTAGGCCAGGTCGCAGTTGCGCACCACAGCGCGGTGCGCGCCCGGCCAGATGTAGATGCCGGCATTTTGATCGAGCAGACTGTCACCCGAATCGCGCACGATCAGCCCATCGATGACGACATCCGTAGCGGTTACCCGGATGGTATCGCCTTTGAGGTCACCGCTTAGCGTAGGTCGATTGATCCCCTTCAGCGTCAGGGGTTTGTCGATCACCAGTCGCTCCCGATAATGGCCTCTTTCCACACGCACCACGTCGCCGGGTGCGGCCCGCGCAATGGCTGCGGCGATGGACTGCCCCGCCTGCACTGTCAGTTCGCCGGCAAGCCCGCTACCGGAAACCTGAAAGCAAAGCAATGCAGCAATCAGAGATGATCCGCTGCTGGACTTTATTCGGTGTGTGAATAAAGCCCAGCAGCTTGCTAGTACAGCCATTGCAGCGATGGAAGGTCTTGCAGGAAGTCTAGTACCCCCGTACCTTTCATCACCAGGA
This sequence comes from Thiobacillus sp., assembly GCA_019459055.1. GTDB lineage: Bacteria > Pseudomonadota > Gammaproteobacteria > Burkholderiales > Thiobacillaceae > Thiobacillus. The sequence goes on along the minus strand of JAIBEI010000005.1, from coordinate 45,025 downwards.
ACAAAGCGGCGGCGATCAGTAGGTTCTTGAACGCCACGTAGGAAGCCATGTCAGCCCAGGATGCCGGGCGCAAATTGCGTCCCCACCACGGACCCTCCTTGACGTATGGTTTGCAGCGCATGCGCACCACAAGTTCATACACGCTCCAGGCCAGCCACCAGCCTAGCACGATGCCGGGGCCGATACTGCCTGCCGCGCCGAGCACCCAGACCCAGGTCACCAGAGCAGCCAAGGCGAAGCCGATCGCCTGCAACAGACGTGGCTGCTTGACCACCTTTTGGCTCCAGGGGAACAGGTGGTCGAAGAATTCCTGGCCGATGAACGCAGGCAGGCTTTGTTGCGCTGCTGCAGCAGAGGAGGGGGCCCCTGCTGCCGGCACGATGGGGATGAAATAACCGTTCGGGCCAACCGCGGTCAGCGGCTCGCCGGCCTTGGTGCGGCGCTTGCGCTCCTGCGCCAGCGGCGGGCAGGCATGATCGTCGTAATACAATATCTGGCAGTCCAGGCACAGCAGGCACTCGCGCTGGTCGATGCGGCCGGCCGCGTCGATGGCCTGCGAGCCGCAGCCGACGGCGCACGCAGCGCAGGGGCCGCATTCCTTCTTGCGCTTGAGGCCCCACCAGCGGAAGGTGGAGGGGATCGCCAGGGCCGCGCCGAGCGGGCACAGGTACTTGCAGAACGGGCGCTCGAAAAAGACCGAGGCGACCATCAAAACCGCCCAGAAGGTGAAGAAGGGCCAGGTGCGGTTCCACGCGCCGACCAGGAAGGTGGTCTTGAACGGCTCGATCTCGGAAAGCTTCTCGGCCATCCCCATGGAATAAAACGACACTGCGATCAGGATGGCAAAGATGCCGTACTTGAGCCATTTCAGGCGGTCGTGCAAGTGCTGTGGAAGCAGGTGGCGCTGGTAACGTTTCAACCCCACTTTGCCGGCCACATGGTAGACCAGCTCCGCGAGCGAGCCATACGGACACATCCAGCCGCAGAACATTCCGCGTCCCCAGAAGAACACGCTGATGATGATGAAAACCCAGAACAGGAAGATGAATGGATCGGACAGGAACAGTTCCCACTTCCACTCAAACAGGATGGAGTGGAACCAGGTCAGCACCTGGGTGATCGACGGCACGGCTAGCAGGTAGAAGCCGACAAAGCCGATTGAGATGATCCACAGCAGGTATCTCGGGTAATCTTTCCAGCGCGTGTCTTTCATCGTTGAGCGCCGAACCAGCTTGTCGCGCAACGCATACACTGTTCCCGAGGCAATCAGCCAGAGCAGGAACAGCCCGATCTCGATCTTGCGCGATTTCCACACCGTCACCCAGGTCGCTTCCGGTTGGACGATTTCCGGGCGTCCTCCTTCAAGATAACGGTCCGGCAGCCAGTACTCGCGGCTAAAGTTGACAAAGGTTCGGCCACCCGTCTGCGGGTCCATCTTGTTGGCCAAAAATATTAGATTCCAGGGGTAGGCCGCGCTGAATGTCTGGGAACGGATGATGAAAATGGCCGACTCGCGGTAAGCTGGTGCGCCGGCGGCCTCAATACGGTACAGGTTGAGATAATCCAGATCACGGAAAGTCGACGTGTCCATGTCCTGCGACACCTGTACCCGGTCGTAAATCCCCCCGCGCACAAAGCCCGAGCCCTTGAACGTTTCAACGCCGTTGGCGATGAGGAAGATGGCATGATCGCCGGGCTTGAGCCGGGACATCAGGCTCTGATAGACAGAGTCGCCCAGCACGCTACGCCCCACCGTCGGCTCATTGAGGTAGCCAAAATAAATGTCGATGTAGGGCAGGGCCGAGCGCGGCATCCCGACCTCCTTGGTGTCGATCTTGAGTCGCTGAATGCTGCCTTCCTCGACCATGGCACCCCAGTCCAGCTTGCCCTCCACCTGCTTATACTTCGCCTGGGGACGAATGGTGGGTTCGATAATGCCCACCTGCCTTGCAACCGCCAGACCGCTGCGCAGAACGACCTGGTTCTCTGCAATCACGGTCACTGTGGCCCCGGTGATGGCATCCAGACCGATCACGCCCTGATCCGGTTTGCCTGCACCCACTTCGATTTTGGAGCCCACAAACTTGCCGACGTATTGCTTGATGAATTTGGTGAGTTCGGCCTCCGGAATGCCCAGCAGCAGGATCGGCTCGGAGTGTCGCAGAACCCGGACGCCGGTGACGATGCCCTTGGTGTCCATGCCGATCAGGGTTACCACCGGTTTGCCCGAGTAGGCGGGGATGTCCACGATGTCGGTGGACAGGAATACGTAACCGATCAGTTCACGGTCGTCTTTGCCATTGTCGGTGCGGCCTTTTTGTCTACCCTGGCCGTCTTTCTTGTTTTTGCCGTTGCCGTTGTCGCTGCCGTTGTCGTTGCTTTGGCTGTCCTTCTCGGTACGGCCTTTTTGTTCGCCGTGGCCGTCTTTCTTGTTCCGGTAGGCCTCGACATAAGCAGGTTTGCCCATTCGATGGGAAAAGCTGTCTGCGCCAGGCATCACATCCTTGCAGGGGACATACGCGCAGAGATCCGGATCAGTCGCTAACTGTGCAGGCAATGGCGCTTCATAGCTGCCGCCTTCGGCACCGGCAGCCAGCCCCCAGGCGCAGCACAGACAAAGAACCGTCAGGAAACGGGAAAAAAGACCGGCAGGATTACTCATAACAAAGCCCTTAAGCTTAAAACCATCAACTGAAATACATGCAATAAATCCGCGATTGAAATGCGGACTTTACCTCTCGTTTCCGAGGGGAACGCGCTTTTCTATTTTCGGGCGGCCGCCGACAAGATGGCGATCAGGCAGCCAATATTCCTGGTCGAAGCTGACAAAGGTCCGGCTACCCGTCTGATTGTCCACCTTGTTGGCCAGAAGCGCCAGACGCCATGGATAGGCTGCGCTGAATAGCGGCGAGCGGATGATGAAGATGGCCGACTCCCGGTAGGGTGATGCGCCGGCAGCCTCGATCTTATACAAGGGGAGATAATCCAGATCGCGGAAGGTGAAGCTGTCAATGTCCTGTGCCACCAGCACCCGGTCATAGATGCCGCCGCGTGCGAAGCCCGAGCCCTTGAACGATCCCACCCCATGGGAAATTATGAAAATGGCATGTTCGCCGGGCTTGAGCCGCGACATCAGGCTTTGATAGACCGCATCGCCGAGTACGCTGCGTCCCACCGCCGGGGCGTTGAGGTATCCAAAATAGAGGTCGATGTAGGGCAGGGCCGAGGGTGGCATCCCCACCTCCGCGGCGTCGACCTTGAGTCGCTGGATGCTGCCCTCCTTGAGCAGCGCCGGCCAATCCAGTTTGTCCGCCATCTCTGTGAACTTTGCCTGGGGTCGAATGGTGGGCGTGACAATGCCCACCTGCCTGGCGACCCCCAGGCCGCTGCGCAGGATGACCTGATTCTGCGTAACAACGGTTACCGTGGCGCCGGAGATCGCATCCACGCCGACCACGCCCGCCTTGCCCACCTCGATCATGTCACCGACGAACTTGCCGACGTACTGGGCGACGAACTTTGTGAGTTCCGACTCCCGAATTCCCACCAACAAGACCGATTCGGAATGACGCAGAATCCGGACACCGGTAATGATGCCGCGGGTGTCCATGCCGATCAGGGTCACCACCGGTTTACCCGAGTAGGCGGGGATGTCCACGATGTCGGTGGACAGGAATACGTAACCGATCAGCTCGCGACCGTCCTTCTTGCTGCGGTAGGCCTCGACGTAAGACGGCTTGCCCATTCGATGAGAGAAGCTGTCCGCCCCAGGCAGCACATCCTTGCAGGGGACATGCGCGCAAAGATCCGGAGCGGTGGATAACAGCGGGGGGAGTGGCGTCTCATAGCCGTCCTCACCGGTAGCCAACGCCGAGGTACAGCACAGATAAAGTATTGTCAGGAAACGGACAAAAAAACCGGGAAAAAACATGTGAAAGGACAAGAAATCCTCGGAACACCAACTGGTACAGGCACAAAAACAACGCCCTTTCGGGCGCGGTTTTTTATCTGATCGGATTGTCGCAGATTGCGGAGAAACGCCCCATCCCCCTTTCGGGGGATGGAGTGCGTTCATGCCTCGACAATCATGCGAGTACGCATTTCCAGATGCAGGGCGTGGCAGAAATTGGTGCAGTAACACCAGTAGACTCCGGGTTTGTCGGCAACGAAAGTGACCGACTTGGTCTCCTGCGGGTTGACGATGAACTGGATGTCGTACTTGGGAATACCGAAGCCATGGGTCAGATCTTCCACCTTGTCATGGTTGGTCAGGATGAGGGTGATTTCGTCGCCCTTCTTGACCTTGAATTCCCGCATGCTGAACGCCGGCGCCTGGCTGATGAGCTTGACGGTCACCTTTTTGCCATTGCGGAAGACGCCCGAATCCTTGGGGTCCATCACGGCGTTCGGGAACTCGTCCAGGTTGTAGACCTGGCGCGTCTTGATGATGTCACGACGGACGATGATCGAATCGTGCGGCTCCGAGTACACCGAGTGGTCAGCCACCAGCTTCATCTTGTCGCCGCTGATGTCGATCAGTTGAGCGGTCTCAGCATGGAGCGGGCCCACGGGCAGGAAACGGTCCTTGGAGAACTTGTTGTCCGAAATAAAGTAGCGGCCATCCGATTCCTTGGTTTCGCCCATCGAGGTGAAACCATGTCCCGGCTGGTAATGCACATCAAGGCGGTCCACTACCGGCTTGGCAGCCTTGTCGCCCTTGTACGATTTGATCGCAGCTTCCACGTTCCATTTCACGATCTGGCTGTCGAGGAACAGCGTGGTGTAGGCATTGCCCTTGTTGTCGAAGCCGGTATGCAGCGGCCCCAGGCCGATCTCGGGCTCTCCGACCACTGCGTCGCGGGGATTGGCCAGTTCGCCGTCGAACCATTTCAGTACGGAGGCATGTTCGATCACCGTGGCCGTCGGCGACAGCTTGCCCGAGCAGGCGTAATACTTGCCGTCGGGGGTGATGTTCACGCCGTGCGGGTTCTTCGGAATCGGCACGTAGCAGGTCAGTGCGGTTTTCGGATCCTTGCTGGCGGCACGCGTGCCATCCACCACCGGCACCTTGGAGTTACCGAGGTAACTGACCTTGCCGGCCTTCACCGCTTCTTCGATGCGAGCCACGTGGAAGAACAGGCAGGCGTCCATCTCCGATGCCATCATGTCTTCGTAATGGATACCCATCTCGGTATTGTACTGGTTGGTCGCTGCCAGTTTGCCGTCGTAGGAACTCGCCACCAGGTCGCAGTTGCCGTCGATCAGCACTTGCCAGCGCATTTCCATGGTCTCGGAATCGACACAGCTGAACAGGTTTTTGTACTTACTGCCGTCTTCCAGGTCGCGCCCATCATTGATCAGCGGAACCGAGAACTCTGAGCCACAGAATACCCGGGTGGTGTGGTTGATGCCGGCGTCGACCGGGTCGCGCTTGTCGGTGAAGGTGCCGTGAAAGCCCTGGATGTTGGGTATTTCGAGGATCTTGTCGCATTCCATGGTATCCATGCGGATGCGTGCCAGGCGGCCATGGAGCTTGTCGTTGACGAACATGTACTTGCCGTCGTAGGTGCCGTCGGTGTAGGTCTGGTGTACGTGGTGGGTGTCGCCGGTGGTGTATTTCGGCGTGCCGTTGGGCTTGGTGCCGAGGATTGCCTTGGATTCGTTGGTTATCCCCCAGCCCACCAGACAGTCCGTGTTGAACACCGGGATGCGCTTCAGTTCGCGGCCGGACGGTATGCCGTAGATGCGCACTTCGCCCGAATGGCCGCCACTGGAAAATGAGTAATATTCATCAAGCTGACCAGGCGCCACTTCGTGCTTGCTGGTCCCAACCGCCTCGGCGGGGGTGCCCGGGGCGGCTTCTGCGGGAGCCGCTTCATCTTTACTCTTGCAGGCGCTCAGGCCCACCGAAAGCCCCGCGCCGGAGAGACCAACAAGTGCGGCGGTGTTCAGGAATTTGCGTCGCCCCAAGTCAGGTTGGGTGTCGGGTGTTTTGATGTCGTCCTGTGTCATGATTGCGTGACTCCCTGTCAAAAAAGATAAACCGCTGATTGTCGATTCGCAGAAAAGCGGGGCAAACCGAATCGTTTAAGATATAGCTGTAGCGCCAACCCACCACTGCGACAACTTGTCGCACTCTCACTGTAGCATAATGCGCGTAAAAAGAAAAAACGATTCGCTTATCCTGCGATACGATTCCCTTATCCTGCACATGGGTTTTTTTATACGCCCCGAGTCGTCCCTGAAAACTTCATCCCCTGCCATCTCCAAACCATAAAACCGCCCGATCGGACGAACCGCGGGGGCATGCGCGGTGGGATCAAATCATGCCGCCGTTGACCGAGATGATCTGGCCGCTGATGTAGCTCGCCTGCTCCGAGGCGAGGAAGCCGACCAGGTCCGCCACCTCTTGCGGGCGGCCGGCGCGCTTCATCGGCACCATGCCCGCGATGGCCTTGGCGTCGAACACGCCGTCGATCATGTCGGTCTGGATGATGCCCGGCGCCACGGCGTTGACCGTCACCCCACGGCTGGCGAGTTCCAAAGACAGCGACTTGGTGGCGGCATGCAGCGCCCCCTTGGCGGCGGAGTAGTTGACCTGGCCGCGGTTGCCGGTGATGCCGGCAATGGAGGTGATATTGACGATGCGCCCCCAGCGGCTGCGGATCATCGCCATCGTCAGCGGCTGGGTGACGTTGAAGAAGCCGGAAAGCGACACATCGAGCACGCGGTGCCACTGCGCCGCGCTCATACCGGGGAAGACGGCGTCGTCGTGGATGCCGGCGTTGTTCACCAGCACCTGGATCGGCGTGTCGGCAATGAGTGCTTCGAGTGCGGCGCGGCTGGCGTCGGCGTCGGTGACGTCGAAGGCGATGGCTTCGGCCTGGCCGCCGCCCGTTTGGATTTCATCCGCCAGCGCTTGCGCTTTTGCCAGGTTGCGGTTGGCGTGGATGTAGACGTAACAGCCGTCGGCGGCGAGTCGGCGGCAGATCGCCGAGCCGATGCCGCCGCTGCCGCCGGTGACGAGCGCACGTTTCATGTCAAATTCCCCAGTTTGTCGGCATCCAGCACCACCGCTGCCCGGCCGTTGAGCAGTTCGCGTCCGGCAGCGCTGACGCGGAAGCCATAAAGGATGGTGTTGCCGTCGCCGGACAGGCGCTCCGCCTCGACCTCGAGGTCGGCGGCGATGTCGTCCAGTCGCGCGACATGCAGCTCGACGCCGCGCACGCTCGCCAGGTAGCCGGCGCGTGGCGCGCCGTCGGTCCCCGCCAGTAGCGCGCCGTGGGCGGCCATGGCCTGCGCCGCGTACTCGATGCCGCAGGCCGTACCCAGGCGGTCGTGGGTGCGCAGCGGGTTGTCGGCTTCGCGGTGGCTCGTCGCCGTGCAGCGGATGCGCTGGGCATCCCACTCGGCGACGGCATCGAGCAGGCACATGCTGCCCTGATGCGGCAGGTGGGCGAGTAACCAGGCGTGGTCTAGCGGCATGCGCAAGGGCAAAGGCAAATCCCCCCTAGCCCCCCTTTTTCAAAGGGGGGAAGCACGGCACACCGCATCGACCTCCCCCTTTGTAAAAGGGGGATTGAGGGGGATTTGCCTTTGACTTTGCTCACATCCGCCCCTTCACTGTTTCATCTATCACTGCCAGCACCGCATCCATTTCCAGCAGCACCTGCCGATTGTCAAACCGCAACACCTGCAAGCTCAAGCCTGCCAACGCTGCATCACGAGCCTGATCTTCGGCCTGATGCCCGGTTTCAAGATGCTGACTGCCATCAAGCTCGACAACCAGCTTCGCTGCCGGGCAGTAAAAATCCACGATGAACGAGCGCAATGGCTTTTGCCGATAAAACTGCACATTCTGTATTTGTTTGCGTCGAATGTGATGCCACAGCGCTTGTTCGGCATCGGTCATGCTGGTTCTGAGCGCGGGTTCTTTCAGTGTTTTGCGGTAGGGCTCCATCAGCCGCGATGCTCGGGTTCGATCGTTATCGCCAGACTGAGCGGCGCCAGGTAGTCCAGCACCACCGTACTCGCGTGACCGCGCGCCACGGCCTGCAGCAGGGGCAGCCCGCGCGCGCAGGGAATGGCGTGGCGCAGCGCTTCGAGTTCGGGTTCGGCCAGGGCATCGGGCGGGGCATCGACGAGGCTGAGCTCGATCCGCGCCAGCGATTGCGCGCTGCGTTCGGGCATCAGCGCCAGGGCGATGCCAAATGCGCTGGGAAGCGGGCGCTTGGCGTGCAGCGGTTCGGGGTAGGGCATGTCGTAGGTGACCAGCAGCGTGCCCCAGCCTTCGACCGCGACCTGGGTCATCGCCTCCAGGAGGCCGGCGCCGAAACTGCCGTCGTGGGCGCATAGAACGGTGGCCGGGGTCATGGCGCCGGAGGCGATTCCCCAGTAGCCCGCCGGGGCGTTGTGCACCGAGTTGTGGAAGCGGGTTGGCGAGATGCTCCGGTCCTCGGAAGCCAGCGTTTTGCAGAGGGCGTCGCAGTTGTCGTTGTCGGCGCCGGAGGAGGCGAACACCGCGGCCAGTTGCCGGGCATCGAGTTGCCCGGCAGCGACGGCCTCCTGCGCCACGGCCAGCGCGACCTTGATTGCAAGCCCGGTGCGACGGCGCTCGGCAGGCGGCAGCGACTGCGGCGCGGCCACCGTGAGGGGGCGCGATTTATAGGGAACGGTGCCTGCCAGGATGGGCCGCGCCGCGAGCCAGTTGTCGAGTCCCGGGCCGATCAGGCCGATGCCGTCGAGGTAGGCGGTGAGTTTCATTGCGCGCGTCCCAGGATCAGGCTGCAATTGGTGCCGCCGAATCCGAACGAGTTGCTGAGCACCCGGCGCGGCGCGCGCTGCTGGTTCGCGGTCAGGTACTGGATGGGAATGTCCGGGTCGACGCAGCGCGTGTTGGCCCCGCCCGGCAGGAAGCCCCGCTGCAGCGCCAGCGCGCCGATGATCGCCTCCAGGCCGCCGGCCGCGCCGAGGGTGTGGCCGGTCGCGCCCTTGGTCGAGCTGCACGGCACGGTATCGCCGAACAAGGCTGCGACCGCACGGCCCTCAGCGGCGTCGTTGCTCGGCGTTGCGGTGCCGTGCAGGTTGATGTAGTCGATGTCGGCGGGCTGCAGGCCCGCAGTCCTGAGTGCGGCTTCCATCGCCATGCGCGCGCCCAGGCCTTCCGGGTGCGGCGACGACATGTGGTGGGCGTCGCTCGATTCGCCCGCGCCCAGCAACAGCACGGCATCGGCGTCGAGGCTGGCGGCCGGGCGCTGCAGCAGGATGAAGGCCGCCGCCTCGCCGATGGAGAGGCCGTTGCGATCCGTGTCGTAGGGCCGGCAGGGTTCGGACGAAAGCAGCTCCAGCGAGTTGAAGCCGTACAGGGTGGTGAGGCACAAGGAGTCGACGCCGCCGACGATGGCGGCGTCGATCACGCCGGCCGCGATCATTCGCGCGGCTGAGGCGAACACCTTGGCGCTCGACGAGCAGGCGGTGGAGACCACCACGGCCGGGCCTTCCAGATTGAAGACGGTGCGCACGAAATCGGCCACCGAATAGGTGTTGTGGGTGGTGCGATAGTGGAAGTCGTCCGGCAGGGCGCCGGTCGCCGGATCGCGGCGGCGGTAGGCCTGTTCGGTCTGCAGGATGCCGGAGGTGCTGGTGCCGAGCAGCACGCCCACCCGCCGCCGGCCGTGGCGTGCAATGGCGGATTCGACGGCGGCATTGAAGCCATCCTGCTGCAGCCCCAGGTAGGCGAGACGGTTGTTGCGGCATTCGTATTCGCCGAGGCTCGCCGGCAAAGGCGCCTCGTCGATGCCGGCGACTTCGCCGATGTACGTTGCCAGGTCGGTCACCGTCTCGAAGGCGCAGGGTGCGAGCCCGCTCTTTTGCGCGCGCAGGGCGGCCAGCGTCGGCGTCAGGCCATGGCCAAGACAGCTTGCCGCAGTGAAATGGGAAAGCCAGAGCGAATTCAACAAGTCAACCCATCCAGATGTCGTACGTTTTTAATAAATTCCACAACCGGTTTCCTTCAGATCCGGCCGGGTGCGAGCGTTGCACGGGCATGGTGGCGCAACGACAGCCAGGCCGCCACCCCCCCCAGCATCAGGCCGCCCCACACATCGACCGCCACATGCTGGCGGGTGGCGAGGGTGGAATAAATGATGCCGATGCACCACAGCCAGCTGAATAGCCGACTCCACCGCGGCGCGCCGAATCGACGCAGCAGATGATCCAGCCAGAGTCCCGAGAAAATGGCGGTGGCGACATGCAGCGAAGGGAAGGCATTGCCGGCGGCATCGACGTTTTTAAGGAAATCCACGCCAGGATACCGGGCCCAGTCGATATCGGCTGCGGGGACCGCGGTGGGCCAGAAGTAAAACGCGATCAGCCCCACCAGGCAGGTTGCGGCCATTGCCACGCCGTAACGATAGAGTTCGCGTCGCGTCGCGAGCAATGCCGGGGGCAGGGAAACATACACCCACAATGAGGCATACAGCAGCATCGCCCACGGCTGAAAACCGATCATCCGATCCAGCCAGGTAAAGGGCATCACCGTGATCGGGTAGGCCGGGGCTTTGAGCACGTAGAAATACGCACCGAAAAACAGGCCGATAAAAAGCGGCGTTCCGATCCCTTTCAGAACCACATGCCGGGTGACGACCGCTGCAATCTTCCGGTACCAGGGCGCTTGTGGAGTGTTTTTCAAGGCCTGTTCTCCGGGGGGTGGCCGCGCCGACGCATGCCTCGTGTGGCGGTCATAAAAGGGCGTCCCGCAAGCGGACAAAACGCAGCCCGGCGGCGTCGGCCGATTCCAGCACGGCAGGCAGCACGTCGAGAATAACCGGAATGCCCCCGGGTGTCCGTGCCGCATTGCCGTCATGCAGCAGCAAAATGGCGCCCCCCCGCAGCCCATGCAACAGCGCATTCTTGACCCGCTCGGCCTCACCGATGCGGGTGTCGAACCCCCGCGCCGACCAGCTGGCGAGCGTCAAGCCGAGTCGCGCCAGCACGGGGTCGAGAAAGGGGTTGCGCAAGCCGGCAGGGGCACGAAAAAACACGGGGCGCTGACCGGTAATCTGGCCGAGGGTGCTTTGTGCGGACTGCAGTTCGCGCATGAAGCCGCGCGGGCCCAGCAGGGAAAAATGATGGCGGTGGTGCTGGCTGTGGTTTTCCACGGCATGGCCACGGCGGACGATTTCCCGGCAGAGGTCCGGATAGCGTGCCGCTTTTTCGCCGACACAGAAAAAGGTGGCGTGTGCGGCATGGCGATCCAGAATATCCAGCACCTGCGGGGTAACGAGGGGGTCGGGGCCATCGTCGATGGTCAGGGCGATTTCATTTCTGGCCGCGGCGGCGGCGGGCAGCCGTGTCCAGTTCGGCCCCAGCCAGTTGCTGCGCGGCCACAGACCGACGGCGGTCAGCAGCAGGTGGTTGATTGCCACGGCGCCCAACGCCCAACGCCATAACGCGGGTTCGGCGATCACGGCCACCAACGCCAGGCCATGCAGCGCGACGGATGCGCGGATCAACAGGGTGGGGCGCCAGCGTGAATCACGCATCGGCTTGCCGGGCAAAAATCGCCGAGTAAAACAAGGCCAGGATGACGCCCGGCGCGACGGTCACGCCCAGCGCCTGCAGGATGGCCACGTCGGAAAACGCAAGCAGGCCAAAACCGGCGACGGTGGTGAGGCTGGCAAACAGCATCGAGGCCAGCGTGCGCGGCAGGATCGGCGTGCGCGGATCGGGCCGATCAAAAAACAGGGCGTAATTGGAGCCCACTGCGGCCACCAGCAGCAAACCCACTAAGTGCAGAATGATCATTTGCTGGCCAAACAGGCTCAATCCCGCGGTGACGGTGATGACCGCCGCCGCCAGCGGCACGAGGATGCGCAGCACGCGCAGGGGCGAGCGAAAAACCACGAGTAACAACGCGATGATGGCGACCAGGCCGCCGAGCGACAGCACGATGGCTTCATGCAGGTAGCCGGAATACAGGCGATCCGACTCGGCCTTCAGGTCCACGAACAGCGCATCGGGGATTGTCTTCAAGGCAGTGCGGATGGGATCGGCGTCGATGCTGCCCCCCTCGGGCGCGGTCAGCGGCAACAAGGCGCGCCATTGCCCGTGTTGCTGGAGGAGCAGGGCATCGACCGCCATCGCCATCGAGGTCTGCTGCAGGTCGCTTGCCCGCAGCAAAGGCTGGCTGCGCGCGGTGTCAGCGTCGTCCAGAAACGGCGCAAACAGTTGCGCCCGCACCGGCAGGCCCTGGACCGCTTGCGCCAGGCGCGTTTCCAGCAGCGGGCGCGGGGGCAGGCTGGCCTGGCGTTCGCGTTGCGTGGTCACGCTGGGAAGATAACGGCTCGGGCTTTCGAATCCGGCAAGTTCGCCTTGCTCGACGTGGGCTTGCAGCAGCGTGGAAACCCGCTCGGCGGCGCGCAACACGGTTTCCTGGCTGGCGCCGGATACGACGACCAAATAGCGCACGTCCGGCGCGCCCATGTCGGCGCGCAAGCGGGTATCGAGTTCCACATCCGCTTGCGACACCGGGCTGAGGGACGCGATGGTGTCGTTCCACAAACTGGCGCGGTTCGTGACCACGATGGCGCAGGCCGCCAGCAGCACGATCGCCGCAGCCCAGCGTAGCGCTGCCGCGCGTTGCACGAGGTGGGACAGGGTGCGACCGACAGCCGATAAATCATGGATACGGAAGTTGGCGGGCAGCAGCGAAGGCAGGACGAAGCGCGTCACCGTTGCGGCCACGATCAGCCCGGCAATGGCATACAGGCCGAGTTGCGCCAGGCCGGGAAAGCCGGACAGCAACAGCGAGGCAAAGCCGGCGATCGACGTCAGCACCCCGAGGCGAATGGTGGGCCAGAAGCGCTTGATCCAGCTTTGATGATCGGCGTTGTTCTGTTCCGACTGCACAAACAGGTAGATCGAATAATCCACCGCCTCGCCGATCAGGGCGGTGCCGAATCCCAGGGTGATGCCGTGCACCGCGCCAAAGCCCAGGCTGACTGCCGCAATGCCTGCCAGCGCACCGCTGATCACGGGCAACAGCCCCAATGCCAGGGCGTTGAAGGAACGATAAACGAGTAACAGGAGCGTCGCGATGAGGGCAAGGCTGAGGATGGAGAGGCGAGTGACCTGGCGCTTGATGGTGTCGCGCGACGTCACCGAAAACACGCCGGGGCCGGTCATCACCAGTCGGGCGGAGGCGGTCGCCCCAGGCGCCTGCTCGAACGCCTGCCGGATGGCGGCCATGGCACGTTGCTGGGCATCGGTGTCGCTTCCCGACGCACGCGTTTGCACCAGCATCAAGGCGCGCGTGCCATCGCGCGACGCCCATGCGCCCTCCACCAGCTGTGGTTGGGTGCCGCTGTTGAACTGCTCGAGCAATTGCAGCATTTCCCCGGTTGGGTCGCGCGGCAGCAGGGACTTGACCAGCAATCCGGCAGGTGAGGCCAGCAGGTCGATGCTGTCGCTCAAGGCCGCATGCAGGCCGTCCGCGCCAAAGCGCTCAGGCGTCACCGCCGGGCTCAACAGGTAACGATTGTCGAACAGGAAAGCACGGTCGCGCTCGGTATTGACGGGCTCGCCGTTATTGACGCTGACAAACGTGCGGTCGGCGCGCAGATGCTGGGCGACTTGCCGGGAAAGGCTGGCGCGGGTGGGTGCGTCGGCGCCTTCGATACCCACCAGAATCAGGCGCGAGGCGAGGCCGTCGCTGAGCTGATCCATGAGCAGCTGCTGCTCGGGCGTGGGGGTGCGCGGCATAAATGCCGACAGGTCGGTGGTGAATTGGGTGCGGCTGATGATGCCGACACAGGCCAGCAAGAAAATCAGCCACAGCACGATTGCTGCGGTGCTGCGGCGGCGCGGGTGGGTCATTGCGGCGGTGCCTGCTTTTCGATGGTCATCAAGGAACGGTCGCCATCCGCCTGGAGGATCTCGACTCTGTGCACCACGTCCTTCACCCCTTCCATCCGGATGCGCGCGATGACGGCGCCGACCTTGGGGTCGAGCGGGGTGAGCACCAGGGCCCAGCGTTCATTGCCGCCGTCCAGGACCAGATGGTAGACCCGTTCCAGGGCCTTGCGGTCGCCGGCCAGGGTGGCGCGAATGCTCTCGATCATGCCGGCCACCTCCGGGTAGTCCTTGAGCTGCAACACGTGTTTACGGCGGCCGCGTTCAACGGTGAGGGTGTCGCCGTCGAGCACCATGGTCTCGGGCTTCGGTTTCAGGGTGCGCTTTTCCAGGCGCGCCGGCGCGATGAACAGCAGCTCGCCGGAAGACTCGATCGGCTGCTCGAGGATGGCAATGAATTTCTTCTCGGTGAAGGTCGCCGCGCCTTGCGGGTTCTTCGCCAGATTCGCCATCAGCTGGGCGATGCTCAGCGGGGCGGCCTGGACGATGGGGCTGACCAGCAGCGCCAGCCAGACCAGGGCACATAGTCGAAAGCGGGGTCGCGTGCGTCGGGTCATGGCTTAGGCGGCATCCTTGGGGCGCCAGAAATCGAAGAAATTGAACCAGTTGTAGGGAGCGGCGCGGCAATGGCGTTCCAGGCAGGCGGCGTAGGCCGCCACTGCGTCCCGGATGGCGGCATCGCGGCCCGGACGCTCGACGTCGCTGAAATCGGCCAGCCGCTCGAAGTGGATGGCGTAGCGATTGCCGCCCAGGTAGAGCCCGCTCATGAACAGCACCGGACGCTTCAGCATGGCGGCCAGGCGCATGGGGCCGAGCGGAAACTCGGCGTCCGCGCCCAGGAAGGGCACGCGCAGAGTCGGATCGCCGCCGAGGGTGCGGTCGCCCAGCACGCCGAGCACCATGCCCTCGTCCAGGCAGGCCTGCACCCGCAGCATCGAGTCGATCTGCCCCAGCGGGATGATGTCCTGCACCGCCGCCGGGTTGATGGCAGCCAGCACGGCATTGAGCTTGCGGGCGTTCTCCTCGTACATGACCATGGCCACCCTGAGGCCGGGCTGGCGGCGGCCGATGGCGCGCACCACCTCGAAGCTGCCCAGGTGCGCGCCCATCAGGATGGCCCCCCGCCCGGCGGACAGCACGTCCTGGATGACGTCCTCGCCATGCACCTCCACCTGAAACAGGTCGAAGCGCCCATTGAGCAGAAAAATCCGGTCGTGGATGGTGGAGGCAAAGCTGTAGAAGTGCCGGAACAAGTCGGCAAACGTGGGCGCCCGATCCAGTGCCCGGCGCAGATAGGCACGCGAGGCGGCCTTGGCGGCGGGTGCAAACAGCAGAAAGTAGAGGCTGACGCCGGCCAGCACAAAACGGGCGGGGGCTCGCCCCAGGCGCAGGGAGATCCAGGCCATCAGGCGCAGCATGGCCCGATTGCTCCGCTCGGGGCGAATAACCCATTCCGCTTGCGGCGAGGCCTGACGCGCCATTTCCGGTGCGGTCACGCCGGGGGCGCTTGCGAAAAAACGACGCTGCCGCTGGCCACGCCGCGATCGTCGCCACGGGCATCGAGGCAGCGGATCTCGAAGCGGAAGCCGCCGGCCGGCGATTCGGCGCTGTGCAGGGTGAGGGACTCGCCGGGCTGGACCGGACTGTGGAACTTCACCGACTTGAGTTGCCAGGCCGCGTTCTGCCTGCCCAGCCGCGCCGCCAGGGCATGCAGGGCCTCATCCAGCAGCACGACCCCGGGAAGGATGGGCTGGCCGGGAAAGTGCCCGGCAAAGGCCGGGTGGTCGGCGGCGATGGGCAGCGGCATAACGTGTTCGCTCATGCCGTCATCCCGGTCGCGGACCCGGCCTGCAGGGTGGCCAGCAGGTCCTGGGCGGCCTGGCTGGGGAGCTTGCCGGCGGCGCTGCGCGGCAGGGCGTCGACGAACAGCAGGGGACGCGGCAGAAAGACGGGGTCGATGCGCGTGCGCAGCGCCTGGGTCAGTGCAACCGGGGTGAGCCCGGGGGCGACCACCAGGGCGGCGAGGCGGCCGATGCGATCCGTGCTGTCCTCGCGCGGCAGCAGGAAGACGCCATCCACAACCCCCGGGATGGCGTTCAATTGATGGTTGAGGTAGGCCAGCGAGGTGCGCTTGCCGGCGATGTTGATCAGGTCGGCGTGGCGGCCATGCAGCAGGAAAGTCGTCGACAGCGGGCCGTCGCCGGTGAGCTCGATGACATCGTTGAGCCCGGTGGGGTGCTCGATGTGCCCGCCCTCGGCCCACAGCGTCGGCCCTTCGCGGCGCAGACGGACACCCGCCAGGGTGTGCCACTCGGCGCCGGCGGTGGTGCGGCGCGAGGCGAGCTGCCCGGTCTCGGTGCAGCCGTAGATCTCGTGCAGCGGTGCGCCGAAACGGGATTCGGCCTCATGGGCCAGGTCTTGCGACAGCGGGGCGGTGGCCGAGACAAGCTGGTCGACCGCGGGCAGCGTGGCCTGGTCCGCAAGCAGGGTGCGCAGATGGTAGGGCGTGGTGACCAGAACGCGTGGGCGCGGCAGGCCCGCCAGGTCGGCGCAGATGTCCGCCGGGTAGAAAGGACGGCCGGCATGCAGCGCGGCACCGCTTTGCAGCGGCATCATGACGGTGGATTCCAGGCCGTACATGTGCTGCGGCGGGACGGTGCCCAGAATGGCATGGTCGGCGCCAATGCCCAGGCGTTCCGCCTCCGCCTGCACGTTGCGCACCAGGCTGCCCCAGCGCTTGGCATGGGGCATCGGCACGCCGGTGGAGCCGGAGGTGAAGACCAGCGCAACGATCTGTTCGCGATCGATGGCGGGAATTGCATGGTCGACCTCGGGGGGCGGCATCGATTCGGGGTAGCGGAAAACGGGCAGATCAACGCCGGCATTTTGATCGGCAATGCAGAAGACGTCCGGGGCGATGCGCTGCATCTGCCGGACCATCTCCGGGGTGTGGGTGGAGGGCAGCAGGCTGATCCGGCCGCTGACGATGCAGGCCGCCAGGGCGACGGTGAAACGGTAGCGGTCGCCGCACAGGTTGAGCACGTGCCGCCCCGGCGGCAACTGGCCGGCGACGTGCGCGACTTCGCCCAGAAACTGCCTGACGCTGACCGGCGTGCCGTCGCGCCAGGCCACGACGGCATCGGGGCGGCGATGGGCGATGAGCGGCAGGGTGGACATGGACGGCAAGCCGGCAGCCTAACGGAGATCGGGGGAAGTGCCCGGGCGCGCGGCCGTTTGCGTCTTCCAGAAGGCCAGGACGCCGTCCATGATGCTGTGATTTTTCTGCTGGGGCAGCTTGCGCAGGCGAATCCCGTATTCCACGACAAACATCAGCAGGATCAAAGGGAAGGAGAGGAAGTTGGCGAAAATCGACCAGGCCTCGATGCCGGCAAAAAAGAACAGGACGCTGGAAACCAGGCTGATCGCCAGTAAAAACAGCGTCCACGCCAGCGTGACCTGGCGCGAATACCGGATCTCGTCCGCCGCCAGGCTGCCATGGATCGCTTCGGCAAACCGGGTGCACAGCGCTTGCCGCCCGCGTCCGAGGGTGACGCCGAACACGGCGGCCAGCATGGCATAGGTGCCGGCGTGCTGAAGGAAATAGACCCAGCTGAAATTGCGTTCCAGCATGCCCCAGAATCCCCACAGCAGCCCGCCCACGACTGCACACAGGAGCAACATGGCCGGCCGCCTGGGCGAACGCCAGGTCAGCCACAGCAGGATGGCCAGGGAAGGCGCCAGGGACACGGCCACCCCCAGGGACGGCAAAGTGGTGGCCGCCGAAGTGGCTGCGCTGTAATGCGCCAGCACCGGGTAAGCAATGGCCCCGGCGGCGATGACGATCCAGCGGGCCGCGCGGAACAGGGTCAAACTCATTTTTCCCGGTTGGCCGCGATATGCCGGGTCAGGCTGGCGAGGGAACTGAAGATGCTGACGTTGTCCGCGTTGTCGGCGCGCAACTGGAAACCGTAACGCTTGGAGACAACCAGGGCCACTTCCAGGATGTCGATGGAGTCGAGCCCCAGCCCCTCGCCGTAAAGGGAGGCGTCGGGCTGGATTTCATCCGGGCTGACGTCGAGGTTCAGGGTGGAGACGATGAGTCCGGCGACCTCGTTTTGTAATTCATGGTTGGCTTCAGGCATAGCGGCTTCACATCAATATTGGGTGGGACGACCCGACGGAATCGGGCCAGTGCCGATTATATTCGTAAGCGCCTGATGCCGGCATGGGTTATTCGGGCCTGCAGGCGATCCAGGCGAACCGGCGCCCAACCCTGCCTCGCTGGAGGGGTGTCGCAGGGCTTGACACGGGAAGCGGGCAGGGCGCGTGCCGCGGTGGGCGCTTGGCCCCGCGTTTGGCAGAGCAGTCCCCGATAGGCAAATCATTATTATCAGTGCATTGTAACTGGAACTTAAATTGATTTATGTGAATTATCGTTGCCAGAAGATACGGGCATCTTCGAGGGGGATCGTCACGCCGTGACGGTACGGCACCACCCGCGCCGTAAAGTCGCTCGCCGGTCGGGTCGCAGGCACTTCCGCGCGATAGGCGTAGCCTTGCGCTGCGCCGACCAGTTGCCGCACGCGCTGCATTTCCAGGCGTACGGATGGCGCGCCGTCGACGCCATCGGCATACAGTTCGACCCGCACCGCCTCCGGGTCGATCTCGTCGAGATACAGCTGCGCTTCGAACAGATGTCGCGCACCGTCGGTCGTTGCCTTCACTTCGCCAAAGCGTAGCGCGGCCCATTTCCGGTCCAGCGCATGTCGCCAATCCACCAGTTCCGCGCCGCGTGCGCCTTTGTCGGCGGCGCGTTCCCGGTAGGCCGCGGCGGCTGGCAGGTAATGCTGCGCGGTGTACTCGCACACCGCCCGGTTGGTGGAAAAGCGCGGCGTCAAGTGCGCCATGCTTTCCCGCATCCGCGCCACCCAGGCAGTGGGAATGCCCTGTTCGTCGCGGGTATAGAACTCGGGGATGACCTCGCGTTCGAGCAGGTCGTAGAGGGCTTCGGCCTCGATGGCGTCCCACGCGGGATCGTTGTCATGCTCCTGGCCGTCTCCCAGCGCCCAGCCCACTTCCGGCGTGTAGGCTTCCGCCCACCAGCCATCCAGTTCCGACAGATTGATGCCGCCGTTGACCAGCACCTTCATGCCGCTGGTTCCGCACGCTTCCCAGGGGCGGCGCGGCGTGTTGAGCCAGACATCCACGCCCTGCACCAATTGCTCGGTCAGATGCATGTCGTAGTCGCTGAGAAAAATCGCATGGGAGCGCACCTCCGGCCGCCGGATGAAATGCGCCCATTGCCGGATCAGGGCCTGGCCGGCGCGGTCTGCGGGATGCGCCTTGCCGGCCAGGATGAGCTGTACCGGGCGTTGCGGATTCGTCAGCAGGCGCAGCAGCCGCTCCGGGTCGTGCAGCAGCAGATTCGGCCGTTTGTAGCTGGTAAAACGGCGTGCAAAGCCCAGCGTCAGCGTGTTGCAATCGCACACCTGCCTTGCATCGTCAATTTTCTCCGGCGAGGCCCCTGACGCGGCCAGTTGCCTGGCCAGGCGTTCGCGGGCATAGGCAACAAGCCTCAGGCTGGCGTCGGTGCGAAACTGCCACAGCCGGGCGTCGGAAACCCGGCGAATGTCCTGCTCCAGGGTCTCCACCGTTCCCAGCCAGCGGTCCTTGCCGCAGGCCTCGGTCCACAGATCGTCGGCCGGGGCCGAGTCCCAGGTTGGCATGTGAACGCCGTTGGTCACGTGTCCGACCGGGACTTCTTCGGTCGGCCAGTGCGGGAAGAGGGGTTCAAACAGACGCCGGCTCACCTTGCCATGCAGGCGGCTCACGCCATTGACGGCCCCGCTGCCGCGTATCGCCAGATAGGCCATGTTGAACGGTTCCGAAGCATCGTTCGGGTTCTCGCGGCCCAGCGCCAGCAGCGCGTGGCGCGTCAGGCCCAGCTGCTGCTCGGCATAGCCGCCCAGGTACTGCTCGATGAGCGCGGGAGCGAATCGGTCGAAGCCGGCGGCCACCGCCGTATGCGTGGTGAAGAGGTTGCCTGCACGGGTGACCGCCAGCGCGACCTCAAAGCTCCGCCCGGTTTCCTGCATGAAGCCGCGCGCGCGTTCCAGCACCGCGAAGGCGGCGTGCCCTTCATTCAGGTGGCAGACTTCCGGCTGGATGCCGAGCGCCGCGAGCAGACGCCATCCGCCGATGCCGAGCACCAGCTCCTGCTTGAGGCGCAATTCCGGCCCGCCGCCGTAGAGCTCGCTGGTAATGCCGCGATGCGCCGGGTAGTTCGCAACGTCATTGCTGTCCAGCAGGTACAGCTTTACGCGGCCGACCTGGACCTGCCAGGCGCGCAGCCACACCGAGTAACCGGGCAAGGGAATCTCCAGGCGCAACCACTCGCCATTCGGCTTGCGCAGCGGGGTGATCGGCAACTGTCCGGGGTCGTTGTAGGGGTACAGGGCCTGCTGCGCGCCATCCTGGTCGATCACCTGGCGGAAATAGCCCTGCTGGTAGAGCAGCCCCACGCCAACGACCGGAACGCCCAGATCGTCGGCGGCCTTGAGCTGATCGCCGGCCACGTTGCCGAGTCCACCCGAGTAGATGGGCAAGGCCTCGCCGAGCATGAATTCCATGCTGAAATACGCGACACAGCTCAATGGGGATTGCGGGTGGACTTGCTGGAACCAGGCAGGCGCCTCCGCCGCATCGCGCCTGGCTTGCACCAGCGCATCAATGTTTTCGCGGAAAGCGGGATCGGCCAACACAAGTTGGAGGGTCTCCCGCGACACCGTCTGCAGCACGACCCAGGGATTTTGGGTCAACGCCCACAAAACCGGATCCAGCCGTCGCCACACCCGGTCGGTCGCGTGATTCCACGACGAACGCATGTCCAGGGCCAGTTCGGCCAGCGAACCGAAACCCGCTACGTCATCGGACGGTAGACGCTGCTTCGGATGGCTGACGCGTGTCGGCTCGCTCACAGTCCTTACCTTCAGTTTGTCCCGGGCGCATATTGGGGTTGCTGCGTAGGCACCACCAATTTGCAGTGTTTGCAGTGTAGTAAGCCGCAAGAAGTCCGGACATTGATGGGATGATTGGTGTAGGGACCAGAGCAACCTGCTAACTCCAGCTCAAACGAATCAATAGGTTACGTATAGAACTTTTCCTCTCCGCGCCGCTTTCACCCCAAATTTGCAACTTAATTTTGGCAAATTCCTTTTTTGCGTTACTCCCGGTGTCACGCCGATGATCCGCACCGCTATGTCGGGGGAAAATCGCGCCCGTAACTGATCGAGCGTGAACTGGTGTCGCCAAGTGGAACTAACGACGATCCTAATGGTACTTGGCATCGTGGAGAAGGTAACAAAGCGCCGGGAGAAGATTTCTGCCCTGAGGCAGAGGGGTGAGCGGGATGCCTGAGGCCATGGGGCCTCGCGGCAGCAGCCCACCCCATCTCAGCCTACTCCCCGTGTGGCGCTTGGATTCAGCCGCCGACTTCCCCAAGGTACCCGCATGTATTCGATCGGGCACCGCACGACAAAGCCGCGCAGAGTCTGTGATTAGCCAAGAAATGGTGGCCGGCTATAGAGACCGGCGTGCAGCACGGGTCAAGCCTTCGCGCGCTGGTCAATGTAATCCGCGAAATGCTCGCTGACGGTGGCCTCGATGCGAGCCACCTGGTCGGCCGTAAGGTGCTCGACCAGCTTGTGCTTGCGCTTTGACAGCACGCCGTTTCCTTGCACGATAACGTCGATGAGCGCATTGAGCGCTGACTGCCGCATGTCCAACCAGGTCTCCAGCTCCCGCACCGTGGCGTCGTGAGCCCGCAGGTAAACCACTTCGGACTGCAGGTCCTCTTCCACGCAGGCGCGGCAGCATTCCAGGATGAATTCGCAGATGTCCGTGGCGTCGAAATAGGCGTACAACCACCGGGGTTGCGGTGAACGCACGTGGACGGTGGAGCTGTCGTCGTCAAGCACGTAATTGAGCAGATCAGTACGTGGCCGGGAATATCGCTTCAGTAGGGCAGAATAGCGGTCCAGCTGCTTGAGCATGCGGGCGGATAGCGGCAGGACCACCCCCGCTGGGGTGAAGCCCGTCTGCCGTAGGATATGGTGCAGCAGGAACCGGTGCAGGCGGCCATTGCCGTCCAGAAATGGATGCACGTACACGAAGCCAAACGACACGCAGGTCGCCGCAAGCACCGGGTCCAGCGTCCCCGCGCTAGCCTGCTCAGCCAGATCTGCTAGGGCATCCATCATGGGGGGCACGAAGTCGGGGGGCGGGGGGATGAAGTCGGCCATGTTGCGAAGACGGCCCGGGCGGGAGAGCCAGTTCTGGCCAGGCCTAAACTGGAACTCCGCCGAGAGTGGGCTCACAATCTGCCCTTGCCACGTGTAAAGCTGCTCCTCTGTCAGCCTGCCCGGCTCACCTGCTCGCTCCAGAAGCTGTCTGAACTTGGCGGCCCTCTCGTTGTTCGGAATCTCGTCTTCGAGGCCGTAGGTCGAGCGTGTTTCGGACAGGTAGAGGTAATCCACCGCTCGTGCCAGCATCTCCGGCTCGATGGCCCGGAACGTTTCGCCTATCTTGTTGGCTAGGTCCTCGGCAAGCAATCGCTCCAGGACGACCGTGCGCCGAACGAGCGGGCTGAACCAGGCGTTCCCTAGCAGGTTGTTGATGATGCCAAACTTGGCGTCAGGGACCGCCGGGCCAACGACATACTGCGCGGCGTCGAGCAGTGGCACGCGCGGGCAGCCGGCCGGCAGTCGGTAATCGAATTCGTGGCCAGTCAGCCAGGTGGCGAGATGGCCGGTCATGCGGGCATACTTCGAGCTGGGCTTGTCGCTCAGCCAATCCTGCACAGCAGCCAGGACTTCGGCCACTTCGAACAGCGCGGAGAGCACTGCTAGGCTAAGATGCTCCCGTTTGAGGGCAAAGGTGAGCTGGCCCACGAGCGAGTCCGTGTCGGCAATGCGCTGCAAGGGCAGTTCGATGCGCTCCTCGCCCTCGGCGTTGACCGTGCGAGACTCCACCGCGCGTTCGGTGACCAGGTACACGCAACGCAGCGGCGGCACCCGCAGCCGATATCGACGAATGAGGGCTTCATAGCCTAGGTAAATGGGGACGGTAGGCATCTATAAATCCAGGTGGCAGGTGAGAGAACGTCTAGGTTTTATGAAGAACATCTACTATTGAACCAAACTTTATCAAAACCATCTACGTTCATCAACTAATATCTACTTTATGGCTGTGTTTTACAAATACGTCTACATGCCGGCCGGCTTGCCTGTCGACCAGAACAACTTCCAGACCACCGACCTCAGCTGCGGGGCAACCTGCACCAACGGCGGCTGCTACTGGCCTGCGCCGGCCTCCTATGGCCGGGGACTGCCCCCGTAACCTGCTCAAGAAGATTTCTTCTTCAATGAAAAAGGCCGCGAACCCAATAGGGACGCGACTGTAATAAAAGCAACAACAGCTAGTAAACAAGTGCTAAGTTATTGATAACTATCTGTTTATTTGAATAAAATTCCCGTTTCGTGGCTTGATGCATGCACAAACGAATAGAAGGACCTGTTCTGTATCTGGATTTCGACGGCGTCCTGCACCCTGGCTGGAAGGGATGTGGGAATGAGCGATGAGCCAGAACACAGCGTCTGCAAGACCTGATCCCGCAGAACCTGGACGACATTATTCGGGTCAACCGGGATAAATGTCGGCTGGCGTTTGCGACCGACGAAGAATGCCACGAGCTGGACTGGTTCTGACTGAAAACTCCTTGTACAGGGTCGTTGGCCCACGCGACTCTAAGCCAGACAACTGGAAGCGCTGAAGCCGCACCAGGTGCAACTTCGCATAATGTATATTATGTTAAATAATGTGTTGGTCGGTATTGGAACCAATAAGACCTTTCCTTTTGGGGCCGGTGGGGGGGATGTTGGTAATCTGCAATGGATGGATGGAATTAAGTTGCAGAGAAGTGGGATATGGCGAATTCAGGCGGGATATGACGGGATACCGAAACCGATCAGGCCACCCACAGAAAATCGCCCGAAGTCCTTGCAACATCAGGCCGGCAAGCAAAAAAAGTCCTAAATTGGAAACTTCACGGACTGGCTAAAAGTGCGGAACCATCGGAACCATTGGAACCATTAAGCGGAACCTTCGGAACCTTCCGGAGCACCCCTGTCCGATGGCGTTGTTTGATACGCCGTCTCAGCCAGTAAAACCAAAACAAAATCAGCGGAAGCCCTCAATCACAGAACGAATCGTTTTCAGGTCGAGCGGCTTCCCCTGTGTCTTGGCGAGCGAATAGAGCCGGAGAATCGCCCTGCCCTTGTCATAAGGCGTAAGGTCGATGGCCGTGGATTCAAGTACGAATTCAATCCGTTCAATCAGTTCGATAAAAACGGCTTCCTCAATAACTAGGGGACTTTTCTTAATGAGCGCGGCGGTCGCCCTGTCCGCCACCTCCCCCCTTAGCTCCCCCTCACGCCATACGGCCGCTATCTCATCGTAGGCGAGATGGCAGATACCTTCGAATTCCTTTTCGTGTGGGGTCAGACTTAAGGCATCGAATATAACGTCTACCAGATGAACAAGCGCCCTATGCGCCGCACCTGCACTCTCCCCGCTGGTACGCACTCCGGTCAGAACATAGTCAATATCCACTCCCAAGGATCGGAGCGCAGTGAGATACGCAGGGGATGGGTGTGTGCCTGCCTTTTCGTACCGAGCTTGGGTATTCCTGTGAATGCCCATCTTCTGCGCGAGATCGGCCTGCGAAAACCCCAAGCGCTCACGTTCCGCTCTAAGGCGTTCACCAAAGACAGATGGAAAAGTGTTGACATGCACCATATATGGTTCTTAGAATTGCACCATTATTGGTGCATATTGGTGGGAGACAAACCATGAAAACACAGTTCAAGCGGAACCCGCAAGAAGTTCGAGAAGAGATGGCCAACCAGGGCCTCAGTATTTCCAGGTGGGCGGCAAATAATGGGGTAAGCGGCAACCTGGCAGCGGCCGTGCTACGCGGCGAGCGGGAATGCGTTCGGGGTGAGTGCCACAAGATCGCCGTATTACTCGGGATCAAGGATGGGGTCATCACTCCTCCGCATCTTCGTGGCCCGATTATTCAAGCCTACGCCGATACCAACGGCCTACCTCCAAAGGGCAAATGAATCACTTTCCCCTTCGGAGCGAAATGCCATGATGGATTACCTATCTACAGCCGAATTTGCCGCACTGGCTGGCATCGGCGAACGCGGCGCGAGCAAAGCCCTCAAGCGCGCCCTTGTGGGCAAAGAATGGAACACCCACGCCCTGATAGTCCGTAAGCGTGGCAAGGCATATGAGGTGTTCGCCCCCAGCCTGCCGCCAGACCTCTACGCTAAATTGCTGGCTGCCCAGCCAAAACCGCCCGCGCCGGTACAGGAACCCGTCCAGTTGCCCGCCACCCTGGAAAACCAGCACAACAAGCTGACCGCGCCAGAAAAATGGCCCGAGGCAAATTGGAAGCGGGCGCTGATCGAGCCCGCCCTCGCCTACCCCGCCAGCACCAAGGCTCGGGGCAGCTTCATCAAGGATATTGCGGCGCGCGAGCACACGAAGCCGTGCGGCAAGGTTGTACGCATCCCCGCGCGCACCCTGTATCAATGGATTGAGCAGTTTGAAACCCTCGGTATTGGGGGCCTTGTGCGCAAGCGCCGGCACGAAAAAGGCCCCCGCGTCCTGATTTCCAGAAGGTGGGATGCCGAATGCCCTCTCCCCGCTGATAAGAAGGGCGGCCTCAAGGCGGCTATAGAAACGTACATCAAGAGCCTGTGGGCAAATGCGGCCCCTGGCTGGCCGGATGTGGCGCGCTTTGGGCAAACAGAACTCATGCGGCTAAGCCACGAAGCTGGCTGGCCAGATGCAAGCCTGGAAAACTGCAAACTCACTCGCCACTTTGTCGAAAAATTCAACGAATGGCGGCTTGTGCACATGGCGAAAAAAGATTTCAAGCAACTTTTCGACAAGCACCGTTCGCGCGTCATACGGGATTCTTCGCTACTGCAGCCCATGCAAATGGTCGTTGGCGACGTACACCCCGTGGACATTCTGGTCACGCGCCCCGATGGCAGTACAGCAACACCGCGTCTCATTGCATGGTACGACGTGGCCACCCATCGCATTTTTGCGACCCTCACCCTGTTGGATAAGGACAAAGGCATCACCCGAGCCGACGTGTGGGCCAGTTTTGCGGCGATGGTCGAAACGTGGGGCTTGCCGGAACGCTTGTATCTTGACAACGGCAGTGAGTACAACGGCAGAAAGCGGCGCTTTGGAAAGGGCCAGCTGGCCGGCGTGATCGAAGGCTTCAACCTTCTTTCCTCAATCAACCTGAGCATGCGCGAATTGATAGGCGTGCTTTGGCGTGAATTCACGGCCGAAATCGTCGAACAAGCTTCCGCCGTCGAAATGCTGGGCAGCGGCGTTACCCGCTCCCAGCCATACAACGCACCGGGTAAGCCGGGGATTGAAGGGCAGTTTGCTTCCCTGGAAAAAGTCATGGCCATGCTGGACGGGTATATCGGCGGCAACCGCATGAAAAAGCGCACGCCGAAACTCGGTAAAGAGACCCCCGCCTGGGGCAGCGCAGCTGAGTTCGAAGCCGCTTTCAAGCACGCCCTGGACTTCTGGCACAACAAGGAACAAGCCGGAGACCTGAAGGGGAAAAGCCCGAATCAGGCTCTTGATGACGCACAGAAGGCGGGCTGGCGTGCCTCGTGCGTCGATAGAGGCACCTTGATCTATGCCATGAGCGAGACCCTACAGCGCACAGTCCAAACCTGTGGCGTGGAGGTCGATAACCAATGGTACGAAAACTCCGCCGCATTCGCAGGACTGCGCCAGCAAAAGGCCACGTTCCGCTATGCCAGTTGGGCACCCGAGCGAATTGTGTATGCCCCCAATTTCCCCGACCCCGAAGGGTGGGCATTGATCGAACGCGCCAAGGTCTACGATCACCGTGACATGGCCGGCGCGCGGGATGCATCAGCCAGAAATGGCAAGACGCTGAATCACATCAGCAGCCTGAAAGCGGAGACCGTCCCGCTCGTGCTGGCTGCCGAGATGGCGCGCGACGTTGCCGCCCGCCCACCCGCGCCGAAAACGCTTTTCGGGGGGCCAAAAATCAGTCTCGGAATCCATGTTGACGCGCTGGCCGAAAGCGCCGAACGCTTGGGGCTGCCTGCCCCGCAGGAAATTATCCCGCTGCAGCCAAGTGAAAGCGTAGACCGGGAAACCGGTGAAGTGACTCACGGCCTGGACCACATCAACCCGCCCCGACGGAGACGGACCGAGGAAAGAGACCCGTTCGCGATGTTGGATGACCTCACCAAAAAACAAGGGGCAGGCCGATAGCCCACCCCTGCCCTATCAATCGCCGCGACCAGGCAAACAACCGAAAGAGGCTTCAAATGCTAGCACAAAACACCGCAGGAATTGACACACCGGCCCGGCTCACCGAAGCGGAAATGGCGCTGATGAAAAGGGTCAAACGCTATCAGGGTGATTACAAAGTCTCGATCCAAGACCTTGCAGAGCAAACCGGCATTGACATGTACGTCATTGGCGCGATGCGCCGCGCGGGGACGGGACCAGACGAAGGACCGCCGGACCTGCCCCCGGAGCTGCGCGCGCAGGCTTTCGACAAACTGTCGGCATGGGTGGCGGCCTTGGACGAACAGGAGGAAATCGTTGACCGGACGCTAAAGCGGATGGACAAAGTCTACACACGGACCAGCCTGGCCACGCAGCTTGACCTTGACGTTGTGGACCTGGGCTTGTTGCTGTATCAGCGCAATCAATGGTCCGCCAGCAACAGCCCGCGGAAGCAGAAATTGCTGGAGGCACTGCTGCCCTGGCTGGAATCAGAAGAAGAGGGCGACGATCGAGGCATTGCCTCGACACCGACCTTTATGCGGATCGAGCGAATTTATCACAAAGCGTGGACAAAGACCGGGTATCGAGGCCTCACCGGCGAGGTGGGCACCGGCAAGAGCTTCTGCGCCAGGCGATTCTGGCGCGAGAACATGAAGACCCGCTACAGGCGCGGCGTGGTTTATGTGGAGTTGACGTCCGCCGACAAGACAACAAAAGCCGTGCTGGCGAGGATCGTCGAGGCGCTGTACGCCTATGGGGCGATAGACACCACGGCGGGCGATCACTGGACGATCCTGTGCGACCACCTGGGCCCCGAGGACTTGCTGATCGTGGACGAATTCCAGTTTGCCCTTGCTGACGACATCAAGGTCGGCAAGGTGTTTCACGACATGGCAAACAAGATGAGAACGCACGTCGTCCTGCAAGGCAACCGTGACTTAAATCGGACGCTTTGGGGCGACAAGAGCGGTGAACTTGAGGGGGTCGCCAATCGCACCTTGCACCCTCCCCACTTCGTCACCACGGCAGCCGATGTGACCGCATGGATGGAGTGGGCGGGCTATAAAGACGCGGCGCTGGTCAAGGCGGCCACCAAGATTGCCGCACGGCCAGGGGACCAAGGCGGCTTGCGCACTCTGCAATTGTTATTCGACGAGTTCGAGTCTGAAAACCCGGACAAAAAGCTGACCGCGAAGAGCCTTATTGAGACCGCACAGCTTTGGGGAAAGTATTCCCCCACCAACCAGAAAGGAAACCAATGAAAGCCATCGCCAGCCGTACAAAAAAGATCACGCAGACCAAGCCAACCGTTATGCGCCTGCTGCCCACGCCGCCGGCGCCCCATCCGCATTGCCAGGACGTGGCTGACGGCCTCGCCGAATCCAAGCTCGAAGCGCTGCACGGCATGCACGTCGGCGCCATCGTCCTGCTTGTCCACCCGGATGGCACCAGCACCTGGGCCGCCTACGGCACCCTGGGTGAGAATGACAACGCGACCGCGATGGCATCAAGCGGCCTGACCGCCGCCGTTTATAAATCCTGTTGGAGGAAATGAGACGAATACCCGCGCCCCGCGCTGCTTCGACACATCGAAACCTCACGGGGTGTGGAACTCCCTCCAGATACAGCAGCTTGCAGACCACAAACCCCACCACAAACCGATTCAATCGACCCGCCCCATATCTACCCCTACCCCGGACAATTTAAACGCCTCAGAGCGCCGATTCTGAGTCCTGCCCGTCCGGGGTCTCCCTTGCATTTGTTAACGCGCGTTAAAAGCCTAACGGTGGTTAGTGCCCCTAAGGTGATCGGGTACCAAACTCCCGACAACCAGGTGACCCAAAATGCTCATCAACAAATCAGCCATTGCCTCAATCTTCATCGGCCTTAAAACGCTTTTCGACAAGGCATTCCAGGACGCGCCCTCCCAGTGGGAGCAAACCGCCATGCGCGTGCCATCCACCGCCAGCCAGAACGATTACAACTGGCTGTCGAATTTCCCCCGCATGCGTAAGTGGATCGGCGAGAAGGTGATCAAGTCGCTGTCCGCTTTCAAGTACAGCGTCGTGAACAACGATTTCGAAGTCACGGTCGAGGTAGACCGGAACGACATCGAGGACGATCAGCTCGGCATCTACGGTTCACACGCACAAATGGCGGGGTTTTCCGCCCGTCAGTTGCCCGATGAAATCGTGGCTGACCTGAAGAACAATGCCTTTGCCAGCCCGTGCTATGACGGCCAGAATTTCTACGACACCGACCACCCCGTAACGGACAGCGACAACGTCACTACCAGTGTGAGCAATAAGCTCACTGTCGCGCTTTCTGCCGCCACTCAGGCTTCGGCAGCAGCCAGCTTCGGTGCCGCGCGCCTCTTCATCCTTTCTTTCAAGGATGAAGAGGGGCGCCCGCTTAATCTCATGCCGGATGTTCTCGAAGTACCACCCGCACTGGAAACCACCGCCAACATGCTCATGCTGTCCGACAAGTTGGTCGACGACACGCCCAACCCATACAAGGGCATGGCGCGCGTGCTGGTGAATCCGCGCCTCACCAGCGCTACCGCATGGTTTCTGCATGTGACGAATATGCCGGTCAAGCCGTTCATCTACCAGGAGCGCAAAGCGCCCGTTTTTGTCAGCCAGACCGACCCGGAAGCGGACGATGTTTTCCTTCGCAAAAGTTTCAAGTATGGCGCCGAGGCGCGCGCAGCCGGTGGCTATGGTTTCTGGCAGATGAGCGTGGGCAGCACGGGCGCTTAATCCGCCATGACGGACGCTAGTGAAAAATGCGATATGCCGCCGGAAAAGTGGCACACCACCTTGATGGATATGGTCGCCGCCGTGTGCAGCGCATTCGTCTCGGCAGGCAAGCCAGCACCTCAAGCAGAAGCGGACGCGGAGGTCGCAGTCAAGGCTATTTTTCTGACGTTCAGGGGTTCCCAGGTCTATATCCCCCTTTCCGCAGCCACCGAAAGGGCCTTACTTCACGCGCGCATGTTCGCGGAGTTCGACGGCAAGAATCAACAAGAGCTGAGCCGGAAGTATGGAATGTCGGTTCAGCACGTCTACCGAATCATCAAGCAACAGTGCGAAATCAACCGTACAACAAGAGGCAAAATCTAATGACTGACAAACTCGACCAGGCGCTGGAAGCGGTCCGAACCGCACGCGCCAACATCCTCAGCGATATTGAATCCATTACCAGCGGTATTGCCCGGCTGGAACAGGAAAACCGCTCACTTCCAAACCAGACAGCCTCTTTCGGCGAAATCAAGAAAGCCGTTCTTGAGATGGTTGTAACGGCGGGCGTGCGCTACGCCAACACGCACATCCGGGCAACGATCATCGATTTCGCCAAGGGCGCCTATCGGGATATGGCTGAGCTGGATAAGTACGGCAAGACGCTGACGCTCGGCGAGTTGAATGGCGCCGTCAAGGGCGAGATTTACCCGATGGCGAATACCCGCTTTCTTTCGGGCGGCACTGGGCGGCCCGATGACCTGATGCTGTACGCGGTGTTTTCCGGCGCGGTGCAGGAAACGCTGGCCAGGCTGATCGACCAGCTTTCACCGGCTGACCTTGGCATTACGAATCCGGCCGCCGAGATGACGCGCGAAGAAATGAATGAGCGGATTGCCGCCAATCGCGTGGAAATCGACCGCCTCAAGTCACGGAAAACACTGCTGGAAAGCGAATTGAAAAAGCTTTCCTGAACGAGCTTAAAGGCGCACCCGAGGGAGACGGTTCATAGGGTGCGGCGCTGCGGTGCGTATGGCAACGCCATCGCAGTAGGAAATGATCCGTCAGGGCTTCGCCGGTGTAGCCCCCGCCCTCAATCCTTGGGGCTGGTAAGCCGGTATTCGAATTCAGATAGGGTGACAAATCATGGCGAAGGGTTCAGAGCTTAATCTCGCACTAAAAATCAAGGCTTTCGTTGATGGTCTCAAAAACGTCACGGGCCTGAATCGGGAGGTTAAAGAGCTGGGCGCCACCGCGAGCAAGCCTATCCCTGATCCGACCCCGCCCCTGCGCGATGGCGCGAACAAGACCACCCGCGCGGTGCAAGAACTCGGCGGGGCGCTGGTCGGAGTGGTGAGCATCGCGGCCATCCAGCAATTTGTCCGTACTTCGGTAAACGAATTCGCCCGCGCGGAATCGGCATTCCGGGGGCTGGAAGCGGTGGCCAACCATTCCGGCGTCGGCATCGGCCGCGCCATGCAGGAGGCGGAGAAGCTGGCCGCCGACGGGTCGATGACCGTAGCAGAGTCGAGCAAGGCGCTGCAGAACCTGCTGGCGCGCGGCTACAACGTTGACCAGGCGGTGACGACGCTCACCCGCCTGAAGGATGCGGCCGCCTTCAACCGCGCCGCCAATCTGTCGATGGGCGAGGCGGTGGTGAGCGCGTCCGAAGGCCTGAAGAACGAAAACTCCATCCTGGTGGACAATGCCGGCCTGACCAAGAACATCAGCGTGATATGGAAGGAATACGCCGCCAGCGTTGGGAAAAGCGTCGACGAACTGACACTTCACGAGAAGATCGCGGCCGAGGTTGCCGGCGTGATACGTGAGACCGAAGCGCAGCTTGGCAATGCGGCCAAGGCGGCGGACGGGTTCGCGGGCCAGATGAACAAGGCCGACGCCGAGATGAAAAAATTCGGCGGCAGCTTAGGGCAGATCCTCGCCCCGGCAATGATCGGGCTGGCGCAGATCGGAACGTTCATCATCCGGTATGTTTTCGTGCCGCTAGTTAAGTACATGCAGATCGTCGGCACCGGATTCGCGGCTCTGGCCACCGGCCTCGGTCTGGCTTGGAACGCCGTCACCAAGCTCGATTTTGATGGCCTATGGGCTAAGCGAATGGCCAATCTGCAGAATTTCGGCGATGCCGTTAAGGAAATATGGGACCGGCCGTTCGACGCGAAATTTGAGCCCACCGGCGACGGCGCCAAAAAAGCAGCCGAAGACACCACCGAAGCCACCGCCGAGATGGGCAAGGCCATGAAACAGGCCGCCAAGGACCGCAAGGATTCGGTTAACGAACAGATCAAGGATGCCGAGCGCCTGCGCGGCGCGCTGATCAAGGCCTTCGACGAATCGCTGCAGGCGGAGGAGAGCTACCGCGACCAGGCCAAGCAGCTGCGCGCCGAGGCCACCCAAAAACCCAAGGACGATTCGGTCGAGGGGCAGGCCAGCGCGATGCTGGACCTGATCGCCGCCGAGCAGAAGCTGCAGCGCATCAAGTCCAGCGAGCCGCTGGACGACGTGCAGGCGCAGGCCGAGATGGTGCGCCAGCTGGCCGCGAATCTGGACGACCAGGCGCGCGCGCAGGAGGCGATCAACCGCTCCAAGCTGGCTGAGGCCGATGCCCTGGATCGCGCCGCTGCGGGCGAGGTCGAACGGCAGGCCGGGATCACCGAGCAGCAGCGCCTCAACGACGAGCGGCTGGCGCAGTTCCAGGCAATGCTGAAGGATCTGGAAGCGGGCAAGACCGTCAAGATCGAGGCCAACACCGAACAGGCGCGCACTGCGGTGGAACAGGTGAAGGTGCTGTGGGACGCGATCCAGGACAAGACGGTCACGCTCACGATGAATCAGGCCGGCGCGGCGGCAAGCCCGATCCCAGGCCACGCCACCGGGACCATCCTGCCCGGCTACGGCGGGGGCGACCGCCGCCTGATTCTTGCCGAGGACGGCGAGGCGATCACCCGCAAGGAATCGGTCGCCTACTACGGCCGCAGCTTCATGGCGGCGCTGAACGCCCGCCAGATTCCACGCTTTGCCGAAGGCGGCATCGTCTCGGCGCTGGCCTCTTCCAGTGTGTCGTCTGGCGGGGCGGGGTTGCACCCGGTGACACTTCATATGCCAGGCGGGGATACCTATTCGATGTCGGCCGCTCCCAATGTGGTGGCCGAACTCCAGGCTGCTATCGCCCGTGAGGCGCTCAAGCATGGCCGCCGCCGCTAATTTAATTCCATCCGCTGCAATTTAATTCCATCCGCTGCAATTTAATTCCGGATCCGCTGCAATTTACCAACGGCGCTCCCATTAGGCATCAGGGAATATGCCGGCCGTTTAAAAACAACTGTAATCGTCCGACCAGATTCACACGGCCAGTTTTCGATAGAGGGTGCGTTCGCTGATGCCCAACTGTTCTGCCAGCGATTTGCGGTCGCCGCCATGGTGCGCCAGCGCCCACTGCAGGTAGCGCAGCTCGGCCGTTTCCAGCGGCACGATGTCGTCCACCCCCGGCATTCCCGCCGTAGAGGCGCTGACGAGTTCGGGCGGCAGGTGTTCCTCCAGCAAGGTGTCGCCGTCTGCCATCAATATGGCGCGCTCGATGATGTTGCGCAGTTCACGAATATTGCCAGGATAATCATAGGCCTGTAGACGCTCCTTAACGGCATCACTGAGCATGTAGCGCCGGCCTGGCGCCAGCCGGGTCAGCAGGGTTTCAGCAAGCAGGCCAATATCGCTGCGCCGCTCGCGCAATGCGGGCAAATGAATCGGGAACACGCTGAGGCGGTAATACAGGTCGCGTCGAAAACTGCCGCGCTCGACCATCTCCCTGAGTACGCAATGGGTGGCGGCGATCA
The DNA here is from genome assembly GCA_019459055.1 of Thiobacillus sp. GTDB lineage: Bacteria > Pseudomonadota > Gammaproteobacteria > Burkholderiales > Thiobacillaceae > Thiobacillus. The sequence continues at coordinate 11,094 of JAIBEI010000005.1, read as the reverse complement.
GCCTGAAATCGGCACGCAATGTTTCCACCCCCCCTACCCGCCGGAACGTCCCGGTTTCCAGCAGACGCAGCAGCTTGACCTGCAAGCCCAGCGGAATATCGCCAACCTCATCCAGGAACAGCGTGCCGCCGGCAGCCGACTCGACCAGGCCGATCTTGCGCTGATTGGCTCCGGTGAAGGCCCCTTTCTCGTAGCCGAACAGTTCGCTTTCGAACAGGGTTTCGGTCAGCCCAGAGCATTCCACCACCACGAACGGCCCCTGCACACGTCCGCTCTGCTGGTGGATGGCCTGCGCCACCAGTTCCTTGCCGGTGCCCGATTCACCCAACAGCAGGGCCGCGGTGCCGGAAGGCGCCACCCGCCGCACCAGTTCGAGCATGCGGTTGAACGCCGGCGACTTGCCGACGAGGCCGCTTTCGGCCGGAAAACTGCTGGCCTCGCGCACCTTCGTCATGCGCTCGACGAAATACTCCACCGTGCCGGATGCGCCAATGACCGGCGTCAGTTCCACATTCACATGCTCCTCGCCGCGTGGCGTGTGATGCAGGTGCAGCACGCGACGCGGCTCGCCGCTGGCCCGGCTGGCGGCGAGCGGGCAGGATTCTCCGCATTCGTCGCACGGACGGCTGTAGCCATGCGACACCGCGTAGCAGGTCTGGCCGACCACGTCGCGGCCGCCAGCGTAGATGCTGCGATACACCGCATTCGCCGCCAGGATGCGGTAATCGGCGTCCATCACGATCTGGGCATCGGGATGCGTCTCAAGAAAGCTGATGAGTTCGTTGACCGGCATCGCGTTGCCCTCCTTGTGTCAATAACGGCATAAACTTTAACCAGATTTGTCATATTTGTCAGTTACTGCGAGCGGCGTGTCCCGGATTCGTGGTCTATCCTTTTGAAATATCAGGGGGATTCAATGTCTGGTTGCCGGCGTGGAAACTGGCACGACGCTTGCAAACTGAAGGCACACCCATGAAGAAGAAGCCCATGCCCTCGTTCCTGCAACACCCGCTCGCCAGGGAAATCACGATGGCCATCGTCATCAAGCTCTTGGTGATCGTGGCGATTTTCTATGCATTTTTCGACGGCCGCGCGGTGCGCCCCGACGCCGACGCCGTTGCCGAGCGTCTGGCCAACCCGCAACAACACACCCAGCATTAACCCCTGAGGAGCGCTCCATGCTGACCGAAGAACTCGTCGACCTGTCCCGGCTGCAATTTGCCGTCACCGCGCTGTATCACTTTTTGTTCGTTCCGCTGACGCTCGGCCTGGCGTTCATCCTGGTGATCATGGAGCTGACCTATGTCATCACCGACCGTCCCATTTATAAGGATATGGTGCGCTTCTGGGGCAAGCTGTTCGGGATCAATTTCGCGCTCGGGGTGACCATGGGCATGGGCGTGCTGCTGCCCTTTGTCGGCCGCAACGACCTCGAGCGCCGCGCCGTCATCAACACCGTCGCCCCGCACTGGGACGGCAACCAGGTCTGGTTCATCACCGCCGGCGGGGCAATTTTCGCGGCCTGGCCGCTGGTCTACGCCACTGCCTTCTCGGGCTTCTACTGGGCGATGATGGCCGCCTTGTGGGCGTTGTTCTTCCGCCCGGTCGGCTTCGATTACCGTTCCAAGATCAAGCACCCAGCCTGGCGCAGCACCTGGGACTGGGGCCTCTTCATCGGTGGGGCGGTGCCGCCGATCATCTTCGGCGTCGCCTTCGGCAACCTGTTGCTGGGTGTGCCGTTCTATTACAACGACCTGATGATGTCGACCTACACCGGCAGCTTCTGGGCCCTGCTCAACCCCTTCGCCCTGCTCGCCGGCGTGGTCAGCCTGGGTATGATCACCTCCCAGGGCGCGAACTACCTGATGATGCGCACCGAAGGCGTCATCTACCGCCGCGTCCGCACCGCCAGCCTGATCTTCGGTGTGCTCACCTTCGTCACCTTTGCCCTGGCCGGCGTGTGGGTGGCGACCGGCATCGACGGTTACGTCGTCACCAGCGCCCTTATCCCCAATGCCCCTTCCGATCCGCTCGCCAAAACGGTCGGCGTGCAGGCGGGCGCGTGGATGACCAACTACAGCACCTATGCCTGGGCGATGTGGGTGCCGATCGCGGCCTTCGTCGCGCTCGCCGCGAGCATCCTGTTTTCACGCCTGCATCAGGCCGGCGCCGCGTTCTGGTCGTCGTCGGTCGCCTGCGCCGGCATCATCGGCACCGCCGGCGTATCGATGTTCCCCTTCATCATGCCGTCGTCGACCGACCCGCGCTCAAGCCTCACCGTGTACGACGCCGTGTCGTCGCATCTCACGCTCGGCCTGATGCTCGGCGCCACCGTCATCTTCATGCCGCTGATCATTTTCTACACCTCGTGGTGCTACAAGGTGATGTGGGGCAAGGTGACGACGGAATACATCGCTGCCAACGACAAATCGGTTTATTGAAAGGAATCGCCATGTGGTATTTCGCCTGGATGCTCGGAGTCACCATGGCCGTACTGCTCGCCTCGATCAACGCGATGATGTGCGATGCTCAGGAATACGCGCTCGACGAAGCGCGCAACAAGGCCGTGGACGACACACGCGGCAGGGCTGATCGATTGTTCGAATGGCAGTACCAGCGCCGCATGGCGCGGTGCGCATGATGCGCGGGCTCGACACCGGCTGGGCGCGCGGCATCTCGCTGCTTGTCGCACTGACGCTGATGATGCTCGTCACCCTGCTGCCGCGCGGCCTGACCACTGAAGACGGCAGCCCGCTCAGCCACGGCGTGCTCGCGCTCATCATGTGGGGCATGTCAGCGGGCTTCGTGCACGGGGTCGGTTTCATTCCCCGCAACCGCATCCTGCGCGTGCTGCTTGGCCCCCTGGTCGCGTGGCTGTGGATGGCCGTGGGGCTGGCTTTTTATATTGCGTATTTTTTGAGGTGATGCCGTCAACCCTGAGTCGCTTTCCCAGTTCGCTGCGCATTCTTAAAGCCACGTGGGCGTCACCGAGGCCGATGCGAAACGGAACGGCCTCGATACGGAAAGCCGCACCCTCACGCTCGACAATGTCGGGTCAGGCCGCCTGCTCGGGGTACAGGCCGTCGCGCCGGAAGCGGGCGAACTGATCCAGACGGCGGCGCTGGCAATTCGTCACCGCATGACGGTGCAGGAACTGGCCGACCAGCTGTTCCCCTACCTGACGATGGTCGAGGGGCTGAAACTGGCGGCGCAGACCTTCAGTAAGGATGTGAAGCTGTTGTCCTGCTGCGCGGGGTAAGCTGAGCGTGCCGATACAACAGGAGCCGATTCAGCATGGAAGGCCATCACACCGCAACCAGGAAACTGCGACTGCTCGGGGCGCTGCTGGTCCTGATCGCCCTGGTGCTGGTCTATCGCCATCTGGATGCCAGCGGTCTGCTGGAACGGCTGATGGACGGCCAGTGGCTGCGCGAACAAACCCTGGCGCTGGGCGTCTGGGGGCCGCTCCTGATTGTCGGCCTGATGGCGCTGGCCATCGTTCTCAACCCCATCCCGAGCGCGCCCATTGCCCTGGTCTCGGGCGCCGTGTTCGGCCATGCCTGGGGCACGCTGTACGTCGTCCTCGGTGCGGAGATCGGCGCCCTGACCGCCTTCGCCATCGCCCGCGTATTGGGTCACGACCTGTTGCGCAGGCTGTTCGGGGAGCGCGTCGCACTGGGCTGGCTGGGCTCGCAAAATGCCCTGACCTGGATGGTGTTCGTCTCCCGCCTGCTGCCCTTCGTCTCCTTCGACCTGGTGAGCTACGGCGCCGGGCTGACCCCCTTGAGGGCATGGCGCTTCGCGCTGGCGACCCTGCTGGGCCTGGTTCCGGCGAGCTTTCTGCTCGCCCACTTCGGCGGCGAGTTGGCCGTGGCGGACATGGGCAATGCGATGGTCGCATTGCTGCTGATCGGGCTGCTGGTCGCGGTTCCGCTGGTGTTCAAGCTCGTTCGCGCCCATAAGAACCGCGATCGGGAAGCCTGACGGGGAACGGGGTAGACGGCCTCCCGGAGTTTGGGCTCGGGGTATTTCTTGAGCAGCAGCGTAGCGATCTTCCCGGCACCGGCCATGACGCACTCCCGATGCGTGATTCAAGGCGCACGAACAGTGGCGGCGCATCAATGCATGCGGAAGGCTCTTCTGCTGCAAAATGGCGAGGATCGCGTTTCTGCCGACCACGCCGGCTCCGTGGCCGAGCGTACGGAGCCGTTTCGCTCCCGAAAATTTGGTTTACCGGCTTTCCCAGCGGCGGTTCATGGCCGGGCGTGCTGGCCGAACTGCTCGCGCAGGCTGTCCAGATCTCCCTGCCCGCCGCGGACGCGGAAGAATGCGCCCTCTTCGTCGGCGCGCTCCTCCAGCACCTCGCAGCGCGCGAATATTTCCCCGCGCAGCTGCTGCGCCGACCAGGGAAGAAAAAGCTCGGCCTCGACCAGATCCTGCTGGAAAAACGCAACGATCGCCCGGTACAGTTTCGCGACGTCGTCAGGGCGGCGCGCGCTCATCACGATGCAACCGGGATAGCCGGCGCGCAGCGCGGCTTCGCGTTCGGCCTGCGCCGCGGCGTCGCCGACGTGGTCGATCTTGTTGAAGATGCGTAAACGCGGCACGTCCTGCGCACCGATCTCTTTCAGGACTTCTTCGGTGGTTTCGATCTGCCGCTCGAAGCCGGGATCGCTGGCATCGATGACATGGAGCAGCAGCGACGCATCGAGCGCCTCCTCCAGCGTCGACTTGAACGACGCGACCAGTCCGTGGGGTAGATTCTTGATGAAGCCGACGGTGTCGCTGACCAGCACGCGCGGGATGCTCTCGGGGTGAAGGCTGCGCACGGTGGTGTCGAGCGTCGCGAACAGTTTGTTGGCGACCAGCACCTCGCTCCCGGTGAGCGCGCGCATCAGGGTGGACTTGCCGGCGTTGGTATAACCGACCAGCGCCACGCTGGCGAGTCCCTGGTGCGCCTGCCGCCGTGCGCGCTGCGTCTTGCGATCGGCGTCCATCGCGGCGATCTCTTTCTGCAGTTCGGCGATGCGGTCGCGGATCTTGCGCTTGTCCAGTTCGGTGTGCGACTCGCCGGCGCCGCGCCCGCCGACGCCGCTGCGCTGACGTCCCTGCGGCCCGGCGAGCTTCGCCGCCTCGCGCAGGCGCGGCGCCAGGTAGGCCAGACGCGCGATCTCGACCTGAGCGCGCGCAGCGGGGGAGCGCGCGTTGCGGTGGAAGATCTCGAGGATGACCATGGTGCGATCCATCACCTGGCAGCCGACCTCGTTTTCGAGGTGGCGCGCCTGCGACGGCGAAATCTCGTGGTCGACGAAGACGACGTCGATCGGCTCGGGCGAGACCATGGCCTCATCGTTCGCCGCCTCGGCGAGCGGGAGTCGATACAAAGGATTCTGCGGCGCGCGCTCGGGCTCGGTCTCGTCGCTGGTCCCGCCGTGAACGAAGTGGCGGATCTCCTGCCGCTTGCCGCCGCCCAGATACGCCGTCGCGTCGAAGCCGGAGCGTTTCTGCGTGAAGGTGCGGGTGACCGTGAACCCCAGCGTCTTTGCCAGCTCGCGCAGCTCGGTCAGCGACGCCTCGAACTCGACGTCGCTCACGCCCGGCAACTGCACCGCCGCCACGACGGCGTACTGGGGTTTTTCTTTGGCTTCTCTTTGCATTCGGCTTTGCTTCGGTTGAGTGGGCGAAGCCGGATTATCCGCCAATGCAATCGCCGCCGGTATCGAGTGTGCACAGTCGTCAGGCCGAAGCCTGCGGCTTTAATCAAAACCTGGCTGAATCGCTTCGTTGCGTTTGCGGTCCCTCCCCTTCCTCTTTCGTCGTTTTCCCCACCGCGCAGATATTCTTTCCCAGCTCCAGTTCCTGCGCCTTGTGCGCGTCCGGGCTGGCCAGCCCGGCGTTGGCCCGCTTGATCTCGACATAGGCCTCGGGAAACTCCGGCAGGTTCGCCAGGATGTAGTCGCTGAAGGCCGCCTCGCCCTCGGCCAGCTTGAGCAGCCCCGGATTGCGTCGCTTCAGCTCGCCCAGGGTGGCGTGGAACACGCCTTTTTCGTCGCCCGCCGCGATATCGCTGAAATGCGCCGGCAGCACCACGGTCTCGTCCGGCAGTCCTGTGATCCGCTTCAGCGAGTCGTAGAGCAACGGGGTCCAGGCCTCGGCCTTGCCGCCCAGATCCGGGCGGGCGATCGACTCCAGAAACAGGCTGTCGCCGCTCAGCAGATAGCGATCCTCGATGAGGAAAGCGACCATCCCCAGGGTATGGCCGGGAAGATGCAGCACCCTGACCCCGGCCGAGCCGACCTGGAACGTCTGCTCCGCCTCCAGCGGGCGATACGCGATGCGGGCGGGCAGCATGTCCATCGGGTGGATCGCGTCATAGGGATGCAAGTGGTAGGGAATGTGATCGCCCTGCCCTAGCGCCGGCCCGCCGCTCAGGTGGTCGGCATGCAGGTGGGTATCCAGCACCCGTTCGATCTGTACCCCCATGGCGGCGGCCAGTTCGCGATAGTGCTCGATGTGCCGGCCGGGATCGAACACCGCGGCGACATGCTCGCTCATCAGCACGTGGCTCAGGCAGCCGCGGGCCGGGCGCACCATCTGGAACAGCGAAAAGCGCTCGCTTTCTTCGACTGGACGCCAGTAGTAAAGGTTGCCCCAGGCTTCCATCCCGCCTTCCATGTTCACCGCATCGAATCCCAGGCGGCGCAGGCCTTCGGCCACGTAATTGGAGGTATTGCCCTCGGCGCAGACGGCGAGGATGGGCCGGTCATGCGGCAGCTGTTCCATCAGCTGCGCCCGCACCCCGCGCATCACCGCCTCGGTGACGTCCTCCTCGTCGCCTTCCAGGTCGAGCAGTTCGAAATAAGGAATGTTGAACGTGGGAATGGGATGCGGGCCTTCCACCCGCCAGCGTTCGAACTCGTCGCGGTTGCGAACGTCGAGGATGAACAGCGGCTCGTTGCGCAACAGCCGTTCCCACACCTGTTGCGGCGTCGAGCCGGTCGTGACGTGCTTCAACATGGGACACCTCCTTGCGGAGCCCCCTACTCCGGAACATCGCGCGGTTCGGGCACCGCGGCATATTGTGTTGTCCGAGCATTATCCCGGATTGTCCATGCGCCGATCGTAGGGTGCGCCGTGCGCACCATGAAGCATGGATCGGTGCGCATGGCGCACCCTACTGAACACTTCGCGTACCCAATGGACAATCTGGAATTATCGTTACTGAAATATAGTCGATGGCTGGCTGTTGTAGATCAGGAACGCGCTAGCCAGCCGACGTCACCGTGTCGGGCCAAGAGGCTCCGGTTTGTCACAAGATCTGGCTGAGGAGGGTTAGAGAGAGCCGTTCCCGGATTCCGGGATTACGGTCCCTTTTATTGATTTACGGACGATTCAATATTTTGTCGGGCGGACCGTAAAAGACCACAGGCGAACAATTTGAGCGCGCTTGAGTGCATGCGGTCGTTGACGATGTCCAGGAACCAGGAAAATCCACACAAAGGCGGGAACGAAACAGGGAATGGCGGTAAATGGGCGATGACATTGCGCATTCGCCTGCTGTTGCTTGTGCTGCTCGCCACGTTGCCGGCACTGGCAGTCATCATCGATACGGCCATCGACCAACGCCGGCACCTGAAGACCGATGCCCAGCAATCTGTGCTGAAGTTTGCTCGCTTCGCTGTCAGTTACCATGGTTCACGTGTCGCCGAAACGCAGCGCTTGCTCAACCTGATGGCCGAAATGCCGCAAGTGCGCGAACTTAAGACACAGGACTGCAGTACGTTGCTGAAAGATCTGTTGTTCGGCAACCTGGGCTATGCAAACTTCGGTGTTATTCGCCCCAATGGCGACGTGGCCTGTGCTGGCGTGCGCCCCGCTGCGCCGGTCAATCTCGCCGACCGTCCCTACTTCCAGGCCGTCATGCAAACCAGGCGCTTGAGCGTAGGCGATTACCAGGTCGGCCGCTTGACGAACAAGCCGGTCCTGGTCATTGCACAGCCCCTTTTGAATACCGGGCAGCAGGTGCGGAGTGTCGTATATGCCGCGCTGAACCTGGACTGGCTCAAACTGTTTCTCCCGCTGTCGGAACTGCCGCCCGGCTCGGCCGTTACGGTCATCGATCGCCATGGCGTCATCCTTGCGCGCGTCCCCGACCCGGAGGGACATTGGACCGGCGTCAACCTGGAAAAGGATGTCCCAATCGCCAGGCAATTCATCGTGAGCGGACAGGGCGAAACGGTCAAGCAAGGGCGTGGTGTGGACGGCGTGCAACGGATCTATGCCTTGGCCCGCCTGGGCCCGGCCGCCGACAGCCATGGCTACATCATGGTCGGCATCCCCTCCGGGGAACTCGACGCGGCACTCAACGCGGCACTATTGCCCCGCATTGCATTCTTCAGCGCCGCCCTCCTCGCAATCATGCTGCTCGCCTGGTTTGGCAGCGAGGCCCTGATTCTGAAGCGCACGCGCATCCTCACCACATCCACACGGCAGATGGGCCGCGGCGACTTCAGCGCGCGCGCCAGGATCCGTGGCAATGACGAAATTGCGCATCTCGCCGCCGAATTCAACCAGATGGGCGAAACGCTGGAAAAAGGTCACCGTCAGATTCAGCGTCTCAACCGTATTCACGCGGTGCTCAGCGGCATCAATGGCGCCATTCTGCGAATTCGGGAACGCGATGCGTTGCTGCGCGAGGCTTGTCAGATCGCAGTGCAACGCGGGGAATTGCGATTTGCCTGGATCGGACTGATCGATGCCGCGACGGGCAAAATGGACAAGGCTGCCTGGCATGGCGACGGCGAGGGCTATCTGCACGACCTTTGCCTGTCACCCCACCCCGAAGCCGCGAACGAACGCCAGCCTTGTGCTGTGGCGGCACTCGAGGACCGCTTCGTCATCCACAACGAGGTGGAGCGCGAGCAAGCCCATGCGCCCTGGCTCGGGCAGGCGCTTGCATATGGCTTCCGCTCGGTTGCAATCTTTCCGCTACGCCGCGAAGGTCACGTGATCGGGATTCTTGGCCTTTATGCCGACGAGGCGCATTTTTTCGAAGCCCCGGAAACCGATCTGTTTCTGGAACTCGCGGCCGACATTTCGCTTGGCCTCGAATACATCGATAAAGACCAGCGCATCGCACACATGCTTTACCATGATTTGCTTACCGGCCTGCCGAACCGCAGGCTTTGCGAAGACCGCCTGCAGCAGGCGATCGCACATGCAAAACCCCACAAGCGCTACGTCGGCGTGATCGTGGTCAATATCACGGGATTCCGCCGTGTGGTCGGTATTTATGGCAACCATGTTGCCGACGAAACCTTGAGCATGGTCGCGAAGCACTTGCTTGGGCAGGTGCGCCAGGGCGATACGGTTGCCCGCCTCGAGGGTGACGAATTCGCGATTGTCCTCAGCGACATGGCGTCGATGCAGGATGTCATCCGTCTCGCCCAATTCCTGGTTTCAGCAATCCCCTCCGTCGTGCATTGCGCCGAGCAGGATATTCATCTGGTCATGCGTGGAGGGGTGGCCATTTATCCGGGTGACGGCGAGGATTCGACGAGTCTTCTTAAAAATGCAACATTGGCCTGCACCGGCGGGAAAGACGCCCGGCTTCATTCGATCAGCTTCTATTCGTCCGATATCCAGCAGGTTGCGAAAGAACGGGAGCAACTTGAGCAAGCGCTGCGGCATGCCATTGCGGAAGGCCGCGAGCTCGAGCTGTACTACCAGCCGGTCGTGGATATCGCATCGCACCGCATCGTAAGCCTGGAAGCGCTCTCGCGATGGAACAGCCCGGAATTCGGCGCCGTTTCGCCGATGCGTTTTATTCCCGTTGCCGAGGAAAGCGGGCTGATCATGCCGCTTGGGGACTGGGTACTGAGTACCGCCTGCCGACAAATCGATGCATGGCGCCAGCTCGGATTACATGAAATTCGCGTTGCAATCAACATCTCGTTTCATCAACTGCGCGAAGCCGATTTCATCGAGCGGCTGTGCAGCACCGTCAACGCGATTACGCCGCAGGGGCTGAATCAACTCGCCATCGAACTGACGGAAAGCGAGTTGATGGACAACATCGAAATGACCATTTCCCAGCTCGAAATACTCAAAGATCGGAACTTCACCATTTACATCGACGACTTCGGCACCGGCTACTCATCCTTGAGCTACCTGCAAAGACTGCCCGTGCATGTGCTCAAAATCGACCAGAGTTTTGTCGGCATGCTGGGGAAATCCGAAAGCAGCACCGCCATTGTGCGCACCGTCGTCGCGCTGGCACAAAGCCTCAAGCTCAAGACCATCGCCGAAGGAGTTGAAACCCCGGAACAGCTTGCCCTGCTGCAACAGCTCGGCTGCGACTACGCACAGGGTTATCTGTTCAGCAGGCCGAAACCTGCTGCCGAGATCACCCGATTGCTCAAGATGGGGACGCTTGCGCCGGAACTTGATCCGCCACACGAGCATCAAGCGGTCGCGCCATAGGGAAGGAAACTTATTCCCGGATCTCGGCCTCGACGAGCTTTGCGAGCAACACGAGAGACTCCTGCCATCCCAGGTAGCACGCTTCGACCGGTATGGCATCGGGAATGCCTTCCTGCACGACGCTCAGCTCGGTTCCACAGGACACCGCTCTCAGGGACACCGTCGTTTTCATTACCCCTGGAAGGTTCGGGTCGTCGAATCTATCCGTGTAGCAGATCCGTTCGCCCGGGGCGAGCTCGAGATACTCGCCGCCGAACGAGTGGCTTTGCTCCGTGGTGAAGTTCGTGAAGGACATCCTGAACGTGCCGCCGACCCTGGCATCCAGGTTGTGCACCCTGCACGTGAAACCATTGGGTGGCAGCCACTTGGCCATCGCATCCGCATTCAGGAAGGCGCGATAGACCCGCTCGGGTGGCGCCCGCAGCACGCGGTGAAGACGAACAGTACCGGTAGCCATAATGCATTCTCCTTTCGTTGCCGGTTTCCAGGTCCGGATATTTATAAACCCAGATTATTCATTAGACGATTATGGCGCGTTGGGGGGGCACCCGGAACCCGAGTACACCCCCCGCAGGTCCGCGCAGCCCCCCCCCCAAAAAAACAACCCACACC
>JAIBEI010000031.1 GCA_019459055.1 Thiobacillus sp. | reverse complement strand
GGGGGGCCCCTCCGGCCACGTGGGGACCTCATTGGGGGCCGGGTTTGCCCCCTACGGTAAAGCATCTCGCCCTAAGGTGAGTGGGGCTGAAACACCCTTGATGCAGCTGGAATAAGCCGGGAAAAATCAGGGGGTGGCCGGAGCGGTGGCAGGTGCCGTCTGTACGGGTGCCGGCGTGGCGGTGGAATGGCTGATGCGTCGCGCCTCCTCCTGCATCGCTGCGAGCTGGTCGGGTTTCAGTTGCCACACCAGGCTGTCGCGCGCCTTGGCCGCAGCGTCCATGCCCTGCGCCGCCGCGAGGTTGAACCACAGGTAGGCGCGCGACTTGTCGATCGCGGTGCCGGTGCCGTAGCGGTAGAGTTCGCCCAGGCTGTATTGCGCCTTCGCATGGCCGCGTTGGGCGGGTTTTTCGATCCAGCTGAAGCCGGACTTGTAGTCCTGCACCACCCCACGTCCCTGCAGCAGGACAAGGCCGTATTGATATTGCGCCTCGGCCAGTCCCTGTTTGGCAGCCAGCGCAAACCATCTGGCGGCTTCCTTGTCATTCTGGATCACGCCATCGCCCTCGGCGTAGCGCATCCCCATGTGCAATTGCGCTTCGGCGTTGCCCTGTTCAGCGCGCGCATGCGGCAGGACGGAATCGGCGGGCAAACTGGCCGCGGGTCCCGGCGGGTCGAGCGCAAGCCACGTGGTGAAGCCGACCAGCGCGCTGACGGCAACCAGCAGAAGCAGTGGTTTCAGGGGGTTGAAAACCCAGTAGCGGTGCCGGCAATCGCGGCAGCGCAGGGGGGTATACAGCAGCATCCGACGCAGACCGTCGTGGGTGTGCAGCGACGCACCCCGGATCTTGCCGCTGCCGCATTGCGGACAGGTGCGCGGCATGGGACGTTCAGCGCGCCGGCGACCGGCCGGCCGGGGCGATCGGGGATGCCAGGTGGCGCATGCGTTCCGCTTACAGCTTGCCGCCGGATTCGCTGAACATGTAGCCGACCGCGTTGGCAATGTCGGCCTCGGACAGGCTGGGGTTGCCGCCCTTGGCCGGCATGCCGCGAATGCCGGTGATCGCGTGGTTGTAAAGCGTCGCGTAGCCTTGGGCCACACGAGGCTTCCAGGCCGCCATGTCGCCCGGCTTGGGCGCACCGGCGATGCCGGCGGCGTGGCACAGCGCGCACGTGGTCTGATACACCTTCTTGCCCATGGCCAGGTCGGGCTTGACGGCGCCGGCGACAGCGCCTGCCGCGGGGGCTGCGGGAGCTGATGTGGAAGCTGTCGCTGGGGCTGCCGCGGCGGCTGGCGCCGCCTTATCTTCCGCCGGCGCAGCCGCTTCGGCCGCTGCCGCTGCCGGTGCCTCGAAACTGGCGCCGGCTGCGTTGGCCATGTAGGCGACCGAGCGCGCGACTTCGGCGTCGGTCAGGTCGGCGTTGCCGCCGCGTGGCGGCATCTGGCGGATGCCCGCGATCGCGTTTTTGACCAGGGTGTCGTAGCCCTGGCCGATGCGCGCGTTCCAGTCGCCCTTGTTCTCGAAGCGGGGTGCGCCGAGCGCGCCGCTGCCGTGGCACGCCACGCAAGCCGCTTCATAGACTTCCTGGCCGGATTTTTCGACCACGGGCGCACTGGCGTCGAGTGCCGCCAGCTCCGCAAACGGCTTGATGCGTTCGAGGGCCGATTTTTGGGCGGCTTCGCTGGACGTGTCGGTTTTTTGGTTTGCCTGGATGCCGAGAACCAGTTGGACGATCAGAAATATCGCCAGCAGGGGGGCCAACAGTCCAGCGACAACGGAAACGATGACTTCCCGTGGCTTGGTTGGGGTCATCTTTACGTTCGAATCGGCCATGAGAAATTATCCTTTGGGGAGGTGGCAGCAAAAGCCGGGATTATAGGGAAAGCCACCCCGGCAGGAAAGGGCTGCGTGCCCGGCGGATAGACGGCGCATGGCAAACCGGCTATGCTTCAGCGTCCTTGCGCCCGTAGCTCAGCTGGATAGAGTACTGCCCTCCGAAGGCAGGGGTCGCGCGTTCGAATCGCGCCGGACGCACCAGTTTTCAGGCCACAGTCGGCCGCATCCCCTTGTCGTGCAAGGGTTTAATCTCCGCGTTGCGGGTTTAAACTTTGGGTTGGAATTATTACGAGCGTTTCAATCATGGCCATCCCCACCCCTACCGATATCAAGCTGCATCAGGTTTCGCGCAAGCTGGAAATCGCATTTTCCGACGGCGCGCATTTCGAACTGCCGTTCGAATTCCTGCGCGTCTATTCGCCGTCTGCCGAAGTGCGCGGCCATGGCCCCGGTCAGGAAGTGCTGCAGGTCGGCAAGAGCGACGTGCTGATCAATGCCGCCGAGCCGGTCGGATTGTACGGCATCAACTTCACCTTTTCCGACGGCCACAATACCGGCATCTATTCCTGGGAATACCTGCACGAGCTCGGCGTCAACCAGGCCGTGCTGTGGGACGAGTACCTCAAGCGCATGGAAGCCGCAGGCGCCTCGCGCGACCCCGGCATTGCCAAGATGTTCGAGTACCGCCCCAAGGCAAAATAAAGTCTGAGATGGATGCATGTTCTGGTCAGCAAAACGCGCCCTTCGGGGCGCGTTTTGCTTGTGCGGTTCCGCGCGCATGATGTTCGCCGCCGCCCTTGCCGACGCGATCGCCGTGGCCACGGGAACCCCTTGCCCCGCTCTTGCGCTGCGCCCAATTGGCGGCGGTGATATCAATCGGGCCTTCCGTGCCAGCGGGGGGGGGCACGCTTGGTTCGTCAAGACGAATCACGCCGAGCAGCTGCCGATGTTCGAGGTCGAGGCGGCCGCGCTGGATGCGCTGGCCGCCACGGACAGTGTGCGCGTGCCGCGGCCGTTGTGTTCGGGCGTCGCAGCGGGGCAGGCGTTTCTGGTGCTGGAGTATCTGGATCTGCGCGGCCATGGCGATGCGGCGCAGCTGGGCGAGCAGCTGGCGCGGCTGCACCGAGCACCGCAGGCCCGGCCGGGTGGGGCGCAATTCGGCTGGGCGCACGACAACTGGATCGGCAGCACGCCGCAGCCCAACGGATGGCGGCATGACTGGATCACCTTTTGGCGCGAGCAGCGGCTCGGGCATCAGCTGAACCTTGCCGCGCAAAAAGGCTATGGCGGGGCGCTGCAACGGGACGGCGAAGCGCTGATGGCGCGGCTGGACGGCCTCTTCGTCGCTTACCGTCCCGTCCCCTCGCTGCTGCATGGCGACTTGTGGGGCGGCAACCACGGATACCTCCCTGACCGCACATACGATCTTGCGTGTCCTTCAGGGCATGGCAAGTCGGAGTCCCCTTGTGGGATACCGGTGATATTCGATCCGGCGATCTATGTCGGCGATCGCGAATGCGATCTGGCCATGAGCGAACTGTTCGGCGGTTTTGCCCCGGCGTTTTATGCGGCCTACCGCGAGGCCTGGCCACTCGATCCCGGCTATGCGGTGCGCAAAACGCTCTACAACCTGTACCACATCCTCAACCACGCCAACCTGTTTGGCGGCGGCTACGCGGCGCAGGCGCAGCGCATGCTGTCACAGCTGCTGGCGCAGCTTCGTTGATCCGGAATTTGTTCGTTCAGGTGCCCTCTGGGTATTCGCGGACAAAAAATGGTTTACTCCAAACCCTTCGAGTGCAGGTACTCGTCGTAGTCACCCATGTAGAACTCGACGCCTTCAGGCGTGATTTCGAGGATGCGGGTGGCGAGGCTGGAGACGAACTGGCGGTCGTGCGAGACGAAGATCAGCGTGCCCTTGAACAGGTCGAGTGCGAGGTTCAGCGACTCGATCGATTCCATGTCCATGTGGTTGGTCGGCTCGTCCATCACCAGCACGTTGTGGCGGCCGAGCATCAGCTTGCCGTAGAGCATGCGGCCCTTTTCGCCACCCGATAGCACCCGCACCGATTTCTTGACGTCGTCGCCGGAAAATAGGAGGCGACCGAGAATGCCGCGCAGCACCTGCTCGTCGTCGCCCGGCTGGGTCCACTGGTGCATCCAGTCGGTGAGGTTGAGATCGCTGTCGAAATCGCTGACGTGGTCCTGCGAGAAGTAGCCGACGTTGGCGTTCTCGCTCCAGCGCACTTCGCCGAATTTGGGCGTCAACTCGCCCACCAGCAGTTTCATCAGCGTCGACTTGCCGACGCCGTTGCCGCCGATGACGGCCATTTTTTCGCCGGCTTCCAATGAAAATCCGAGCTTGGTGAACAGCGGCGAGTCGTCGTAGCCGAACTTGAGGTTTTCGACTTCGAGCGCGCGGCGGTGCAGCGCCTTCTCGGGTTCGAAGCGGATGTAGGGGTTCTGCCGCGAGCTGGGCTTGAAGTCCTCGATCTTGATCTTGTCGATCATCTTCATGCGGCTGGTGGCTTGGCGCGCCTTCGACTTGTTGGCCGAGAAGCGGCGCACGAATTCCTGCAGTTCGGCGACCTTGTCCTTGGCCTTGGCGTTGGTGCTGGCCTGGCGCTCCTTGACCTGCGTCGAGGCCAGCATGTAGTCGTCGTAGTTGCCCGGGTAGACCTTGATGGTGCCGTAGTCGAGGTCGGCCATGTGGGTACAGACCTGGTTCAAAAAGTGGCGGTCGTGCGAGATGACGATGATGGTCGCCTTGCTCTCGTTCAGCACGTTTTCCAGCCAGCGGATGGTGTTGATGTCGAGGTTGTTGGTCGGCTCGTCGAGCAGCAGGATGTCGGGGTTGGAGAACAGCGCCTGCGTCAGCAGCACGCGCAGCTTGAAGCCCGGCGCGATCTGGCTCATCGGGCCGTTGTGCTGCTCGGTGGGGATGCCGACGCCGAGCAATAATTGACCGGCGCGCGCCTCGGCGTCGTAGCCGCCCATTTCGCCGAATTTCGCTTCGAGCTCGGCGGCGTGCAGGTAGTCCTCCTCGGTCGCCTCCGGGTTCATGTAGATGGCGTCCTTTTCCTGCATCACCCGCCACATCTCGGCGTGCCCCTGCAGCACCACGTCGAGCACGCGCTGCTCCTCGTAGCCGAACTGGTCCTGGCGCAGCCACGCCATGCGCTCGCCGGGGTCGAGCGAGACATTGCCGGCGGAGGGCTCCAGTTCGCCGGCGAGGATTTTCATGAAGGTGGACTTGCCGCAGCCGTTGGCGCCGATCAGGCCATAGCGGTTGCCGTCGCCGAACTTGACGTTGACGTTCTCAAACAGGGGTTTGGCGGCAAATTGCAGGGTGATGCTGGAAGCGGTAAGCACGGCGGGGGTCCTGGAACGCTGGAAAAACGCAGCATTTTAACACCCCTCCGCTGCGCCCCACGGGCGGCAGCTAGGTCGCCGCTTGATCCGGTACCCGGTCCGTGCCCAGCAGCGCCGGGTGGTCGGAAACCGGCTGGTCGAGGTAATGGCCCTGCACCAGGTCGACCCCGAATTGACGCAGCAGGGCGAGCGTCCTGCCGTCCTCGACGTATTCTGCCACCACGGCCTTGCCGAGGCCGCGCGCGACGCTGACCATCGCGCGCACGAACACCTGGTTGTCGGCGTCGCTGGAGAGGTCGTGGATGAAGAGGCCGTCGATCTTGATGGTGTCGACCTGCAGGTGCTTGAGATAGGCGAAGGACGCGAAACCGACGCCGAAGTCGTCGAGGCAGACGCCGCATCCCAGCTGGTGCAGCGCGTCGATCAGCCGCTGAGCGTCGTGCAGGTCCGATACGGCGGCCGTCTCGGTGATCTCGACAATCAGGCGCTGCGGGCTGACGCCGGCCTGCCGCAGCTCGTCGCTGATGTATTGCGGCAGGCTGGGCTCGGACAGCGAACGCCCCGACAGGTTGACGGCGATCGGTGGGATGTACGCATTCCCGGCCAGCCGCCGCAGCACTTCCCGGATCACCCAGCGGTCGATATCGAGAATGCGACCGCTTTTTTCGGCCAGCTGAATGAAGTGCGCCGGCATGATGAGATGATCGGGATTGCACTCGTCGGTCATGCGGATCAGCGCTTCCAGATGCGACAGGGCGCCGTCTTCCGTCCGATAAATTCCCTGGAAGTGCAGCTGGAACAATTTTTTGTCGAGCGCGTTGCTGATGCGCTCGCCCCACGACAGGCGGCTGCGCATCTCGCTGTCGGCCGCGCTGTCCGCCCGATAGACGCGCCAGGTGTTCTTGCCGGCCCCCTTGGCCTGGTACATGGCGATGTCGGCACGCGCCACCAGATCGTCGGCATCCGCGGCATGTTCCGGATAGTAGGCGATGCCAAGGCTGGTGGTGAGCCGCAGGTTCTGCCCTTCGAAGTGGAAGGGGATTTGTGCGATCGCGCGCACGATACGTTCGGCCAGCGCCTCGGCCTCTTTGCCCTGCACGCCCGGCAGCAGGATGGCGAATTCGTCGCCGCCCAGCCGCGCCAGCACTTCGTTGCGCCGCACCAGCGCGCCGATTTCGCCGGCCACCCGGATCAGCAGCGCATCGCCGGTGCGGTGGCCGTAGCTGTCGTTGATGGTCTTGAACTCGTCGAGGTCGAAAAACATCACGGCGCACTGCAAATGGTGGCGGTCGGAATCCAGCATGGTGCGCGCCAGTTCCTGCTGGAAACGGTGGCGGTTGTACAGCCCGGTGAGCGGGTCGCGTTCGGCCAGATACACCAGTTGTTCGGCGGTCTGGCGTTCGCGGGTCACGTCTTCGTAGATCCACAAGTGGCCGATGAAACGGCCTTCGCGGTCGCGCACCGGGTAATCGAGCTCGGTGATGAGGCGGCCGTCGGTCATCTGGATTTCATAGTTGTCGGACAATTCGTGCGTTTCGAGAACCGACAGCAAATGCCTGGAAAAATGATGGGGGCGCGCCAGCATCGAGGCGGATTTGGCCAGCACCTCGTTGGCCGGCAGGCCGATCAGTCCCATTCCTTCGTCGATCATCCACATGCGGCTGAAGGTGGGGTTGTGGTAAATCACGCTGCCGTCGGCCGCAACGAACAGGATGCCAAGATTCATCGCCGACAGCAGCGAAACCAGGCGGGCGCGCTCCTGCTCGGTTTCCTCCAGATATTTCCCCTGCAGGCTTTCCGCCGTGCGCAGCTCGCTGATGGCCTGGCGCAGATTGGCCTCGGTCGCCTTGAGGTCGTCGATGCTGTGGATGCTGGCGCGGATGCCCTGATAGACCCCACTGTAATCGTGAATCGGCTGCCAGTTCGCCAGCGCCCAGAAATGGCTGCCGTCCTTGCGGCAGATGCGGAAGGAGTAGCCCTGTCCGGACGTGCCGCGCAGGGCCTGACGCAGCTGGGAATCGCCTGCTACGCGGTCGTCCGGGTGGATGATGTCGGCCGGAAAATTCGTCAGCCCCATGCATTCGCTGACGGTATAGCCCAGCATGCGCTCGACCGAGGGGTTGACCCACAATAGTTCGCCTTCGGGCGACAGCCAGAATTCGAGATCGTGGGTGTAATCGGCAATGGCATGAAAGCGCGCCTCGTTTTCGCGTGCCCGCTCGACGTTGAAGCGGACGGCTTCAGCCATGCGGTTGAAGGTGTCGATCAACTGCCCGATCTCGTCTTCCCCGGCGCCCGCCAGCTTGACGTCCAGGTCGCCCTGCGCCATGCGTTTGCTGGCGCGGGTGAGCGCTTCGAAGCGGCGAGTCACCGTGCCGGCCGAGAAGGCCAGCAGAAGGCCTGTCAGCAGCAGGGCGGCAGCGGCAATGAACAGGCTTTGCCGGATGTAGCGGCTGCGCGCTTCCTGAATGAACGTGCCTGAAAGCGCCAGGGCAACCTCGCCATAGCGCTGGCCGGCCCGTTCAATCGGCTGCACCCGGCGGAAATCGGTTGTGGCGCTGCTGTTGCCGGTTTGGTGAACGACACGGTTGCTGTTGTCGCGTACCTCGATCATTTTCAGTCCGTCATCGCGCCGCAGGGACTCGATGATGTCGCGTACGCCGGCGTCATCCTGTTGCGCCAGGGGCGCCAGCAGGGCCGCTTCCAGGGTTTTCGCGGTTTCCGCCACGCGATACTCGGCCTGTTTTCGCAGGGCCTGGGTGGTAAGCTGCGCCCCGTTGCCGATCAGAAAAACCAGCATCACGGCTTCTACCGACAATGCAGCGAGGGTGAGCCTGTAGCGCAGCGAGAGTCGTGCCAGCCAGGCCGTCATCGGGTCATCCGTAACACCCTGTCCTGCGCCTGCAGTGCGTAGGGGTGGAAGGCATGCAGTTCGCGGTCCCGTCGGGCAAGTGGATGCAAGGTCTTTACTCCTTGTTCACAGCGATTTTTGCAGAACCTTGGATTTCCGCTTGTAGTTGTAGAGCGCCTGTTTGCTCTTCGGCAGGTGGTCGGGGCTGCTGTCGACGAAGCCGCGTTCCTCGAACCAGTGTTCGGAGCGGGTGGTCAGCACAAACAATTGTTTGAAGCCTGCCTTTTTGCCTTGTTTCTCGGCTTCCGCCAGCAGCAGGTTGCCAAAACCGCGTCCGCGGAAATCTTGCGCCACCGCCAGGCAGGCGAGCTCGGCCGCCTGTTCTTCGGGGAAGGGGTAGAGCGCCGCGCAGCCAGCGATCACGCCGTCGGATTCGAGCACCAGAAAGCGGTCGATTTCCATTTCCAGCAACTCGCGCGAGCGCCACACCAGGATGCCGTCGCGCTCCAGCGGCTCGATCAGGCCGAGGATTCCGCCGACGTCGTCGATGGTGGCGGGGCGCAGGGTTTCCAGCGGCGCCGGGGTGACGAGGGTGCCGACGCCTTCGCGGGTGAACAGCTCGGACAGCAGCGCGCCGTCCCGGTGGCGACTGATGAGATGGGCGCGTTTGACCCCGCCGGTGCAGGCGGTGATCGCGCACGGCAGGTAGTAGGCCACGTCCTCGGGCAGCTTTTTCGCCTTGCCTTTCCCCGCTTTTTCCAGCACCTGCCGCGCCTCGTTGACGGTGAGGGCGTTGTGGATGGTGCGCCCCTTGTCTGGAACGCCCTCGGTGTCCATCAGGAAGATCAGCTTGTCGGCCGCGAGTTCGACCGCAGCCTGGGTCGCCACGTCCTCCAGGCTGAGGTTGAAGATTTCGCCGGTCGGCGAATAGCCGATGGGGGAGAGCAGCACGATGTCGTGCTGGTCCAGCCGCCGGCGGATTGCGGCGGCGTCGATCTTGCGCACTTCACCGGTGTGCAGCAGGTCGACGCCGTCGCGCACCCCCAGCGGCTGCGCGGTGACGAAATTGCCCGAGGCGACCCGGATGCTCGCTCCGGCCATCGGCGTGTTGGCCAGCCCCAGCGACAGCAGCGCCTCGATTTCCACCCGCACCGTGCCGGCGGCTTCCTTGACGCACGCGAGCGCCCGGTCGTCGGTGACGCGCAGGCCGTTGACATAGCGGATCGCGGTGCCGCTTTCGGTCAGCCGCGCCTCCACCTGCGGCCGCACGCCATGGATCAGCACCAGCCGCACGCCCAGGCTGTTCAGCAGATTGACGTCGTGCGCCAGCTGCACGAAGCCGCCATCCGCCACCAACTCGCCGCCAAAGGCGATGACGAAGGTCTTGCCGCGAAAGCCATGGATGTACGGTGCGGCAGAGCGGAACCAGTGGACGAAATCGGTAGTGTCTTTCAACGGATTTGCCTGAACGGAATTGGGTTAGCGAAGGATACAGAAAAATTCCCGGTGCCATGCGCGGGCAACGGCCACAGATTAAACGGAACAAAACGGCCGGGCTTGATCCGGTTCAAAAATCGCCCCATAGCGTCTGCATCGCCGCCAGCGCCGCCAGCGCGGCCGTCTCGGTGCGCAGCACGCGCGGTCCCAGCCGTACCGGGATGGCCCCCGCCGCATGCAGCGCGGCGATCTCGTCGGCATCGAACCCCCCTTCGGGGCCGGCGACCAGGCAATCCATCGCGCCCGGCTGCGGCAGGTCGGCCAGCCGCGCCTCGGCCAGCGGCGACAGGAAAAGCAGCCGCCCGTCTTGTCTTTGTCCGAGCCAGTGGGCCAGCGTCAGCGGCGGCGCCACCCCGGGAACCTGGTTGCGCCCACATTGCTCGCAGGCGCTTGCCACCACGCCCTGCCAGTGCGCGACGCGTTTGTCGGCGCGCTCGCCCGCCAGCTTGACCACGCTGCGCCTGGCGGCGATCGGCTGGATCGTCGCCACCCCGAGTTCGACCGCCTTCTGCAGCGTGTAATCCATGCGCTCGCCGCTGGAAATCCCCTGCGCCAGCATCACGCGCAGCCGCGATTCGCGCTCGATGGCGGCAAAGCCGGTGATGCTGACGGCCACTTCGTCCTTGTTGATGCGCTCGATGCGCGCGCTGTATTCGCCGCCCAGCCCGTTGAACAGGATGACGGCATCGTCCGCCGCCAGCCGCAGCGCGCGCGCGGCATGGCGCGCCGGTCCGGGTGGCAGGCTGAAACGGGCGCCCGGGGCGAGCGGCTGATCGAGATAAAAACGCGGCGCGGACATGATCCTAGAAACTGTAGTTGGGCGCGCTCGATGGTGCGTCCGGGCGTGTGGCTGCCGCGAAGAGAGAAGGCGGCAGGCGGTTGCCTGCAACGACGAGCGAGAGCGGAGTCGTTGCCGCTTTAGCGGCTTTACGAATCCGGCCTACCCCTTGCGGGTACAAAGGCAGGCGCGCGTCCGGGCGTGCCAGCGGGTGCGTAGCGGCCTCAGCCTGGCGGCGAACCAGGACGACGGCAGAGAAACCGGCATTCATGCGGATCCCATAGGGTTGTGAGCGGTCAACTGCGGTTTTTAGGATCTTGCTATTATGCCGGGATTGAAAAGAAACTCTGAGGAGCGCGTCATGGTTTCCCTCACCACCCCCGTATGTGATTTTGGCTGGAAAGCCCCCTATTTCAGCCTGCCCGGCGTTGACGGAAAAATGTGGACGCTGTCCGACGCGATGGGGCCGAACGGCCTGCTGGTGATGTTCATCTGCAACCATTGCCCGTATGTGAAGGCGATCCGCCCGCGGCTGGTGCGCGACCTGGCCGAACTCAGGCAGCATGGCATCCACGCCATCGCCATCATGTCGAACGACCCGACCGACTACGAGGAGGATTCGTTCGACAACATGAAAAAGGCGGCGGCGGAGTTCGGCTTCCCCTTTCCCTACGTGATCGACGCAACGCAGGCCGTGGCGAAGGCCTACGGCGCGGTGTGCACGCCGGACTTTTTCGGTTTCAACCGGAATTTCGAACTGCAGTACCGCGGCCGCTTCGACGAATCGCGCAAGGACACCGCGCCCGAGGGCGTGCGCCGCGATCTGTTCGAGGCGATGAAGGAAGTCGCCGCCAGCCAGCGCGGGCCGGCAGAGCAAATCCCCAGCATGGGCTGCTCGATCAAGTGGAAGGAAGCGTGACATGGTTGACCGTCGCCAGCATTGGGAAACGGTCTATGGCAACAAGGCCGTCGATGAGGTCAGCTGGTTCCAGCAGCATGCCGCTTCGTCGCTGCGCCTGATCGAGGGCTGCGCGGACAAAAATGCGCACATCATCGACGTCGGTGGCGGCGCTTCGGTGCTGGTGGATGGCCTGCTCGACGCCGGCTATCGCAATCTGACCGTGCTCGATCTCGCTGAGTCGGCGCTGGCGGCCAGCCGTGCGCGGCTCGGTGCACGCGCACAGCCGGTGCAGTGGATCGCCGCCGACATCACCCGCGCCGAGTTGCCGGCCGCGCGTTACGACGTCTGGCACGACCGCGCGGTGTTTCATTTTCTGACCGATCCGGCCGACCGTGCGCGCTATGTCGAGCAGGTGCTGAAAAGCGTGAAGCCCGGCGGGCATGTCATTGTCGCCACCTTCGGCCCCGGCGGGCCGCTGCAATGTTCGGGACTGGATGTGGCGTGCTACGCGCCCGAGGCGCTGCACGCCGAGTTCGGCGCCCCCTTCCGCCTGTTGGGTCACCAAACCGAAATCCACCGTACGCCTACGGGCCAGGAGCAGGAATTTGTCTATTGTTATTGTCGGCGCATCTAATCATGCTTGAACAGGTCAAGGCGGTGGTGCGCGAGATCGCACAGCGGGAAGTGACACCTCGTTTCCTCAAGGTGGCACATAGCCACAAGGTGGACGGCAGCCTGTTCACCGAGGCGGACGCCGAAACGCAGGCCGCGCTGGAAGTGGCGCTGCCGCAAATCAGGGATATGCCGGTGCTGGGCGAGGAAATGACCGAGCAGCAGCAACACGACGCCTGGGATGCCGGACGCGACGGGCTGTGGTGCGTCGATCCGATCGACGGCACCTCCAATTTTGTCGCTGGCGTGCCGTATTTCGCCGTGTCGGTGGCCTATCTCTACAAGGGCGAGCGCCAGCTTGGCGTGGTCTACGATCCGATCGCCGATGAAATGTTCAGCGCCGAGCGCGGGCACGGTGCGCATCTCAACGGCACGCCGCTGCCACTGCGCCCCCCGGCCACCGAACTGCGCCGGGCGCTGGCCGGGGTCGAGATGAAGCGCATCGATCGCGAGCTTGCCGGCCGGCTGGCGTCGTGGCCGCCGTACGCCTCGCAGCGCAATTTCGGCGCCTCCACGCTGGACTGGTGCTACACCGCCGCCGGCCGCTTCGACATCTATGTCCACGGCGGCCAGAAACTGTGGGACTACGCCGCTGGCGCGCTGATCCTGGAAGAGGCGGGCGGGCGGCTGGCCAGCCTGTCGGGGAGCTTCGATATCGCCAACATCTGGGAGCGATCGGTGGTGGCCTCGGCCAGCCCCGAGTTGTTCGAACTCTGGCGCAACTGGCTGAAAGCGGCCGGCGCATAAGCCACGCCATCCGGCAAATAAAAAGATTTTTAGAAGGCAGTCCTCGGGCGGCACCTCAGTTGTTCGTCTTAAGTCGTTGTTGTGGTGACTCTTTTCCGGGCTTTTGCCCCGGCTTGCGGAAGCCTGCCCTGCTGGCGGATAATCAGGGTTTTTGCATATTCTGCCCAAGCTGCCGCTGCACGGCTTTCGCGGGTGGGAATGCGATGCCTTTTTTACTTAGCTGAAGGGAATGCAATGCCAACCCGTACCGACCTGTCCAATGCCATCCGCGCGCTTGCGATGGATGCAGTCGAAAAAGCCAAATCCGGCCACCCCGGCGCCCCCATGGGCATGGCGGAAATCGCCGAAACGCTGTGGAATCACCATCTGCGCCACAACCCGACCAACCCCAAGTGGGCGGATCGCGACCGTTTCGTGCTGTCGAACGGCCACGGCTCAATGCTGATCTACGCGCTGCTGCACCTGACCGGCTACGACCTGTCGATGGACGATCTGAAGCAGTTCCGCCAGTTGCACTCCAAGACCCCGGGCCACCCCGAATACGGCTACGCGCCCGGCATCGAGACCACCACCGGCCCGCTCGGCCAGGGCATCACCAATGCCGTCGGCATGGCGATGGCGGAAAAGGTTCTCGCCGCTGAATTCAACAAGCCCGACCACACCATCGTCGACCACCACACCTACGCATTCATGGGTGACGGCTGCATGATGGAAGGCATCTCGCACGAAGCCTGCGCGCTGGCCGGCACCTGGAAGCTCAACAAGCTGATCGCCTTCTGGGACGACAACGGCATCTCGATCGACGGCCACGTCGAAAACTGGTTTACCGACGACACCCCGAAGCGTTTTGAGGCGTATGGCTGGCAAGTCATCGCCAATGTCGACGGTCATGACGTCGTCGCGCTCGAGGCAGCGATTCAGAAGGCCAAGGGCAGCACCGACAAGCCCACCCTGATCTGCTGCAAGACCATCATCGGCAAGGGCTCGCCCAACAAGGCCGGCACCCACGACGTGCATGGCGCCGCCCTCGGGCACGAGGAACTGGAGGCTGCCCGCAAGCACATGGGCTGGAACTACCCTCCGTTCGAAATCCCTGCCGACATCTACGCCGGCTGGGACGCCAAGACCAAGGGCCAGGGGCTGGAAACCCTGTGGAACAACAAGTTCGCCGAATACAAGAAGGCCTATCCGGCCGAGGCCGCCGAGTTCGAGCGCCGCATGAAGAGCGAATTGCCCGCCAACTGGAAGGCGCACGTCGCGGAGAAAGTGGCTGCGCTCAACGTCAAGGCCGAAACCGTCGCCACCCGCAAGGCCAGCCAGATCGCGATCAACGCGCTGGCCCCAGCGCTGCCCGAGTTCCTCGGCGGTTCGGCCGACCTCACCGGCTCTAACCTGACCAACTGGGATGGCTGCCATCCGGTGCGCCACGGCAACCCCGGCAACTACATCAGCTACGGCGTGCGTGAGTTCGGCATGGCCGCGATCATGAACGGCATGGCGCTGCACGGCGGCCTGCTGCCTTTTGGCGGCACCTTCCTGATGTTCTCCGAATACTCGCGCAACGCCATCCGCATGGCTGCGCTGATGAAGCAGCGCGTGATCCACGTGTTCACGCACGACTCCATCGGCCTCGGCGAGGACGGCCCGACCCACCAGCCGGTCGAGCAGACTGCCACTCTGCGCATGATCCCCAACATCGACGTCTGGCGTCCGTGCGACACCGTGGAGACGCTGGTCGGCTGGGTGGCCTCGGTCGAGCGCGCCACCGGTCCCACCTGCCACATCCTTTCCCGCCAGAACCTGCCGTTCATGGCGCGCGACGCCGCCACCCTGGCCAACATCTCCAAGGGCGGCTACGTGCTGAAGGACGCCGCCGCTGCCAAGGCGATCATCATCGCCACCGGCTCCGAAGTCGAACTGGCAATGAAGGCCCAGGAAGCCCTGGCCGCCGAAGGCATCGCCGTGCGCGTGGTGTCGATGCCATCGACCAACACCTTCGACCGTCAGGACGCCGCCTACAAGGCCAGCGTGTTGCCGAAAGGCCTGCCGCGCGTTGCGGTGGAAGCCGGCGTCACCGACTTCTGGCGCAAGTACGTGGGCCTGGAAGGCGCCGTGATCGGCATCGACAGCTTCGGCGAATCCGCCCCGGCGCCGGCGCTGTTCAAGCACTTCGGCATCACCACCGAGGCCGTCGTGGCCGCGGTCAAGGGCGTTCTGTAAAAGGGATCAGGATTCAGGGATCAGGATTCAGGGGATGAGCGGGCTACGCCCGCGCTTAGAGAATGTGGCCTTTGGCCACTCATTCCCTGGCCCCTGAATCCCGACCCCTGACCCCAAAGATTTTCAATCTGTCACTGGAGACTGCAAATGGCAATCAAAGTTGGTATTAACGGTTTTGGCCGCATCGGCCGCATGGTGTTCCGCGCTGTGGCGAAGGACTTTCCCGGCATCGAGATCGTGGCGATTAACGACCTGCTCGACCCCGACTATCTGGCGTACATGCTGAAGTACGATTCCGTGCACGGCCGTTTCAACGGCGACATCGCGGTGGACGGCGGCAATATGGTTGTGAACGGCAAGAAGATTCGTCTGACTGCCGAGCGCGACCCCTCCAACCTGAAGTGGAGCGAAGTGGGCGCGGACATCGTCATCGACTGCACCGGGTTCTTCCTGACCACCGAATCCTGCGAAGCGCATATCAAGGCTGGCGCGAAGAAAGTGGTTCAGTCGGCTCCCGCCAAGGATTCCACCCCGATGTTCGTCTATGGCGTGAATCACACCAAATACGCCGGCGAAGCCATCGTGTCTGCCGCGTCCTGCACCACCAACTGCCTGGCGCCTGTGGCCAAGGTGTTGAACGACAACTGGGGCATCAAGCGCGGCCTGATGACCACCGTCCATGCTGCCACCGCCACGCAGAAAACCGTCGACGGCCCGTCTTCCAAAGACTGGCGCGGCGGCCGCGGCATTCTGGAAAACATCATCCCGTCGTCGACTGGCGCTGCCAAGGCCGTCGGCGTGGTGCTGCCGGAACTGAAGGGCAAGCTGACCGGTATGGCTTTCCGCGTGCCCACCTCCGACGTGTCGGTCGTCGACCTGACCGTCGAGCTGAACAAGCCCGCCACCTACGCCGAAATCTGTGCAGCCATGAAGGCCGCCTCCACCGGTGCCATGAAGGGCGTGCTGGGCTACACCGAAGAGAAAGTGGTCTCCACCGACTTCGTCGGCAACAGCGCCCCCTCCACTTTCGACGTCGACGCCGGCATCGCGCTGGACGACACCTTCGTCAAGGTCGTGTCCTGGTACGACAACGAGTATGGCTACACCTGCAACATGCTGCGTCTGGTCGAGCACGTGGCGAAGTAATTTGCCGGTAAGGGGTGAGGGGTCAGGGGTAAGGAGACGGGCGCAGACCCATCTCACCCCTAACGCCTTACCCCTCACCCCAGTTGAGCTTTAAGGCCTGGCGCGGCCAACCCCGCGCCAATCCTTAAACCTTATTTTTAGGAGAAACAATCATGGCATTCATTCGCGTTACCGATCTCGATCTGGCTGGCAAGCGGGTGTTCATCCGCGCCGACATGAACGTGCCGGTCAAGGACGGCAAGGTCACCTCGGACGCGCGCATCACGGCATCGATGCGCACCATCGAGCACTGCCTCAAGGCGGGCGCCAGGGTGATGGTCACTTCCCACCTCGGCCGCCCCACCGAAGGCGAATTCAAGGAAGCGGATTCGCTGAAGCCGGTGGTTGACGTCATCGCGCAGAAGCTCGGCAAGAACATCCGCCTGATCCGCGAATGGACCGAGGGCGGCTTCGGCGTCGACGAGGGCGAACTGGTCGTGCTGGAAAACTGTCGCGTCAACAAGGGCGAGAAGAAGAACGTCGACGAGACCGCCAAAAAATACGCTGCGCTGTGCGACGTCTTCGTGATGGACGCCTTTGGCACCGCGCACCGCGCCGAAGCCTCGACCCACGGCATCGCCAAGTTCGCGCCGGTGGCGGCGGCCGGCATCCTCTTGACCGAGGAACTCGAAGCGCTGGAGAAAGCGCTGGCCAACCCGGCGCGGCCGATGGTCGCCATCGTCGGCGGCTCCAAGGTCTCGACCAAGCTGACCGTGCTGGAAGCGCTGGCCGAGAAATGCGAGCAACTGGTGGTCGGCGGCGGCATCGCCAACACCTTCCTCGCTGCAATGGGCAAGAACGTCGGCAAGTCGCTGTGCGAACATGATCTCATCCCTACCGCGCAGTCACTGATCGAGAAAATGACCGCGCGTGGCGCAACCATTCCGATTGCCGTCGACGTGGTGGTCAGCAATGAGTCGCCGTTTGGCGCGGATGGCAATCCCAATGCTCCCGCTGTGCTGAAGGATGCCGATGACGTCGCCGACGACGACATGATCTACGACATCGGCCCGAAGAGCGCGCAGGAACTCGCCGACATCATCATGAAGGCCGGCACCGTGGTGTGGAACGGCCCGGTCGGCGTGTTCGAGTTCGACCAGTTCGGCGAAGGCACCAAGACCATCGCGATGGCGATCGCCAACACCAACGCCTTCACCCTGGCCGGCGGCGGCGACACCATCGCCGCGATCCAGAAGTACGACATCTACGACAAGGTGAGCTACATTTCCACCGCCGGCGGCGCCTTCCTCGAATATCTGGAAGGCAAGGTCCTGCCCGCCGTGGCGATTCTGGAGGAGCGCGCGAACGGCTGACGCCGTTCGGTGAGGCGTGAGGGGTTAGGCGTCAGGCGTAACCCCCCCCGGCCTCTCCCTCACTCCTCACTCCTAACGCCTCACCCACACAATGATTCGCAGAACCAAAATCGTCGCCACCCTCGGGCCCGCCTGTTCCGATGCCAAAACCCTGGACCGGATGATGGAGGCCGGCATTGATGTGGTGCGTCTGAATTTTTCCCATGGCACAGCACAGGATCATATCGACCGCGCCGAGCTGGTTCGTTCGCTGGCGCGCGCACGCGGTCGCGCGGTCGGCGTGCTGGTCGACCTGCAGGGCCCGAAAATCCGCATCGGAAAATTCAAGGACGGAAAGATCACGCTCGCCAAGGGCGATACCTTCATTCTCGACGCCGCCTGCACGCTGGGCGACCACACCCGCGTCGGCCTCGATTACAAGGAATTGCCGAATGATGTGAAGCGCGGCGTGACCCTGCTGCTCGACGACGGCCGCATCGAATTCTGGGTCGAGGAGGTTCGCGGCACGGAAATCATCTGCAAGGTGGTGCAGGGCGGGGTGCTGTCCAACAACAAGGGCATCAACCGCAAGGGCGGCGGGCTGTCGGCAGCCGCCCTGACCGAAAAGGACATCGAGGACATCAAGACCGCCGTGGCGCTGAACGCGGATTACCTGGCGGTGTCGTTCCCACGTTGCGGCGCCGACATGCGTCAGGCGCGCGAGCTGCTGCGCGCGGCCGGCGGCAAGAGCCAGCTGGTGGCGAAGATCGAGCGCACCGAAGCGATCGAAAATCTGGAAGAGATCCTCGATGCCTCCGACGCCATCATGGTGGCGCGCGGCGACCTCGGGGTGGAAGTCGGCGACGCCGCGGTGCCCGCGCTGCAGAAACGCATGATCCGCATGGCGATCGAGCGCAACAAGGTCGTCATCACCGCCACCCAGATGATGGAGTCGATGATTTCCAGCCCGATTCCCACCCGCGCCGAAGTCTCCGACGTCGCCAACGCGGTGCTCGACGGCACCGACGCGGTGATGCTGTCGGCCGAAACGGCAGCAGGCCTGTTTCCGGTCGAGGCGGTGCAGGCGATGCACCGCGTCTGTCTGGAAGCGGAGAAGGAAGCCGAATCCGTTTTTTCCGGCGCGCGCCTCGACCACAGCTTTTTGCGCCCGGATGAAGCGATTGCGATGTCGGCGGTGTTCACCTCGGTGCACCTCAATATCAAGGCGATTGCCGCCCTGACCGAGTCCGGCAACACCTGTCTGTGGATGAGCCGCCTGTCCACCCGGGTGCCGGTCTACGCCTTGACGCCCGAAGTGCAAACCCGTAGAAAAGTCACGCTTTTCCGCGGCGTGTACCCGATCAACCTGAAAACGGCCACCAAGGACCGCGACACGCTGCTGGCGGAAGCCGAAGAAGAGCTGCGGCGGCGCGGCGCAGTGCGCGACGGCGACCTGATCCTGCTGACCATCGGCGAGCCGATCGGCCAGTCGGGCGGCACCAACACCATGAAAATCGTCCGCGTGGGCGATTCGAAAAAAACCTGATTTTGCATAAGTAGTATGCTGTAAATTCTTAACCTAGGAGAGTGTAAATGGCCCTGATTTCCCTTCGTCAACTGCTCGATCATGCCGCCGAAAACGGCTATGGCTTGCCCGCGTTCAACGTCAACAACATGGAACAGGTTCAGGCCATCATGCAGGCCGCCGCCGCCGTGGACTCCCCGGTGATCCTGCAAGGCTCCGCCGGCGCGCGTTCCTATGCCGGCGAACCCTTCCTGCGCCACCTCATCCTGGCCGCGATCGAAATGTATCCGCATATTCCCGTCTGCATGCACCAGGATCACGGCGCGTCCCCCAGCATCTGTTTCCGCTCCATCCAGTCCGGTTTTTCGTCCGTGATGATGGACGGCTCCCTGGGCACCGACGGCAAGACCCCCTCCACCTACGAATACAACGTTGAAACCACCGCCAAGGTCTCCGAACTGGCGCATGCCTGCGGCGTATCGGTCGAAGGCGAGCTGGGCTGTCTCGGCTCCCTGGAGTCCGGCATGGCCGGTGAAGAAGACGGCCATGGCGCCGAAGGCAAGCTGTCCCACGACCAGCTGCTGACCGACCCTGACGAAGCCGCCGATTTCGTTTCCAAGACCCGCGTGGATGCGCTGGCGATTGCCATCGGCACCTCACACGGCGCCTACAAGTTCACCCAGAAGCCCACCGGCCAGGTGCTGCGCATCGACCGCGTGAAGGAAATCCATGCGCGCATCCCCAACGTGCACCTGGTCATGCACGGCTCCTCCTCGGTGCCGGAAGAGTGGCTCGAAATCATCAACAGCTACGGTGGCGACATGGGCCAGACCTATGGCGTGCCGGTCAGCGAAATCGTCGAAGGCATCAAGAACGGCGTGCGCAAGGTCAACATCGACACCGACCTGCGCATGGCCTCCACCGGCGCCATCCGCAAGCACCTGGCAGAGAACAAATCCAACTTCGATCCGCGCAAATTCCTCAAGGAAGCCACCAAGGGCATGAGCGACATTTGCAAGAACCGCTACGAAGCCTTCGGTGCAGCCGGCCAGGCGAGCAAAATCAGGAAAGTCTTCAGCCTGGAAGACATGCAGAAGCGCTACGACAAGGGCGAACTCGATCCCAAGGTCAAGTGATCGTCGGCTTGTTGTGATCGAGGGGGGCGCTGCGGCGCCCCTCTTTTTTATCCGCGAAGCACGCAAACAAACGCGAAGAAACCGCCTGCGGCGGAGCATGTCAACGGCCGTGCGTTGCGCGTGAAGGCTGCCGGCCGTTCACTTTCTCTCTCCCTTCAATCAAGAGAGAGAGGGAGGGAGGGTGGCGTCGGGTTTTTTTTCGTGTTTCTTCGCGTGCTTCGCGGATAAAGAGGTTTCCCCTCAACACCTAGCCGAGCATCGCCTTCAGCGCCGCCAGGCGATCGCTGCCGTTGGCCTTGGCGGC
Organism: Thiobacillus sp.; assembly: GCA_019459055.1. Taxonomy (GTDB): domain Bacteria; phylum Pseudomonadota; class Gammaproteobacteria; order Burkholderiales; family Thiobacillaceae; genus Thiobacillus. The sequence continues at coordinate 88,579 of JAIBEI010000031.1, read as the reverse complement.
TGCGTCGGAGGGTTTCTCGGGCTGGCGCACGTCGTCGCCGAGTTCGTCGATGAAGCGTGAGGGGTCGCAGGCGACCGATTCGCGCGCGCGTTTGCGGCGCGCGCAGTAGGACAGCGTGAGCGATTTTTTCGCGCGGGTGACGCCGACGTACATCAGGCGGCGCTCCTCTTCCAGGCGGCCTTCGTCGACCGCGTCGCGGTGCGGCAGGATGTTTTCCTCGACGCCGACCAGGAACACATGACCGAATTCGAGGCCCTTGGCGGCGTGCAGGGTGGACAGGCGCACTGCGTCGGGCTCGGCTTCCTCACGGCCTTCGAGCAGCGTGATCAGCGCGATGGTTTGGGTCAGCTGCAGCAGGTTCTTGTCGTCTTCCTCGCCTTTCTTGGCGATCCAGGCGGCAAATTCGAGCACGTTGTTCCACTTGTTCTGGGCCGCGCGCGCGTCGTCCTGGTCGAACACATAAATCTCGTAGTCGATCGATTTCAGCAGGTCGTTCAGCACCTCGCCCGCCGGCTCGCGGGCGACCCGTTCCTCGAAGCGGTTGATGAAATTGCAGAACTCAAGCAGCGGCGCCAGATGGCGCTCGCCGATTTGCGACACGGCGGCGGCCGAAAAGACGGCTTCAAACAGGCTCACATGCAGGGTGGCGGCGACCTGGCCAAGTTTCTCCAGCGTCGCCGCGCCGATGCCGCGCTTTGGCGTGGTGACGGCGCGGATGAAGGCGGGGTCGTCGTCGCTGTTGGCGATCAGGCGCAGGTAGGCGATCACGTCCTTGATCTCGGCACGGTCGAAAAACGACTGCCCGCCGGAGAGCTGGTAGGGCACTTTCTCGTTGCGCAGGGCCTTCTCGAATACGCGCGCCTGATAGTTGCCGCGATACAGGATGGCGTAATCGCGCCACTCGGTGCGGTGCTGGAATTTGTGCGACAGGAGGCGCATCACCACCGATTCGGCCTCGTGTTCGTCGTCGCGCGTTGGCATCACCTGGATGGCGTCGCCCAAGCCGAGGTCGCTCCACAGGCGTTTCTCGAACAGTTTGGGGTTGTTGGCGATCAGGCTGTTGGCGGCTTTCAGGATGCGGATGGTCGAGCGGTAATTCTGCTCCAGCTTCACCAGATGCAGATGCGGATAGTCCTCGCGCAGCTGCCGCAGGTTGTCGGCCGAGGCGCCGCGCCAGCCGTAGATCGCCTGGTCGTCGTCGCCCACCGCGGTGAACGCCGCGCGCACGCCGGTGAGCTTTTGCAGCAGGCGGTATTGCGCGATGTTGGTGTCCTGGTATTCGTCGACCAGGATATGGCGCAAGCGGTTTTGCCATTTCTCGCGCAGCTCATGGTGTGTGTCCAGCAGCTCGGCGGGCAGGCGGATCAGGTCGTCGAAGTCGACCGCCTGATACGCGCGCAGCGTCGCGTCGTAGCGGTCGTAGATCTTGGCGTAGGCGCGCGCGTTGTCGTCCTCGGCGGTGGCGAGCGCGGCGGCGGGCGATTTCAGCTCGTTCTTCCACAACGAGATGCGGCTCACCGCGCGGCGGATTTCCTGCTTGTCGGTGGTCTTGATGATTTCAGAAATGATCCCCGTGGCGTCGGCCGAATCGAGGATGGAAAAAGCCGGTTTTAGCTCGGCGAACTTCGCGTCCTCGCGCAGCATGCGCAGGCCCATCGAATGGAAGGTGGTGACGATCAGGCCCTTGGTGTTCACCCCCTGCGTCAGCTTGGCGGCACGATCCTGCATTTCGCGCGCCGCCTTGTTGGTGAAGGTGATGGCGGCGATCGAACTCGGCTTGTAGCCGCATTCGCCGATCAGGTAAGCGATCTTGTGGGTGATCACGCGTGTCTTGCCGGAGCCGGCGCCGGCCAGCACCAGCAGCGGGCCGTCGAGGTACTTCGCCGCTTCGCGCTGCGGCGGGTTCAATGTGGCAACCAGGCTCATGCGGCGGAGGCGTCACCAAATTCGCGGTTGAGATACGCGATGATGGCGTCCGAATCGTACAGCCAGGTTTGCTGGCCCTGCGCGTCGGTGACCTGCAGGCAGGGCACCTGCGGCTTGCCGCCGCCGGCGATCAGGGCATCGCGATGGGCGGCGCTGTGCTTGGCGTCGCGCAGCTCGATTTTGAGCGACAGGCGCCGAATCGTGCGCCGGGTTTTCAGGCAGAACGGGCAGGTGGGGAAATGGTACAGCGCGAGATTTCGCGTGCGCGCGTCGATGGCCAGCTGTTCGGCTTCCGGGCGCACGATGCCCTTGGGACGGGTGAGCCAGTCGCCCAGCAGCAGGAACGGGCCAAGAATGACGCGCAGGGTTTTGAAAAACAGGCGGACAACAGGTTTCATAGGAAGGATTTCAGGCAGGGGGTGTCACGTGGGGTTCGGGCGGGAGCGCTATGATGCAGGGCAACACAGCAAACAAACGAAACCGTATTTTATATGCCCACCTATGCCATTGGCGATCTTCAGGGGTGCCAGATTTCCCTGTTGCGCTTGCTGGATGAACTGAAATTCGACCCGGCGGCCGACCGGCTGTGGCTTGTCGGCGATCTGGTCAACCGCGGGCCGGATTCGCTGGCGCTGCTGCGGTTTGTCAAAAGCCTGGGGAATGCCGCCATCAGCGTGCTCGGCAACCACGATCTGCACCTGCTGGCGCTGGCCGAGGGATTCGGCCGCGTGCACAAGGGCGACACGCTGGATGACATTCTGAACGCTCCCGACCGCGACGAACTGCTGGCCTGGCTGCGCCGGCAGAAACTGGCCTGGCGCGAGGGTGACTGGCTGATGGTGCATGCGGGCGTGCTGCCGGGCTGGACGCCCGACGACGTCATGCGGCGGGCGGCGGAAGCCGAGGCGATGCTGCAGGGCGCACAGTACCGCGATTTTTTCGCCCACATGTACGGCAACGCGCCGGTCGCCTGGGACGACGATCTGCAGGGCATCGAGCGCCTGCGCGTGATCGTCAACGCCTTCACCCGGCTGCGCTACTGTTCGTTGGAAGGCGAGATGGAATTCCACCACAAGGGCGCGCCCGGCACGCAGCCGGCCGGCTGGCTGCCGTGGTTCGCGGTGCCGGGGCGCAAGAGTGCGGATGCGACGATCATCATCGGCCACTGGTCGACGCTCGGGCTGATCAACCGCAGCGACTTGATCGCGCTGGATACCGGCTGCCTGTGGGGAGGCCGCCTCACCGCAATCAGGCTGGAGGACCGGCAGGTGTTTGCGGTGCAGTGTCCGCAGGCTCGGACTCCGACGGCCTGAGTCCCAGCAGAACGGTTGCCGCCCGTTCGGCTTGCGCGGCGAGATCGCGCCGGTGGCCGTTCGGCAGAATGGGTTCGCCGAACTGCAGTGCGGCGATGAGCCCGGGTTCGCTGACGATCCGCATGAGGCTCTGCCACAGGCTCATTTCGTCGATGTAGGCGGGGGCGGCGCTGTAGGCGTTGTCCAGCGAGCGGTACTGCAGGGCGGCCGGCACGATCGGACAGTTGAGTTCGACCGCCGGCTGCAGCAGCGACGGCAGAAAGCGCCGCAACCCGCGCCCGTCGCTGGTGGTGCCTTCGGGGAACACCGCCACCCAGGCGCCGGACTGCATCAGCGCGCGCATCTCGGCGTTGACGCGCGCGGTGTCGGCGCGGCGACCGCGCTCGAGAAACAGGGTGCCGGTCTTGTGCGCCAGCCAGCCCGCCACCGGCCACGCGCGCACTTCGGATTTCGATACGAAATGCACGCGCTGGGCGGCGTAGATCAGGTAAATGTCCAGCCACGACACGTGGTTGCACACCAGTAGCGCGCCGCCCGGCAGGCTGGGCGCAGGCGTCGTCCGCACCCGCACCCCGAGCACCCTGAGCAGACGGCGCGACCAAGCTATGATGAAGCGGTCGCGTTGCGCGGGGCTGAACAGGGGGAACGCCAGTCCGGCCGCCGTCATCCCCCACGCGAGGTGCGGCATCAGCAGGCCGATGCGGAGGGTGCGACGAAGGAAAATGGGCAGGCGGGCAAAATTCATCCCGCTATTGTATGGCGCTACCCGCAAGGGGCGGGCCGTGGTTGCCCCCGCGGGGAGGAGGCCATGTCTGTAAAGCTGCTATCGCAGCAACAGCCATGCACTATGGCCGATCAATCCCTAAAGGACTCCAATCCACTATGGGCTAAAGCCCATGTGGAATCGTATGCGGCAACAGCCACGCTCATCCGATGAAGCGGCGGGCATAGCTGCGGTTGAGTTGTGCCATCGGCAGCAGCATCAGCAGGTCGGCAGTGTTGAAGTCGGGGTCCCACGCCGGTTCGCCGCACACCATCGCGCCCAGCCGGGTGTAGCCCTTGATCAGCGGCGGCAGTGCGGCGGTGCGGCCATCGTCGAGCGATTCGATCGGCAGGCGAGTACGCGGGGTGGCGCGCCATTCGACCGGTGCGAGGTGGCGTTTTACGATCTGGCGATGCACGCTGGCGGCGATGTGCCCGCCGTCGGCCATGCCGATGCTGGCGCAGCCGACAATGTACTCGTAGCCGTAGCGCGTCATGTAGTCGGCCAGTCCGATCCACAGGCGGGCGAGGACGCCGCCGCTGCGATGCGCAGGATGCACGCACGAGCGCCCGAGTTCGGCCATGCGCGGGCGCAGGAAATTCAGCCGGGTGAGGTCGAACTCCTGTTCGGAGTAATAGCTGCCGACATGCCTGGCGGCGTCTGGCGGGAGGATGCGATAGGTGCCGACGATTTCGCCGTCGCCGAGTTCGCGCACCAGCAGGTGGTCGCAGAATGGGTCGTACAGGTCGACATCGTGCCCCGGCAGGGCGGACGACAGGCGCGCGCCCATTTCCTCGGCAAACACCTGGTAGCGCAGGCGCTGCGCTTGGCGGATTTCGCTGTCGTCCACCGCCAGCGACACGTGATAGCGGCTGGCGGGGGCGGATTGGACATGGTTGCGGACGTCGAGCATGGGGCACTCCCATTGATGGAATGCACCCAGCTTAGAGGGAGGGTGTTAACCCGGCGTGACGTTCAGGTTGCGAAACGATGACCGGAAACCATCCGTGCCGGTCGTCCCTTCAATGCGAGACACGCGTCACGCCGCCGCCCGACAGCACGCGCACGCGGTCGCCCACCCGGAACTGCTCATCGGCTGCCTGGGTGATGGCGAGCAGCCGCCCCGAATCGAGTTTGACGGTGATTTCCACGCCTTTCTGGCGGGTTGCGGACTCTTCCGCCGCCGCGCCACCCAGCCCGCCCAGCACCGCGCCGACCGCCGTGCCGACCACGCTGCCGCGGCCACTGCCGACCGTGCTGCCGGCCACGCCGCCGACCACCGCGCCCGCGCCCGCGCCGATCGGCGTCTTGGTGCCTTCAATGCGCACTTCACGCACCGACTCCACGATGCCCATTCGCACTTCCTGCACGGTGCGCGCCTGGCTGCGGCTGTAATCCTTGCCGCCCAGTCCTGCCGGGCAGCCTGCCAGCAGCAGGGTGCCGGCGGCAATGAGTGCGACTGCGAACGGTTTGTTCATGACGGGCTCCTCGATCTATTTGTAATAATAACCAAACTGGGCATGAAATTCGCGGGCGATCTCGTCACGGCCGGGACGGTGGTTCTGTCCGCCGCGCTGGGCAATCTTGATCGCTCCCATGAGACTGCCCAGACGCCCGGAGGTTTCCCAGTCGAGCCCGCAGGTGATGCCGTACAGGATGCCGCTGCGATAGGCGTCGCCGCAGCCGGTGGGGTCGAGGATCGCGGCAGGGCGCGCAGCCGGAATGTCGATCTGGCCGCCCGCCGTGTGGATCACCGAACCTTCGGCGCCGCGCGTCACGATCAGCGCCTCGACGTGGCGCGCCAGCGTGGCCAGGTTTTCTCCGGTGCGGGCCTGCAGCAGTTCGGCCTCATAGTCGTTGAGGATGACGTAGCTCGACTTGTGGACGCACTCCAGCAGTTCCTCGCCGGTGAACAGCGGCATGCCCTGACCGGGGTCGAACACGCACGGCACGCTGGCCTCGTGGAAGCCGCGCACGTGTCGCAGCATGCCGTCGCGGCCGTCCGGCGAGACGATGCCGAGCTTGACGTCCGGCACCAGGCGCACGTCGTTCTCGTGCGCGTAATTCATCGCACCGGGATGGAAGGCGGTGATCTGGTTGTCGGCGAGGTCGGTGGTGATGAAGGCCTGCGCGGTGTAGGTGCCGGCAACATGACGGATGTAGTCGCGCGAAATCGCATGATCGTCGAGGCGTTCGGCGTAGGCGCTGAAGTCATCGCCGACGGTCGCCATGATCAGCGGCTCGCCGCCCAGCAGCTTGAGGTTGTACGCGATGTTGCCGGCGCAGCCGCCGAACTCGCGCCGCATCTCCGGCACCAGGAACGACACATTCAGCATGTGGATCTTGTCGGGCAGGATGTGGTGCTTGAAGTGGTCCTGGAACACCATGATGGAGTCGAAAGCGAGGGAACCGCAGATGAGGGTGCGCATGATGGGGGTGGGTTGAAAGCGACAGCGGGGATTATACGCAGGCCGCGATGCGGCGATTGACCAAGGAATCACGCGCCGGGCAGTGCCCACCAGCACGTTGCGAATGAAGCCAGCGGCCCGCGCGACGGGCCGGGTTTTTAGCTCAGCCCAGCAGCACCAGCGCCCAGACGACGACGACGTTGACGAGCGCGATCATCACCGCCGCGCTGCCCATGTCCTTGGCGCGCTTGATGAGGTGGTGGTGCTCCAGCGAAATGCGGTCGACCGCGGCTTCGAGCGCCGAATTCAGCAATTCGACGATCAGCACCCCCAGCACGGCGCCGATCATCAGCGCGCGTTCGATGCCGCTGTCGCCCAGATAGAGGGCGAGCGGGGTCAGCAGCAGCGCCAGAAAGACCTCCTGACGGAACGCGTCCTCGTGCCGGAAGGCCGCCGTGAGCCCGGCCCACGAGTAGCCCGCCGCGTTCAGCACGCGCTGCAGGCCGGTCCTGCCCTTGAACGGGCTGACGGGCTCTGTCATGCAGCGGGCTTGTACGCCAGATCGAGTTCGCGTGCGGCCCGGACGTCGTCCAGGCGCCGCACCGGCAGGCTGTAGGGCGCCCCCTTCACCAGATCGGCCGTGGTTTCGGCCTCGTGCTTGATCTTGATCATCGCCTCGACAAAGCCGTCGATCGTCTCGCGGCTTTCGGTCTCGGTCGGCTCGATCAGCAGGCATTCGGGCACCAGCATCGGGAAATAGGTGGTCGGCGCGTGGTAGCCGTAGTCGAGCAGGCGCTTGGCGAAGTCCATTGCGGAAACCCCGGTGGCGTCCTTCAGCTTTTTCAGCGTGACGATGAATTCGTGGCTGGCGCGGCGCTCGGGGAAGGCGAGATCGAAGCCGGCCTCGCGCAGCTTGGCCATAAGGTAGTTGGCGTTGAGCGTGGCGTATTCGGCGACACGGTGCATGCCTTCGCTGCCCAGCAGCCGAGCATAGATATAAGCGCGCATCAGCACGCCCGCGTTGCCCATGTTGGCGCTCATGCGGCCGATCGACTGCGGCAGGTCGGCCTCGGTCGCCAGCCGGTAAAAACCGTTCTCGTTCAGCACCAGCGGAATCGGCATGAAGGGCAGCAGGCGCTCGGCCACGCCCACCGGCCCCGCGCCTGGTCCGCCGCCGCCGTGCGGGGTGGAAAAGGTCTTGTGCAGATTCACGTGGATGACGTCGAAGCCCATGTCGCCGGGGCGCACCTTGCCGAGAATGGCGTTGAGGTTGGCGCCGTCGTAATAGAGCAGGCCGCCGGCGTCGTGCACGATTTTCTGGATGTCGGAGATGGTCTTTTCGAACACGCCCAGCGTCGACGGGTTGGTCAGCATCAGGCCGGCGGTGTGCGGGCCGACCGCGGCGCGCAGGGCGGCGAGGTCGACGCTGCCGGTCGCGTCGGTGGGGATTTCCTTTACCGTGTAGCCGCACATGGTCGCGGTCGCCGGGTTGGTGCCGTGTGCCGCGTCCGGCACGATGATTTCGCGCCGCGCGGTGTCGCCGCGCGCGTCATGGTAGGCGCGGATCATCGCCACGCCAGCGAACTCGCCGTGCGCGCCGGCCATCGGCGCCATCGACACGCCCGCCATGCCGGTGACGTCCTTCAGCATTTCCTGCAGTTCGAACATGGTCGCGAGAAAGCCCTGCCCCGTCTCGTCCGGGCTGGCCGGGTGGCGCGCCAGGAACTGCGGCAGCATCGCCAGCGAATTGCACGCGCGCGGGTTGTACTTCATGGTGCATGAACCGAGCGGGTAAAACTGCGTGTCGATGGAGAAGTTCTTCTGCGACAGCCGCGTGTAGTGGCGCACCACATCGAGCTCGGAGACTTCGGGCAGCGCCGGCGCGTTCTTGCGGCGCAGGGTAGCGGGCAGGTCGTCGAGGCTGCCGCTGGCGGCGGGAAACTGGGCGGCGGCGGTGCGGCCGGGGCGGGAATGGGCGAATATCAGCATGGTGGTTGGACGTAAGGCGTGAAAGGTGAGGGGTGAGGGGTTGGGCGGGGCAGGCGTGACGCGGTCTCGCAACCGTTCCTCACCCCTTTCCCCTCACGCCTCACGAATTTATTTCAAAGCGGCCAGCGCGGCCTCGTAATCCGGCTCCTGCTTGATCTCGGGAACGAGTTCGGCGTGAAGCACCTTGTTGGCTTCGTCCAGCACAACCACGGCACGCGCGGTGATGCCGGCGAGCGGGCCGCTGGTGATGGCGACGCCGTAGTTTTTCATGAATTCGGCGCCGCGCATGGTCGACAGCGTCACCACGTTGTTGGTGCCTTCGGCACCGCAGAAGCGGCTCATCGCGAACGGCAGGTCGGCGGCGATGATCAGTACCACCGTATTGCCGACGGCGGCATCGTTGAACTTTTTGGTCGACGTCGCGCACACCGGGGTGTCGAGGCTGGGCACGATGTTGAGAATCTTTTTCTTGCCGGCAAAATCGGCCAGCGAGACGTCGGTCAGGTCCTTGTTGACCAGCTTGAAGTCGGGCGCGGTGTCGCCGACCTTGGGGAAGGTGCCGGACACTTCGATCGGGGTGCCGCCTAGAGTCACTGCCATGTTTGCTCTCCTTGAATAAATCAATCAAATGTCGGGCGCATGAACGATTGCGCCCGATTCATTCAGTCGTCACTGACCGGTGTGCTGGTCATAGCGGGCCACGTGCTCATCAAGATTCTCGCGCAGCATGGATTCGTATTGCTCCAGGAAATAGGCGATTGCGGCTTCTTTCTCTGCAATCAGCTGTTCCTTGCTGGATGCGCTCGCAGTGATGATGAAGGCATTGAATCTCGATGCCGCAAATAGCGCGCTTGCGCTTATCTTGCTGGGCTTCACCTCGTTCAAGTGAGTATTGGCCAGTTGAATGAAAGAATCGGCCAGTTCCCAGAATTGCTTGTCGCGTACATCACTCATGCTTCACTCCAATCAGCTCTTGTACGCGCACGGCGGCGCCTCGCGCCGCTTCGACAGGATACGTTCCATGTGTTGCACATAGTGGTCGAGATCGGTTGCGGTCTTGGTTTCGGTGACGCATACCAGGATCGCCTGTCCGAGTTCGGGATACCAGCCGGAAATGTCGAGGCCGCCGAGGATGCCCTGCGCCCGCAGCGCGCGCAGCACGTCCTTCGCGCTGTCGTTGAGCTTCAGCACGACTTCGTGGAAGAAGGGGCTGGCGAACGCGCGGGTGACGCCAGGTATTGCCGCCAGTTGGTCTGCCAGCGCAACGGTGTTGGCGTGGCTGGCGGAAGCAACTTTCGCCAGCCCCTGCGGGCCCAACAGCGCCATGTACTGCGTCGCCGCGGTGACCACCAGTCCCTGGTTGGTGCAGATGTTCGAGGTGGCCTTGGAGCGGCGGATATGCTGCTCGCGCGCCTGCAGCGTCAGCGCGAAGCCCTGCTTGCCGTCGAGGTCGACTGTGCGGCCGACGATGCGCCCCGGCATCTGCCGCACGAACGCCTGGCGGCAGCACATGAAGCCGAAGTAGGGCCCGCCCGAGGCCATCGGCGCCCCCAGCGGCTGGCCTTCGCCTACCGCGATATCGGCACCGGTCTGCCCCCATTGGCCGGGCGCTTCCAGCACCGCCAGCGTGGTGGGATTGACCAGTGCGATTGCCAGTGCGCCCTGCTCGTGCGCCCAGTCGGTCATTGCATGCACGTCTTCCAGCACGCCGAAGAAGTTGGGCTGCGGGATCACCAGGCCGGCGAAGCTGCCGGGGTCGGCCGGCAGCACGCTCAGACCCGTTGCGGCGTCGTAGTCGAGCTCGACCAGCTCGATGCCCTGGTTCCTGACCGTGGTATCGACCACGCGGCGGTAGATCGGGTGCACGGTCTTCGGCATCAGCACGCGGCGCGAGGTCTTGTGCGTGCGCACCGCCATCAGCGCCGCTTCGGCCAGCGCCGAGGCGCCGTCGTAGAGCGATGCGTTCGACACGTCGAGCCCGGTCAGCCGGGTCATCATGGTCTGGTATTCGTAGATCAGTTGCAGCGTGCCCTGGCTCGCCTCGGCCTGGTAGGGCGTGTAGGCGGAGTAGAACTCGCCGCGCGTGGTGATCTGCCAGACCGCCGCCGGGATGTGGTGCTCGTAGACACCGGCGCCGATGAAGCTGGACCAGAAGCCGTCCTGCGAGGCGCGTTCCTGCATCAGCCGCGCCACCGCCATTTCGGACATGCCGTCGGGCACCCCCTTGAGCTGGCCGGTTTTCAGCGCGGGTGGGATTTCATCGAACAGCGCCTCGATGCTGGCGGCACCGATGGCGCCGAGCATGGCGGAGACGTCTTCAGGGGTGTGGGGGATGAAGGGCATTTTGTCTGGGTGAGGCGATAGGGGTTAGGAGCGAGGCATGCGCGCTGACGCAGGGGGGCTTGCTGACACCTTACCCCTCACGCCTCACCGCCATCAATGAGCTTCCGATTCGACCAGCTTCCGGTACGCCGCCGCATCCATCAGTCCGGCGACATCGGCGGCGTTGGCCGGCTTCATCTTGAACATCCACGCGCTGTAGGCGTCCTGGTTCACCGACTCGGGGCTGGCCTCGACGTCGGCGTTGGCGGCGATGACTTCGCCGGCGACCGGGGCGTAGACGTCGGACGCGGCCTTCACCGACTCGACCACCGCGCATTCCTCGCCCTTGGCCAGCGTGCGGCCGGCGGCCGGGGTTTCGATGAACACCATGTCGCCGAGCAGGTCCTGCGCGTGGTGGGTGATGCCCACAGTCAGCGTGCCGTCGGCTTCGACGCGCACCCATTCGTGGCTGGGGGTGTATTTGAGGTCTGCGGGAATGCTCATGATTTCTCCAGGGTTAGGTGTGAGGCGTCAGGCGTGAGGTGCGGTGGGCCTGTGCCTCACCCCTCACGCCTTACCCTCACGCAATCAAAATCTTGCCATTGCGCACGAACGGATACCGCACCACCTTCGCGCGCAGTTTCTTGTCGCGGATCTCGACCTCGACTTCCGCGCCCGGGGCGATGCCGAGCGGGATGCGGGCGAGCGCGATGGATTGCTGCATGGTAGGCGAAAAGGTGCCGGAGGTGATTTCGCCTTCGCCGTATTGGGTGTGGACTTTCTGGTGACTGCGCAAGACGCCGCGGTCGAGCAGCAACAGGCCGGCAAGCTGCTTCGTCACTTCGCTTTTTTCCAGCGCGGCGCGGCCGACGAAGTCGCGCCCGGATTTCAGGTCCACCGTCCACGCCAGCCCGGATTCCAGCGGGCTGGTGGTCTCGTCCATGTCCTGGCCGTAGAGGTTCATCCCGGCTTCGAGCCGCAGGGTGTCGCGCGCGCCGAGGCCGATCGGCTTGCCGCCGGCTTCCATCAGCGCCTTCCAGAAGAAGGGGGCGGATTTCACCGGCACCATCACCTCGAAGCCGTCCTCGCCGGTGTAGCCGGTGCGGGCGATGAACATCTCGCCCATGGCGGCGGCGTTGAAAGGCTTGAGGTTCGCGGTGATGCTGTCGACGCCGGGCAGCGCCTCGTTGAGCGCCTGCACCGCGTTCGGCCCCTGGATGGCAATCATCGCCAGATCCCGGCGCGGCGTGAGCGTGAGGCCCATGCCCCAGTCGGCGTTCATTTTTTCCATCCAGGCGAGATCCTTCTCCGCGGTGCCGGCGTTGACCACCAGGCGGAACCAGGATTCGTCCATGAAATAGAGGATGAGGTCGTCGATGACGCCGCCGGCCTCGTTCAGCATGCACGAATACAGAGCCTTTCCGGAGACCTGCAGCTTGTCGACGTTGTTGGCCACCAGCCGGCGCAGGAAGGCGCGCACGTTGGCGCCGCGGATGTCGAGCGGCAGCATGTGGGAAACGTCGAACAGGCCGCATCCGGAGCGAACGGCGTGGTGTTCTTCGATCTGCGAGCCGTAGTTGACCGGCATGTCCCAGCCGCCGAAATCGACCATTTTGGCGCCGAGTTCGCGGTGGGTGGCATTGAGAGGAGTTTGCTTGAGCATGGGGGCAACCAAAAATAAAAAGGGTGAAGCGCGGATTCGCTTCACCCCTCTGTCCTTGGTACCTGAGAGATTACGGCGCGCTGGGTGGTGCGCCGCTGCCCCTTCGGTGGCGGTTTTGAAAACCGCGCTCTCCAGAGTGTTCTTGGGGCGCGTCGACTAAAACGCGCTCCGGCGTTGCGGTCCTTTTTGCCTGAGCGATTCCGGGTGGGTTACGCCTTCGGCGGCATGGGGTGCATGCGCTCTCCCGCAACGGGAACGCGGACTATACCGAAGAAGCCCCGGGTCGGCCAGCCCCCCTTCAAGATCAAAAGTGCGGCCTGAGCTTGAAGCCGGCCGCCGCGAGGTCGCGCGTGGCGAGTTCGAGTTTCAGCGTCTGTTCGCTTTGTGCCGGAATGCCGGCCTCGATGCGGCCCGCGTCGTCGAGATACTCGCTGGGGGCGAAGCTGCGCCGCGCGATGGGGCGATCCCGCAGATCGGTGAGCGTGAGCTCGAATATCGGCCAGGCCTGGGCATGGCCGGCGCGATTGCCGAGCGTGAGGGTAAGGCTCAGGCGGCCGCCGGCTTCGGTTTTCAGGTCGGAGCCGACGATCTGCAGCAGCGCCAGGTTTTTCGGCAGGGAAAGGGTGCAGCCCAGCACGGCGCAGGCTTGCTCGAATGCGGGGCGGGTCTGCGGCAGCCGGCTGACCAGGGTGTCGCGCAGGAAGTAGGCGGACTGCGCCAGCAGCAGCACCAGCAGCAGCACGCTGGCCACGCCCCACGCCCAGGGCTTGATGCGGCGCGCCGCTGCCGGGCGCCGCGCCGCGCCGGGCAGCGGGGTTGCGTATTCGACGCGTGCAACAGGCGGGCGTGCCGCAGGCGGGTTGGCCGCCCCGGGGGCGACCGGGATGGAGGGGTACGCAGGTGCCGCCGACGCGGAGGGGTAGGCGGGCGCCGGGTGGAATTGCGGCAACGGTCCGGGATCGTCCGACTCCTCGGCATCGGGATCGATGAGGATGATCGACGGCAGGTCGAGCGACACTTCGCGCTGGACGATGCCGCGCGGGACGTCGGCGGCCGCGACGTCTTCCGCGTCAGGAACAGCCTCTGGCGTCTCCGCAGCCATGGCGGGCTCGGTCTCGGCTGCCTCAAGCCCGGCAGGCAGCGCGGCTTCCGGCGACGCGGGCTCTTCCACGGATTCGGGTTCGGCCATCGGGGGCAGCGGCGAGCCGTTCGCCAGCAGCAGGCTCGGGCGCGCATCGAAAGCGGCGCCGCATACGCCGCACTGCACCCAACCCTGCGCGGCATCGAGCTTGTCCGCCCCAAGGCGGAACACGCTGGCGCATTGCGGGCAGGTGGTGCGGTACGTCATTTTTTAGTGCCGGCCAGGCGCACCCAACCGTCGTCGATTGCGGGCGAATCAAAAACAAACCAGTCCCGGTAGACCGCCATCACCTCGTCGGCCTGCTCGGCCAGTATGCCGGACAGCACCAGCCGCCCGCCCGGGCAGACCCGACCCGCGAGCAGCGGCGCCATGCCCTTGAGCGGATTGGTGAGGATGTTGGCGACGACGACATCGTACTGCCCCGGCGCGAGTTCGCCGGGCAGGTAGAAGTGCGCGGCTACGTCGTTCAGCGTTGCGTTGTCGCGCGAGGCGGTGATCGCCTGCGCGTCGATGTCGACGCCGTCGACCCTCGCCGCGCCGAGCCTGGCGGCGGCGATGGCGAGGATGCCGGAGCCGCAGCCGTAATCCAGCAGCGTTTCACCGCCGGCGAGATGTTCGTCGAGCCAGCGCAGGCACAGCCGCGTGGTGGGATGGCTGCCGGTGCCGAAGGCAAGGCCGGGATCGAGCTTGAGGTTGATCGCGCTGCTGTCCGGCGCCTCGTGCCAGGTCGGCACGATCCACAAGCGCGGCGAGATCGGGATGGGGTCGAACTGCGACTGGGTGAGGCGCACCCAGTCCTGCTCGGCCACGGTTTCGATGGTGTATCCGGTGGGGACGGGAATTCCGGCCTGGTTTGCCGCGGCTGTCAGGGTCTCCGCCACATCGGCGCGTTCCTCCAGCAACACCAGCGCAATGCTGTGCGGCCACAGTTCGGCAGTCGGGTAATCCGGTTCGCCGAACAGCGGCGTTTCATCCGCCGTGCCGGCGTCGGCGTCTTCCAGCGACACCGATAGCGCGCCGGCTTCCATCAGCGCATCGGACAGCAGTTCGGCCTGTTTGGAATCGACGAGGAGGCGGACGGATTGCCAGGGCATATTTGAGGTTAGGGGTTAGGGGTTAGGGTGAGAGGCGGGGTTGGCGGTAAAGCGTCGGCATGGCAACACTTCACCTCTCACTCCTCACGCCTCACCCATTTTTTTCCCCCGCCAGCTTGTGTTCCAGATAATGAATGCTGGTGCCGCCGGCGATGAAGGCGGCGTCGATCAGCAGGTCCTGGTGCAGCGGGATGTTGCTCTGGATGCCTTCGATCACCATTTCCACCAGCGCGCCGCGCATGCGGGCGATGGCCTGGCCGCGGGTGTCGCCGTAGGCGATCACCTTGCCGATCATCGAGTCGTAGTGCGGCGGCACGTAATAGCCGTGGTAGACGTGCGAGTCGACGCGGATGCCGGGGCCGCCGGGCGCATGGTAGTTGGTCAGCTTACCGGGGCTGGGGACGAAGGTGGAGGGGTGCTCGGCGTTGATGCGGCACTCGATGGCGTGGCCGCGGAATTGGATGTCCTTCTGCTTCCACGGCAGCTTTTCGCCGGCGGCGACGCGGATTTGTGTCTGTACGATGTCGATGCCGGTGATGAATTCGGTGACCGGGTGTTCGACCTGCACCCGCGTGTTCATTTCAATGAAGTAGAACTCGCCGTTTTCGAAGAGGAATTCGAAGGTGCCGGCGCCGCGATAGCCGATTTTGCGGCAGGCCTCGGCACAGCGTTCGCCGATCTTGTCGCGCAGTTTTGGGTCGAGTCCGGGCGCGGGTGCTTCTTCCAGCACTTTTTGATGGCGGCGCTGCATCGAGCAGTCGCGCTCGCCAAGGTGCACCGCGTTGCCGTGTTCGTCGGCAAGGATCTGGATCTCGATATGGCGCGGCGTCTGCAGGAACTTTTCCAGGTACACCATGGGGTTGCCGAAGGCGGTGCCGGCTTCGGTTTTGGTCATGGAGACCGCGTTCAGCAGCGCGGCTTCGGTATGCACCACACGCATGCCGCGCCCGCCGCCGCCGCCTGCCGCCTTGATGATGACCGGGTAGCCGACGCGCGCGGCGGTCCTGACGATCTCATCGGGGTCGTCCGTCAGGGCGCCCTCGGAGCCGGGCACGCAGGGCACCTTGGCTTCCAGCATCGCCTGCTTGGCCGCCACCTTGTCGCCCATCAGGCGGATGTTGTCGGGGCGCGGGCCGATGAAGGCGAAGCCGGACGACTCGACGCGCTCGGCAAAGTCGGCGTTTTCGGACAGGAATCCGTAGCCGGGATGAATCGCCTCGGCGTCGGTGACTTCGGCCGCGGCGATGATCGACGGCACATGCAGATAGCTCTGCGCCGATGGCGCAGGGCCGATGCACACCGACTCGTCGGCCAGCTTCACATACTTGGCCTCGCGGTCGGCCTCGGAATACACGGCGACCGTCTTGATGCCCATTTCGCGGCAGGCACGCTGGATGCGCAGGGCGATTTCGCCGCGGTTGGCGATGAGTATTTTTTCGAACATGTTGGTGTGAGGCTCGGTGAGGGGTGAGGGGAGAGGTGTGAGCGCGGTCGCGCCTTACGCCTTACGCCTGACTCCTTACGCAATAACAAACAGGGGTTCGCCGTATTCGACCGGCTGGCCGTTTTCGACCAGGATGGCCTTGATGACGCCGCTCTGGTCCGATTCAATTTCGTTCAGGAGCTTCATCGCTTCGATGATGCACAGCGTATCGCCGGCATTCACGCTCTGGCCGACTTCGGAAAAGTTCTTGGAGCCGGGGGACGGCGCCCGGTAGAAGGTGCCGACCATGGGCGAGCGAACGATGTGGCCTTCGGGCACGGCGTCTTCCACCGGGGCAGCCGCGACAGGCGCCGCCGCCGGGGCGGGCGCGTGCATCATCTGGGGCGCGTGCATCATCATCGGCGCGCCCGCAATGCTTTTGGCGATGCGGACTTTTTCCTCGCCCTCGGTGATTTCCAGCTCGGCGATGCCGGAGGCTTCGACCAGGTCAATGAGCTTTTTCAGTTTTCTGAGATCCATGGGGAGTCCTGTTTTGGAGGTGGTGCAGCGCGTATTCCAGCGCCAGTTCGTAGCCGTGCGCGCCCAGGCCGTACACCACGCCGACGGCGAGGTCGGAAAAATACGAGTGATGGCGGAAGGCTTCGCGCGCGTAAATGTTGGAAAGATGAATTTCGACGAACGGGATGGCGGTGGCCGCCAGCGCATCGCGCAGCGCGATGCTGGTGTGGGTGTAGCCCGCCGGGTTGATGACGATGAAGTCGACGTGATCGTGCGCGGCCTGGTGGATGCGGTCGATCAGGGCGCCTTCGTGGTTGTTCTGGAAGGTCTCGACTTGTGCTCCGGCGGCTTCCCCGCGGCTGACCAGCGCGCGGTTGATGTCGTCGAGCGTGGCGAGGCCGTAGTGCCTGGGTTCGCGGCTGCCCAGCAGATTGAGGTTGGGGCCGTGCAAAACCAGCACGTGTGGGTGCAGACTGGGGACCGATTTGACCGCTGCGCGGCTGGTTCGTTTAGTCGTCATGGCGGCAAGTTTGCCGTAAAAGAAGGTAAATTGTCCAGATATTGACGTTAAATCACAACTATGCGCCGATCTTGCGCGGTGCGATTTCAGGCATTCTGCGTGGCGTAGGGTCCACTACGTGCACCTTCGGGCGTCTATCGGCGCACAGAGTGCTCCCTGCCCGCCATAAATCGTCTAATGAACAATCTGGGATAAAACCAATTTTTTGCATGGGGTTGCTGCCTGCAAGTGCCATCGCCCCGCAAACGGGCGATGGTCGGCGATTCGTTTACAGCGTGCCGTAGGAATGCAGTCCCGACAGGAACATGTTCACGCCGATGAAGGCAAAGATGGTGACGAACAGGCCGACCACCGCCCACCACGCCAGCATCGGGCCGCGCAAGCCCTTGACCAGGCGGATGTGCAGCCAGGCGGCGTAGTTCAGCCACACGATCAGCGCCCAGGTTTCCTTCGGATCCCACGACCAGTAGCCGCCCCAGGCTTCGGCGGCCCACATCGCGCCGAGGATGGTTGCGATGGTGAAGAAGGCAAAACCGATCGCGATCGCCTTGTACATCATGTCGTCGATGACTTCCAGCCTAGGCAGGCGGCTGGCGAGGATGCCGCGCCCGGCAAGCAGATAGGCTACGCCGAGCATGGCGGCAATGGAAAACGCGCCGTAGCCGATGAAGTTGGCCGGCACGTGCAGTTTCATCCACCACGATTTGAGCGCGGGCACCAGCGGCTGGATTTCATGCGCGCCACGGTCGAAGGTGTACCAGAGGATGAAGCCGACGCCCGCCGAAATCACCAGCAGCACGAAGGCGCCCATCTGCCGCGTCTGGTAACGCGCTTCGTAATAGAGGTACATCATCGCGGTGATGAGGCAGAACAGCACGAACACTTCGTACAGGTTGGACACCGGGATATGGCCGACGTCGGCGCCGATGAGGTAGGACTCGTACCAGCGCACCATCAGGCCGATGAAGCCCATGGCAATCGCCGACCAGGTCAGCGTGCTGCCGGTTTTCAGCATGAATTCCGAGCGCGTCAGCAGGCCCCCCCAGTACGTCAGCGTGGCGAGCCCGAACAAGGCGCACATCCACATGATGGCGGCCTGGCTGGAGATCAGGTACTTGAGGAAGAAGGCTTCTTCCATGCGTGCGAGATTGCCCTGGTACTGGCTGAGGGCAAACAGGCTGACGGCGCCGACCACGATGAACAGCGGCCGAAACGGCTTCCAGAGCCATCCGGAAACCACCAGCGACGGAATCGCCGCCAGCAAAATGGCCTTCTCATAAATGTCCATGTAGTCGCCGAAGCGCGACAGGGCGAACAGTCCGCCCGCCGCGACGATGGCGGCGAACAGCCAGTCGAACCACGACAGGCGCTTCAGCAGCGGGGCGGGTTGGTTGAGGGCGAGTTCCATGGCGGTGTCTCCGGGTTATTGGGTTATTGCTCAAGCGTGTTCAAAAACATTTTTATCCGCGAAGGGCGCGAAGATGCGCGAAGTAAAAACAGGAGTCGATGGTTGTCGACCAGAAGGGCGCCATGAAGAGAATTTCTTCGCGCATCTTCGCGTCCTTCGCGGATACATTTCTATTTCACCAGCGTATCCAGCGCCTGCGCGTGCCGGGCGAATTCCTTCTCGAAATCGATGGTGTGCTTGGTCGACGCCATCGCCAGCAGCGCGTGGCCCGGCTTGATGCGCAGCCATATGCGACGTTCGCGCACATAGAGCATGAAGAATACGCCGAGTGTCAGCAAGAGCGAACCGAAGTAGACCACGTTCTTGCCGGGTGAGCGGGTGAGTTGCAGGCCAGTGGCCTTGACCTCGTCGTATTGCATCAGTTGCAGATAGATTGGCGCGCCATAGACGAACAGGTCGCTCATGCTGTTGAGCGTGTCGCGCACCAGCCAGCCGGTCGCCTGGTCGGCCTGGGGGGCGGGCAGGCCGGCCTGCTGGTTAGCAAG
Organism: Thiobacillus sp.; assembly: GCA_019459055.1. Classification (GTDB taxonomy): domain Bacteria; phylum Pseudomonadota; class Gammaproteobacteria; order Burkholderiales; family Thiobacillaceae; genus Thiobacillus. The sequence continues at coordinate 69,545 of JAIBEI010000031.1, read as the reverse complement.
CTGTAGCGCCTCGAATGCGGCGAGTTCCAGGATGCGCAGGTAGGTGCCCATTACCTTTTCGCGTTCGGCCTCGGAGATTTTTTCCTCGATGAAGCGGCCCAGCGACTGGAAACCGCCTTCCGCAAACAATCCCAGCATCTGGGTGGCGCTGGATTTCAACTTGTCTTCGATCTCCGTGCCCCAGGCCTCTTGCGGCAGCGCCTGGCGGGCGAAGCGGGCGGCGATTTCGGGACGCAGCTCCGCATTCAGCAGCGCGCCGCGTAGCCGCATGAAGCTGTCGATCTCGCCCGCAGGGTCGAGCGGCATGCGCAGGTAGCGGAAGGCCTCGTTGGGTGATTCGCGCACCCCCGACATCAGGTACCAGCGGCCGTCGAGTTGCAGCGGCAGCATGTAGTTGGAAAACTCGCGCGCCTGGCCGCGCGCATCGCGCAGCTTGTACTGGAAGCTCGGGCCGACGTTGCGCAAGCTCCGGTTGTCGCTGACCGGGCTGCCGCCGAGCACGCTCATGGTGTCGCGGGGCGTTTCGATGCCGCCGCCCATGTCCTCGATGTTGAATGGGCGGAAATCGATGAATTCGAGCGTGTGGTCCCCCGCTGCGCTGGTCAGTGCGGCGTTCCCGTGCACCGCGCCTTCGACAGGAAAGGACGATGCTGCGGGGGCGAACAGATTCCAGCCGCGCAGGGTCAGGCGGGTGCCGCCGTCGGCAAAGCTCGCCTGATAGATGGCGACGCCCTCGTGGATCAGCGGGTGGTTGACGGCAATCGTCGCTTCGCGGATTTTCTTGCCGGACAGGTCGAACAGCTCGATGTCGCTTTCGAAGCTCTTCGGCTGGCCCGTCGTGTAGTGCTCGATGCGGAACTGCTTCAGCGCTACGGTGAAGGGCAGCTCCTGCACCAGATAGCCGTCGGCCACGTTAAAGAAAGCCACGCTCGCGCTGGAGCCCTCGGGAATCTGCACGCTGCCGCGAAACGACGGATTGGACGGCAACAGGCGCGAAATCGCCGGCACCTGGCTTTGCGGGAGGTCGCGCGTCTCGATCTTCTTGACGCCCAGTACTTGCTGCGCCTTGAATATCAGGTTGCCGTCCAGTAGTCCGCCGATGCAGATCATCACGATGGCCGAGTGCGCCAGAAAATAGCCGAGCCGGTTCCAGCTGCCGGCCTTGGCGGCGAGTAGCACCCCATCCTCGCGCGGCAGGTTCCTGACTTTATAGCCCTGGCCTTCGAGGTAACGCTGCGCGCTGGCGGCCAGCGTCTCGGGCTGCTGCGTGGTGGCCGCTTCGTGCTTGTGTTTGAATGCGTTCAGCGACAGTTCGCTGACGTGCTCGCGAAAGCTTCTCATTTCGCGCACGAAATTCGGTGCGTTGCGCGTGATGCAGACGCTGGTGGAGGTGACGAGGAAGGTCAGGATGAGCAGAAACCAGGCGGCATGATAGACGTCGTACAGGCCCAGTTTCTCAAACACCTGGAACCAGAATGGGCCGAGCTGGATGAGGTAGCTGCTGTATGGTTCGGACTGCTTCAGCACCGTGCCGATAATCGACGCGACCGCGAGGATGGACAGCAGGCTGATGGCAAATCGCATCGAGCTCAGCAGCTCGAACAGGGACTTGCCGAAAGACTGGGAACTGGGGTTCATGGCGGCCGTGGGATCCCGAGGGCACAAGTAAATAAAAAAGGGTGACGCGTGTCACCCTCTGGTTGGCTCAAGCGTGGCCAAAACATGTAACCGGCTTGGCCATCGTTTTTTTGCCGTTGCGAGCGCGGCAAGGCAATCCAGAGTGCCCGCGGAATCAAACAACGCTGGATCGCCCGACGAGGATCGTATACTGCGGCTCTGCAAACCTCGCGACGGCGGCATGAACAGACGCGAAACGGTGCGCATCGCGCGCCGTGCGAGCCACTATCGACGCTGGACGATCGGGGCTACTTCTTCAACGCAAGTTCTTCAACGCAAGCCCTGGATATACGCAGACACGGCTTTCATGTCGGCATCCGTCATCTTGGCGGCGATGCTGCGCATCATCTTGGCGGCGTCGTTGGCGCGTGCCTCGACGCGGAAAGCATTCAGCTGCGTATAGATGTATTCGTCATGCTGACCGGCCAGACGCGGGAACTGGACGGGAACCCCCTTGCCCTGCGGGCCGTGGCAGGAGGCGCATGCCGGAACGCCGGAACCTTGAACCCCGCCACGATAGATTTTCTCGCCGCGCAGCGCCAGTTCGCGGTCCTTGGCGGTGCCCGGCTTGGGCTGCTGGGCGCTGAAATACGCGGCCAGATTCAGCATGTCCTGCGCCGAGAGAGCGGCGACCATGCCCGACATGATGGCATTGGCGCGCGCCCCCGATTTGAACTCGGTGAGTTGTTTGTTGAGATATTCCGCATTGAGGCCGGCCAGCTTGGGGTTGGCAGCAATGGCGCTGTTGCCGTCCACCGCGTGGCAGGCGGCACAAATCTGGTTGACGATGCTTTCTGCCGCCTTGGGGTCGCCTTTGCTAACCGGGCCAGCGGCAGGGGTAACGGCAAAAGCGGATGTGGCGGCCAGAGCGGCTGCCAGAGAGACGACGAGTTTCATCAAAGGCTCCTGAAGCTTGCAAAACTTTGGAAAACGGGTAGTTTAGCGGTAACCAATATGACTGCCAAGCCCGTGCTCAATCGCGCCCAATTCCATACCTCGGTCGCTCAGCTGCGCGATTTGCCCTACAGCCGTGCCGAAGTTGCGTTTGCCGGGCGTTCCAACGCCGGAAAATCGAGCGCCCTCAACCTGCTGACGCGCAAAAACCGGCTGGCGTATACCTCCAAAACGCCCGGACGCACCCAGCTCATCAATTTCTTCGAAGTGGATGCCGACGCCTATCTGGTCGACCTGCCGGGCTACGGTTATGCAAAAGTGCCGCCTGCCGTGAAGGCGAAATGGGAAGGCTTGCTGTCGCGCTATCTGCAGGAGCGCGAGGCGCTGGTCGGGATGGTGCTGATCATGGATGCGCGCCATCCGCTCACCCCGCTGGATTGGCAAATGCTCAACTGGTTCGCCCCCACCGGCAAGCGGATGCACATTCTGTTGTCGAAGGCCGATAAATTGTCCAACAGCGAAAGAACACTAACCCTGCGTCGCGTCGAACAGGAACTTGCCGCACTGGACAAGGTTACCGTGCAGCTGTTTTCCAGCCTCTCGCGCCTGGGCGTCGAGGAAGCGGCGGCTGTGGTCGAAGGCTGGCTCGTCCAGGTCCCGCGGCAGGAAGCCGGGCAGCTACAGGCTGCCGAGTAATTGGGGGCCGCATAATAAAAAAAAGCCCCGACCAAGGGAGGGGCCGGGGCTAAAAATGCCTTAAGGGGATTAAGGCATCCCGCTCAGGGAGGAGAAGCGGGAGACGATGCAAGATCGTCTACTACTACGGAGTAGTCCCGTTTGAAGAAAGTTCCAGCACGCCGTACATATTCTTCTTTGGAGATGTTTGTGAACCTGCCATTCGGCCAATTTCCCGCACGGCGTATGCGCCGCATGCGCCGTGACGATTTTTCCCGCCGCCTGATGCGTGAGCACGCACTTACGCCCAGTGACCTGATTTACCCGGTGTTTGTTCTGGATGGCCGGAACAGACGCGAGTCGGTGGCATCGATGCCCGGGGTCGAGCGGGTGTCGATCGATCTGCTGCTGCCGGTGGCCGAGGAATGCGTGCAATTGGGCATTCCCGCACTGGCGCTGTTCCCTGTGATCGATGCGGGCCTGAAGACCCTGGGTGCGGAAGAGGCGCTCAACCCCGATGGCCTGGTTCCGCGCACCGTGGCCGCGCTGAAAAGCCGCTTCCCCGAACTCGGCATCATCACCGACATCGCGCTCGACCCCTACACCAGCCATGGTCAGGATGGCCTGATCGACGACAGCGGCTATGTGCTGAACGACGAGACCGTCGCCGTGCTGGCACGGCAGGCGGTGGTTCACGCCCAGGCCGGCGCCGATGTGGTTGCCCCGTCCGACATGATGGACGGCCGGGTCGCCGCCCTGCGCGTCGCGCTCGAAGGCGCAGGCCACATCCATACCCGGATTCTGGCCTATGCTGCGAAATACGCTTCCAGCTTTTACGGCCCCTTCCGCGACGCCGTCGGCTCCGCCGCCAATCTGGGAAAGGGCAACAAGTACACGTACCAGATGGACCCGGCCAACAGCGACGAGGCCCTGTGGGAAGTCGGCATGGATCTGCAGGAAGGCGCCGACATGGTCATGGTCAAGCCGGGCATGCCGTATCTCGATGTGATCCGTCGCATCAAGGATACGTACGGCGCCCCGACCTATGCTTATCAGGTCAGCGGCGAGTACGCCATGCTGAAAGCTGCGGCGCAGAACGGCTGGCTGGACGAGCGAGCGTGCGTGCTGGAAGCGCTGCTGGGGTTCAAGCGGGCGGGTGCGGATGGCGTGTTGACATATTTCGCGCGCGATGCGGCACGCTGGCTCAAGGCCGGAACGCCTTAATTTTTTGCGCATGATGCCTATAAACAACCTCATCTGGTGCGCGAGCGAAGACCAGGAGAATATGTATGGTGAGCATCATCAAGAGTCTGTTTGCACACCGACCGAGGCAGCCGGCTGACGATTTCGACAAAACCATTGTCAATATTCCGAGCCCCTATCGAATGAAGGATCTGTGCCCGGATATGCACGAAGCGCCGGGTGCGAATGTAGAAAACATGGGCGAGCAGCAATTCAAAATCCGCCTCGCGCATACCGACGCATCGCACAGCGCCGCAACCATGCTGGTACAACAACGCTATGCCTGGCGCGGCTACAAGGCGGGCGAAATCAAGAAACAGCCGAACCGGATCACCTTGGTGGCGTATTTCGCGGACCAAATCGTCGGCAGCCTGAATATCGGGTACGACTCACCCGAGGGCCTGAGCGCGGATGAGCGGTACAAAGAAGAAATCGATGCCTTGCGCGCCCAGGGGCTGAATATCGGCGAAATTACCAAACTTGCCATCGACGAAAATGCCGGCAACAAGCAGGTGCTGGCCGGCATGATCAACATTGCCTATTTATATGGGCTGATCCACGGCGTCACCGATGCCGTGATCGAAGTGACCCCCCGTCACAAACCGTTCTACCAACGCATGCTCGACTTCCGGCAGATCGCTGGCGAGCGCTTTTATGCAGCATCCAACACCGATGTCGTGCTCATGCATATCAAGATCGCGCATATTGGTGAGCGCATCGAAGCGGTAGGCGGCAGGGGATCCGGAAGCGGCGACCGCAGCATCTACCCCTATTTTTTCCATCCGAAAGACCAGCAGGGCATGATGGAACGCCTGAAGAACGGTAGTTGATTCATGTTCGATTATGACGAGGCGTTTTCCCGCAACCTCGGTTGGTTGACCCCCCGGGAACAACAGCGCCTGCGTGGAGCACGCGTGGCCGTGGCCGGCATGGGCGGCGTCGGGGGGGTGCATGTGCAGGGCCTGGCACGGCTAGGCATCGGCGCCCTCAACCTCACCGATTTCGACCGCTTCGAACTGGCCAATTTCAATCGCCAGGCCGGAGCCGCGATGTCGACGGTCGGCCAGTCCAAGGTCGAGGTCATGCGTAGCTTTGCGCTTGACGTCAACCCGGAAACCAAGGTGCGCGTTTTTCCAAACGGCCTCGACGAACATAACCTGGCCGACTATCTGGATGGCGTCGACCTGCTGATCGACGCCATCGACTTCTTTGCCAACGGTCTGCGACCCGCGCTCTACCGCGCGGCACGCGAGCGCGGCATCCCAGTCGTCTGCTCGGCCCCCCTCGGCGCAGGTGCCTCGTTGATCTGCTTTACGCCCGACGGCATGACGTTCGACGATTACTTCGGCTTCGCAGGCTGCGACGACATCACCATGGCCGTGCGTTTCATGGTCGGCATGTCGCCGCGCCTGCCGCAGCGGCATTACCTGGCTTATCCGGAAATCGTTGATTTCGTGAAACACCGTGTGCCGTCGCTTGGGATGGCATGCCAATTTGCTGCAGGCATGGTGGTCACCGCCACCATGAAACTGCTGATCGGACGTGGCGGGGTAGCCAGTGCGCCGACCACCACCCAGTACGATGCCTACCTGGGGCGCCATTATCGTTGTTGGCGCCCCGGGGGCAATCGCAATCCCCTCAACCGGGTGGCCATCGCCATCGCGAAACATAAGCTGGGGCTTTAGGCACAGTCAATCAACCGGGCCTACGAGGTCTGGCTTCAAAGATTTCTGGTTCCCGTGAGCCGCATCATCATTCCTTAAGAAACCGCATCAACGAAGGATTTTGTCTTTGTCGGAAAACTTTACACTGCACGCTTCCCGTTGCTGGAGGCGTAAGCCTGCGTTTCTGGTGCAACCGGGGCAGTTGCCTCCTTCGGGTCATGTCTTTCGCGATCTGCGCCGAGCTGGCTGATGCGGGGACCTTGGGAAAAGGAGCGGCGCGAATAACTCGTAGCCGGCTTCAATTTCTGATCGGGAGGACACCGGGGGAACGCACCGGAGGTATCGGGGCATGACGGGCCTTACGCGAAAGGTCGGCCTTGCCAAAACCGGGCCAATCGCCATGCCTGTGCGTGTCGGGATTTTTTACAGTCTTCCGAGTCGGCTAGCTCAGCCATACGTGACGCGAAGATAACTTCAATAAAAAACAATTACTTATGAAAAATATTTGCGCCTGGCACGGGCGTTGCTCGTTATTGATCGCAGAAGTTCAGAAAACGGGAAACGCCAAGAACAGCGTTTCATTTTTGAAAGATCAGGATTAGGAGTACGAAATGAAAACAGCAATGAAGTCTTTGGTATTGGGCGTTGCCTTGGCAGCGGCATCGGGGAGTGCTTCGGCGATCTCTGCGGGTGGTGTGACCTGGGATGAGAATAGCATTTTTGATTTTTCCGCCACGGACACGATGATTGAGCTGGGGGCGGCTGCCGTCGGCGATACGCTGGACGGTTATGCCAAGATTGTTACGATCAACAATACAGACCAGGCAACCTTTTGCGCGTCAGGCTGTGAGGTGACTTACGTTTTCGGCGGGTACACGATCACCTCTATAGATGTTGCCACCAATACACTGGTATTCTCCGGCGGGTTTATCGACGTGTATGCGGACCCGACCCCGAACTACAATGGCAACTTGCAATCGACTGCTACGGATGGCAACCTGTTCCTGCAACTGGAAGGCACCTTGCACTATGACACCGCTACGGGTCTGTTTGGGACCTTGTTCTCGGATCCCGTGCCGGCTTCAACTGGTGTTGCAGGCGATGGGCGTGGCTTCCTCGACGTGACGGGGGGGCTGGCGGCGGCGTACTTCGACACCAATACATTGCCAATTGATACGGACGGTGACGGTGTGGCCGACAGCTTTGCCGATTTCCAGTTTACCTCTTCGTTCCAGCTGATTCCGGGCGGTCCGCTCGTATCGGACAATCAAGTGGCTTATAACTTGTTTGGCTCGAACGATATTCAGGGCGATAGCGCCGCCGTTCCTGAGCCCGGCTCCCTTGCTCTGCTCGGGATTGGTCTCGCCGGACTCGGCATGAGCTTTCGCCGTCGCAAGAGCGCATAAGGCTTAGCCGCCGAAGCCGAAAAGCCACCCCAAGGGTTGGCTCTGATCGATCGCAAAGCCCCCACTTGTTGGGGGCTTTGTTTTTGCGCCACGCGCAACCCGTGCCTCCAACGGCACCGCCTGCAGAAAGCCGCTCAGAAAATGCACGACCTTCACCCGGTTGGCAAAGCCTGCCGGGTATCTAGCCCAACAGGGATCAACGTTCGGCGCCGACCACGCTGCCCTCAGCTCAGTAACCGGTGCGGTGGGATGCCGGGCTGCCGACCGGGGGCAAGGTTGGACCACCGAACCTGACGCGGGTTGGGCGGTTGCGGGAGGGAGCCGGCCAGAACATGAAGACCGCCGATTTCCTCAGCCGGGAGGCAGCGTCACTCGCTACTCCTTGGCGGCGACCGTATGCACTCCTCGGTGTATGGCCTGTCTGCGCCTCGGGTTTTTGTGCTTACAGTTTTCTGAGCTGTGCTTTGGCGGCCTCGGCTTGTGAAAATGCGGGGGTGTCCTTGAGCAACAACTCGAGTTCCCTGCGCGCGCGGGCCTTGTCGCCCTTGTGTGCCAACAAAGCCATGATGCGGTGATAGCGTATATCGGGGTTGCCAGGCGCCTTGGCCAGCGCCTTTTCGATCAATTCCAGCCCGCGTCCGGCTTGCCCTGTTTCAACCAGTATCCAGCCCAGGGTGTCGAGAATGGCAGGGTGGTCGGGATCCAGCTTGTACGCCTGTTCTGCTGTAGCGAGCGCGCGCTTGTCCCCTGCCTGTTGATAACTGTTTGCCAGGTTATTCAGCGCGATTGCGGAGTCGGGTGCTTGGGTGAGCAGCGTCTGGTAGGCGGCGATGGCGTCCTGGTGGCGTCCGATGGAGGCATAGTGTTCCGCTGCGTAGAAGCGCACCACATTGTCATTGGGGTGTTGCGCCAGCCAGTTCACAAGCAGTTGCGCCGCGCCCGGATTGCCTGTCAGCACATGGGAACGGTGGGATTTGATTAGGGTGGACGACCCTGCGCCTTTGGCCAGCGCCTGCTCATAGGCCTTGATTGCCAAGTCGGGCCGTTTCTGGCCCAGCTGAATATCGCCTTCATACCCGAAACCGAGTGGGGATTGAGGCCGGTCTGCTTGAATCTGGCGCGCGATCTGCAGGGCTTGTGCAGACTTGTTTTCCTTCATTTCAAGCCGGATCAGGGCATCCAGACTGGGCTCGTGATCGGGCTGAAGCTTCAGGGCTTTTCGCAGGCTGGAGCGGGCGTCAGCCAACTTGTTGCCAGCAATCTGGGCTTGCGCAAGCCGCAGATGGGCATCCGGCGACTGCGCGGAGTGCTGCGCCAGTTTAGTAAAGGTGCTGATGGCGCTGGTGTGGTCATTCGTCGCCAGTTGGACAGACCCCAGCAGGTCGAGCGCAGCCGGGTTGCCGGGGTTGGCGCTGACAGCTTCATTGGCAAGCGCCAGCGCCTTCTGGGGTTGTTTCCTGACCAGGAAATGTCGCGCCAGAATTGCACGCGGCGGAATTGCGCCAGGGTGCGCTTTCGCTGCCCTTTCCAGCCAATTGACCATGCTCGCGTCCTGCTTGCTCGTCGCGGCCAATTCGGCCAGGGCTATCATTGCCTGTAGGTTGTTCTTGTCCTTTTCCAGGATCCGTTCAAACCGCTTTTGTGCGTCGTCCGATTTTTTGTCACGAATGTCGAGTTGCGCAAGGCTGGACGTCGCTGGGAAAAAGGTCGGGTCGAGGACGAGCGCCTGCTCAAAACTTTTGCGGGCGCGCGCAACGTCGCCTTTTCCAATCAAAGCGTTGCCACGCATGGCGTGGGTTACTGCGCTGTTCTTGAGCTTTTTCTCCAGTGCGTCAATCGCAGCCAGTGCCTTGTCATATTCCTTGCGATCAAGGTGTGCCATCACCAGCAAGATATCCGCCCGATGCTGGTCTGGATCGAGTGCCGCCGCCTTGCCCAGTTCTGCGATGGCCAGTTGGCTGTCACCGGCGGCCAGGTGGCTGAAGCCCAACTCGGTCTGAATCGCAGCATTCTTGGGGTCCACTTGAGCGGCCTTGGCCAGATATTCACCGGCTTTGGAGGGATCGCGCTTGGCGCGATAGGCTTCCGCTACCAGAACCAGCGCCCTGCCATCCTGGGGGTCGTTGGCGAGAAGCGGTGCAAGCGTATCAAGCGCCTTGTCAGGCTGCTTCAGTTTGATCTGGGTTGCGGCAAGCATCCCGCGCCCGTAGCGATCGCCCGGATAACGCGACAGATAACGGACGAGATGGGCCTCGGCCTGCTGATAGGAGCCCAGCACATAGTCTGTTGCGCCCGCAAGCAGGATGCTGGGCATGTAGTCAGAGGTGAGCTTGAATACTTCCTGCAGGCTGTCACGTGTCTCCGGGTATTTCTTTCGCTCAAAATTGAGCAGGGCCTGCAGGTAGTAGGAAGCAAGCGATTTGGGCGCGAGTTTGTTGATTTTTTCGACATCCGCCTGGGCTGTGTCGAGTTGCCCGAGCGCCATGTTGAGGGTGGCGCGACTTTGCAGAGCCTCCTTATTGTTCGGATCGCCTTTCAAGGCATTCGAGTAGGCAGCCAAAGCGCCTTCCAGATTTTTGTTGAGCCGTTCCCAGTCCCCAATAAAGATCCAGGTTTTGGCTTGGCTTGTTTTTATCTTGAGGGCATCATCAAGCCATGTCCTGGCTTTTTCCATGTCCCCTTCAGCGACTGCACACTGGGCCAAACCCCAGTAAGTGGGCGGGTTGGTCGTATCGACGTTGAAAGACTGCTGGAACAGGTTGCAGGCGTCTTTCGACTGGCCTTTTTTGAGCAGGGCGTCGGCTCGTATCTGGTAAATCCGTGCCAGGCTGGTCTTGGACGTTTGGTCGGCGGGGTGGATTTCATCAAGAACCCGTTGGTATTCCCCCATAAGCATCAGCGCCTCGCCAAGCTGGGGCTTGATCGACTCAAGGTTGACGCCCAGCTTGACGGCCTGACTCAGTTCCTTTTCGGCTTCGGCGCCCATGCCGGCCTTGAGATAGACCTGCCCGAGCAATAGCCGGGCCTGCGGGCTGTCCGGGTTCTTCAGGATAGCGTTCTTGAGCTCGATGATGCTGCCCTTGAGGTTGCCCTTGTCCTCGAAGTCCTTGGCGCGCTGGATGTGCTCCTGTTCGGTGAGTTTACCGGTAGCGTCACAGCCGCCAAGCGGGGCGGACAAGGCCAATACCAGGAGCGTGATCAGCTGGGCGTTGCGTCGATTCATCAAGAACTCCATTCAATCAATGCTTAAAAACGACTTCCATCGCAATTTATGGGTGTTGGACAGCGGGAGGGGCGCCCTCGCCCCGATTTCGCGCGGTCGCAAGCTCCACGGCATCGGCCCGGGGACGGGCGTCCTACAACGAAACACCCCGGAATCCGCTACCTTCGGCGGCGCGTGTTGGGTGCCGAAGGATGGGGCAAGCATGACTCGGCGACGACCAGTACGCCGGGACGCCCCAGGCGCAATTGTGTGGCGGCCAGCAGGCGCAGCGCGTACAGGTTGCGTACCTCGTGGTTTTTGTCGTCTTCCGCCACGGCATTTTTCAGCTGGATGATGGCCACCTTGTAGTCGCCGGCCGCGGCCATTGCCCGAGCCTCGGCCACCAGGGTGGCGCTGTCTTGTCCGCCGCAGGCGGTCAGCAGGCTGGCACCAAGAATCAGGATCGGCGGCAGCCGGCGCGCGGGGAGGACGATAGGCATTCAGGGGATCCAGTACGGTAGGATCAAAGTGTAGGCAAATTACGGGGGGAGGGGGGTGTTCACGACGATTTCTATCATCGGATCCTAATAGAAGGCAGGTTTCGTCCCGGCTGCCAGGAGGGGCCTGGTAAATGGAAACAGCCACCCGTAGGTGGCTGTTTGGTTGGGTGTGCTAGCGTTCAGCGAGCGACACGCCGGCGGGCAAGTCCCATTCCAATGAGTCCCATTCCCAGCAGCGCCAAGATGCCGGGTTCTGGCACCTGCTGCTCAATCGACCCAAGTTTCGTAAGGTAGATCTCTTCGCCTGCACCGGCCATTCCGGCAATTGAGAACTCGGCCCAGAACAGGAGATCGCTTGCGTAATTCGACAGGATCATGGACGGGGCGTAGGCGATGAAGTCCGGCTTGCCGCTGCCACGGTTGTTGTTGATATCGGTCTCAATCCCATTAATGGAAATGGTGACCGCCCCAGGTGCTGCCACCCACGCATTGGGGTCCGTATTTCCGTTATCGTAATCACCGATACCTGCCTGCGGAATGTTGTCGAAAGCCCAGTCGGCGTTAGCAACCAGATCGCCGTCTGCTTCGGTCAAGTAAACATGGCCAGTAAAGAGCAGCAGGCTGCCCGTTTCATTGCCGGGTTCGGCCAGGTCGATGTAGAAGTAGGGGTACGCTGCTGCCGGGGGTTCGAGAAGCCAGTCATTCACCTCGCCCACGGTCAGTACGTCGGATGGGTCGGGTATGTCGCCGCCCCACGTGCCTGTAAACGTGCTGCTGTTGGCTTGAGAATCGAGCGCGTCAGGAAACGGATCGGGGTTGTCCAGAACGCCACCACCGCCGGCCTTGATATAAATACCGATATCCAGCTGTCCCGAACCCGATACCAGCTTGCTCCAATCGCCGTAGGTCTCTGTCGGCAGGATATTGGCGTCGGTGTTCTGGATTTCGATCAAGGCCGCAATCGAGTAGGAGGTGAAGTCGTCGTGCTGACTGGCGACATAGGTCTCATACGGCGTGCCATTTGTAGTGTAGTTCACGCACAAAATTTGGAAGCTGTAGGGTTGAGTTGAACAAGCACTTACCGTGGGCAAACTGAGCGCGGCAGCGTTATGTACGCTGAAAGCCGTGCCCAGCGCCAAGGCTGCGACCGCGATGCTTTTTTTTAGGTTTAAGGGGTTCTCCATGGTGTTCTCCAAAAAAATCAAAGGGTTTGTCTTTGCTGCCCATATTCATGCAAATGTGGTGCCACGTTCTGCGTGAGGCCTTTAATTTATTGGTTTAAAAGGATTTTTTGTTCAAGGTGAAGCCCGGGTGGGTGGGCGGCGAGGTGGGTTGTAAAGGATCCCGACACCCGATGCGTGTTTGCCGGGGTTGGGAAATCCCGCCCGGCTCGATGAGGTGCTATGGGAAGCTTGCAGTTGCTAGCCGTATGTTGCAGACGTACAGGTGGTTTGCGCATCCGCCCCAATTCACTTGAATCCGAAGCTTTGGCTTTCTTAAGGATATTTTTGGGTGATGCGATGTAACCTGGGGCTGTAAAGTTTTTCGACAGAGCCGGGATGTTTACCAAATCAGAAGCGTTGCGGACGCACTGTCACAGGTCCTTGAGCATTTTTTTGGCGTCGCCGATCTCCGGGAATTTCCGGTCGGATGCCATGAGTTTTTCAAGCTCGTTCCGGGCCTGGCCTGTGTCGCCGGACCTGGCCAGGGCGACCGCATAGTGGTAACGCAGGGTCGGGGATTCGGGGGCCTTCGCGATGGCTTTGCGCAGCAGCGCCAAACCCTGCGCTACCTGCCCCTTCTCAACCAGGATCCAGCCAGTGGTGTCCTGGACGGCCGGGTTGTCAGGGGCCAGTTTGATTGCCTGCTGCGCCATTGCCAGGGCGCGGCCATCATTTTCCTTATGATAAAGATGGGCGAGGTTGTTCAGCGCGACCACGGTATTGGGCGCAATGCGCACGATCTCCTGATACTGGGCGATGGCTTCCTTGTTGCGCTGCGTGGCCATGAAGTGATCCGCAGCAAGCCCGTGCAAGACCAGATCCCTTGGGTTCTGCCTGATCCATGATGCCAGCTTCTGTTCGGCAGCCTTGGTGTCCCCCGCCAAGCTCATGGCACGAAACAATTTAACAAAACCGGCTGAGCCGCTTCCCTTCTCCAGGGATTGTTCGTAGGCCTGTATTGCCTGGCCATAGCGTTTCTGGCTCGTATGAATGTCGCCTTCACGATCGAAGCCAAGCGGGGATTTGGCTTGCTGGGCCTGGATGCGCCGCGCGAGTTTCAAAGCGGCTTCCGGCTTGCCTTCTGTGAGTTCCAATCGGAGCAGGGCATCCAGGCTTTGCAGATGGTCCGGTTCGAGTTGCAGGGCTCGCTGCAGGCTGGCCCGCGTGTCCGCCATCCGCTTGTCGGCGAACTGGGCCATGGCCAGGCGTAGATAGGCGTCCGATTGATTGGCTTTTTTGGCCATGGTGGTAAAGGTCTGTATCGCACTGTCCCGGTCGCCCAGGTTCATCTGGATCGATCCCAGCAGATTAAGCGCTTCCGGATGGTCCGGGCTGGCATTGGCTGCCTCGCGGGCGATGGCCAGCGCCTTGTTCTTCTCGCCCTTGGCGAGCAGGTGGCGCGCCAGGGCGATGCGTGGCGGCAAGGCTTGCGGGTGGGCTTTCGAGGCTTTTTCCAGCCAGCTGACATAGCCCTTTTCGTCCTTTTCACGCAGGCTGAGTTCGGCCAGCGCCAGCATGGCGTTGAGATGCTTGGGTTCGGCTTTGAGGATGGCTTCAAAAAGCCTGCGTGCGGCGGCGGGCTGTTCGTCCTTGGGATAGAGCTGCGCCATGTTGGCGGCGGCGGGAAAGAAGGTGGGGTCGAGCTTCAGTGCCTGGCTGAAGCTTTCGCGTGCCTTGGCCCTATCCTGCTTGCCCAGATGCGCGGCGCCCCGATAGTTCCAGCTCAGCGGCGTCGCGCCCTGCTTCTTTTCGAGCGTGTCGATGCTGGCGAGTGCGGCGTCAAATTTTTTCTGCTTGAGCTGGTGAAGGATGATCACCATGTCGGCGCGGCCATGACGCCCGGTCATGTCGACGGCGGTCTGCAAGTCGGCCATGGCGCGCGGGTCGCCCATTGCATCGCGGGCGAGGCCGAGTTCGGTGCGGATCGCGGCACTGTCGGGGTTGATCCGGGCGGCTTTTTCGAAGTGTTCGGCGGCCTTGGAAAATTCCTTCCTGGCCATGGAGATTTCACCCGCGACCATTTGAAAACCTGCATCATTCAGGTTGCCAGGAACGCTGGCCAGGGTGCGTGCGGCGTCGTCGGGGCGTCCCTGGCGCAGTTGCGCCGTCGCCAGAAGGCGCAGCGCATAGAGGTTGCGCGGGTTGGCCTTGACGGCCTTGTTGAGGTGCGATTCCGCCGTCTGCATATTGCCCAGTGCATATTCGACCGATCCGGCCAGGAGAACGGCTGGCGGGTAATCGGGGGCGGATTTGAGCACGGTGGCCAGTTGGTCACGTGCGGCCTCGTTTTTTTTCTCGCGGAAGTCGATCATTGCCAGGGTGTAGCGCGCCTGCAGGTTGTTGCGCGAGGCCTTGAGCACGATGTCGACTTCACGGCGCGCGTCTGCCAGGCGGTTTTCCAGGATGGCGATACTCGCCAGTGCGAGGCGCGCGCCGGTGTGCTCCGGGTCGATCTTGAGCGCAGCTTCGTAGGCTCGGGCGGCATCGCCGTTCTGGCCTGTGGTGCGCAGGTAGTCTCCCTTGAACAACCAGCTGTCGCGGTTTGTGGAATCGATGCGCAAGGCTTCATCGACCTGCTCGCCCGCTTTGAGGGCATCGCCATCGGCGAGTGCCAGCTGCGCCAAAGCCAGCAGCACGTCGACATTTTCTGGCGCGATGGCCATGGCCTGTTCGAGGCTGTTGCGTGCGGCCCCTTTGTCGCCCACGCCGAGCTGGGCGCGGGCGCGTGCCACCAGTATCGGAACTTCATTCGGGCTGCCTGCGGCGGGCTGCGGCAGGTCGTCCAGCACACGCTTGAATTCGCCCAGGCCGATGAAGGCTTTTGCCAGGGACGGATCCAGGATGTTGGCGTCGTAGCCTGCTTTGCGGGCGCGTATGAGTTCCTTTTCCGCACCGACAAAATCACCGGTTTCCAGATAGAGCTTGCCAAGCTGGAAGCGTGCCTCGGCGTTATTCCCGTCTTCCTGGAGGGCGCTTTTCAGCTGGATGATGGCGGCCTTTTGGTCGCCTCTGTCGAGGCTCTGTCGGGCCTTGTCCACCAGCACTTCGCTCGATTCGCCGCCGCAGGCGGCCAGACCCATCGTGAAGGTCAGGGCCAGTAAGAAGCGGACCGGAAATAGGGGCATGCTCGTCTGTCTCCTTGAATGGCCAAACGCGGGGGGAAGGGGGTGCGGCGCATTTCGAAGCAATTCGATGTTCTTGTGTCTGCGCGAACACTAAAAAGTCTAGTTTATTTCATGCCGATTTTTGCCATCAGGTCATACAGCGTGGGGCGGGTGACGCCGAGCAGTTCGGCAGCCTGGGCGATGTTGCCTTCGCTGTGGGCGAGCGCGCGGCTGACCGCCAGACGTTCGGCATGTTCGCGCGCCTGGCGCAGGTTGAAGGGCTTCGCCTCAGCGGGACCGGGGTCGAGCCCGAGGTCGGCGGCGGTGATCTGGGTGCCGTCGGCCATGATGGTGGCGCGTTTGATCAGGTTTTCCATTTCACGCACGTTGCCGGGCCAGGCGTGGGCTTCGAGCGCACCCAGCGCATCGCCGGTGAAGCCCCGCAGGGCGCGCCCCATTTCGCGTGCATAGCGTTCCAGGAAGGCCTGGGCCAGCAGGATGGCGTCACCGGGGCGTTCGCGCAGCGGCGGAATTTTCACCGTGATTTCGGACAGCCGGTAGTACAGGTCTTCGCGGAAGCTGCCTTCGCGGATCATGCCGGCGAGATCGCGGTGGGTGGCGCAGACGACGCGCACGTCGACCGGAATTTCGCCGCGCCCGCCCAGGCGTTCAATCACGCGCTCCTGCAGGAAGCGCAGCAGCTTCGCCTGCAGCGGCATCGGCAGGTCGCCGATCTCGTCGAGGAACAGGGTGCCTTCGTTGGCGTATTCGATGCGGCCGATGGTCTGCTTGGCGGCGCCGGTGAACGCGCCCTTTTCGTAGCCGAACAGTTCGGATTCCAGCAGGGTGTCGGGGATCGCCGCGCAGTTGATGGCGACAAAGCGCTTGCCGGCGCGCGGTGACAGCTCGTGCACGCCGCGCGCCAGCACTTCCTTTCCGGTGCCGGATTCGCCCAGCAGCAACACCGTGACGTTGGCCGGGGCGACTTTCTCCACGGTGTGACACACCTTCAGCATGGGTTCGCTGCTGGTGATCAGCCCCTGCAGGGCGGAGCCGTGCTGCCTGGCGGCCAGCAGGCGGTTTTCGATTTCCAGCGCATGGAGGTGCAGCGCGCGGGCGATCATCAGCGCCAGCACGTCGGGGTCGAAGGGTTTCTGGAAGAAATCGTAGGCGCCGAGCTGGATGGCTTTCACCGCATTGCCGCGGTCGAGGTTGCCGGTGACGACGATGACCTTGGTGGCAGGCGCAAGCGAGAGAATTTGCTGCAGCGTGGCCAGGCCTTCGGTGGCGCCGTCGGCATCGGGCGGCAGGCCGAGGTCGAGCAGCACCACGGCGGGTTCGTGGCGGCGCAGCTGGGCGATGGCGCTGTCGCGGTCGGCGGCGATCGCCAGTTCGTAATCGGCGAGGCTCCACTTGAGCTGCTTTTGCAACCCGGGGTCGTCTTCCACCAGCAGAATCTTTTGCTTGGCGTCGCTCATGCGGCGTCTCCTTCTATGTATGCGTGATTGTCTAGCGGCAGGCTGATGCGGAAGCGGGTGCCGCGCCCCGGCGCGCTGTCCACTTCCAGTTGTCCGCCCAGCGCGCGGATGGTTTCGCGGCACTCGTACGCGCCGATGCCCATGCCCGCGCCCTTGGTCGAATCGAACGGCTGAAACAGTCGGGTGCGGATGAAGGTGTCGTCCATGCCGCTGCCGCTGTCGCTGATTTCAACGATCGCCTGCCCGGCCTCCTCGAATCCGCGCAGCGTGACCTGGCCGCTTGGCGGGGTGGCTTCCAGCGCATTTTGCAGCAGATGGCCGACGGCGCGGGTGAGGCGCTCGCGCTCGGCGCGCACGCGCAGGCTGGGCGGCGGCAGGTCGAGGGCGGGACGCAGCTTGAATGCCTGCTTGCTGGCGACCGCTTCATTCAGGATGGCCGCCAGATCCACCGATTGTGCCCGCGTCTCGTCGCTGCCGCGGCGCAATTGCGCCAGCACCTTGTTCATGCGGGCGACTGCGTTTTCGATGGTTTCCAGCATGTCGGCCTGGAACTCGGGGTTGTGCTTGTGCTTTTCGGCATTGGCCAGCAGCAGGGACAACTGGGCGACGAGATTTTTCAGGTCGTGGATGACGAAGGTGGTGGTGCGGTTGAACGACTCGAACTGGCGCGCGACGATGAGCTGGTTGGCCGCACGCATCTGCGCCAGGTGCGCCGCAGCCTGGCGCGCCGCCACCTTGAGCAGGTCGCTGACCTCCCAGTTGAAGCTGACCTTGCCCAGGGAATGCTTCAGCACTACAAATCCGAGCAGTTCGTCGTGCAGCATCAGCGGCACCACCAGCCAGGCGTCGTCGGCGTGCCGGATCCATTCCGGCATGTCGAGGTCGCCGTAGAGGTCGCGCCGGGTTTTCATTTCATCCAGGTCCACCACCCACTGCTTGTCGGCGAGCCACCGCACGAAGGAGGAGTCGGCCGGCTCGGTGCCGTTGAGGTCGGCCCAGTTCCAGTGGCTGGCGCGTTGATAGCCCGTATTGCCTTCGTGCATCCACAGCGCGCCGCCGGGGCTTTCGAGCAGGCGGGCCAGCGCTTCGACGGCGCGTTCGCACAATTGCTCGCCGGGCCGGCCTTCGGTGAGGGCGCGGGTGAACTTGAGCCACTCTTCGCGATAGTCGTAGCGGTAACTGAAGAAGTGCTTGGACAGGAATACCCGCAGTCGCGCGCGCAGGGTGCCGGAAACCATCAGCAGCACCAGCAGCATGACGGCGGCAAACAGGAACACGGTCTGCACCACGTCGCCCCATTCGCCGCCGAACAGGCGCAGGTAATAGCCGGCGCCCGCCATCAGCAGCAGATAGACGCCCGCCCCCAGCAGGCTGGCGGTGTGGAAAGCCATGCTGCGCGACAGCCCGACCGGCGCCGCCCATTCCGGGTTGCGTGCCGCGGAGATCGCGATCAATGGGGTCACCAGCGCCGCCACGTAGCCGCGCGCCGCCCAGACCTGGGCATCCATCGTGTTGAATAGTGCCGCATTGGCATAGAGGTAAAAGTCGTAGACGAACAGTCCGCCCAGTCCGAGGCAGAGAAACTTGATCGCCCAGCGGTCTTCCAGACGGGTGCTGCGGTAGACCTGCTCGACCAGCACCAGCCCCATCACGGTCAGCAGCACCAGCCCCAGATTGCCGGCCCATCGCGCCAGCACCGGCTGATCGGGGGCGAGGAAGGGCATGACGCTGACGAGCAGTAGGGCGCCGATGAGCACGCCGCCCAGCGCGCGGATCAGGCGCAGCGGTGCGGGCAGGGGGGCGCTAGGCGGCAGCCGCAGCCGCAGGATGTGGAGCAGCAACAGCAGCCAGGCGCCGTTGCGTGCGACTTCGGCGGCGAGTTCCAGCCGCGGCGGCAACACCCCCCACGCGGTGAGCGCCGACAGGGCGCCCCAGGCGGCGCTGAGTCCGGTGGCCAGCACCAGCAGGCGGCCCTGCGGGCGCTGCCGCCAGCTGGAGACGATGAGGCCGGTCAGCCCCAGATAGGCCAGCGTCGCCAGGCCATAACCGAAGGCGGCGAGCAGAAGCAGGGTGTCGGGCATGTCCGGCTTCAGGCGCGCGCGCTCAGCGCACGCCCTTTCCCCACAACACCACTTGTGCGGTCTGGAACAGGATCATGAGGTCGAGAAACAGACTGTGGTTCTTGACGTAATAAAGGTCGTACTGCAGCTTGTGCATGGCGTCCTCGTCGGTCGCGCCGTATGCGTACCGCACCTGCGCCCAGCCGGTGATGCCGGGTTTGACGGTGTGGCGCACACCGTAATAGGGGATTTTCTGGGTCAGGTCCTGCACGAAATAGGGGCGTTCCGGGCGCGGGCCGACGAAACTCATGTCGCCGAAGAACACGTTGAAGACCTGCGGCAGCTCGTCGATGCGGGTGCGCCGGATGAAGCGCCCGGTGAGCGTGACGCGGCTGTCGTTCTGGCCGGCCCAGCGCGGCTTGCCGTCCTTTTCGGCATCGACGCACATGCTGCGGAACTTGAGGATGGTGAAGTTGCGGTCGCCCTGGCCGACGCGCTCCTGACGGTACAGCACGGGACCGGCGCTTTCCAGCTTGATCAGCAATGCGGTCAGCACCATGATGGGCAGGCAGACCGCGAGCAAGGCGGCACTGGCGACCAGGTCGAACAGACGCTTGACGGTGTCGCGTACGATGCCCTGATGAAAGCCCTCGGCCAGGATCATCCAGCTGGGGTTCATCGAGTCGAGCTGAAGATGGCCGTTTTCCCGCTCGAAAAAGTTGGAAAGCTCGATGATGCGAATGCCTCGCAGCTTGCATTTGAGCAGATCCTGAACCGGCAGGCCGCCGCTCCGACGGTCGCGCACGGCGAGGATCAATTCACTGATCTGCAGGCGCGCGACCAGTTCGGGCAGAGGTTCCTCGGTGTCGAGAATACGGGCATGGTCGATGAAATGATGACTGCCGCCCATCGGCAGATAACCGATGACTTGTGTATTGCCGACATGGCCGCGCTTGGCCAGAAGCGCCTCGATGTGGGCGGCGCGGCTACCGGTGCCGATCACCAGGGCGCGGGTTTTGAGCGCCCCCATCCGTGCCCAGCGGATGAACAGTACGCGGCTGAGCAAAATGCCCAGCAACGCGAGGCCGAATGACAATAGAAAGGCGCCACGCCCGACCAGCAGGGCGGGAAAGAAATAAAACAGCAGGCTCATCGTCAGCAGGCCGAGCATGAAACTCAGGCCGAGACGTTGCAGCAGCGCGCGAATGCCGCCCTGCCATTCCAGATCATAGAGGCCGCTGGCCGTCATCAATCCCAGCATGACAAGGGTAAAGGTCAGGGCCTTGGGCAGCAGGGGCTGGAGATCGGCCGGAATCACGTTGCCGTCGAGGAAGCGCGCGTTGACCCCCGCATAGATGGCGCCGCCGAGGATGAATGCTTCGACCAGCACCAGCAGCAGCAAATTCAGAGGCACGTAGTGGTGGAAAAATCGGATCACGGCCGTTTACTCATTATGAATACTGTATAGGCCAATCAGCAGCTTCCATGCCAGCGCGGGATGCGCTGGAGTGGTCAAGTCAGGGTCCGCACCTGCGGCAGGCGCACGCGCCGCGGGCTGCCGTCGGCCTGCAGGCGTTTCATGCCGCGCAGTTCGGCAGCTGGATAGACGATGATCTCGACCGTTGCGCGCGGATCGTCGACGACAAAGCGGGGGTAGATCCGTCCGGGGGCGTCCCCTGCGCGATGTTCGGCGGCCAGGTAAGGCGTGGTCATGCGCATCAGCAGAAATTCGACTTCCTTCTGCTGGTCGGTGAACAGTTGCAGGGTGATGCTGGTGTGGCGTCCGGCGGTGCCATTGAGCACCGAGCCGGTCAGGTGGGGGTCGAAATCGGCCAGCTGCTCCATGTACTCAATAGCGACCTGTCGCAGCAGCGCCAGTTGCGCGCGCGTCTCGTCCGCCTGGTAGAGCGCCTGGTAGCTGCGCAGGGCTTCCTCGATCTGCTGGTTGTCGGGCAGGCTGCCGCTGTCGGGCGCCCCCAGCTGGCGTGCGGCCTTGCGCTTGGCGCTGCCGTAATCGAGGCTGCCGTCTTCGGCCAGTATGCGCGCCGCCGCATGCGCAATGCGGCGGCGCATGTCCTGATTCTTCATGGCAGGGTTGTTTCGGGGTCGGCGCGTTCGTACGGTGCTGCAGGTTCGGTGAAGTTGCCCGGGCCATCGCCCCCGCCGGCGGCTGGCGCTTCGGGCGGCGGGAACTCCTGATAGAAATGCTCCACCATGCTGGGTGTCTCGACCCCCAGTGCCGTGCCCAGCACGGTGTCCCACACCGTTTCGCTCGGCCGGGCGCCGGTGGCCGGGTCGATTTTTACGCTGATGATGCCGCTGGGCATCTCCCAGCCTTTTTGCGGCATGTTTTTGAGTGCCGCGGCCATGAAGTTCATCCAGATGGGCAGCGCGGATTGCGAACCCGTCTCGCGCCGCCCGAGCGAGCGCGGCTGGTCGTAGCCCATCCAGGTGATCGTCACCAGGCCGGGGTTGTAACCGGCGAACCAGGTGTCAAGTGCGTCGTTGGTGGTGCCGGTCTTGCCGGCAAGGTCACTGCGTCCCAACCGGCTGGCGCGTGCGGCGGTGCCGTAGCGCACCACGTCCTGCATCATGCTGGTCATCAGCCAGGCATTGCGCGGATCGATCACGCGCGGCGCGCTGCCGCCGACCTGCTGCGGGTTGGCCTGCATCAGCAGGCGCCCGTCCTTGTCGAACACCTTGTCGATCAGATAGGGATTGACGCTGAAGCCACCATTGGCGAACACGCTATAGGCCGCCGCCATCTGCAGCGGGGTGACGCTGCCCGCGCCCAGCGCCATGGTGAGATAAGGCGGGTGGCGTGCCGGATCGAAGCCGAAGCGGCGGATGTAGTCGCGTGCGTAATGCGGGCCGATACTCTGCAAAATGCGTACCGAGACCAGGTTGAGCGACTTGGTCAGCGCCGTGCGCATGCGCACCGGGCCGCTGGTGCTGCCGTCATAGTTTTTGGGCTCCCATGCGGCGGCGCCGGTTTCTTCGGCGCTCACCGACAGCGGCGCGTCCTCGATAAGGGTGGCTGGCGTGTAGCCCTTTTCCAGCGCAGCGGAATAGATGAACGGCTTGAAGCTCGATCCCGGCTGGCGCCAGGCTTGCGTCACGCGGTTGAATTTGTTGCGGTGGAAGTCAAATCCGCCGACCAGCGCGGTAATGGCGCCGTCCTTGGGATCCAGTGCGACCAGCGCGGCCTCCACCTCGGGCAGCTGCGCCAGCCGCCATTGCGGCTTGCTGCCAACCGCCTGTACCCGCACCACCGCGCCGGGGGCGAGTTGCCGGCCTTTTTTGCCGGCGGCCCAGTTCGCCACCCACTTGAGCGAACTGCCCGAAATGTCGACGACCGTGCCGTCGCCCAACTGCGCGCGGATCAGTTTGGGGGAGGCGCTCAACACCACCGCGGGCTGCATTTCGCTCACCGGGGCGAGGTCTTCCAGTGCGTCGGCGATCGCCGCTTCGCGTTGCACCTTGTCGGCGGGCAGACCGATCTGGTTTTCGGGGCCCCGGTAGCCGTGGCGTTGGTCGTAATCGGCGATGCCCTCCCATACCGCACGGTTGGCGGCGGCTTGCCGGGTGCGCCGCAGCGTGGTGACTACCTTGTAGCCCGAGCTGTAGATGGATTCGCCGTATTTCTCGAACAGGGCCTGACGCACCATTTCGGCGGCGTAATCGGCACTGACGTCGGCCTGCCGGCGCGTTTGGCGGATCACCAGTTTCTGCTTGACCGCGGCCTGCCAGGTCGGCTGGTCGATGAACTTGAGCGTGCGCATCCGCCCCAGCACGTATTCCTGACGTGCTTTGGCGCGCGGGAAATTAACCACCGGGTTGTAGCGCGACGGCGCTTTCGGTAGCCCCGCCAGCATGGCGAACTCGGCCAGCGACAGCTCGCGCATCGGCTTGCCGAAATAGGTGCGCGCCGCGGCCTCGAAGCCGTAGGCGCGCTGGCCGAGATAGATCTGGTTGATGTACAGCTCGAGGATCTTGTCCTTCGACAGGTTGTGCTCGATCTTCATTGCCAGCATGGCTTCGGACAATTTGCGGGTGAAGGTCTTTTCGTTCGACAGGAAGAAATTGCGTGCCACCTGCATGGTGATGGTCGACGCGCCTTCCTTGGCGCCGCCGGACAGCAGGTTCGAGCCGGCCGCGCGCAGCACGCCGAGGGTATCGACGCCGCCGTGGGTGTAGAAACGTTCGTCCTCGGCGGCAATGATCGCCTGCTTCATATAGGCCGGCACCTTGTCGATGGCGATGAAGGCGCGGCGCTCCTCGCCGAATTCGCCGATCAGCGCGTTGTCGGCTGTGAAGATGCGGAGCGGCAGCTTGGGCTGGTAGTCAGTCAGCGCCTCAAGCGGCGGCAGGTTGGGGTAAATCAGTGCAGCCGCCAACCCGGCCAGCGCCGTTCCGACGACGCCGAGGCTGACGATCAGGGCCAGTGCGTAATGCCACCATTTTGAAAACATCCGGTTCCTTACTATGCGATGCCTAAAGTTTCCGCCGATTATAGGCGTTAGTGGTGTTGGAAATTGGACACAGGTGTTCAACTCTTGATGTGCGGCAAGAAAAAAACTGTTAAAAACCGTGTGTTGTTGCTAGCATCTAAAAAAAATAACAAGAAAAAGCGCCAACTCACAGAAGCGTAAAGGAAAACTCTTGCACCTTAATATCAATCTGGACTGGCTGTCCGCCAAGGGTCTGCCCATCATCGGACTCGACATCAGCACGACTGCGGTCAAGCTGGTGGAACTGTCCGATGCCGGCAAGGGCATGCTGCGAGTGGAGCACTATGTCGTCGAGCCTTTGCCCAAGGATGCGGTGATGGACGGCAATATCGCCAACCTCGACCAGGTGGCCGACACTCTGCGCACCGCCTGGAAAAATCTGGGCACGCGGGTCAAGAACGTTGCGATCGCCCTGCCGTCATCGTCCGTCATTACCAAAAAGATCCTGGCGCCGGCCAGCCTGAGCGGCATCGATCTGGAAAACCAGGTGGAAGCCGAGGCCAATCAGGTCATTCCTTTCTCGCTCGACGAGGTGAATCTCGACTTTCAGGTGCTTGGCGAATCGCCCGGCAGCTCGGACGACGTGCAGGTTCTGCTCGCCGCCGCGCGCAAGGAAAAAGTCGAAGACCGCGTGGCCGCGGTCGAGGCGGCCGGCCTCAAGGCGCTGATCATGGATGTCGAGTCCTTCGCCACGCAAACCGCGTACGAACAGATTGCCCACCTGCTGCCGGGCAGCGGCGCCGGGCAGACCGTCGCGATTGTCGATGTGGGGGCGCAGAACATGCATATCAATGTTCTCCACGACAACGAATCGGTTTACCTGCGCGAACACGGCTTTGGCGGCAACCAGCTCAACAACGAAATTTCGCGCCGCTACGGCATGACCAGCGAAGAGGCCGAAAACGCCAAGCGCAAAGGCACCCTGCCCGAAAATTACGACATGGAAGTGTTGCAGCCCTACAGCGAAACCCTGGCGATGGAGATTGGACGCGCCCTGCAGCTGTTCACCACGTCCACCCAGTATCGCAAGGTCGATCAGATCCTGCTGGCCGGTGGCGGCGCCATGATCCCCGGCCTCGATGAGGTGGTCGGGCAGCGCACCGGCACCCCGACCATGGTCGCCAATCCATTTGCCAACATGGCAGTCGGCCCTAAAATCCGGCCGCAGGCGCTGACCGCCGACGCGCCTTCCCTCTTTGTCGCTTGCGGCCTCGCCATGCGGAGGTTTGACCCCCAATGATCCGCATTAACCTACTCCCCCATCGCGAACTGGCACGTGCCGCGCGGCGCCGTCAGTTCAACCTCCTGCTCGGCATTGCCGTGGCAGTGGGCGTGATCGCCGTTGTCCTCGGGCATGGCGTGATCGCTGCGAACCAGTCGGCGCAGGATGAGCGCAATGCCTTCCTCGAACAGGAAATCGCCAAGCTCGACGTCCAGATCGGCGAAATCAAGAAAATCCGCGAACAGACACAGGCGCTTCTGGAACGCAAGCAGGTCGTCGAGACCCTGCAATCCAATCGCACCGAAGTCGTTCACCTGTTCGACCAGATGATCCGCCTGCTGCCCGACGGCCTTTATCTCAAGTCCTTCAAGCAGGCGGGTGACATCGTGACCATCAGTGGCTATACGCAGTCGAGCGCGCGCGTTTCCACCCTGATGCGCAACCTGAATGATTCGCCCTGGTTCGAGTCGGCCAACCTGGTCGAGATCAAGTCGGCCACCGTGAACAATCTGCGTGCCAACGAATTTGTGCTGTCGGTCAAGCAGACCCGCCAGCAGGCGGACGACTCAAAAGACAATGGGGGTAAAGCATGACCCTGGGCGACCTTAACAAACTCGACCTGAAAACGCTGGCCGACTGGCCGCTGCCGACCAAGCTGGTGGCGCTTGCGTTGCTCAGCGTGGCCTTGGTGATTGCAGGCTGGTGGTTCGACTGGCGTGGCGGGATGGAAACGCTGGAAGTGGCCAAGCAGAAGGAAACCGAACTGCGCAGCGTGTTCACCACCAAGAAAAACCAGGCCATCAATCTGGAGGCTTACACCAAGCAGTTGGCCGACATCGAGCAGGCCTTCGGCGCACTGCTGAAGCAATTGCCCAACAAGCAGGAAATGGATGCGTTGATCACCGATGTCAACCAGGCGGGTCTGGGGCGCGGGCTGCAGTTCGACCTGTTCAGGCCCGATGCCGAAACCATTTCCGAGTTCTATGCCGAAACGCCGATTCGCGTCAAAGTCACCGGCGGTTACCACGACGTGGCGGCCTTTGTCAGCGACGTTTCCAAGCTGTCGCGCATCGTCACCTTGCAGGACATCGCCATGGAGCCCGCCAAGGACGGCGTGCTGAATATGGATGCCATCGTCAAGACGTACCGTTATCTGGATGATGAGGAAGTCATCGCCCGGAAACAGCAAGCCCAAGCCAAGGAGCAGAAGAAATGAAGCGGCTGGCTACCTTACTCATTGTGTTGGGCCTGACCGGCTGCGGCGGCGGAAGCATGGACGACCTACAAACCTTTGTCGCCGAGACTGGCAAGGATATGCAGGGAAAAATCGAGCCGCTGCCGCAGGTCAAGGTGTATGAGCCGTTCACCTACAACGCCTTCGACCTGCCCGACCCCTTCAAGACGAGAAAACTCTCGACCGGCGGCGGAGGCGGCATGCAGCCCGACCTCAATCGCCCGAAAGAGCCGCTTGAGGCCTACTCGCTGGAAACCCTGAAAATGGTGGGCATGCTGTCCAGGCAAGGGACGGTCCATGCGGTGATCAAAACGCCGGACAACGCGATCTACCACGTCAAAAAGGGTAATTACGTAGGGCAGAATTTCGGCCGCATCACGCAGATCGGCGATGGTGAAGTGGGCTTGCGTGAGATTGTCCAGGATAGCGCCGGAGATTGGTCCGAGCGCACCAGCACCCTGCTTTTGCAAGAATGACCTTTAGCACTGATTTTAAAAGAGGCTGACATGAACGCATTGCCCAAAACCATTGGACGTAGCATTGCCCAGAAAATGTCCCATAAGGGGACTCCGACTTTCTCCCCGCAAGGGGGAGGCCGATGGGTACCCAACGGCTGCGCCGTTACCCATTCGCTCTACAAGCTGAAGCTCGTGAAAGATCGTATGACCCGTCATCTGCTCGGGATTGCCCTGCTCGCCGGTTTGGCGTTGCCGCTCGCGGTGCGCGCTGCCGATGTGCCGCCCACCGGCAACGCGGTGCAAAGCGTCGAGACCACGACCCTGCCTGGCGGCAAGGTCGTGGTGCGCGTCAATCTGAAGAATGCGCTGACCGCCACCCCGGCCGGTTTCACCGTCGGCAACCCGCCGCGCATCGCGCTCGACCTCCCCGACACCGGCAACGCCATGGGGCGCAATACCGTTGAGGCCAATCTCGGCCCGCTGTCGAGCGTGAACGTGGTGCAGGCCGGCACGCGCACGCGCCTGGTGCTGAACCTCAACAAATCGGTCGAATACGAAGCCCGGATCGATGGCAAGTCGCTGCTCATCGCGCTGGGCGATGCCGGCGTCGGGGCGGCGCCGGTGAATGTCAGCCCACGCTTTGCCGAAGCCGCGCCAGGCTCAGCGCGCCACAGCATTCGCGATGTCGATTTCCGACGTGGCGCCGCGGGCGAGGCACGCATCGTGACCACACTGTCCGACGCGCAGGCGGGCATCAACATCCGTCAGCAGGCAAACGGCGTGGTGGTCGACTTCATCGGCACCGAGCTGCCCAAGGCCCTGCAGCGTCGTCTGGACGTGGCCGATTACGGCACACCGGTGCAGGTCATCGAAATCTACGCCCTCGGCGACAACACCCGCATGGTGATTCAGCCCAAGGGCGGCTGGGAGTATTCGGCCTACCAGACCGACAACAGCTTCATCGTCGAAGTCAAGCAGAGCGACGATGCGCAGAAGAAAACCGCTGACGGCAAGGTGAAGTACACCGGCGAGAAACTTTCGCTCAATTTCCAGAATGTCGAAGTGCGCTCGGTGCTGCAGGTCATCGCAGACTTCACCGGCCTCAACATCATCGCCAGCGACTCCGTGACCGGCAATCTCACCCTGCGCCTGAAAGACGTGCCGTGGGATCAGGCGCTCGACCTCATCATGCAAACCAAGGGCCTGGACAAGCGCCGGGATGGCAACGTCATCTGGGTCGCGCCCAAGGACGAGTTGATGGCCAAGGAGAAGCTCGAGTATGAAGCCCGCTCTGCGGTGGCCGATCTGGAGCCTCTGGTCACCGAATACATCCAGATGAACTACATGCGGGCGGATGAAGCGCAAACCATGCTGTATGGCTTCGCATCCGGCGCCTTCCTCGCTTCCGCCGGCAACAACGCGGTGAACTGTTCGGCGCAGGCGCAGGGGCTGGGCGGCGCAGCGGCGGCTCAGGCTTCGCAGCAGGGCAAGGGCGAGAACGATCAGAAAGTCCTGACCAAGCGAGGCCGTGCGACCTATGATCTGAAAACCAACACGCTGATCATCACCGACACGGCACGCAAGATTCAGGAAGTGCGCGAACTGCTCGCACGGCTGGACGTGCCGGCGCGCCAGGTCATGATCGAGGCGCGGGTGGTGGTGGCGACCGATGGCTGGAGCCGAGATCTGGGCGCGCGCCTGGGTTTTCAAGCGTCCAAAGTCATCAACAACGGACTTGTCGATCCCGTCCAGATTGGCGGGGCGACGCTCGGCGCGCCAGCGATTGGCTCGGGTCAGGCGTTGCCGGATGCTATCGGTGCTGGCAACCTGGCCTTGTCCCTACTGAATCTCGCCAATGGCAATCTTTTGAGCCTGGAGTTGCGTGCTCTCGAAGCGGATAACAAGGGCAAGGTGATATCCAATCCGCGTGTGATGACGTCCAACCAAAAGCCGGCTGTGATTCTGAATGGCACACAGATCCCGTACATCACTCCCGGGACGGCCAACTCCCCCGCGACGGTGACGTTCAAGGATGCTTTCCTGTGCTTGCTGGTCGATCCGCAGATCCTCAACAACGACGCGATCATCCTGACCGTCGAAGTGCAGAAAGATGCGGTGCGCGATATTGCAAACATTGGCGACAATCCTGCAATCGATACCAAACGGATCAAGACCCAGGTACGCGTGAACAACGGCGAAACCCTGGTGCTGGGCGGCATTTTTGACGGCGGCGAAAGCTCCAGCGTAAACAAAGTGCCGCTGCTGGGCGATGTGCCGGTGTTCGGCAATCTGTTCAAGACCACTACCAAGGAGAACAGCAAGACCGAGCTGATCATCTTCATCACGCCGCGCATCATCGACGAGCGCCTGTCGATCCGCTGATCGCGGAGCGTACCCAAGCGCGGGCTTGTCCCGCGCTTTTTTTCGTCCCGATTTTCTTCCCGTGCCTTCTCCGTGCGCGGCTTTCCAACGGGCCACTCTCTATTAGAATGGCGCTATGAGCAAGCAAGACAATCTTTTCCTCGTCGGGCTGATGGGCGCCGGCAAGACCACGGTGGGGCGGCTGCTGGCCCGGCATTACGGCTGCCCCTTTTACGACTCCGACCACGAGATCGAGGCGCGCACCGGGGTCAAGATTCCGGTGATTTTCGAAATCGAGGGCGAGGCGGGGTTTCGCAAGCGCGAGGAGGCGGTGATCGCCGAGCTGACGACCCGGTCCGGAATCGTGCTGGCCACCGGCGGCGGCGTGGTGCTGTCGGTAGCCAACCGCGAAAACCTGAAGAAAAATGGCGTGGTGATTTATTTGCGCGGTACCCCCGAGCATTTGTATGAACGCACGCGGCACGACCGCAACCGCCCGCTGCTGCAAACGGACAACCCGCTGGCCAAACTGCGCGAGCTATACCAGCAGCGCGACCCGCTGTATCGCGAAGTGGCCGACATTGTGGTGGATACCGGGCGCCAGGGCGTGGGGGGGATGACCCGCAGCCTCTGCGGCAAGCTGGACTTGCTGAAGAGCGGGCTGCCGCTGCCCGATCCGGCGGATTAGGGCGTGTTAAACACTAATCCCGGATGCCCCCGATCCATGCTTTACGGTGCGCATGGCGCACCCTACTGAACACCTCGCATGCCCTATGCGAAAATCTGGGCTAATTTTACGGACGCGAAATTAGTGTTTAACACGCCCAAAATGCGGCGAGCCGTCTGCATGGGGATGCTCTGCCTGCTGACGGATATGGTGGCAGCCGCGGATTACCGCGTGGATGCGCAAAATTACCGCGATTATTTGCGCCGCCTGCAGCCGGGCGACCGCGTGCTGCTGGCGCCGGGCGATTACCGCCAGGGCTTGCCGCTCCACAATCTGTCCGGGCATGCCGGCCAGCCGATCGTCATCGAAGCCGCCGACCCGGCTGCGCCGCCGCGCTTCATTGCGCGGCTGGGCGCCAATACGGTCAGCCTGGTTAACGTGCGTCACCTGGTTTTGCGTCATTTGGAACTTGATGGCCGCAGCCTGCCGGTGGATGCAGTCAAGGCCGAGGGTCACAGCCGTTATGCCGATTTCATCACGCTGGAACATCTCTTCATCCACGACCACGCCGCGTCGCAGCAGAATGTGGGCATCTCCACCAAGTGTCCGGCATTCGGCTGGGTGGTCAGCAACAACCGCATCGAGCGTGTGGGAACCGGCATGTATTTCGGTGATTCCGATGGCAGCGATCCCTTTGTCGGGGGCGTCATCGAGGCCAACCGGATCACGTACACGCTGGGGTACAACCTGCAGATCAAGCACCAGAAGACGCGCGCAGCCGAAAATTCCGACCGTCACGACACGGTGATCCGCTACAACGTATTTTCCAAACAGGATGCATTGCCCGGGCCGCAGGCACGCCCCAACGTCCTGCTGGGACACTTCCCGCTGGCGGGCGCGGGCAGCGAGGATCGCTACCTAGTCTACGGCAACCTGTTCCTGCACAATCCTAGCGAAGCATTGCTGCAGGCCGAGGGGCGGGTGGCGGTGTACGACAATGTGTTCATCAACGGCGGTGGCGATGCGATCCGCATCCAGCCGCACAACGACGTGCCGCGCGAGATGGACATTTTTTCCAACACCGTGCTGGCGTCGGGCGCGGGCATCCTGATACGCCAGGCCGAGGGCGCGGCGTATCGCCAGCGCGTGATCGCCAATGTGGTGGCGGCTGCAATCCCCTTGCATGGGGGCGAGGCGGTGCACAACCTTACGCTGGACTACCAGCCCGATTGGTTGGCGGTCGCCGCGCCGGAACTGACGCCGCAGCTGCTTGCGGGCCAGCCGCCGTGTCGCCTGCCGGATGGGCTGGCGCGCGAACTGGCGGCCTATCCCGGCTGGCAGGGCGCGGAGCGCCCCGGCGCACGCGTCGCCCCTGCGTTGCTGCGCATGCAGGACACCGCCCAGCCGTGAGGCGCAGCGAAAGCAATCCCTGCAGCATGTTGTGGCTGTCCGCACGGGTGTAACACCGCGTTCGTCATCTACGGCAGCCTGGTGCCGCGCGTCTGCCCGGCGTGGCTGCTTCGCTGCCGCTGGCGGCCTTGTTCCTGCACCTTGGACTGACCGGCGAAATCGATAAATACGGGCAGCAATTTTGAGGCCTTGCCGTTTCTGCCGAGCACCGACCGCCAGCATTTCGCTACGCAGCCAGTAATCTGGCTGCGCTACGCTGTCCTGCATGTGCTTGTCATTGTGGTGCTTGCCTTCATACAATGGCCGCACTTCCAAGCCAGGCGCCAACCCAACCCCATCGCCCATCCAGTCGCCCATGAATCTGATTGACGTTTTCAACGGCGATGCCGACGGCCTCTGCGCGCTGCACCAGCTGCGCCTGGCCGACCCCGCCGATTCCAAGCTGGTCACCGGCCCCAAGCGCGACATCAGCCTGCTGAAACGGGTCAAGGCCGGGGTGGGCGACCGCATCACTGTGCTCGACATTGCACTGTCGAAAAACCGCGATGCGCTGGACAGGCTGCTCGAAGCGGGTGCCCATGTTCGCTACTTCGACCACCATCAGCCGGGAGACATCCCGACGCATCCGCATTTTGAGCCGCACATCGATACCGATGCCAACGTCTGCACCAGCCTGCTGGTGAATCAGTACTTGCAGGGCAGGCATCTGGCGTGGGCGGTCACCGCCGCGTTTGGCGATAATCTTGCGGACGCTGCGCGGCAGGCTGCGATGCCACTCGATCTGTCTGCTGCGAACCTCACACAATTGCAGTCGCTGGGCGAATGCCTCAACTACAACGGCTATGGTGAAACACTCGACGACCTGTTTTTCGATCCGGCCGATTTGTATCGCCAGCTGCACCCGTTTGCCGATCCGTTCGCGTTCATCGCCGAGTCGACCGCCTACGCAACGCTGAAAGCCGGCTACCAGGAAGACATGACGCGCGCCGTTGCCCTCAGCGCCACGGAAGTGCGCGCCAGCGGCCGCATCTTCATGCTGCCCGCAGAAAAGTGGGCGCGACGGATTTCCGGCGTGTTTGGCAATCAGCTGGCAGTCGAGTCGCCCACGCAGGCGCATGCCGTTCTCACTGCCAAACCGGAGGGAGGTTATCTTGTCAGCGTGCGTTCGCCGCTGGCTGCCCGGTCGGGCGCGGATGAACTGTGCAGCCAGTTCGACAGCGGCGGCGGACGCCGTGGTGCTGCCGGCATCAATCACCTGCCGGAATCCGAGCTTGGCCGGTTTGTTGCTCTGTTTTTCAAAACTTTTGGTTAACGCGGTTTCCTCCTGAGCTGAAATGAATCAATTGATCGCACCCTACGGCGGCACCCTCGTCAACCTGATCGACCCGACCCAGGCCGACGCGCTCAAACAGGAAGCCTTGAGCCTGCCTTCGCTCGATCTCGACTGGCGGCAGCAGTGCGAGCTTGAAATGCTGATGAGCGGCGCCTACTCGCCGCTTGCCGGCTTCATGACGCGCGCGCAATGCGTGCAGGTCGCAACCGAAATGAAGCTCGATGACGGCACTTTCTGGCCGCTGCCGGTCACGCTCGGAAGTCGTCAAAAAATCGCGGCCGAGCTCAAGCCGGGCGACCGGGTGGCGCTGCGCGATGGCGAAGGATTCATGCTCGCGGTGCTGACCGTCAGCGACGCGTGGCGGGACGGCGACAGCTGGCATCTGGGCGGCCGTGTCGAGGGCGCATCCTTGCCGCCGCATCCGGACTTTGTCAGCCTGCGCGCCACCCCGGCCGAGTTGCGCGCGCTGCTTGTCCGCCGCGGCTGGCGACGCGTCATTGCCTGGCAGGCACATCATCCGATGCACCGTGCGCAGTTCGAGTTCTGCCTGAAAAGTGCGATCGAGAACGAGGCCAACCTGCTGCTGCATCCGCAGGTGGGCGGGGACATCACCGACGCGCCCGGTTATTTTGGCCTGGTGCGCAGCTTTCTCGCCATCCGCGAGCGTTTTCCGGCGGCCACCACCCAGTTGTCGCTGCTGCCGGCGCCGCCGCGCGAAGCCAGTGCCTGTGCACTGCTGTTGCGCGCCATCGTCGCGCGCAATTACGGTTGTAGCCTGCTGATTGTCGGCGGCGAACACCAGGCCGGCGGCAGCTGCCGCCGCGGCGAAGACCTCGCCCCACCCCAGGCCGACCTGCCCGTCGCCGAGTTGGCCGACAAAATCGGCGTGCAGCTCATTGCCTACCCGCGCATGGTGTATGTGGAGGATCGCGCCGAACATCTGCCGGAATCCGACGCGCCCACAAACGCACGCCTGCTTACCCTGAGCGGCGAAGAATTCCAGCGCCGCATGCGGGCCGGTCTGAAGATCCCCGACTGGTACAGCTTCCCCGAAGTGCTGAGTGAACTGCACCGGCAGAGCCCGCCGCGCGAACGCCAGGGCTTCACAGTGTTTTTTACCGGCCTGTCCGGTTCGGGCAAGTCCACCCTGGCGCGCGCGCTGACCGCACGGCTGATGGAAATGGGCGGGCGCTCCGTGACCTTGCTCGATGGCGACATCGTGCGCCGCCACCTGTCATCCGAACTCGGATTCTCCAAGGTGCACCGCGACATCAACGTGCGGCGCATCGGTTTTGTCGCCGCCGAAATCACGAAAAACCGCGGCATCGCCATCTGCGCGCCAATTGCGCCGTACCGCCTGACGCGCCGTGACGTGCGTGCCATGATCGAAGCGGTCGGTGGCTTCATCGAAATCCATGTCTCCACTCCCATCGAAACCTGCGAGTCGCGCGACCGCAAAGGCCTCTACGCCAAGGCGCGCGCCGGGCTGATCCCAGAATTCACCGGCGTTTCGGATCCCTACGAGGTGCCGGAAAATCCGGAGCTGGCAATCGACACCACCCATCTTGGCATCGACGAAGCGGTGCAGCAGATTCTGCTCAAACTGGAGCACGAAGGATATCTGCGCTGAGTTTTACCACGCGTCTGGACGGAATATTGGCTGACGGCCTTCCGATGTCAGGATAATCAAGCCTTCGGCCCCCCCCCGGCACCAGCATGTGACCGGAATGGACCGGGAGCTGAATCCGGAAACCGTGGTCGCCCCCCGTTTCCGTTGAAGCGAGTGCGCCCTGCCGGATGCACGCCCAAAAAAAGCCCGCCACAAATGTGGCGGGCTAATTGCCGTGTTTTGATTACGGATTGACTTGCAACACAACCAGTCTGGTCGAATACAGCGAACCACTTGTGGCCGTTAGGGCGACCTGACAGGTGGGCAATGTACCCGCTGGAACACCTGGAATACAAGGTGTAGACGGGGTGCCGCTGATCACGCCGGTAGTGGTCATCGACAATCCGGTAGGCAATCCAACCGCACTCCAGTCATAAGGCGGCGTTCCACCCGTAGCGGTCACCACAGTGATGTATGGCACCCCCACCTTGCCCGACGAAAGTGAAGTCGTCGTAATGGTTGGGGCTGTTTCCGCCGGGGGAACCGGAGTCGGCGCCGTGTAGGAAATCGCCATCGACTTCTGCAGCGTCGTGCCCTGGGCATCCCTGACTTGAACCACAAAGTTATAGGTCCCGGCCGTGCCGCCAAACGGCGTCCCCGAAATCACCCCGGAGGTGTTCAGCGAGAGTCCCGTCGGCAGCGCGCCCGGAGTAACCAGTGACCAGGTGTACGGCGCCGAGCCACCCGTGGCTTCGAGCAGCGTGCCATAAGGAATGTTGGCCGTAGCTGCCGGCGGGTTGGTGGTGCTGATCGCCAGGGGCGTCGTGGTCGGCGCTTGCGTCGGCGCCGATGTTACCGCTGAGACGGCGACATGGTTGTATATGGCTTCTGTCACGCCATTGCCGACATCATTGTCGGCACGGTCGCTGATCGCCTCGATCAGGATCATGCCGGCCGCGTTGCCGCTGACCAGGGTGAACTGGGCTTGACCATTGGTGCTCCTGACAAGGATCGACGTGCCGGCAACAGCCTGGCCGTAGGCGTCGACACCGCGCAAAGTGGCGCCGTCATCGGCCAGCGATGCCGGGTCGGGAACGATACGAAGCTGCAGATTGTTGACCCCGGCGGGGAAATTGACGATCGGCTGCCCGGCCTCATCCACTACATTGACCTGTACCTGGAGTTGTGTCGGGCCGTTGTAACCCTGTACGAACAGGTAATTTGGGCTGGAGCTATCAAACACGACCTGGGAAACCTTGCCGCTGGGCGTATTGCTACCCACCTGGATCGTCACTTCATCCGAGCGAACAACATTGCCAGCGTCGGTCACGGAACAGCGTACGGTAGCCGGGCCAGCCACATCGGAGGCAAGAAAATGGAAGGTTGCCAAGCCCGCGTTTGGAGACAGCGTTACAGCGCGATACGCATTGGGCGTGGTGATTTCAACGCCATCGATGGTTTCCGTCGTTTCGTGGTCTGGATCGCCATCCAGATAGTAGAGCGGCCCCGAATCGAGCCCGCCCACATAAGAACAGCCTACAATATCTTCACCACCCGGAATTGGCCGGCCAGCGGAATCCTTCACTTCGACATACAGCGTGGTGGTGTAACGACCGCCAATATTCGGCCCTTCGTGCGCGATATTGATCGGCAGCGCCGTGGCGTCCGCCCGCACGTCGATCGTCCAGTACGATGGCGTAGCGGCGCCCCCCCCCCCGCCACATCCCGTCAGTATTCCGCTTGTTCCAATCAGCCCAGCGAGGAGCAGGCCTTTGATTGCTTTCATGTTGTGCATTGTTGTATTCCCCATTTTCTCGAGCTGGCGTGGTGTTGCCGGGTTGGTTTTCTGGTTATCCGGGGTTCAGACCGGAGTGGATTCGTCAAAGATTTGATCTGAGGGAACGACTGGTTCTCAATTTTTCATCGTCGAAGGATAAAGGATAAGAATAAGTAACTCAACGGTATTACGGTCCTTCCGGGAGGAACTTTAACGCTGCATTCAGTCGTCATTTAGCGGCCAATGCGCTCCCAGCCACCATTCCTAACGTACTGGCGATGAGGCCGGCGAACTGCGGCGGCAATGCGGCATCCGGGGCGATGAATTCCATCGCGATCCAGCAGCCGAACCCCAGCACGATGGAAAGCCCCGCCCCCAGGTTGGTGGCGCGCTTCCAGTACAGCCCCGCTACCAGCGGGACGAAGGCGCAGGCCAGCGTGATCTTGTAGGCATTGGCGACCATCTGGTGGATGCTGGTTTCGGTTTGCAGCGACCACAGCGAATAGAACACCACCAGCACGGCGAAGACGACGACGACGCTGCGGGTGACCCACAGCAGCCTTTTCTGGCTCATGCGGTGATGCGGCATGAATTCCTTGATGATGTTTTCCGAGATGGTGACCGACGGCGCCAGCAGGGTGCCGGAGGCGGTCGACATGATGACCGACAGCAGCGCGCCGTAAAAAACGATCTGCGCGTAGAGCGGCAGATGGGTCTTGACGAAGGTGGGCAGCACCAGCTGGGCGTCGTCGGCCAGCACGGCCGCGGTCATGGCGGGGTCGACCAGGGTGGCGGAATAGGTGAGGTAGATCGGCACCGCGGCGAAGACGAAGTACAGCGCGCCGCCGATGACGGTGCCCCACACCGCGATGCGTTCGGACGAGCCGGCGTTGGCGCGCTGGAAAACGTCCTGCTGCGGGATCGAGCCCAGCCCCATGGTCAACAGGCCGGCGATGAAGGTGACCACCGCCGCCCATTCCAGCGGCGGCCAGAATTCGAACTTGCCGGCGGCGGTAGCGTGCTCGACCACCGGCGCGATGCCATTGATCTCGGGCATGTCGCCCACCAGCTTTGAAATCCACAACAGGCCGACGACGATGACGGTCATCTGCACCAGTGTGGTCAGCGCCACCGACCACATGCCGCCGAACAGTGTGTAGAGCATCACCACCGCCGCGCCGATGACGATGCCCTGCGGCTGGGTGATGAGGCCGTCCGAGAGCACGCTGAACACCAGCCCCAGCGCCACCACCTGCGCCGACACCCAGCCCAGGTAGGACAGCGCGATCGCGGCCGAGATCACCACCTCGACCGCACGGTTGTAGCGCTGGCGGAAGAAGTCGCCCAGGGTGATGAGCTTCATTCGGTACAGCGGGCGGGCGAAAAACAGGCCGAACAGGATCAGCGCCAGCGAGGCGCCGAAGGGATCGGAAATTGTGCCGCCGAGATTCTCGTCGAGGAAGGTGGCGGGGATGCCGAGCACGGTTTCGGCGCCGAACCAGGTGGCGAATACCATGGCGATGACGACGACCATCGGCAGCGAGCGGCCGGCGGTGATGTAGTCGGCCGCGCTGTGGACTTTGGTGGCGGCATACAGGCCGATGCCGATGGATAGCACCAGATACAGCACGACGAAGCCGATCAGCATGGCGAGTCCTTATCGCAGGTTGAAATAGAGGGTGGCGGCCGCCAGCACGGCGAGCAGGCCGGCGATGACGCCGAGCCAGCGGTTGCGGGTGTGCTGCTGATGCAGCATGAGGGTGAGGCCGGCTTCCACCTGGGCCAGCCGGTTTTCGTTCAAGGCCTGATGTGCCAGGCGCGGCAGCTGCGGCAGCAGGGCGGCCCATTTTGGCGCTTCGGTCTGCAGGTTCTTCACCAGTGCGCGCCAGCCGAGCTGTTCGTTCATCCAGCGTTCCAGAAACGGCTTGGCGGTTTTCCATAGGTCGAGTTCGGGGTCGAGCTGGCGGCCGAGGCCTTCGATGTTGAGCAGGGTTTTCTGCAGCAACACCAGCTGCGGCTGGATTTCCACGTTGAAGCGGCGCGACGCCTGAAACAGCTGCAGCAGCACGCGGCCGAAGGAAATGTCCTTTAGCGGGCGGTCGAACACCGGTTCGCACACCGCGCGCACCGCGGCTTCGAGCTCGTCGATGCGGGTATCGGCCGGCACCCAGCCGGATTCCAGATGCGCCAGCGCCACCCCCTTGTAGTCGCGGCGGAAGAAGGCGAGGAAGTTGCGCGCGAGGTATTGCTTGTCGACCTCGGTGAGCGTGCCCATGATGCCGAAGTCGAGCGCGATGTACTGGTCGTTCACCGGTGTGGGCCCAGCATCCGCTTCCCCGGGGAGCGGGCGGCTTCCCGGGCGCACCAGAATGTTGCCGGGATGCATGTCGGCGTGGAAGAAGCCGTCGCGGAACACCTGGGTGAAGAAGATCTCCACGCCGGTGGCGGCGAGTTTCGGAATATCGACGCCGGCTTCCCGCAGGCGCGCGATCTGGCTCACCGGGATGCCTTCCATGCGGTCCATCACCATCAC
Source organism: Thiobacillus sp. (assembly GCA_019459055.1). Lineage (GTDB taxonomy): Bacteria > Pseudomonadota > Gammaproteobacteria > Burkholderiales > Thiobacillaceae > Thiobacillus. Next base: position 31,305 of record JAIBEI010000031.1, on the reverse strand, counting down.
GTCGTGACCGCAATAATCCCAGTACACTCCGGGCACCAGGAGCAGCGGAGAATCCCTGAAATTGCGCCGCAGCTGCGAGCAATTGGCGGCTTCGCGCATCAGGTCCAGCTCATCCTCCAGGTGCTTTTCGAATTCCGCCACCACTTCTTGCGGGCGCAGCCGACGGCCGTCGGCAAACAGTTTCTCGACCAGACCGGCGGCGGCATAGAGCAGCGACACGTCGTGTGCGATCACCGGCGCGATGCCGGGGCGCAGCACCTTCACCGCGACAGGGGTGCCGTCGTGCAGCCGGGCGAAATGCACCTGTGCCACCGAGGCGGAAGCGACCGGAGTGGGGTCGAATTCGGCGAACACTTCGGCCAGCGGTTTCCGGTACAGCTTTTCCAGCGTGGCGATGGCCTCGATGGACGGGAAGGGCGGCACCCGGTCCTGCAGCAGGGCGAGTTCGTCGGCGATGTCGAGCGGCACCAGATCGCGCCGGGTCGACAGCATCTGCCCGAATTTGACGAAAATCGGACCCAGCGCCTCCAGCGCGTGGCGCAGACGCATCCCGCGCGGCTCGGCAAGGGGGCGCCAGAACAGCGTGGCGCGCACCAGCCAGCGCAGCGGCCGCACCCGTTCGTGGCCGAGGAAAAACTCCTCCAGTCCGAAGCGCAGGCCGATGGTCAGGATGCGGGCGAGACGCAGCAGTTTCATGCGTCGCCTGCTTCCAGCAAGCGCAGGCGGGCATCCAGCCGCGCCACATCATCGGCCAGCACGTCGACGGCGCAGTTGAAGCGCGCGACGTCGATTGCGCGCGCCATCAGTTCGGCTTCCTCGACCACGTATTCGCCGGCGTTGTGGCCCAGCGCGGAGAACGCATGGGCAAGACCGGCCAAAGCATCGCGCCCGAGTGCATGCAGGCGATGCGCGGCGATGTCGCCGACGAGCGGCGCGAGGTCGGCTTCGGCGTCCCAGTCCAGCTGCTTGAACACGCGGTCGAGCGTGGCGAGCAGCGCCGGGTCGCCGCTGTAGTCGGCGTCGCGCAGCGCCTCGCGGCCGAAGAACGGCAGGCGGGCGACGAGCGCAGGGGTGGGGCGGATAACGGCGTCGGGGGCGTCGACCCTCGCTTCGGAAAAGCAGCCGTCGTCGGCGATGCGGAAGTCGACTTGCGCGAGCGCCAGGTCGAAGCGCACGCTGCGCCCGGCGTGGCGCAACAGCGCCTCGGCCGCGCCGGGGGACTGCCGCAGAAGATGATTGAGGCTGCGCTCGATCAGGGCTTCAGCGATCAAACCTTGAAGCCCTTGTGCAGGGCCACCACGCCGGCCGTCAGGTTGTGGTAGCTGACCTTGGCGAAGCCTGCGCTTTCCATCATGGTCTTCAGTTCTTCCTGGCCGGGATGCATGCGGATCGACTCGGCCAGATACTGGTAGCTGTCGGCATCGTTGGCGACCAGTTTGCCCATCAGCGGCAGCAGCTTGAACGAATACAGGTCGTAGGCCGGTTCCAGCGGCTTCCACACCTTGGAAAACTCCAGCACCAGCAACCGCCCGCCAGGTTTGAGCACGCGGTGCATCTCGGCCAGCGCCTGGTCCTTGTGCGTCATGTTCCGCAGACCGAAGGCCACCGACACGCAATCGAAATAATTGTCGGGAAAGGGCAGCCGTTCGCCGTCGCACTGCACGGTGGGCGGGGTCCGGCCCTCGTTCAACATACGGTCGCGGCCTTCGCGCAGCATGGAGAAGTTGATGTCGGTGAGCAGCACGGTACCGGTTTCGCCGACTTCCTTCAGGAACAGCCGGGTGAGGTCGGCGGTGCCGCCGGCGACGTCGAGGACCTTCATGCCCGGCCGCAGGCCCGCCTGCGCCACCGCGAAGCGCTTCCACAACCGGTGCAGGCCGGCCGACATGAGGTCGTTCATGATGTCGTACTGCGCGGCGACGGAATGGAAGACCTCAGCCACTTTGGCGGCTTTTTCGGACTCGGCGACCTGCTTGTAGCCGAAATGGGTGGTTTTATCCATGGCAGTCTGGGTAAACGAATAAGCCGGGAATTCTACCAGCGCACGGCTGGCGCGGGTTTGGCATGGGCGTGCCGGTGTCATAAATCAGTCATACTGCTGCCATAGTATGGCCACCATCAAAACAGAGCTGGAGTCCCCCATGGCTGCCAATATTTTGCTGGTCGAAGACGAACCCGGGATTCAGGAGCTGCTCAGGTTCAACCTGACGCAGGCCGGTCATCAGGTCACTGCCGCCGGCGATGCCGAGCATGCGCTGAGGTTCCTCAAAAACACGCTGCCCGACGTCATCCTGCTCGACTGGATGCTGCCCGGCATGTCGGGCGTCGACCTGTGCCGCCGCCTGCGCAGCGACGAACGCTACCAGCCGATCCCCATCATCATGCTGACCGCGCGCGGCGAAGAGCGCGACAAGGTGCTGGGGCTGGACAGCGGCGCCGATGATTACATCACCAAGCCGTTCTCGCCGCGCGAGCTGGTGTCGCGCATCAAGGCCGTGTTGCGCCGTCGCGCACCGCAGATGACCGACGAGCTGGTGGAAATCAACGGCTTGCGGCTCGACCCGGCCAGCCATCGCGTGCAGGGCCGCGGCCAGGCGCTGGAACTGGGGCCGACCGAATTTCGCCTGCTGCATTTCTTCATGACGCACCCCGAGCGTGTCTATTCACGCACCCAGTTGCTCGATCAGGTCTGGGGCGACGATGTGTTCGTGGAGGAGCGCACGGTCGATGTCCACATCCGCCGCCTGCGTCTGGCGCTGGAGCCGTCCGCTCACGCAGAACTGATCCAGACTGTGCGCGGATCGGGCTACCGATTTTCGGCCGAAGTGGGATAATCCACCCACCTTTGGTTTCATCGGACTGTAAACATGGGTTTCTGGTGGCGTCCGCTCGGTGTGCTGGCCAGCGTATTGCTGGTCGCCCTGTTTTTGTGGGCTGGATGGGGCTGGGTGGCCGCGCTGGGTTTTCTGGCAGGCATCCAGGCCTTCGTGATGCTGCGCCGCCTGTGGCAGGAATACCGCCTGTCGCGCTGGCTGGAAAGCCCCGACGAAGTGGATCCGCCCGACGCCACCGGCACCTGGGGCGACATTTTCTACCGCCTGCAAAAACTCCAGCGCCGCCAGCGCGCCAGCCGCAGTGAGCTCTCCAACGCGCTCGAACAGTTCGAGCATGCCGCGATGGCGGTGCCTGACGGCATGGTCATTCTCAACGGCAATGAGCAGATTGACTGGTGCAACCCTGCTTCGCGCAAGTACATGGGACTGGATTGCGACCGCGACCGCGGCCAGTTCGTGCGTTACCTGCTGCGGCAGGCGCATTTTCTGGATTTTCTCGACGCTGCCGATTATTCGCGCCGCCTGGTGTGCAAGTCGCCGATCAACCGCGAGCTGACCCTGTCGCTGCAACTGGTGCCGTTTGGCGAAGGCAAGAAACTGCTGGTCGCGCGCGACATCACCGACCTCGAGCGCGTCGACGCCATGCGGCGCGACTTCATCGCCAACGTCTCGCATGAATTGCGCACGCCGCTGACCGTGGTCGGCGGCTTCGTCGAAACCCTCGCCGACGCCCCCGACCTGCCGCGCGGTGAATCGCGCCGCTACTTCGACCTGATGCTGGACCACACACGACGCATGCAGCGCCTGCTGGACGATCTGCTGACCCTGTCGCGCCTGGAAAGCACCGATCACACGCTAAAAGACGAGTCCGTCAATGTCACCGAACTGGCCCATGCACTGAAATCCGAGGCCGAGTCGCTGAGTCACGGGCGGCATCGGGTCAGTCTGCAGCTTGACAGCAGCGCCTGGCTGAAAGGCAATCTGCAGGAGATTCGCAGCGCGCTCGGCAATCTGGTATCGAATGCCGTGCGCTACACCCCCGACGGCGGCGAAATCACGCTGACCTGGCGCGAGCGTGAGGAGGAGGGCGTTTTTTCCGTCACCGATACCGGTGAAGGCGTCGCCGCCGAACATATTCCGCGCCTGACCGAGCGCTTTTACCGCGTCGACCGCAGCCGCTCACGCGAAACCGGCGGAACAGGGCTCGGGCTCGCCATCGTCAAGCATGTCCTCACCCGCCATGGCGCACGTCTGGAGATCCAGTCCATCCCCGGCAAGGGCAGCACCTTTTCTGCCGTCTTCCCCACGCAGCGCCTGATGAGTGCCCCACCTTCCGCTACGGTCATTCCGTTTCCGGGGCAAGCACAAGCCGCAGGCTGATTGCCCCGGCGAGCTGCGCGCCCAGATCGGCCGGCGCGGCATGCGGCGTGTCGCGTTGTTTTGCGCCCCACACCGGAGCGGGGAAATGCGGGTCCTCCGCAAAGCGCGGGATCACGTGCCAGTGCAGATGGGGCACCACGTTGCCGAGCGAGGCAAGGTTGATCTTGTCAGGCGCCATCACTTCGCGCAACGCGGCTTCGGCGGCGAACACCGCGCGCATCAAGGCCTGCTGATCGGCGGCCGGCAGGTCGGTCATTTCCTTGACGTGGGCGTTGAGAATGACGCGCAGGAAGCCGGGGTAATCCGGTTCGTCGGCCAGCACCACGCGGCAGAAATCGTCCTGCCACAGCACCGTTCCGCCGGGCGTGTCGCAAAGCGGACAGATCAAAGCAGCACCCGCTCGATGCCGCCGTTGCCGACCCGTGCGAGATAGCTCGCCATCCAGTTCTCGCCCAGAAGACTCTTCGCCAGTTCGATCACGATGTAGTCGGGCTCGGTGCCGGCGTCGTCGCTGTAGCGCGACAGCCCCTGCAGGCAGGAGGGGCAACTGGTGAGGAGCTTGACCGGCTGCTTGCCGGGGTTGAGCGCGGCGACGCCGGCGCGGATTTCCTCTTCCTTGCGGTGCCGGATCTGGGTGGAAATGTCCGGGCGGGTGACGGCGAGCGTGCCGGATTCGCCGCAGCAGCGGTCTGACAGGACGACTCCGCCGCCCAGCAGCGCGTTGGCGACTTTCATCGGCGCGTGGGTCTTCATCGGCGTGTGGCAGGGGTCGTGGTAGAGATATTTCTCGCCGCTGACGTTTTCCAGTTTCACGCCTTTTTCCATGAGGTATTCGTGAATGTCGAGCAGGCGGCAGCCGGGGAAGATTTTCTCGAATTCGTATTTCAGCAGCTGGTCCATGCAGGTACCGCACGACACGATCACGGTCTTGATGTCGAGGTAGTTCAGCGTGTTGGCCACGCGGTGGAACAGCACGCGGTTGGCCGCGGTGATGGCTTCGCCGCGGTCGGCCTGCCCGCCCGCGATCTGCGGATAGCCGCAGCACAGATAGCCGGGCGGCAGCACGGTCTGCACGCCGAGTTCGAACAGCATCGCCTGGGTGGCAAGCCCGACCTGGGAGAACAGCCGTTCCGAGCCGCAGCCGGGGAAGTAGAACACCGCGTCGGCATCGTCGGACAGCTTGGCCGGGTTGCGCAGGATAGGAACGATCGAGGCATCTTCCAGCCCCAGCAGCGCGCGCGAGGTCTTCTTCGGAAGCCCGCCCGGCATCGGCTTGTTGACCAGATGGATGACCTGTGCGACGAGCTTGGGCCTGCCCAGGCTGGCGGGCGGATTCTTCGTCTGCGCCTGGATCAGTCCCATGCGCTTGAACAGGGTGTGCCCCATGCGCTGCGCGGCATAGCCCCATTCGATCAGCGGCTTCCTGAGCGCCTTGATGGTGGCGGGGTCGGTGGCGTTCAAAAAAGCCATCGACGCCCAGGTGCCGGGATTGAATTTCTTCTTGCCCTGGCGGCGCAGCAGGTTGCGCATGGCGATCGAGACGTCGCCGAAGTCGATGTCGACCGGGCAGGGGTTCTTGCACTTGTGGCAGATGGTGCAGTGGTCGGCGACGTCGCCGAACTCGTCGAAGTGCTTGAGCGACACGCCGCGCCGGGTCTGCTCTTCGTACAGGAAGGCTTCGATCAGCAGCGAGGTGGCGAGGATCTTGTTGCGCGGCGAGTACAGCAGGTTGGCGCGCGGAATGTGGGTGTTGCACACCGGCTTGCACTTGCCGCAGCGCAGGCAATCCTTGATCGAGTCGGCGATGGCCCCGGTCTCGGAGGCTTCGAGAATGATCGACTCGGCTTCCAGCAGGCCGAACGACGGGGTGTAGGCGTTGCGCAGATCCGCGCCGGGCTGCAGTTTGCCCTTGTTGAAATGGTGCGCGGGGTCGACTTTCTTCATGTAGTCGGCGAAGGTCGCGATCGTCGCGGCGTCGAGAAACTCCAGCTTGGTCAGGCCGATGCCGTGCTCGCCCGAAATGACCCCGCCGAGATCGGTGGCGAGTTTCATGATGCGCGCAACTGCGGCGTTGGCGGCGGCGAGCATGGCATAGTCGTCGGAGTTGACCGGGATGTTGGTGTGCACGTTGCCGTCGCCGGCGTGCATGTGCAGCGCCACGAAGACGCGGCTTTTCAACACCTCTTTATGGATGCGGTCGCAGGCCTCGAGCACCGGGGTGTATTCCCGGCCGATGAACAGCTGGTGCAGCTCGCGGCGGACTTCGCGCTTCCACGACACGCGAATGTGCTTGTCGCGCAGGGCGGTGAAGATCGTGAGGGGTGAGGGGTGAGGGGGGAGGCGCGGATCGTCCGTGGGCAGGGGCGCGTCGAGCTTGGCCAGGTACTCTGCCCAGCGGGTGTGCGCCGTTTCGATCAGCGCCCGCGCGCGCTGGCGCTTGTCCTCCGCCTGTATCGGGTCGGCGACGGTGTCGTCGTCTTCCAGCAGCGGCAGTGGCGCGGCGAAGAAGCCAGCCAGTGCGTCGAGCAGTTTCAGCTTGTTGGCGATCGACAGTTCGATGTTGATGCGGTCGATGCCGTCGGTGTAGTCGCCCAGGCGCGGCAGCGGAATCACCACGTCCTCGTTGATCTTGAAGGCATTGGTGTGGGCCGCGATGGCGGCGGTGCGGGCGCGGTCGAGCCAGAATTTCCTGCGCGCTTCCGCCGACACCGCGATGAAGCCTTCGCCGCCGCGTGCATTGGCAATGCGCACGATGTGCGAGGCGGCTTCGCCTGCCGCGACTTCATGGTCCGACGCCACGTCGATCAGCAGCACCATGTTCGGGCGGGCGGCACGCGGCGCCTTGGTCGCATAGCCGACCGCCTTGACGTAGCGCGCGTCGAGATGCTCCAACCCGGCGAGCAGGACGTCGGCGTGAGCGTCGCAATAATTCTTGATCTCGACGATCGCCGGGGTGGCCTCGGAAGCGTGGCCGAAGAATTCCAGGCACACGGTGCGGGTGTACGCGGGCAGCCGGTGCAGGATGAAGCGTGCCGAGGTGATGAGGCCGTCGCAGCCTTCCTTCTGGATGCCGGGCAGGCCGGCGAGGAATTTGTCGGTGACGTCCTTGCCCAGCCCGGTCTTGCGGAAGCGGCTGCCGGGGATGAGGAGAATTTCCGGCGAGCCTTTCGGCGTCTTGCCGTCGGCGGCAAAGCGGCGGATTTCGAAAGTGGCCGAGGGCACGTCGTGAATCTTGCCGCGGTTGTGGTTGAGCCGGGTGACTTCGATCCAGTCGGCATCCGGCGTGACCATGCGCCACGACACCAGGTTGTCCAGCGCGGTGCCCCACAGCACGGCCTTTTTGCCGCCCGCGTTCATCGACACGTTGCCGCCGATGGTGGAAGCGTCCGCCGAGGTCGGGTCGACCGCGAACACCAGCCCGGCCGCGTCGGCCGCTTCCATCACCCGCTTGGTGACGACGCCGGCGCCGCAGTGGATTGTCGGCACCTCGAATTCGACGCCGGGCAGGTGGGTCATCTCCACCGCGCTCATCGTCTCGAGCTTTTCGGTGTTGATCACCGCGGCCCGGTCGGTGAGCGGCACCGCGCCGCCGGTGTAGCCAGTGCCGCCGCCGCGCGGGATGATGGTCAGCCCCAGTTCGATCAGCCCGGCCACCAGCCCGGCCATCTCGGCTTCGGTGTCCGGGGTCAGCACCACGAACGGGTATTCCACCCGCCAGTCGGTCGCGTCGGTGACATGCGAGACGCGCGCCAGGCCGTCGAATCCGATATTGTCCCTGCGCGTCACCCCGGCCAGGCGGCGCAGGATGCGCGCGCGCAGGCTGGCAGTGTCGATGAACCAGGCCTCGAATTCGCGCACTGCGCGCCCGGCTGCTTCAAGCAGTTGGCCGACCAGTTCATTGCCCTGTCGCCGTATCTCGATCTCGTGCAGGCGGTGCCGCAGCGCCTCGATCAGCATCTTCCGCCGCTTGGGATTGTCGAGCAGGTCGTCTTCCAGATAGGGGTTGCGCCGCACCACCCAGATATCGCCCAGCACCTCGAACAGCATGCGTGCCGAGCGCCCTGTCTTGCGTTCGCCGCGCAGGGTATTGAGCACGTCCCAGGTGTCTGCGCCGAGCAGGCGAATGACGATTTCGCGGTCGGAAAACGAGGTGTAGTTGTAGGGGATTTCGCGCAGGCGTGCGGTCATGCTGGGTCGTGTCCGGGCGTCGCCGCGGCGATACCGAATTCATCTGCTTCAAAGCCGGTATTTTACGGGATATGGGCGCAAGCCGTGAGCCGCAGCATGGCAAGCCGCAACCAGCCGGACCGGATTATCCGAACAGGCGCCGGGTTGCCGTTACAACGATCACAACCAGCCCGCCCGCGACAACACCCGTCAGCGCATCGATGAACAGCGGGGTGAGCGCTGCCAGCATGCTACCGATGGCCGGCAAGGCTGCCGCGGCATGGGTGGCGGCACCAATAAGCTCGTGTGAACCCGGAATGCCGTGGATCAGGATGCTGCCGCCGACCAGGAACATCGCCGCGGTGCCGACCACCGAGAGGGTTTTCATCAAGTATGGTGCGGCGCGCAGAATGCCGCGCCCGAGGCTGCGTTGCAGGCGGGCAAAGCCGTCACCCGGCCGCTGACTGAGATGGAGTCCGGCATCGTCGAGCTTGACGATGCCGGCGACCAGGCCATACACCCCGATGGTCATCAGGATGGCGATGCCGGCCAGCACCGCGACCTGCATGCCGAACGACGCGGCCGCGACCGTGCCCAGGGTGATGACGATGATTTCGGCGGACAGGATGAAGTCGGTGCGCACCGCGCCTTTGATCTTGTCGCGTTCCAGCGCCACCAGATCGACCGCCGGGTCGGCCAGCGCCTGGGTGAGCTCGGCGTGGTGCGCCGCGGCTTCCTCGCGATGCAGGAATTTGTGCGCCAGTTTTTCGAAGCCCTCGAAGCATAGAAATGCGCCGCCCAGCATGAGGAACGGCGTGATCGCCCAGGGTGCCAGCGCGCTGATGGCGAGCGCGGCGGGAACCAGGATGAGCTTGTTCCTGAACGAGCCTTTCGCCACGGCCCACACTACCGGCAGTTCGCGCTCGGCTTTCACTCCGGCGACCTGCTGCGCGTTCAGCGCCAGGTCGTCGCCGAGCACGCCGGTGGTTTTCTTGGCGGCGACCTTGGTCATCACCGACACATCGTCGAGGATGGTCGCGATGTCGTCGAGCAGGGCGAGCAGGCTGCTTCCGGCCATGGTTACGCTTGGCTCAGTCGCCGAGCTGGATCTGCCCGGCTTTTTCGGCCGCCGCAAAATCCAGCATGCGCTGGATCGATACGGCCGCTTTAACGCGAATGGATTCCTCGATATGGATCTCGTTGCCGCCGTTTTCCAGCACGGCGGCGAGTTTTCTGAGGCCGTTCATCGCCATCCACGGGCAGTGCGCGCAAGAGACGCAGGTGGCGCCCTCGCCCGCGGTCGGCGCTTCCAGCAGGAGCTTGCCGGGCGCGGCGGCGTGCATCTTGTGGAAGATGCCGTTGTCAGTGGCGACGATGAATTCCGGATTGGGCAGGGTACGCACCGCCTCGATGAGCTGCGTGGTCGAACCGACGACGTCGGCCAGCGCGATCACCGCCTCGGGCGACTCGGGGTGCACCAGTACGGCAGCGTTCGGGTGCTCGGCGCGCAGCTTCTTCAGCGCTTCCGCCTTGAACGCCTCGTGCACCACGCAGGAACCCTGCCACAGGATCATGTCGGCGCCGGTGATGCGCTGCACGTAATCGCCCAGATGGCGGTCCGGCGCCCACAGCAGTTTATGTCCCTGCCGGTGCAGGTATTTGACGATCCTGGCGGCGATTCCCGAGGTGACGACCCAATCGGCGCGCGCTTTCACCGCCGCGCTGGTGTTGGCGTAGACGACCGACACGCGGTCCGGATGGGCGTCGCAAAACGCCGCGAACTCGTCCGCCGGGCAGGCCAGGTCGAGCGAGCACTCGGCGCCGAGGTCGGGCATGATGACGCGCTTTTCCGGATTGAGGATCTTGGCGGTCTCGCCCATGAACTTGACCCCGGCGACGATCAGCGTCTTCGCCGGATGGGCGTGGCCGAAGCGCGCCATCTCCAGCGAATCCGACACGCAGCCGCCGGTTTCCTCGGCCAGGTCCTGCAGGTCGGCCGAGGTATAGTAATGCGCGACCAGCACCGCATCCTGCTGTTTCATCCGTGTCTTGATGCGCGCTTTCAGCGTCGCGCGCTCGGCGTCGTCGAGCACTTCCTCCACCATCGGCGGCGGCTGGATCAAGGGTCTGACCGGAACGGGAAAAGCAAGACTCATCAGGATGGCTCGGACATCAACGCAGAAGCGCCAAGTATAGCTGCGTAGCGCAGGCGTTTTCATCTGGCGGCGCCCGGGTTTTTCTGGAGTGGGCCGGGGCTTTTGACTTATCCTAGCGCCCCATGCAGCAGCTCCTTCTCGATATCCGCCCCCCCGCCCGGCCCGAACTTGCCCGCTTTGTGGCGGGGCGCAATATCGAGCTGATGGCGCAGCTTGCCGCCATGCTCGACGGCAGCGCGGTCGAACGCATGGTCTATCTGTGGGGCGCGCCGGGCAGCGGCAAGAGCTATCTGCTGGCCGCCTGGGCGCATGCCTGCCGGACGCGCGGGATGACCGTCGATTTCAGCGGACAGCAGGCCGCGCAGGCGGTGATCGCAGATCAGGTGGAGTCATGGAGCGCGGCACAGCAGCACGCCGGTTTTGCCGCGTTCAACCGGGTGCGCGAAGCAGGTGGGTTGTGGCTGGCGGCGGGGAATGTGGCGCCGGCTGAACTGCCGCTGATGCCGGAATTGCAGACCCGCCTGGGCTGGGGACTGGTGTTCCAGATGCAGGCCCTGGATGACGCCGAAAAGCGCGCCGCATTGGCGCAGCACGCCGAAACCCTGGGGTTCCGGCTGGAGCCCCAGGTGGCGGACTATCTGCTGAATCACACCGCGCGCGACATGCAAAGCCTGTTGCGGGTGCTGGAGGCGCTGGACCGCTTTAGTCTCGAAACGCGGCGCCCGATCACGCTGCCGCTGCTGCGGCAGCTATTGAGAGCCTGACAAGGCCAATCAAGCCTGGTCTTGCGGGCCCTGTGCCTGCTGCTCGGCGATGTCCTTGTGGACCTGCGCCATGTCCAATCCCATTATTTGGTCGATCAGCGAATCGAGCGCGTTGGCGGGCAGCGAGCCGGCTTCGGAGAAAAGAATGACCTGTTCGCGGAACACCATCAGCGTGGGGATGGAGCGGATCTGGAAATAGCCGGCCAGATCCTGTTCAACTTCGGTGTTGACCTTGGCGAAGACGATGTCGGCATGCTTCTCGGATGCCGCTTCGAAAATCGGCGCAAAGCCACGGCAGGGGCCACACCACGGCGCCCAGAAGTCGACGACGACGATGTCGTTGCCCTTGATGGTGGATTCGAAGTTGTCCTGGGTGAGTTCGATGACGGCCATGCTGGTTCCTGCGAAATAGTGGAAATAAAAAAGCGCGAGGACGAATCCATCGCGCCTAGTGCCACCGTATCACGGATGGCGGGCCCCCGACAATCTGGGGCTTCTTATGGGTAGTTCAGCCAGGCTGCCTGCTACCCGGGTCCAGTCGAAACCGACTGGCCTAAAACTTATTTGGCGAAAGCCTCACTGAAAAGGCCGCGCCTTTGTTCAATCGGCTGGGCGCCGCCCGCCACATTCCGGCTGCGCTTGAGGTTGCTGCGCACTTCGGCGCGGTTGACCGCCATGATGAGTTCGGTCGCCAGCACCCGTGCCTGATTCGGGGTGAGGTTGAGTGAATGCCCGATTGCGTGGAGCTCGACTTCTACGCAGTCGCGACCCTGGGCATCTTCTTTCAGGCTGATTTCCAGGGTGTTGCCGGGCTCAAGTTCGATCATGACGGTCTTTCTTTGCGTTGTCTTTGCAAGGTATTCAGCAGGGTTCATGCCAGCCTCCAGGATCGTCCGATGGCGCGGAAAACCGCATGAAATCAGGCGGGGTTTGACGGCTTGATGAAGTGGCGCCGACGCGGCGTTGACGAAGCCTCGTCAAAGCCGTGGGTGAGTTCGTCATTCCTGGGAGCGGGGGCAACCGGCTGGGTCGGCACTGTCGCCGCCCCGGTCGACCTCAAGCTGGCGTAAAGCCGCTAGACGGCAGGGAGGAACTGCAGCAATAAAAAACGGGGGCAAGGCCCCCGTTTCAGATTGGGCAGTGCCCGACCTGTTAGAGCCCGAAAGGCTTGATCACCGAAACTGCCGGAGCGGGGGAAGGCGCGGCTGCAGGTGCAGCCGGCTTGGCCGGGGCGGGTTTGGGAGCAGTCTTTTTGGCTACAGGCTTGGCTGCCGGCTTGGCAACGGCCTTTTTGGCAACGGGCTTGGCTACCGGCTTTTTGGCGGCGACTGCCTTTTTGGCCGGAGCGGCCTTCTTGGCTACCGGTTTTTTGGCGACTGCCTTTTTGGCCGGAGCGGCCTTCTTGGCTACCGGTTTTTTGGCGGCGACTGCCTTTTTAGCCGGAGCGGCCTTCTTGGCTACCGGTTTTTTGGCGACTGCCTTTTTGGCCGGAGCGGCTTTCTTGGCTACCGGTTTTTTGGCGGCGACTGCCTTTTTAGCCGGAGCGGCCTTCTTGGCTACCGGTTTTTTGGCGGCGACTGCCTTTTTGGCCGGAGCGGCTTTCTTGGTTACGGGCTTGGCGGCTGCCTTCTTGATGGTGGATTTGGCCGCGGGCTTGGCTGCGGTCTTTTTGGCCACCGGTTTGGCGGCGGGTTTTTTTGCTATTGCCATTTGACACTCCTTAGAAGTTGAACACATTCACTTGTCACTACAGCTTGAAGCCACGTGCAGTCAGAATTTGCACTTCCAAAGCGTGGTACCGACAGGCTTGACCGACTTGCCCGAAACCCGCTAAGCACGGGTGATACCGAGGCTCCGCTTGGTGAGCCTCATTCTAGTTACTTTTTCGGGGGGTACAACGAATAGTCAAGTCTCCGTGAAAACAATTCGCTTAAAACTGTCGCAGCCAAGCAAAATGTATCGATCCGATACTAAAAGAGCGGAATGTTGGCCCCTGGGATTTGCCAGTGAAAGTCAATCAACAAGCCATTCTCCAGCCATCAGGCCGGACTGGGTTTCACGTTCTCGGATGAGATGAATTTCATTTCTGTCAATCAGGATTTCGGCCGCTCGCGGACGCGAATTGTAGTTCGACGCCATGCTCATGCCGTAGGCGCCCGCCGAAAGCAGCGCCAGCAGGTCGCCTTCCTCGATCGCGAGATCGCGCGCAAAGCCAAGAAAATCGCCGGTTTCGCAGATCGGGCCGACGATGTCGTACCGCTTTTTCGCCGTTTGCCGTTCGTTGACGGCGACAATGTCGTGATACGCCTCGTACAGGGCGGGGCGCATCAGGTCGTTCATCGCTGCATCGACGATGGCGAAATTCTTGTCTTCGCCCGGCTTCAGATACTCGACCCGGGTGAGCAGCAGGCCTGCGTTGCCGACCAGCGAGCGGCCCGGTTCCAGCAGCAGTTTCTCGCGGCGCCCGGCAAAGCGGGCCGCCAGCGTGCGGCCATAGGCGGCGAGGTCGGGCGGCGTTTCGTCGTGGTAGCGGATGCCGACCCCGCCGCCGAGGTCGATGTGATGCAGCGCGATGCCCTCGGCCGCCAGCGTGTCGACCAGCGCGAGCACGCGGTCGGCGGCGTCGACCAGCGGCGACAGGTCGGTGAGCTGTGAGCCGATGTGGCAGTCGATGCCGGTGATCTTCAGGTTCGGCAGGCTGGCTGCCAGACGATAGAGCGCAGGGGCGTCGGCAATCGGCACGCCGAACTTGTTTTCCTTGAGCCCGGTGGAGATGTACGGATGCGTCTTCGGGTCGACGTCGGGATTGACGCGAAACGAAACCGGCGCGACCTTGCCCAGTTCGCCCGCGATGCGGTTCAACCGATGCAGCTCGCTGGCCGACTCGACGTTGAAGCAGAGGATGCCGGCGTCGAGCGCGGCGCGCATCTCGTCCGCGGTCTTGCCCACGCCGGAAAAAACGACCTTGCCGGGATCGCCGCCGGCGGCCAGCACGCGGGCGAGTTCGCCGCCGGAGACGATGTCGAAGCCGGCGCCGAGGCGGGCGAATATATTCAGGATCGCCAGGCTGGCGTTGGCCTTGACCGCGTAGCAGATGAGATGAGGCGTGGCGGCAAACGCCTCGGCGTAGGCCTGGTAGGCCGATTCGAGCGCCTGCCGGGAATAGACATACAGCGGCGTGCCGTGGCATTCGGCAAGCGCGTTCAGCGCCACGCCCTCAAGATAAAGGTGGCCGTCGATGCGATGCAAAGTGTTCAATTGGAAGTCCGTTGCGGTGCAGGGGGATTTTCGGGAAGATACAGGTCACCCTTGGAGCCGCAGGCAGTCAGGCCCAGCCCGCACAGCAACAAGGACACTATATATACGGTGCGCAGTTTCATGCGCGAAATGTTAGCACGGGACATCATGACGACAAGCGAATCAGGCGAGGCCGAATTCAATCAGGCCGCTACAGCAACACTGACCCACATCGAGCAGGCGCTGGAAGATGCCGATCTGGATTTCGAGACGCCGGCGGACGGCATCATCGAGGTCGAGCTCGACGACGGCAGCAAGATCATCATCAATCGCCACGGCGTCGCGCGCGAAATATGGGTTGCTGCCCGCTCGGGCGGCTTCCACTTCAAGCCGCAGGGCAGCGGCTGGATCGACACCAAGAGCGGCGAGCCGCTCTACGACAAGCTGGCCGCGCTGATCGCCGCGCATGGCGGCGTCATGGTCCGCTTCTGATTACTCCGGATGCTTCATGAATTAGCACGCCCTTGCTGGCATCTTGTGCCCCTCGGGCATGAAACATACGGAGCCACTTGAAAAGCCAGGCGCTCACCCTGTTCGACCTGGTCGAGCGGCTGTCGCTGCTGACCCGGGCCGACCTGCGCCAGGCGGGCACCGCACAGGGATTGCAGCCAGTGCACCTGCAGGTGCTGTTCTATCTGAACCAGGCCAACCGCTACAGCAACACACCGCAGGCGCTGACCGAATATCTGGGCCTGACCAAGGGCACCGTGTCGCAAACGGTACTGGTGCTGGCGCGCCGCCGCTTGATCTCGCGCTGCGCCGATCCGCGCGATGGCCGGGTGGTGCGGCTGATCCTGGCCGAAGGCGGCACTACGCTGTTGAAGACGCTCAGTGCCGGCGCTGCCTGGCGCGACATTGTGCAGACGGCGAGCCAGGCGCGGGTGACATCTGCGATGGTGGTGTTGCGGCAGGTGCTGGCCCAGGTGCAGACGCAAAGCGGAAAACGCAGTTTTGGCGTGTGTGCGACCTGTCGCCACAATCAGCGGCTGGGGCCGCGCAGCTATTTTTGCGGGCTCATGCAGGAAAAACTCGGTAGCCCCGAGGTGCGACGGATCTGCCGTGAGCATGCGCCGCCGCCGGCGCGAACCGAGCCTGAGGCTTAAATCCGCTGGCGCGCGCGCGCGATGGCCGCGCGAACCTGTGCCGGCGCGGTGCCGCCGAAGTGGTCGCGGGCGGCGAGCGCGCCTTCCAGCGTCAGCACGGCGTAGACATCCTCCGCAATCATCGGGCTGTATGCCTGCAATTCATCGAGTGACAGTTCGGCCAGGTCGCGCCCGCTGGTGTCGGCCGCACGCACCGCGCGCGCCACGACTTCATGCGCATCGCGGAAGGGCGCGCCCTTCTTCACCAGATAATCGGCCAGATCGGTGGCGGTGGCGAAGCCCTGCATCACCGCGGCACGCATTGCGTCAGGCTTGACGGTGACGCCGGTGAGCATGTCGGCGTAGATCGCCAGGGTGTCGGTCAGCGTGTCGACAGTGTCGAACAGCGGCTCCTTGTCCTCCTGGTTGTCCTTGTTGTAGGCCAGCGGCTGGCCCTTCATCAGGGTGAGCAGGGCGACCAGGTGGCCGTTGACCCGGCCGGTCTTGCCGCGCACCAGTTCGGGCACGTCGGGGTTCTTCTTCTGCGGCATGATGGAAGATCCGGTGCAGAAGCGGTCGGCCAGGTCGATGAAGCCGAAGCGCGGGCTCATCCACAGGATCAGCTCTTCCGACAGGCGTGACAGGTGCGTCATCACCAAGGCCGCTGCGGCGGTAAATTCGATGGCGAAGTCACGGTCGGAGACGGCGTCAAGCGAGTTCTCGCACACCGCATCGAAGCCGAGCTGATCGGCGACGAACTGGCGGTCGATCGGGTAGCTGGTGCCGGCCAGCGCGGCAGCGCCCAGCGGCAGCCGGTTGACGCGGCGGCGGCAGTCGGCCATGCGCTCGGCGTCGCGCGCCAGCATCTCGAAATAGGCCAGGAGGTGGTGGCCGAAAGTGACCGGCTGCGCCACCTGCAGGTGGGTGAAGCCGGGCATCACGGTGTCGGCATGCTGCTCGGCCAAGTCGACCAGCGAAGTCTGGCAGGCGCGCAGGCCGGCCAGAATGCGGTCGATCGCGTCGCGCAGGAACAGGCGGATATCGGTCGCCACTTGGTCGTTGCGGCTGCGCCCGGTGTGCAGGCGCTTGCCGGCGTCGCCGATTTTGGCGGTCAGTGCGGCTTCGATGTTGAGGTGGACGTCTTCCTTGTCGAGCGACCAGGCGAATCCGCCGGCGCGAATCTCGGTCAGCAGCTCGGCCATGCCGCGTCGGATCGATTCGAGATCTTCCTTGGTGAGGACGCCGACGTGGTGCAACATGGCCGCGTGCGCCAGCGAACCCTGAATATCGAACTCGGCCAGCCGATAATCGAAGGGAATCGACGCGGTGTAGCGTTTGACGATTTCGGAAACCGGCTCGGAAAAACGGCCGGACCACGCTGCAGGCGGCGTCGATGACGTGCTCATGGGATAAAAGCAGGGAATGAAAAGAAAGAATCATAACAACCGGCAGGTCGAATTGCCGAACTTCTGTCACCTCGGGGTGAACCTGCGCATCGCGCTGACGGTGGAAGTGGCGCTGGTGGCCGGCGTGGTGGCGCGGGCAGCGGATACGCAGGCGTTCTGGGCGGAGTTCATTGCCTTGTCGGCGCTGGCGCAGCCGGCGCTGCTGCTGACCCTGCTGGCCCTGTGCGCGGCGGGGCGCTGGCTGCGTGGTCGGTCCTATCCCGTTGGCGTGGGATTCACGCTGGCGCTGGGCATGGCGGTGCCGTTGCTGACCACGTTGTGGCTCAACCCGCTGCTGGCTGGGATGCAGCCGGTTCCGCCTGCCGGCGTGGCGGTGTTCGCGCTGCTGCTCGGCGCGGGCCTGCTCGGTTATTTCAACCTGCGCGCTCGCGCCCTGTCGCCCGCCATCACCGAGGCGCGCCTGCAGGCCCTGCAGGCGCGCATCCGTCCACATTTCCTGTTCAACAGCCTCAACGCCGTACTGTCGCTGGTGCGCAGCGATCCGCGCCGCGCCGAGCGCGCGCTGGAGAACATGGCCGACCTGTTCCGCGCGCTGATGGGCGACGCCCGCCAGCTGGCGCCGCTGGAAGACGAGGTCGCGCTCACCCGCGCCTACCTGGAACTGGAGCAGCTGCGCCTGGGCGACCGCCTCCAGGTGGCCTGGCACATCAACAAGATGCCGGGCGACGCGCTGATTCCGCCGCTGGTGATCCAGCCGCTGGTGGAAAACGCGGTGTACCACGGCATCGAGCCGCAGCCGGCGGGCGGCGAAATCAGCCTCAATATCTATCGCAGCGCCGACAAGGTGCACATCGTGGTGCGCAATCCGGTCGCCACAGAAGCTGGCCACCATAAGGGCAACCGCATCGCGCTGGCGAATATCCGCGAGCGGCTGCTGCTGCATTTCGACCTCGACGCTCAGCTCAAGTTGGAACCGCTGGGCGCCGTTTATCAGGTGCACATCGTCATTCCCTACACCCATGAACGCACCCAACCTGCCCCTGCGCGTCCTCATCGTCGATGACGAGGCGCCGGCACGCCACCGTCTGCGCGACGTGCTGGCGGACTGTGCCGGCCAGCTGCAGGTCGACATCGTCGGCGAAGCCGACAACGGGCTGGATGCGCTGAGCCAGGCGCAGCAGCAGCCGGTCGACGTGGTGCTGCTCGACATCCGCATGCCCGGCATGGACGGCCTCGAATGCGCCGCCCACCTCAACCAGTTGTCGGCCCCGCCCGCCATCATCTTCAGCACTGCCTACGATGCCTATGCCTGCCAGGCGTTCGATCTGAATGCCGTCGACTACCTGCTGAAGCCGGTGCGCGTCGACCGCCTGGTCCGTGCGCTGTCGCGGGCGCACCGGCTGAATGCGACGACGCTCGACCATCTGCGCGAAGCGCATCCGAAGGCCCGCACCCACCTGTCGGTCAACGAGAAAGGCCGCATCGTGCTGATCCCGGTGACGGACATTCTTTATCTCAAGGCGGAACTCAAATACGTCACCGTGCGTACCGCTGCCCGCGAATTTCTGATCGAGGAATCGCTCACCCGGCTGGAACACGAATTCGGCGACGCCTTCCTGCGCATTCATCGCAATTGCCTGGTCGCCAGTGTGCGCATTCGCGAAATCGGCAAATTGCCCGGCGGCGACGACGGCCATTTTTTGAAATTGGATGGTCAGGATGAGCGCCTGATGGTGAGCCGGCGCCAGTACACCGCTTTGCGCGAAAAGATCAGGGATTGTTAAGGCGCTGCCGCCCGCATGGGCTGGCTCGAACGGACCTGAAATCCCCGAGGAAAACAGCGATATCGGCGATCGCCCCCAATTTTTGACCGGGGTCGTGTAAATAATTTCTTCATTTATCAGTGTGTTAGGTCGCGCCTACAACTAAAGTTGTATGTCCAGGATTGGATTTCCTTCGTACGATTCGGTGGCTTGCTGTTTGCGCAGCAGGCAGTTCTCCGTAATGGGGGTTGTCCCCTCATGTTCTGCCGGGTTCGCAAGAGCCCGGCATTTTTTTGTGCGCTCGGTATCATGGCGGCATGCAAAACGACATCCCTGACCTCACAGAAATCGAACTGGCCAGCGAAACCGTCTTCAAGGGCCGGCTGATGCATGTCAAATGCGACCGCGTGCGCCTACCCGACGGACGCGAATCGACGCGCGAATACATCGTCCATCCCGGCGCTGTCGTCGTCATGCCGGTATTCGACAACGGCGACCTGCTGCTGGAACGCCAGCACCGCTACCCGCTGCACCGCGACTTCATCGAGCTGCCGGCCGGCAAGATCGACCCCGGCGAGGACGACCTCAGCTGCGCGAAACGCGAACTGGAAGAAGAAACCGGCTATACCGCCAGCGAATGGCGCGAGGTCACCACCATCTATCCCTGCATCGGCTATTCGGACGAGCGGCTGGCGTTCTATCTTGCGCGCGGACTCACAGAAGGCATGCACGGCCGCGACCCGGACGAATTCCTGGAAATCCTGCGGGTGCCGTTTGGCGAGGCGATGGACTGGCTGCGCAGCGGCAAGATCTGCGAAACCAAGACCGTGATCGGGCTGTTCTGGCTGGAGAAGATGCTGCAGCAGGGCTGGTAGGCCCTGCCGAATTGGACGCAGTCCGGGGCTGGCAGCCCAGCCGCGGATAGGTCAGCTCGGCGTGTAGGCCAGGTTCGGCGCCAGCCAGCGTTCGGCCTCTTGCACGGTCCAGCCCTTGCGGCGGGCGTAGTCCTCGACCTGGTCGCGCTCGATCTTTGCCACGGCGAAGTACTGGCTGTCGGGGTGCGACAGGTAGAAGCCCGACACCGCCGCGCCCGGCCACATGGCGAAGTTTTCGGTCAGCACCACGCCGATGCTGTCGGTGGCGTCGAGCACCTCGAACAGCGGGGCCTTTTCGCTGTGCTCGGGGCAGGCGGGGTAGCCGGGCGCGGGGCGGATGCCCTGATATTTCTCCGCAACCAACTCGTCATTGCTGAGCGCTTCCTCGCCGGCATAACCCCAGAATTCGCGGCGCACCCGCAGGTGCAGGTGCTCGGCGAAGGCTTCGGCCAAACGATCGCACAGCGACTTGAACAGGATGGCGGAATAATCGTCGTGGGCGGCTTCGAAGGCGTGGGCGCGCTCGTCCTCGCCGATGCCGGCGGTCACCACGAAGGCGCCGAGATAATCCTTGAGTCCGCTGGACTTGGGTGCGACGAAGTCGGCGATGCACAGGTTGGCGCGGCCTTCCGGCTTTTTCATCTGCTGGCGCAGGTTGTGCCAGGTCATCAGCACCTTCCCGCGCGATTCGTCGGTATAGACCTCGATGTCGTCGTCGACCGTGTTGGCGGGGAACAGGCCGAACACCGCGCGCGCTTCAATCCAGTTTTCCGCGATCATCTGCTGCAGCATCGCCCGGGCATCGTTGTAGAGCTTGGTCGCCTCGACGCCGACCACTTCGTCGCCGAGAATTTTCGGGAACTTGCCGTGCAATTCCCACGATGCGAAGAACGGCGTCCAGTCGATTATTTCGACCAGTTTCGCCAGGTCGTAGGCTTTCAGCGCGTGGACGCCGGGCTGTTTCGGCACAGGCGGCGTATAGCGGGCCCAGTCGATCTTGAACTTGTTGGCGCGCGCCTCGGCGAGCGGCAGGCGAACGGTGTCCGACTTGTGCTTGAGGTGGCGTTCGCGCGTAACGGCATAGTCCGCGCGGATCTCGGCGGCAAAGGCATCGCGCATGTCGTTTGACAGCAGTTGGGTGCAGACGCCGACCGCGCGCGAGGCGTCCTTGACGTATACCACCGGGTGTTCGTAGTTCGGCTCGATCTTCACCGCGGTGTGCGCCATCGAGGTGGTGGCGCCGCCGATCAGCAGCGGAATGGTGAAGCCCTGGCGCTGCATTTCGCGGGCGACGTGCGCCATTTCCTCCAGCGAGGGCGTGATGAGGCCGGACAGGCCGATGATGTCGGCCTTGTGCTCGCGCGCGGCGTCGAGAATTTTCTGCGCCGGCACCATCACCCCCAGGTCGACGATGTCGTAGCCGTTGCAGCCCAGTACCACGCCGACGATGTTCTTGCCGATGTCGTGGACGTCGCCCTTCACCGTGGCCATCACGATCTTGCCCGCGCTTTGCGCGTCGCCGGCCTGCTTGTCGGCCTCGATGAAGGGCAGCAGGTGCGCCACCGCCTGCTTCATTACCCGCGCCGATTTCACCACCTGCGGCAGGAACATCTTGCCCGCCCCGAAGAGATCGCCCACCACGTTCATTCCGGCCATCAACGGCCCCTCGATCACGTGCAGCGGGCGCACGGATTCGAGGCGCGCGGCTTCGGTGTCCTCGACGATGTACTGGGTGATGCCGCGTACCAGCGCATGACTGAGCCGTTCGTTCACCGGCAGGCTGCGCCAGGCCAGGTCCTCGACCTGTTCCTTGGCGCCGCCCTTGACGTTTTCGGCAAAGCTCACCAGCCGCTCGGTCGAATCGGCGCGGCGGTTCAGCAGCACGTCCTCGACGCGCTCTTTCAGCTCGGGATCGAGCGCCTCGTAGACGCCGAGCTGGCCGGCGTTGACGATGCCCATGTCCATTCCGGCCTGGATCGCGTGGTAGAGGAAGGCCGTGTGGATCGCCTCGCGCACCGCGTCGTTGCCGCGGAACGAGAAGCTCACGTTCGACACCCCGCCCGAGATGTGCGCGTGCGGCAGGTTCTGGCGGATCCAGCGGGTGGCCTCGATGAAGTCGACCGCGTAGTTGGCGTGCTCCTCGATGCCGGTGGCGACTGCGAAGATGTTGGGGTCGAAGATGATGTCCTCGGCCGGGAAGCCGACGGTTTCGGTCAGTAGCTTGTAGGCGCGCGCGCAGATCTCGGTCTTGCGCGCGTAGGTGTCGGCCTGTCCGGTTTCGTCGAAGGCCATCACGATCACCGCCGCGCCGTAGCGCCGGCATAGTTTCGCGCGTTCGATGAACTCGGCCTCGCCTTCCTTCATCGAGATGGAATTGACGACGCCCTTGCCCTGGATGCACTTCAGGCCGGCCTCGATCACGCTCCACTTCGACGAGTCGATCATGATCGGCACCCGCGCGATGTCGGGCTCGGACGCGATCAGGAGCAGGAAGCGCACCATCGCCGCCTCGGCGTCGAGCATGCCCTCGTCCATGTTGATGTCGATGATCTGCGCGCCGTTTTCCACCTGCTGGCGCGCCACCGACAGCGCATCGTCGTAGCGGCCTTCGAGGATCATGCGGGCAAACGCTTTTGAACCGGTGACGTTGGTGCGTTCGCCGACGTTGACGAACAGCGAATCCTTGCCGACGTTGAACGGCTCGAGGCCAGACAGGCGCATCGCCGGTTCCGGCACTGGCGGCACCCGCGGCGCGACGCCCGCGACCGCCTTGGCGATGGCCGCGATATGAGTCGGCGTGGTGCCGCAGCAGCCGCCGACGATGTTCAAGAGGCCCGAGCGCGCCCATTCGCCGATGTGCGTCGCCATCTCGGCGCCGTCCATGTCGTATTCGCCGAAGGCGTTGGGCAGGCCGGCGTTGGGGTGGGCCGAGACGAGAACGTCGGCCTTGTTGGAGAGTTCCTCGACATACTGGCGCAGGAGATCCGGGCCGAGCGCGCAGTTGAGGCCGATGGATAAAGGCCGGGCGTGGCGAACCGAGTTCCAGAACGCCTCGCCGGTCTGGCCCGACAGGGTGCGGCCGGAAGCGTCGGTGATGGTGCCGGAGATCATCACCGGCAGCCGCATGTCGTGCTGCTCGAAGTATTCATCGATGGCGAACAGCGCCGCTTTGGCGTTCAGCGTGTCGAAAATCGTCTCGACCATCAGGATGTCGGCGCCGCCCTTCACCAGGCCGTCGATCGCTTCCAGATACGCCAGGCGCAGCTGATCGAAGCTGACGTTGCGGAAGCCAGGATCGTTCACCTCTGGCGAAAGGGAGGCGGTGCGCGAGGTCGGCCCGAGCACGCCGGCGACAAAACGCGGCTTGTCCGGATCCAGGGCGGTCGCCTCGTTGGCGGCCTCGCGCGCCAGCCGGGCGGCGGCAAAGTTGAGCTCCGGCACCAGGTGCTCCATGTGGTAGTCCGCCATGGAAATCGAGGTCGCGTTGAAGCTGTTGGTCTCCAGGATGTCGGCGCCCGCCGCCAGGTACTCGGCGTGGATTTCCTTGATGACGTGCGGCTGCGTCAGGCACAGCAGGTCGTTGTTGCCCTTCACGTCGTACGCAAAGTCAGCAAAGCGTTCACCGCGGTAATCGGCCTCGCCGAGCGTGTAGGACTGGATCATCGTCCCCATCGCACCGTCGAGAACCAGGATGCGCTGGGCGAGCAGGGAATTCAGCAGGGCGGTGCGGGACATGGCATGGATTCGGCTGGGCAATTGCGCATTATATTCGGATGGCGCAAGGCTCGCCGGTGGTGCTATGGTGCAAATATCGAGTCCAGCCGGTGATTGCCATGAAACATCTCGAACCCGCCGAAGCCCACGCCTTCCTGCAGTCGCACCCCGAAGCGGTCTTCATCGACTGCCGCTCGGAAATCGAATACCTGTTCGTCGGCCATCCCGCAGGGGCGATCCACATCGCCTGGCAGGACGGCCCCGACTGGGACGTCAACCCCGATTTTCTCGGCCATTCGCGCAAGGCGGCATCGGTAAACCGGCCGGTGGTGCTGATCTGCCGCTCGGGGCGGCGCTCGGTCGAGGCCGGGCGTTACCTCGAAAAATATGGTTTTCCCGAGGTTTACAACGTGCTGCATGGATTCGAGGGCGACATGGACGAGACGCACCATCGCAGCATGAAGAACGGCTGGCGGTTTGATGGCTTGCCTTGGGAGCAGACTTAAGGGGTGCGCGCGCGAAGCGCGGAAAAGAGACGCTTTACGTTCAGCCACTCCTTATTTCCTTTATTGGCAGCAAGCGGCCAGGAGCGACCGGTCGGGGTAACAAATAAGGGGGCCGCCCTACGTGCCCTTAAGCGGTCAACGTCAGGGGACGTCGGGCCAACAGGCCATGACAGTTTCATCAGGGACGTTTGCGGCTACTGAACAAAGCAAGCCTGGACCTGCGCTCACCCCAGCGTCACCCCTAACCAAGCCCCGATGAAATACGTCGCCAGCCCCGCTGCGCCGCCGATGCCGAGCATGCGCAGGCCGGAGAGCAGGGCGTGGCGGCCGGTGAACAGGCTCATGCTGGCGCCGACGGCGAACAGGCCCAGCGCGGTGAGCGCGATCGAGACGGTGAGCGCGGCACCGTGGCCGAACAGGAAGGGCAGCAGCGGCAGCGCCGCACCGGCGGTGAAGGCGGTAAACGAGGAGATTGCCGCCACCCAAGGCGAGCCGAGTTCGTCGGGGTTGAGGCCGAGTTCCTCGCGCGCCAGGGTGTCCAGTGCGCGCCCCGGGTCCTGCATCAGGGTGTCGGCCAGCCGCCGTGCTTCGGCGGGGTCCATGCCCTTGGCGGCGTAGATCAGCGCCAGTTCGGCGGCTTCTTCTTCCGGATAGGTCTCCAGTTCGTCGCGTTCCAGGCCGATCTGGTATTCGAACATTTCGCGCTGCGAGCGCACCGACACATATTCGCCCGCGGCCATCGAGAAGGCGCCCGCCAGCAGGCCGGCGACGCCGGTCAGCAGGATGACCGACGGCTCCTGCGCCGCGCCGGCGACGCCGTAGATCAGCGCGGCGTTCGATACCAGGCCGTCGTTGACGCCGAACACGCCGGCGCGCAGGGCGTTGCCGGCACCGCCGCTCTGGTGGCGCTTGCCGATGTCGTCGCGCTTGAGCGGCATGGGATGCGGCGGTGTATGCGAATAGAGCACCATGCCGCGCACCTTCATTGCCGCCAGCACGCCGCGCAAGGCCCGCGGCCCGAAGGTGCGGGTGAGCCGGGCAACGATGCGGGTGCGCAGGTCGGGGTGGAAGGGCGCGGGTGGCGGGCCGTCTTTCCGGGTAATGGCGGCCAGCCAGATATCGGCCTGCTCGTCGGCCGCCTGCGCCAGCTCGTCGAACAGCGCCGCGCGCGGGGTGCCGCGTTCGCACTCGGCCACCACGCGGTAGAGCCAGGCAGATTGCTTTTCTTCGCGCCAGGATTCGTAGGGGTCGCTCATGCCGCCTGTCTCCGGTACTGGATCGCCTCGGCCAGATGCGCGGACGTGATGGCATCGCTGCCGGCGAGATCGGCCACGCTGCGCGCCAGCTTGAGCACGCGGTGATAGGCGCGCGCCGACAGGTTGAGCCGGACAATCGCCTGTTTCAGCAGGGCTTCGCTGGCTGCGTCCAGGGTGCAGTGTAGGTCGATTTCCTGGGTGCCGAGCGCGGCGTTGGGTTTGCCCTGGCGCGCCATCTGGCGCCCGCGTGCGGCCTGCACGCGTTCGCGGATGGCGGCGCTGGCCTCGCCCGCGCCGGCCTGCATCAGTTCGTCCTGCGTCAATGCAGGCACGCTGATCTGGATGTCGATGCGGTCGAGCAGCGGCCCGGAGATGCGTCCGCGATAGCGGGTGATCTGGTCCGGCGTGTCGCGGCAGGTCTGGGTGGGATGGCCGAGGTAGCCGCAGGGGCAGGGATTCATCGCCGCCACCAGTTGGAAGCGCGCCGGGAAATCGGCCTGGCGTGCCGCGCGCGAAATCGTGATGCGGCCGGTCTCCAGCGGTTCGCGCAGCACTTCCAGCACCTGCCGCGAAAATTCCGGCAGCTCGTCGAGGAAGAGCACGCCGTGGTGCGCCAGTGAAATCTCGCCCGGACGCGGATTGCCGCCGCCACCCACCAGCGCCACCGCGGAAGCAGTGTGGTGCGGTGCGCGAAACGGGCGCCGCTTCCAGTGTTCGAAGCGGAAGCCGCCGTTGAGCGATTGCACCGCGGCGGCTTCCAGCGCTTCGTCCTCGCTCATCGCCGGCAGGATGCCGGGAAAGCGCGCGGCGAGCATCGACTTGCCGGTGCCGGGCGGGCCTGCCATCAACACAGAATGATTGCCGGCGGCAGCGACTTCGAGTGCGCGCTTGGTGGCGGCCTGGCCCTTGACGTCGGCGAAATCGGGATAGTCCGGCGCGGTGGGTGTGGGTTCGGATTCGGGTTCGAGCAGGGAGCCCTGTCCGGCCAGCCACGCGCACACCTCCAGCAGGCTGGTCGCGCCGCGCGTCTCGACCCCGCTGGCGAGTGCAGCTTCGCCGGCCGATGCCGCAGGCAGCACCAGCAGCCTGCCCGCGCTACGGGTGGCCAGCGCCATCGCCAGCGCGCCGCGCACCGGGCGCAGCTCGCCGGTCAGCGCCAGTTCGCCGGCGAATTCGGCGTGCTTGAACTTGTCGGCGGGAATCTGTCCGGAGGCAGCGAGGATCGCCAGCGCGATCGGCAGGTCGAAGCGCCCGGATTCCTTGGGCAGGTCCGCCGGCGCGAGGTTGACCGTGATGCGCCGCGCCGGGAATTCATAGCGCGCGTTCTGGATCGCCGCACGCACGCGGTCGCGCGCTTCCTTTACCTCGGTTTCGGGCAGCCCCACCAGCGTGAAAGCCGGCAGGCCGTTGGCCAGGTGCGCCTCGACCACCACCTCGGGCGCGTCCATGCCGTTCAACGCCCGGCTTTTGACGACGGCGACGGCCACCGGATCAGTCTTCGAGCTGCTGCTTTTCCAATTCGGATAGGCGCGCTTCCAGTTGCGTCAGTTTTTCGCGGGTGCGCGCCAGCACCTCGGTCTGCACGTCGAATTCCTCGCGGCTCACCATATCCAGCTTGCCGAGCATCGAGGTCACCCCGGCCTTGAGGTTCTTTTCGATGTCTTTCGCGGGCGACTGCTTCAACGCCTCGCCCAGTTTGTTGACCAGATCGTTGATGAAAGCGGGATTGGGAAATTTCGGATTCGGGTTCATGGAGGCTCCTGTTAATGGGCGGAGTGTAGCAAGCACCGGGTGTATGGCGTACTGGCAGCGCACGGCACAAAGAGAGTGCATGAGGATTTCATGGCGCACCACGAAAGTGCAGCCTATGCTCGTGTGAGCGGGCGGTCAATTACAAGGCCTTGTTTTTTAATGAAAAATTATCTGGCACGGCTTGTGCTGAATGAAAAGTGCGAATTTGCGCGACTTCATCCACGGAGAAATTCATGAAAAAACTTGTACACGCTTTGGTTCTGACCGGCCTGGTGGGTGTGCCCACTTTTGCAATGGCAGCTGAAGAATCGCCGCACAGTTTGAGCGCCAATGTCGGGATGTTCAGCGACTACGTTTTCCGGGGCATTTCCCAGACCGGCGGCGACGCCGCCGTGCAGGGCGGCCTGGACTACTCGCACAGCAGCGGTTTCTACCTCGGCACCTGGGGTTCCAACGTGGGCTGGATTGAGGACTTCCAGGGCTACGATTCCGGCAATCTGGAGATCGACGTGTACGGCGGTTTCCGCGGCGACATCGGCCAGACCGGCCTGACCTTCGACGTGGGTGCGATCCAGTACATGTACCCGGGAAAGAAAGCGGGGGCGGTGGATGCGGACACCACCGAGATTTACGCCGCTTTGGGCTGGAAATGGTTCACCGCCAAATATTCCTACGCCGTCAGCGATGAGGTTTTCGGCTTCGCCAATGCCGACGGTTCCGACTATCTGGATATTTCCGCGAGCGTACCCATCGGCGAAACCGGCCTGACCGCTGGCGCGCATTGGGGCACATTCAGCTTTGAAAACAATTCCGCGCAGGACTACGACGACTGGAAAGTCAGCCTGGCCTATGACGTAGGCACGTTGAGCAAAGTCATGGATGGCGTGACTGTTGGCGTGGCGTACACCGACACCGATGCCGACCGTGCGGTCTGGACGGATGCCAACAACGAGTTTCTGGGCAAAGACACGACGACCGTGTGGATTTCCAAGGCTTTTTAATCGCTTGGCTCACCGGAGCGGCGCGAATGCCCGCTCCATGTTCCCCTTGTCAATTTGGGAGATAGCATGAAATTCGTAACGGCAATCATCAAGCCGTTCAAGCTGGACGAAGTGCGCGAGGCGTTGTCCGCCATCGGTGTCACCGGCTTGACGGTTACGGAAGTAAAGGGGTTTGGACGGCAGAAGGGCCACACCGAGCTGTATCGCGGCGCGGAATACGTGGTTGATTTTCTGCCCAAAGTGAAGATCGAAGTGGCCATCAAGGCCGAGCTGCTGGAGCGCGTGATCGAGGCGATCGAGAAAGCGGCCAACACCGGCAAGATCGGCGACGGCAAGATTTTTGTCACCAGCCTGGAACAGGTCGTGCGCATCCGCACGGGCGAAACCGGCCCCGACGCCCTTTGAGGAGCATGAACATGAAAACGCTATTTGCTTCGCTGGGCCTGTTGTTTGCCCTGTTGTCTCCCGGCCTGACGCTGGCGCAGGAAGTGGTCGAGCCCGTGATGGAAGCGGTGTCCACAGTGGCCGATGCGGTCGAAGCGGCTGCGGAGGAAGAAGCCGCGGCACCGGTGCCGGACAAGGGCGACACCGCCTGGATGATGCTCTCCACCCTGCTGGTGATCCTGATGATCATTCCCGGCGTGGCGCTGTTCTACGGCGGCCTGGTGCGCGCCAAGAACATGCTGTCAGTGCTGACCCAGGTGATGGCCATCTTCTGCCTGATCTCGATCCTGTGGGCGGTGTACGGCTACTCGCTGGCGTTCGGCGACGGCGGCGGCCTCAACTGGGCGATCGGCGATCTGTCGAAGCTGTTTCTCGCCGGCATCACCGTGGACAGCACGGCTGCGACCTTCAGCGACGGCGTGGTGATTCCGGAACTGGTGTTCGTCGCCTTCCAGCTGACCTTCGCCGCCATCACTGTGGCGCTGATCGTCGGCGGTCTCGCCGAACGGGTGAAGTTCTCCGCCCTGATGGTATTCGGCGCGCTGTGGTTCACCTTTTCCTACCTGCCGATCACGCACATGGTGTGGGCAACCGGCGGCTACCTGTTCGAAGCGGGCGACCTCGACTTCGCGGGCGGCACCGTGGTGCACATCAACGCCGGCATCGCCGCGCTGGTGGGCGCCATCGTGCTGGGCAAGCGCATCGGCTACGGCCGCGACGCGATGCCGCCGCACAGCCTGCCGATGACCATGATCGGCGCCTCGCTGCTGTGGGTGGGCTGGTTCGGCTTCAACGCCGGCTCCAACCTCGAAGCCACCGGTGGCGCTGCGCTGGCCTTCCTCAACACCATTCTCGCCACCGCGGCGGCGGGCATGGCCTGGATGCTGGCCGAGTGGATGCTGCGCGGCAAGCCTTCCATGCTGGGTCTGGCTTCCGGCGTGGTCGCAGGTCTGGTGGCGGTCACTCCGGCGGCCGGTCTGGTCGGCCCGATGGGCGCAATCGCCCTCGGCGCGGTTGCCGGCGTGGTCTGCCTGTGGGGCGTCAGCGGCCTGAAGAAGATGCTGGGTTATGACGACAGCCTCGACGTCTTCGGCATCCACGGCATCGGCGGCATCATCGGCGCCATCGGCACCGGCATCTTCGTCTCGCCCGCACTCGGCGGCGTCGGCGTCGACGACTACTCGATGGCCGGGCAGGTGGTGACGCAGGCCACCGGCGTGCTCATCACCATTGTGTGGTCGGGCGTGGTCAGCCTGGTGCTGTTCAAGCTGATCGACATGACCATGGGGCTGCGCGTCACCGAAGAACAGGAACGCGAAGGTCTCGACACCGCCAGCCATGGCGAGCGGGCCTACAACCTCTGATCCATCCTTTCTCCTAAGGAAGCTGGGGCGCTCTAAGGGCGCCCCTTTTTTTGGTCCGCGGCCAAATCGAATTCCGCCAGCACCGGCGCGTGATCCGACGGCCGCTCCAGTTTGCGCATGTCGCGGTCGATGCTGGCGGCGGTGCAGGCGGCGGCTAGCGGTGCGGAAAGCAGGATGTGGTCGATGCGCAGGCCGTGGTTGCGGCGGAACCCCATCATCCGGTAATCCCACCAGCTGTAGCTTTTTTCCGGTTGCTCGAATAGCCGGAAGCTGTCCTTCAGACCCAGCGCCAACAGGTTGCGGAAGCGCACGCGTTCGGGTTCCGACACCAGCACGCTGTCCTTCCACGCCTCGGGGTCGTGCACGTCGCGGTCTTCCGGGGCGACGTTGTAGTCGCCGAGCACGGCGAGCCTGGGGTGGCGCGCCAGTTCGTCCTTCAGCCAGGCGGCGAGGGCGTCGAACCAGGCGAGCTTGTAGGGGTACTTGTCGGAATCGAGGCTCTGGCCGTTGGGGCAGTAGACGCACACCAGGCGCACGCCGTCGACGGTGGCGGCGATGACGCGCTTCTGTTCGTCCTCCAGCCCCGGGATGCCGACCTGCACGTCGAGCGGTTCGCTGCGGCTGACGAGGGCGACGCCGTTGTAGGTTTTCTGGCCGACGAAGGCGACGCGGTAGCCGGCCGCTTCCAGCGCGGCGACCGGGAAGTTTTCATCGGTAAGCTTGGTTTCCTGCAGGCACACCGCGTCGGGCTGGCGAGTGGCGAGAAAGTCCAGCAGTTGGGGCAGGCGGACCTTGAGGGAGTTGACGTTCCAGGCGGCGATTTTCATGCCGCCGAGTGTAGCGCATACGATTCCACATGGGCTTCAGCCCATAGTGGATCGGAGTCCTTTAGGGCATACGACTCCACATGGGCTTCAGCCCATGGTGGATCGGAGTACCCCGCAAGGGGGTATTGAAAAGAATCCTTTAGGACAGCGACGCCGGCCGGCGCGACGCGGTCTTCAGGGCGCGGGTGCTGCGGCCGGTGGGGACGCCGGGACGGGCGCGGGGGGCGGCACCGGCTTGCGGCCGGGCAATGCGGACTTGGGGTAGCCGGCGCGGTCGAGTGCAGATTGCCAGCGGCCCGCTTCAAAGCCCTCGAGCTTGTCGCTGCCGACAAGCAGCACTGGTACGTTGAGCTTGCCGGTCAGTTTCTGTACTTCGTTGCGGGCATCTTCGCTGGCCTGGAGATCTTTGCTGCTGAAAGGGACGCCGCGTTCGGTGAGCAGCTGCCGCGCCTGATCGCAGGGCGAACCACACGCGCTGGTGTAGAGGGTGATGGGGAATTTCTCGCGCGCGGTTTTGACCACGTAGGACTCGCCGACTTCGATGACGCTGCCCTTGAAGTTCTTGTGCTGGGCGTTGCGGATGCTGGTCGGCGGCGGCTGGTCGCTGTATACCGTGCGGCCCTGCGCATCCTTCCATTGGTACAGCTGGGCGGGGGGGCGGGCGCGGGCCCCAGAACCACCCCCACAACCCAACCAACACAAAACAAAAATAAAGAA
>JAIBEI010000017.1 GCA_019459055.1 Thiobacillus sp. | reverse complement strand
GCGCAGGGCGCCCAGGGCGTCGGAGTTGGCGGTGTATTCGGGTTCTTCGAAGCTGACGGCGACGTGGGACTGCGCGGCGAGGTTGTAGATTTCGTCGGGCTGCACCTGCTGGATGATGCGGATGAGGCTGGACGAGTCGGTAAGGTCGCCGTGGTGCAGGATGAATTTGCGGCCGGTCTCGTGGGGATCCTGATACAGATGATCGATGCGGTCGGTGTTGAAGAGGGACGTGCGGCGCTTGATGCCGTGGACTTCGTAGCCCTTGCCCAGGAGGAATTCGGCAAGGTAGGCGCCGTCCTGGCCGGTGACGCCGGTGATTAAGGCTTTTTTCAAAATTAAAGTCCTAACTATGACAAAGAGTTAAAAAATATAGGGGCCATCTTCCGGACGCTAATGCACGAGTGGCGAGTCCAGCACCGCCAAGTGGCTGTGGGTGGAATTGTCAAGCATAGCTGGCATGTGGCCAGCCCTACGGTCGTCCATCTAGCCGCTTGGAAAAATGATAACCAAGTTAAAGCTGCCATGCTTATACTTTGGCTCCAGTGGTAAAAGTAAAATATTTTAAAAAAAAGAAAGATGTCGCGACGTAAACCCCCCCACTTATTAATTGCGAGAGATATGGATTAATATTCAATACTCTAACGCAAATCACTAGCGTTAAAAGATTTAGCCCGTAAGCTGTCCCGACGGAGGCCAAGAATTTAGGAATCTCTTTCTTGTGGCTCATTTGGCTCTTAAACGTCCAAATTTTATGGGCCATATAGGACACAGCCAAGCCGATAGCGTATCCTGCAGCATTACTAGCTTCTGCAGATAGACCTACAATCATTAATGAAAATATACAGGCATATCCAAAAAGTGTATTGGCTATGCCTACTAGCGTATAGCGGCTAAGGAGCTGTGCGTTTTTTTGCTTGAATAAAATATTGTCCTCCTAACGGCAGCCAACCTAAATACGATTCCAGCCTGGCGAGTACTGGAAATGACGGCGGGAAAAATAGAGTATATTTTTTAAGCAAACTCGCAAAACCAGTTTCCGCTAGCAACTTACTCATTGCATACATAGATAGCAATGATGCGTCCGCGTCGAATGGGCACTCCCGGACCAATTTTTTGGTTACAGGGTTATATGGATTATGCTCAAACACAAATAGCGACCCTCTTTCAGACAAAAGAGAGTATATTTGCTCCAAAACACCGACTCTCTCGTTTGGATTGATATGGTGAAAAACTCCCGCTACAAATATTAAATCAAAATCGCCGTGGCTCCGCACAAATTCATCATCTAAACAGCAACACTCCGCAAATGGATTTGCTTCTTTTGCTATAGCAATACTTTGTGCTGATATATCCGCACCTAAAATCTCTGCCCGCGGAAATTCCTCCTTGAAAAATGGAAGATTTCGGCCTGTCCCACATCCATACTCCAAAATTCTTTTGGGCTGTGTCGCCAAATATTTACGTACCAAATTTATCTTATATCGAGCAAAATATTTATCATCCTCGGAAAAAAACCGGAGCTGCTCTTTGAGAATATTATCGTAGTCGTCTGCATAATCATCAAAATCTACTTTTTTCACTTAGTTATTACCCCGTGCACAAAATTTAAATTGCTCCAGTAAAGCTGGTGAGGAAATTATCATTAACAGCCCCTCAATGGCATCAATGCGAAGCGTTAATCTGTGTCAAGCGTAATTCGCAAACCTAATTCTCTGGCATCTTTATTCAGCTTAATGTTTTTAGGCACGATCGCTCTTTGAACTTCAAATTGAAAACTAGTAGACTCTTGCGGAATGTCGCTTAGCGTCAACACCTTTTCGCTTGTGTCAGTTAGTTCTAACACCTTAAATAAATTGCCATCCTTGCTGATTGTGACTTTGTTCGGAAGCGCAAAACTCGGTGCACTTAACTTGATAACAACTCGGCGATCATATGAATTATTTACCTTCAGAGATGCCCGCCTTCCGATCCAACCATCAGGATACCTGCCTCTCCAAAGAAATTTAGGCTCATCTTCGAGTACTCTGTAAAGCTTATAGCCGATATAGGTTTTTTCGGCGGCCAAATTATGTGTCCAAACGTGAATATACAGTGCTGGAGTTTCAATACTGCGTTCCGCCAAAAGCTCCATGTTATACATGCCTTGCGTTTTCAAAATGGAATCTTTAGTGTAATATGGTGTTACACCTCGCGAGAACCAAGTGGCAAGCTTGCTCCCAGTGATAACAAGCAAATAGTCCCCACGTTTTGGAAGATTGTTGACATTTTCATCAATTTGCGCCTGCGTGACGTGCAGCAACTCTAATAGCTCTTTATTACTGGTAACGTCGGGGTCGAGTACATCGGCAATTCCTTTTGCTCCCTCTGTCCGCCAGCCAGTGCCCGTGTCTAACTGCAAACTAGTCTGTTCCGCATAAAATGGATACGATTCCATAATCAGAAAATGCTTCTCACCCGGCAAATGCATATAGTGGTCGGATTGGTACATCGCGTCGGTGTAAATGCGCGAATATGCGATTTGGCTTGAAGCAATATAGTAAGTGTAAAAGGCGGCATATAGAGTGCTGAGCGCTATGAATCCATACATTACGTTGCGCCACATTTTTTTTACTAATCCATACTTGCCTGTGATGTAAAGCCCATATATGGCGCACAATTTGAAAACAATTGCTGGAAGTAGCATGTAGTATGCCATAGGCCACCTCCACACTAAAAGCACAAGGTAATAAGCCCATGCCATGGAGCAAAGGCTTAGCATAAATATATAGCCGCGCGCTTGAAATTGATCTGCAGCTTCGACATTAAAAAACATTCTTTTTCCGACGATAGCCAACAAAATAATCGCCATCAACCCAAATATTATTACGTCGGGTTGTTGAAAAACATAGAACGTGGCGTTATCTATAATAAGTTTTAACGTAATTGAGTAATCGGTGTAATTCGAAGTTTTTATTTCCTCTGGAAATATAATATATGGCGCCTTGGAAATACACAGGCCCACGAAAAGCAATAACAAAAGATAAAGGTAGTCTTTGGCCAATGCACCACTATATGTCCCCAGCCTGCTTAATTTTCCTAAAAATATCGAAACAACAAAACCAGTTGCGCCAAAACCAAACAACGCAATTGAAGTTTCCTTTGTCCAAATAGCCAGGGGAAATAATGTACAAACAAGCACAGCATTAGTAAGCGTATTTTTTTTTGCGCTCACATGCATCTTTACAACATTTACATTGCAAAAAGATAAAATGATACAAACCATTAATAAAGAAGCTAACGGCTCTGCCTTCCCTAAAGTATTAAGATTTTCCGGGATGGGCGTGCTAAAGTAAAACAATATTAATAATAACGTAGCGAACTGGCGGCTATTTGTGACCTTTTGCAGCATGGCGCTTATTAAAAGCCCTGTCGCAACAAAGACAATGCTTTGAACGAAAAAAAATGGCGCTACATTTGTGCCAAACAAATAAACTTGAAAGGAATTATATATCCAGTAGAAAGGAAAATACCTCCCAGAGCCGTTGTAAGGAGAAACAATCCACGGCAGCCAATCTTGAAAGTTTTGTCCAATTCTAAAAATAGCGCCCAAGTCCATCGGAAACCACTGATTAAACAGTATGGATGGAAGTGAAAAGATGGCCCATAGCAGGATTACAAGGACAAACAAGAGGGGAGGCGATGCAACAGCCTCCGACCCGGTTTTTATTTTATTAATCATTATCGTTTAAAACTTTATGTGCTATCTCATCGATAAGAAATCGTGGGCGATGTTTTACTTCCAAAAATATTTTTCCAATATATTCTCCAACAATGCCTATAGAAAGCATTGTTAGCCCTCCGAGAAGATATAGCGGCACGGTTATCGAAGCCCAACCAGGTATGGCTTGTCCCTCTATGGCATTCGCGAACGCAACCAGAGCAAACATGAGCGAAATGACAAATACCACGGCACCAGTCCAGGATATCAATCTAAGAGGCATAACAGAAAATGATGTAATACCATTCAATGCCAGCCCCAACATTTTTTTCAGAGGGTATTTGCTTTGCCCGGCCAAACGATGCCCAATATGATAATTTACTGTTGCGATCCTGCTGTGGATGAGTGGCTGAAGCCCCCGCAAGAAAAGCACGTATTCTGGAAATTTTGATAAATTCTCCAGCGCGCGTGCGGACATTAGGCGGCAGTCCGCATGGTTTTCCACTAAATCCACCCCCATCCAATGCATCCCTTTATAAAAAGCCTTGGCGGTAAATTTTTTGATAGCAGGGTCCGCATCGCGTGACGCTTTTACACCAAGCACAATTTCCGCACCGGATCTGTGCTCAGCCACCATAAGCGGTAACGCCTCCAAGTCATCTTGTAAATCCACATCAATGCTGATTGCTGCATCACAGTGGCCGGTAACATAACTAAGGCCTGCCATTAGTGCATTTTGGTGGCCAGCATTACGCGAGAGCCTTACTCCGCGTACCATGTTGGGAAAGCTTATTGCCGCATCAGAAATCTGATCCCAAGTTGTGTCTTTAGATCCATCATCTACCAATACCAAATAACTGCTTTCTGAGCAGTTATGGTTTATGATCAAGTCGCGAATTACTGAAATCAGTCGTGGAATCGAAATCGGCAGTGCTTCTGCTTCATTGAAGCAGGGTGCGACAATTGCTATTGTAAGGGGCTTGCTGTTTGCCATATTTGTTGCTTGCTCATCTATGTAGTTCAGAATACCCAGACAGGGCGATTTTATCTTTTGTGGTTAAACCCAACTAGACAGCTACTACTTATATCTATGATCATTCTGGCAGTTTGTGACCTGCACCACCAAACCAAAATGCACTATTTTGCACAAGATCGCGGACTTATAGCGAACGACAAGTCGCTTATCACCCACTATCGAATGTCCTTTGCGCAACAAACCAAAAACCTTCATTCGGATTCAACGCGTAGTTATGATGGTCCTGAAAGCGTGGACCATTACCCCGGCAGAAGAAGTCTTCATTGAAGGGATGGGTGTCGAGCATGACCAAGCCACTCTCAATGAACTTCGCTTTCCACCAGTCTCGCGGTTTGAGTGTCACATGATATGGATTGCCGTCGCTGTCTAAATATTCAACAAGTGAAACGGATCCAATAAAGTAACCATGTTTACACATATGGCGGCTAACATTGTTTAACAGGCCCGGCAGATCACTTTCGGCAATGTGCTCTAGCACCTCCCACATCGTGATGACATTAAAGTCAATCAGGGCTTGTGTGTCTCGCGACAGGAAGCTGAACGGTTTTGTAATGTCGCAGGTGAACAGGTTATTCGGCAATAGGGGCCAGTAGCCTATCCGATTTACATTACAGAAATCTGATCCATCGACGCCAACAGCAAATACCTTATTCATCGCATATTCAAAAACAAGGCCAGCTGCACCTGCACCGAGATCGAGGCACTTTATGTCTTGACCTAATATACTGATGCAGTTCTGAACGAAGAATGTCGGCCGGGAAACGCCTTCGGTCGTCGAATCTGGGCTGATGTGGTCATGACTATCCACAGCAATCGGATATTCTGTTTTCAACTCAAGAATACGGGATGCATTGAAAGCGTCACGGTGATTAAAACCCAATAAGACGGGCATTGACTCTACATAGAGTTTCTGCAACTGGTCAATGTGATGGTGCGCAGCGAAGATGGATTCCCTAGCCAGATATTCGAGTGTTCTCGAGCGCTCTTCGGCAGTATGCACTAAGAGCAGCGCGGTATCCAACTGGGCTTCAAGTGTTCTCGAACGCTCTTCGGTAGTACGCACCACGTGTTCGAGTTTTTGCGAGCGTTCTTCGGTGGTGCGCACCAAGATCAGCGCGGTATCCAACTGGGATTCGAATGTTCTCGAGCGCTCATCAATGGTACGCACCAAGCTCAACACAGCATCCAACTGAGCTAATTTTTGCCGAACGTCTGGCTCAAAGCTAGCACTAATTACCGCTGACTCTATAAATGCACACTTGAGTCGACGAAGTAAAGATCGAATACCAATTTTCATAAACAACTCTCTTCACCAAGAGGGGCTAGGCCCCGCGCTGTGTTCAGCATTCCAAGAGCTGCTATCAATTTCCACGCTGGATCTTAGGCCCAAGTCACAAACCCCATCGAATACATATTCCTTGTTTTTGAGAATGACCGTAAAGTGACTCGCGTCGTCAAGCCAGTGAAGCACTTGTTGATTTCCATAGTATTGGTCATGTTCTCGCGCAACCACTATTTGAACTTCATAGAAATTTGCAGCGAGAATGCAGCTCCCTGAAAAACGCACCTTGAATCGGTCTCCCTTGGCAAAGCGCCTGTTCCAAAAGGTCTTGGTAAGATTGTGCGCGAAGTTTTGCATATCTTCATTCAAG
Source organism: Thiobacillus sp. (assembly GCA_019459055.1). Taxonomy (GTDB): domain Bacteria; phylum Pseudomonadota; class Gammaproteobacteria; order Burkholderiales; family Thiobacillaceae; genus Thiobacillus. Next base: position 7,457 of record JAIBEI010000017.1, on the reverse strand, counting down.
GTTCCCCAAGTTGTGACTTTGACCCCTTCTTTAGTCAGGATGCGGAACGCAACATTCAAGTTCTCGATATTGGCATGGCAGACGCACTCGATAGCAATCGTTATCTTGTCACCTGCGTAAAAAACACTCTGCCGACTCGTGTCGGATGCAAGAATGTCGACGCTCATGATCTCCACGTCGCGATTACCATAGGATTTCTCAGCTGTTTTAGGCAGGAACTCCTGCTTCGTCCTTTGTTGCAGGTCTAGAAAGGCTGCTTCCTCTTGCTGCTGAAGAAATTCTCGGTAAGCGAACAGCACGTCCGTGGTTGCTCCATACTTGACGGCAAGTCCCGTGTTCAAAAAAACAGCTCTATTGGTGAGCGTTCGCACGATCTCTTGATCATGAGACACAAAGAGTAGAGTGCATCCGTTGTTCAGCAGCTTTTCGATCTGACGATAGCAGCGCTTCTGAAACAGAGCATCGCCGACTGCCAGCGCCTCGTCAACGATGAGAATATCGGGTTCCACTTGGGTCTGTACGGCAATAGCAAGGCGTACCACCATTCCGCTTGAATAAGTCTTGATAGGCTGATCCAGATGGTCGCCAATGTCGGCGAACGCCGCAATCGCGTCGAACTTCTGATCGATTTGCTCACGATCAAAGCCTAGCAGGGCGCCGTTCATGTAAATGTTGTCGCGTCCGGTAAATTCGGGATTGAAACCCGAGCCCAACTCGAGCAAGGCCGCCACTCGCCCCTTTGTCGAGACCTCTCCGGTAGTTGGCGATAGGGTGCCCGTGATGATCTGTAGCAATGTGCTCTTACCGCTACCGTTGCGCCCAACGATGCCAAAGGACTCGCCTCTCTTTACATTGAATGACACATCTTTCAGCGCCCAAAATTCACGAAAGTACTGCCTCTGGGGTTGCCCCATGTGACGCTGAATCCGTGGAAGGACGAACTGTTTGAGCTGATCTCTTGGCTTGTCGTAGAGTTCGTAGCACTTCGACACGCCTTCTACCCGGATTGCAATATCGTTAGAGGACATTGGCAAATCCCCTTCTGGTTTTTTGAAACCAGGCATAGCCAAGCCAAGCTATAAAGATGGCAACCAGACTGTAGACAAGCAAGCCCGTCCAATTCGGGAGGTGGCCAAAAATGAGTACGCTGCGTGCCTGCTCAATGATAAATGTGAGGGGGTTGGCCATAAGCCAGGGACGAAACGCTTCGGGTAATGCAGTAATGGGGTAAAAAACCGGTGAAGAAAACAACATAACCGTCATCACGATCCCTATGGTTTGCCCCACATCGCGCAGGAACACGCCTAAAGAAGCCAGCATCCAGGCCAGCCCCAGCGTAAGGATGATCAAAGGCGACAGCACCAGAGGAATGAAGATGACGGTCCAGTGCAGGTAACCGTTAAAGAGGACAAAGGCGACGAGTAGCACGAGCAGGCTGATCAGGCTGTGGAACAACGCTGCGCCCATGCTGATGACAGGCAAAATATCAAGCGGAAAGACTACTTTCTTGACGTAATTGACATTACCCAAAATCAAGCCTGGCGCGCGATTAAGGACTTCAGCAAACAGGCTATGAACGATCAGGCCGACAAACAGCACGATGGCAAATTGGGTTTTGGTTTCTTCTTCCCCCACCCCCCAGCGGGCTTTAAACACACCCGAGAAGACCAATGTGTACACTACCAGCATGAACACGGGATTTAGGAAGGACCACAACAGCCCCATGGCCGAGCCTTTGTAGCGACCAACCACTTCGCGCTTGGTCATTTGCAGAGTGAGCTGGCGATTACGCCACAGGCTGGCGAGTAGCGAGTTTATGGAAATGGGCTGTGGGGCGTGGGGGTTCATGTATTTTTGTCGCGGGGAGCAACTGCCGCAATTTAAGCCAGCCCATCTTTGAGAATTCTTTTCAGCGCTTCGAACCGTGCGGCTGGGCCCTGTCTGCGTAGGAGCTTGGCTTGATTTGCGACTATCCAACGCCAGCCTTCTTGTTTACCTTTTTTTCTAATTATTGTAAGAATTGTCCCAATACGGGTAATCGAAGTAGCGACTGCCGAAGATGACGGTGAGGATAGCGGAGGCGGAATAATCTCGTGGCCTGTAGATATGGTAAAAGCTGCTGGGCAATAGCTAGTGATGAGCTCATTCTCTTGACCCTCATCCCAAGGACCTGATGGGAACTCGTGATCTACGTGCAACACAACAGTGGAAGGGATTTCTGAAATGATGCCGCATTCCCCCACTAGAATCGCCATCGCCTTTCTGTCCAGATAGGGCAGGGCCAAATTCAAATCTTCGGGAAGTGCGGAGAGTCGGAAAATAAAGCGGGCATAACCAATCGGAGCACAAGGATCAAGCTGTCGGAAATCTACCTTCTCGTGAACTCCATGTACAGGTTGATGACTGCGTAGCAATATGGCGGAAGTTGCAGAGCAGTTCTTGTCTGGATTCCGCGCCAAACTTCCAGCAAGAACCTGAAGATGATTTGAAAATATTCTTTCATTCGGCGCGACAAACACTACAGCATCGGCCGATGAAGTTGTCCCAATAATATTGGAAATGATCGCTCCAATTCGGCGTCTTGCCTTTATATCGTCATAAACACCATGGTCATTAAAATCGATCTCTAATATTTCAATCTTAATCGGTAATTCTGCAATTGCTATTTCGACTTCAGACTTAATTTCCTTGGTCAGCGTTTTGTCAACAACCAGCACCGGAATGAAATTTGTGTACTCCTGGGCGATTGCACTTGCAATATGGGCATTCAGAACAGATTCTGAATACTCTGGCAATAAAAAATATAAGCGAACATTGATTCCATCACTGCTTTCTAGCAGCTGACGTTTAAGCAATTGAAGTTTTCTGGAAGGCAGTCCATGATACAGATCACTCAAGTTCTTCTTTAAAGCGAATTTGCTCATAAAAATTTCTTGCGACTTCTTTATCATCGCCAACGCTTTATCCGGGTTATTTTTTGCCCAGGTCAGATGATTTTCAATGTCATCGCGGATTTTCTCAACGGGACATCGGCTATCAATGTATAGCAGCGATTCTCCAAAATACTTCTTGGCGAATTTATTCTCATCGCAAATAACAAGTGCTCCGGCCGCCACACTTTCAAATAGGCGATTCGACATCAGTTCAGATTCTTTGTGTGCTTGCGACGACAAAACAAGTGCAATGCCTGCATCGGAAATTGCATCTATCATTGAAACCCCGTCGAAAGGAATCTCCCGGACGTAGCTGTCGTACCCCTCCCATACTTTCACACCCTGGAATATGGTTGGCCCGAAGATGCGAAGATTTCCTGTTTTGTCTAGCTGTTTCAGCAACTCCTGATGACGCGATATTCCACCACGGAGTGCATCCCAGTTGATGCCAGCATAGAACAGCTTGTGGTCCCCCAGTGATGGCGGATGAACAATATCGGCAACGGAGTGATATAGATTGAAAAAAGGCGGCAGATGAGTTGACGCCTTGCGTATCAACCGAGCGGCATGATCGTCAGCCGCAGGAGAACTGCAACTTACAAAGTCATCATGCGTCAACAGATTTCGTGAGGTACGAGCGTAACCCCACTCATGATAGAACTGTATAGGGTTCCACAAGGCCACAAATGAAAAAGCATCATAAAGCTTTGGTGTGTCGTAATGAAGATGAAAAACAAAATCGACATCTTTTTTCATTATGGTTTTGCCCGGTTCCTCTAGCAAGCGGCCATCTGCATGAACCTCGATACACTCCAAGCCAAGGGTCGCAGCTGCAATTTTCAGCCGAGCAATGCACTCATCCTCTGCCGTCTTGATTTCAGGCCATAGCTTAACAATGGCAAATCGCCCAATAAGCCCTGATGGCAAAACAAAATCTTTCTCCATTACCAACCTTCTATTTGTTTGTCTTATGAACCCGCGCAGCTTCCTACATGATTCATATCACAATCGTCCACCACCCCCCTGTGTTTCAAGCAGCTCTAGAAAATCCTTATAGGCACTTTGCAATCCTGTTCTTTCATCGATTTGAGGGCGCCAACCGATTGCACGGATGCGCGAACTATCAAGCAACTTCCTCATCGTTCCATTCGGCTTATTTTTGTCATAGACGATGCGGCCTTCAAAACCAACTACCTCGATAATAAGGGCGGCCAATTCCGCAATGGACAGGTCATGATCGCATCCCACATTGAACAAATCATCTGTAACTTGAGTTGCCATCAAGCCTTTCATGGCATCGGCCAGGTCATCAACATACAAAATCTCTCGCCTGGCTGTCCCGTCACCCCAGACAACCAACTCGTTCTGACCAGCAATTTTCGCCTCGTGCGCACGTCGGAGAATACCCGCGACAACATGGCCATGCTGAGGATGATAATTGTCACCAGGGCCGTATAAATTAGGCGGGATGACTGAAAAGTAATCGCAGCCATATTGCTTGCGATACGCGCGGCACATTTCTATCCCTGCAATCTTCCCAATCGCATAAGAGCGGATGTTTTCCTCGAGAGGGCCCGTCAATAGTGCGTCCTCTGTGATTGGCTGGGCTGCTTCTTTTGGATAGGTGCAGTTCGATGCAACGAACAACAGTTTACGAACGCCGAATTTATACGCAGCATCAATGACGTTCGTTTGAATCATCAAGTTATCATATAAAAACATTGCGCTTAACGTAGCGTTAGCATGAATACCACCGACCTTCGCACCGGCATGAAAAACGTATTCCGGACGGTTTTTATCTACCCAGTCGATAACCGCGCTTTGGTTCCGCAAATCAAGTTCCTGACTTGATGCTACCAATAAGTCAGCGCCTTCTTTGCTCAGGCTGCGAACCAAGGCAGAACCGAGCATTCCGCGATGGCCAGTTATCCACGTTTTTTTTCCTGCGAACGTAAATGAATTATCATGCTTCATGATTAGCCCATGCTTTCATATTAAAACCACTGAGGTTGGAGGAAGGAATTAGATAGGAGGCCATCGCAATAATAAAATGAACGCTCATGCGCTGACATTCCGATTCATGTCGAACATCAAGCCAACTTCGCGAAACCTAGCAGAAAGCAAGTAAAGTAGTGTATTCAAGATCAACTGCAGCATTGTTGGCACATAGCCTAATTCACGCTGCTGAATCATTTGGATCTCTTGCTGACCAATCGATGACATTTGACTTGATGTTTTCTGATTTTGGTGCACCCTAAACAGCCCCAGAAATATAGGCAAATGCTGGATATTGATCTGCTTTTCAGAGAGCCGCAGCAGAAAATCCCAGTCCATTGCAAAACGTAATTTTTCATCTAGCTGAGCACCAACCAGGTTCCAAGCTTTGCGCGTCCAGTAGAGTGTTTCCTGCGGCACAAAATCAACCCATTTGAGCACCCGGTTGGAATGACGCGGCAGAATCCAGCGGCCAATCTCCAAGCATTCTTCGTTGATCAGGATTCTGTCCCCATACACAACCTGAGTTTCAGGGTGTTTAATCAAGTAATCGGCAACCTGGTAAAACGCTCCCGGGGCTACCAGGTCGTCCGAATTGATCCAGGCCATGATATCGCCTGTTGACCGTATGAACCCCTTGTTGATCGCCGCAGCTTGGCCGGAATCTGGCTCACTAACCCACCAGGCCAGATGAGCTTCGTATTGCTTAATAACGCAAAGCGTATTGTCTGTCGACCCACCGTCAACAACAATCAGTTCCAAATTTGGATACTGCTGATCAATGATTGATCGCAAAGTTTTCCCAATGAACCTGCCTTGATTAAAGGAGGGCACGACAATGGAAATTCTGGGCAAGACTTGTTCACGCAATTGGTTGTTGGGTTGTACGAGGCGCAAAGAAACAGGTCGTGGCGAGTAGGTACCTAGCTGGCCAACTCCAGGCCTAAGCACTTGCATAATACTTACTTCAAGCCTGCCCATTATGATCTTTAAACCGAACAATGTTGTCCTCACCCAGATAGTCGTCGCTTTGCACTTCGATCATTACCAGTTTTGTGGTCTGCGGATTGGAAAGGCGTTCAGTAGTTGAGCGTACATGTCTTTCTTTACATGTTTTGCATCATGTGCAGCCACGCTGCTCGATCTCGAGCACACATTTTGTTGGCTGTGGCTTGGCCCGGTCAAGATTGGCGATCTTCACCCAAGGTAATGAAAAGTTTTTGATGATAACACGCAGGACACCCGGCACCTCTAGTCAATGCCTTCAACTATTCAGTTGACGCCAGCCTACTTGGTGAGCGCCATGAACAGCTGCGGCAGCCGCTCAGGCAGCCGCTCGATGCGGTCGATGACGGTGTACTGGCGGCCGAAGATGTCGCCGACGTATTCGTCGGCCTTGGGGTCGAGGTTGATGCAGTAGGGGAATATGCCCTGCTGGTCGAGCTCTTTGACCGCCTGGCGGGCGTCCTCGATCAGCAGGCGCTCGTCGTGGACGTCGACGTCGGACGGCATGCCGTCGGTGAGGATGAGCATGAGCTTCTTGTCGGCCGGGCGCGCGCCGAGGTAATGGGCGGCGTGGCGCATCGCAGCGCCCATGCGGGTGGAATAGCCGGCCTCCATCGCGGCCAGGCGCGCCTTGACGTCGTCGTTGAAGTGCTCGCCGTAGCCCTTGATGTGCAGGTAGCGCACGTCGTGGCGTGTGTTGGAGTGGAAGCCCGCGATGGCGAACGAATCGCCCAGCTTCTCGATCGCCCAGGCCAGCAGCGACACCGCCTCCTGGGAGAGTTCGAGGATGGTCTGGTCGGAGCCGGCCGCTTTTTCGTTGAGTGATTCGGACAGGTCCAGCAGCAGCAGCACGGCGATGTCGCGGCCGCTGGTCTTGTGGCTCATGTTGATGCGCGGGTCGGGGGTGGCGCCGCCCTTGAAGTCGATCAGCGAGCGGATCGCGACGTCGAGATCGAGCTCGCTGCCCTCCTCCTGGTAGCGGATGCGCACCTTGTCCTGCGGCTTCAGCAGGTCGAGCATCTTCTTCAGCTGCTTGGCGAGCGCGCTGTGTTTGGCGAGCAGGCGGTCGATGTCGGCCGGGTTGCCGCTGGGATGCAGCGCGGCGTACACGCTGGCCCAGTCGGGGCGGTAGGTCTGGCTGCTGTAGTCCCACTCGGGGTAATGGCGTGGCGGCAGGCCCTGGATTTCTTCGCCCGGCTCGATCTTGCGTTTCTCGTCGAAGGCTTCTTCCTCGTCGCCCGACTCGATGAATTTCCACAGCTGGCGGTTGTCGTCGCGGTAGTCGACGACCGTGTCGGCGAAGTGGATTTTGGCGAGCTGGTCGCTCTGGCGGCGCGTTTTGGCGACGTAGGAGAGGGCCAGCGCAGCGATTTCGCGGGTGGAGGATTCGCCGTGCGCCATGACAGCGTGGAAACGTTCCACAAACTCCCGCAAATCGGGGTCGGCGTAGCCGTGCAGACTGTGGTCCGGTGGGGTGGTGCGCATGGCGCACCCTACATTGGACCCGTCGTAGGGTGCGCCATG